>NZ_JBEYBT010000005.1:0-251302 GCF_040632335.1 Nocardia sp. NPDC019395
GCGCAGCGACTGAGCGCCGGGAGTGAAGAACGAGACCAAGGGGGCCCCGAACCCGCGACGCCGCAGGCGGCGCCAAAAACACAGAACCTTCACGAGCAGGCCCGCTCCTCACCTTCACGAGCAGGCCCGCTCCTCACCTTCACGAGCAGGCCCGCTCCTCACCTTCACAACCCACCCAGGGCCCGAACACACCACCCATCACCCCACCCCCACCTCCCCTCCCCACGTAGCCCGACCTCCTGACCTCCACGGCCGAGTCCGTCCCCCACGCACCTCGTTCTCGGCCTCCCCGGCAAGCCCGGCCGCACCGCCCCCACCCACGATGAGCGACACTATGACCTATGCACTACCGGCCACCGACAGATCTGCCCTTCGAGACACAAACAGTCCCGGTGGTCCGCAACGGCTCCTGCGAGCCGACGTCGCCCGCCCGGTCCCGGCCCACACACAATCCTGTTCGCGCCGGTCAGCGCCGCGGAGTAGCCCGGTGAGGCGGCACCGTACCGCCCGTGGCCCGCGTGGACGCCGATGCGATGAACTACGCGCCCCGGCGCACCGCCGCCCCACCGTCCACCCGAACCCCGCGGGGCTCACCGAGAAGCCGTGCGGCGGCGTGATGTGCGTCCGGCCGCACCCCGCGCAGCAGGACGAACGCCGTCCCTGACCCCGGCCCGGTAGCGCCCGGCGGGTCGCAGCCCCGCCGAACCGGCCTGATCAGCGCATACCCGGCATACCCCCGAACAGCACCTCGAAGACCGTCGGGTGGTTCTGGTAGATCCGGGTCGATGGGATGAACGGGTTCACCTCCGAGGTGTCCGTCACCACATAGTCGGCGTGGCTGTCCGGCACCCGGTCCACCACTCCGTCGCAGCGGGGCCCGCCCGTCGCGTTCACCTTGGGCAGGTCGTTGGGGTATTGGTACGCCTCGGCGCCGTACATGAAACTCGCGTTGAAGGACGCGCCCGGGTTGCGACCGCCGAACAGGTCCTCGGCCAGCGGCATCGCCTTGGCGATCCCACGGATAACGCAGGTCAGAGCCGGTTTGTAGTTGTTGAGGAGTTCGCTGGTGGGCCGGAGCAGATCCAGCGCGGTGCCCAGGTTCTGCTCGTTCTCCGCCAGGACCGACCCGGTGGTATCGGCCAATCCGATCGTTTCGAGCAGCAGGTTGTCGAAATTCTGTTCGTTATCGGTGAGCGTGCCGCTCAGGGCGGTGGCGTTGTCCACCGTGCGCAGCAGATCGGGCGCCGTGTCCGCGTAGAGGTTGGTGACCGCCGCGGCGGACTGGAAGTCGTGGCGCAGCGCGGGCATGGTCGGGTTGATCTCGCGCAGCAGTTTGTCCGCGTTCACCAGCAGATCACCGAGTTGCGCGCCGCGGCCTTGCAGGGCCGTCCCCAGTGCGGTGAGGGTGGCGTTGAGTTTGGCCGGTTCGACCATATTCAGTACTTCGGTGAGCCGTTCGAACAGAGTGTTGAATTCGACCGTCACCGATTCCCCGCGCAGCACCTGACCGGGTTCCAGACGACCCCAGGGCTCGGGCGGCGCGACGAAGTTCACGTATTTGGCCCCGAAGACGGTGGTGGAACGGATATCCACGAGCGCGTTGCCCGGGACGAGCCCCATCAGGTTCGGGTTCATATCGAGTTCGATCCGCACCTGCCCGTTCTCGGGTTCGACCGAACCGACCCGGCCTACTTCCGCGCCCCGGAATTTCACCTTGGCATCGGGGTCCATCACCAGACCACTGCGCGGGACCACCACAGCGACGTGTTTTTCCGGGGTGAAGCCCCCGAGGAAACTCGTCAGCGAGACCACTACGACGAGTACCAGCACCGTGACCATGGCAAGCGCCGCCAGTTTGTACTGTACGGCCGACCAGATCTTGCGCAGTGTCGTATGGCCATCGGACTGGGTGCGTATGGGTACCACCACTCACCTGCCTTGCGACGTTCGGCACCCCGGCGTGCCGAACTTAACCGGAATAATGTCCAGACAGCTGTTCATGTTATGGGTGATTCGACCGGGGCGGTACGGTTTTCGCCGAATGCGCCCGGATTACTTCGCGGTACGACATTTTCGCAGGTAGAAAGTGAAAAAGGCCCGCTCACCACTGGGGCGAGCGGGCCTCGATCATAAGCCGTTACGGCATCGGTTACAGCGCATTCTCGATCGCCGCGACCAGCGTGTCCGCATCCGGTGCGGTCGTGGGGCGGAAGCGGCCCGCCACTGTTCCGTCACGGCCGATCAGGAACTTCTCGAAGTTCCACTGCACATCGCCGGCAGCGCCCTCGGCGTCAGGGGTATCGATAACCTCCCGATACAGCGGATGCCGGTTCTCGCCGTTCACATCGGCCTTTTCGAGCAGCGGGAAATCCACCCCGTAGGTGGTCGAACAGAACTGTTCGATCTCCTCGGCGCTGCCCGGTTCCTGACCCATGAACTGGTTGCACGGGAATCCGACCACACTGAAACCGCGGTCACCGTAGGTCTTCTGCAATTCGACCAAACCGGTGTACTGCGGTGTGAGCCCGCATTTCGACGCGACATTGACCAGCAGCACCACCCGGTCGCCCACCAGCTCACCCAGCGTGGCGGCCGAACCGGACAGTGTGTTCACCGGAATATCTCGGACGTTCATTCGTAGCGCACCTGCCAACTCTTGATTCCGTTGATCCACCCCGATCGCAACCGTACCGGATCCGATACAGATTTCAGGTCGGGCATGGCGTCGGCGATCGCGTTGAACATCAGGTCGATTTCGAGGCGGGCCAGATTGGCGCCCACACAGTAGTGGGTACCGGTACCGCCGAACCCGACGTGCGGATTGGGGTCGCGCAGGATATCGAAGGTGAACGGGTTCTCGAAGCCGGCCTCGTCGAAATTGGCGGAGCTGTAGAACAATCCGAGGCGCTGCCCCTTCTTGATCTCCTGCCCGCCCAGGACATGGTCCTCCGTGGCGGTGCGCTGGAACGCGGTCACCGGAGTGGCCCAGCGCACGATCTCGTCCGGCGCGGTCCGCGGGCGCTGCTCCTGATAGAGCCGCCACTGTTCGGGGTTGTCCACGAATGCCTTCATCCCGTGGGTGATGGCATTGCGGGTGGTCTCGTTACCGGCGACGGCGAGCAGGATGACGAAGAAGCCGAATTCGTCCGAGGCCAGCCCGTCCCCGTCGACATCGGCGTTGATCAGCTGCGTGACGATATCGTCGGCCGGACACGAGCGCCGCTCCTCGGCCATATTCCAGGCGTAGCCCAGGATCTCCGCCGACGCCACGGTCGGGTCGCCGTATTCGGGGTCGTCGTAGTTGAGCATCTGGTTCGACCAGTCGAAGACCTTGCGCCGATCGTCCTGCGGGACCCCCAGCAGTTCGGCGATCGCCTGCAGGGGCAGTTCGCACGCGACCTGGGTGACGAAATCACCGCCACCGGCCTTCTTCGCCTCGTGCACGATCTTGTGCGCCCGCTCGGTGAGCGCATCACGCAACCCCTCCACGGCACGGGGAGTGAACCCCTTGGAGACGATCCTGCGCACCTTCGAATGCTTCGGCGGATCCATATTCACCAGCAGCGCCTCGGTCAGCGCCATCTGGTCGGGCGTGATGTCCCCCGGCAGGCGGACGATGGAACCCTTCTGCTGCGACGAGTACAACTCCGGGTTGCGGGAAAGCTCCTTGACATCCTCCAGGGTGCTGACGACCCAATACCCGCCGTCGTTGAAACCGCCCGACGCCTCGTCGGTCTGGGCGTTCCACCAGACCGGGGCCGTCCGGCGCAGCAGCGCGAATTCCTCGACCGGGCTGCGGTCGGCCCACAGGGCGGGGTCGGTGAAATCGAAACCCGGGGGCAGTGCGGTTGTCATCTAGGAATCCTTTCCCTCTTCCGGGAGCGGCCGCAGCGGGGCTTCCGGCTGTACCTCGACGAGCACCAGATGTGCCCCGCGCGGGGTACCGACCACAGCCGAGACCGCGCGGGCCAGATCGGCGGCGCGCAGCATGTACGGATGCCGCGCGAAACCCCATGACTGCCACGATTCGAGCAGCGGTCCCACGACCTCGGGCGCGGCGTTCATCCCCATCCCGGTCACCGTCGGGCCGGGCCGGACGAGCGAGGCCCGGATACCGGTGCCCTCGAGCTCCATCCGCAGCTGCCCGACCATCGCTTCGACTCCGGCTTTGGCCGCGCTGTAGGCGCCGTTCCACGGCCGCGGCGCGGGCGCGCAATCGGAGCTGATCAGTACGACATCGCCGCGGCGGCGCTCCAGCATCCCGGGCAGCACCGCATGCGCCATCCGATGCGCACCGATCAGATGGATCTGCACTTGATGTGCGAAATCCGCGGGATCCATATCCTGAATGAGGCCGAACTCGATATCGCCGGCGCCGGAGACCAGGATCTCGGCCGGTCCGATGGCAGCCTCGGCCGCGGCCACGAATTCGTCCACCGACGACTGATCGGTGACATCGAGCCGGTGCGCGAACGCGGTACCACCGTCGGCGCGGATCTTGCCGGCCAGATCCTCCAGCACCTCCACCCGGCGCGCACCGAGCGCGACCGGATGCCCCTGGGCGGCCAGTTCCACCGCGGTGGCCGCGCCGATACCGGACGACGCGCCGGCCACGATCGTGGGCCGCTGCTCGGGGTTGGGTTCGAACCGGGGCATTACCGCACCTCCACGGAGATCGGGAGCTTGGCGAAGCCCCGTACATTGCTCGAGTGCACGCGCTCGATACCGTCCTCGAGCACCCGATAGGACTTGACGCGCGAGGAGAATTCACGCAGAGCGACCGTGGCCTCCAGCCGGGCCAGATGGGCACCGAGGCAGAAGTGCACACCCGCGCCGAAGCTGGCCAGATTGCCCTTTTCGGCACGGTCCAGGTCGTAGGCGTCGCCGTCGTCGAAAACGTCGGCGTCGCGGTTCGCCGAACCGATCAGCAGCAGCACTTTGGACCCGGCCGGGATCACCTTGCCGTGATATTCCAGATCCTCGGTGGCGGTCCGGGCGACCATCTGGCTGGAGGTGTCGTAGCGCAGGGTCTCCTCGACCCAGTCCGAGACCCGGTCCTGATCGCCGGCGACCTTGGCGTACTGCTCCGGATTGCGACCGGCCCAATACAGCGCGTTGCCGAGGAGTTTGGTGGTGGTCTCGTTACCGGCGACGACCATGAGGAACATGAATCCGATGATCTCGTCGTCGGTGAGGACGTCACCGTCGATTTCGGCGTCGAGCAGGGCCGAGGTCAGATCGTCGGTGCGCTGGGCCCGGCGCTCGGTGACCATGTTCGAGTAATAGACCACGAGGTTCAGCGAGGCCTCGATCGCCGAATCCGGGACATCGGTGACACCGTCCTCGCGGTGCATGACCATATCGGCCATCCGGCGGATCTCGGCGCGGTCGGCGGCCGGTACACCCATCATCTCGGAGATGACATCCATCGGCAGCTTGCCGGCGACTTCCTCGATCCAGTCGAACTCACCGCGTTCGAGGGCCGGTACCAGGTATTCGAGGGTCAGCTCGTGGATACGGGCTTCCATATCCGCGACCCGTTTCGGGGTGAAACCCTTGAACACCAGTCGCCGCATGCGCATATGCCGCGGATCGTCCATGGCCAGGAAGGACATGGTGCGATGCGCGTCGGGACCCCAGGCGGCCGGATCGAGTGATACGCCGTTGGCGTTGGACAGTTGCGTGGCCTGGCGGAAACCGTTCGTCACGTCGGCATGCCGGGACAGGGCGTAGAAGTCGAGCTCCGCGTTGTAGTACAGCGGCGCCTCCGCGCGCAGCCGGGCGTACGTCGGGTACGGGTCCTCGTGGAAGACGTAGTCGTACGGATCGAACGTCACCGGCTCCAACGATGCTGCCGTCATCGGATCCACCTCTGCTTCGATAACGAGTTCTCGCCGGGCGGGACGGATGCACCGCCGGGGGGAGACACATAGCTGGACATGTGTCTGGACGGTACCAGCGGCGCGGCGTCGCGACAATGATCGTACGGGAATTCGCCGCCCAACTGCGCGAATCCGATAGGCACCCGGCCGCGGCCCGGCCTTCGCTCACATCCCGCGCCGATATCGGGCACGATCAGCGCTGAGCACGATTCGATAGAACCCGTTCTTGCACTCCCCGAAGATTCCGGACTATATTCCATACACCTGTCCAGACAGTATTGGGGTCTTCAATGAACAGTCTTCTGCCCGGCGACAGTTCCCGACTGCTGATCGGCGGGAGCCTCCTCGCCGGCGGCAACGGCGTGTTCGACAATGTGAACCCGGCGACCGAGGAGGTCATCGGGACGGCGGCCGACGCGGACGCCGCCGATATGAACGCCGCGATCGCCGCCGCGCGGACCGCCTTCGACGAGACCGGCTGGTCACGCGATCACGCATTCCGAGTGCGCTGCCTGGAACAGTTGCAGGCAGGCCTGAAGGCGCACGCCGAGGAACTGCGGGAGATCACCATCGCCGAGGTCGGCGCACCTCGTATGTTCACCAGCGGTCCGCAGCTCGAAGGTCCGATCGAGGATCTGAGTTTCGCCACGAAACTGGCCGCGAACTACGAGTGGGAAACCGAGCTGGGCGTTGCCGCGCCCATGGGGATCAGCACCCATCGGGTCCTGCGCCGCGAGGCGATCGGCGTGGTCGGCGCGATCACCCCGTGGAACTTCCCGCACCAGATCAACTTCGCCAAACTGGGTCCGGCGCTGGCCGCCGGGAACACAGTCGTCCTCAAGCCCGCCCCCGACACCCCCTGGTGCGCGGCGGCACTCGGCTCGATCATCACCGAGGAAACCGATATTCCGCCCGGTGTGCTCAATATCGTCACCTCGTCCGACCACGGCCTGGGCGCCCAGCTCTCCGGCGATCCGCGGGTCGACCTGATCAGTTTCACCGGTTCCACGAATACCGGCCGCGCGGTAATGGCGTCGGCCGCCGCGAACCTGAAGAAAACCTTCCTCGAGCTCGGCGGGAAGTCGGCGTTCATCGTTCTCGACGACGCCGACCTCGGCACCGCCGTGAGCTATGCCGGTTTCTCGCTCTGCGTGCACGCGGGACAGGGTTGCGCACTGGCTACCCGGCTGCTGGTCCCCCGTGCCCGGTACGAGGAAGCACTCGAGGCCGCCGCGAACACCATGCGCGGTATCCGGCCCGGCGATCCCACCGACCCGGGCACCGTCTGCGGCCCGGTGATCTCCGACCGCCAGCGCACCCGGGTGCTCGACTACATCGATAGCGCCCGGGCCGACGGCGGCCGGATCGTGGCCGGTGGTGGCCGCCCGGCCGAACACGACCGCGGTTTCTTCGTCGAACCCACGGTTATCGCCGACCTGGACAACAGCGCCAAAGCCGCCCAGGAGGAAATCTTCGGTCCGGTGCTGGTGGTACTCCCCTACGACGGCGACGACGATGCCGTCCGGATCGCCAACGATTCGCCGTACGGCCTGTCCGGCGCGGTCTGGGGTAAGGACCCCGAGCGGATCCGCCGGGTTACCGATGGGGTGCGCACCGGAACGCTCGGTGTCAACGGCGGTATGTGGTACAGCGCCGACGCCCCGTTCGGCGGGTACAAACAGTCCGGTATCGGCCGCGAGATGGGCGTCGCCGGCTTCGAGGAATACCTCGAGACCAAGCTCGTCGCCACCGCGCAGTAGGCGCGAATGTGTGCCGCGCAGTAGGCGCGATCCCCAGTTGACCCGAAAACCCTTTACGACCAGGCTTTCCACATAGCAGCGAGGAGCTCGATCCCATGGCTCGTTTCACCGGCAGGTCCGCCATCGTCACCGGAGCCGCACGCGGTATCGGCGAGGTCTACGCGCAGGCGCTGGCCGCCGAGGGCGCGTCCGTCGTCGTCGCCGATCTGAACGTCGAAGGCGGGACGGCCGTCGCCGAGAAGATCAACGCCGACGGCGGCACCGCGTCGTTCCATACAGTCGATGTCTCCGACCCGGAGTCGGCCAAGGCATTGGCCGATTTCACCGTCGAGAAGTACGGCAAGATCGACCATCTGGTCAACAACGCCGCCATCTACGGCGGTATGAAACTCGATCTGCTGCTCACGGTGCCCTGGGACTACTACAAGAAGTTCATGTCGGTGAACCTGGACGGCGCGCTGGTGATGACCCGCGCCGTCTGGGAGAACATGGCCGCCAACGGGGGTGGTTCGATCGTCAACCAGTCGTCGACGGCGGCCTGGGTGTACTCCGGTTTCTACGGACTGGCCAAGGTCGGGATCAACGGCCTGACCCAGCAGCTGGCCACCGAACTCGGCGGATCGAATATCCGGATCAACGCCATCGCGCCCGGTCCCACCGATACCGAGGCGACCAAGACCACCACGCCCGAGAGCATGGTCAAGGATATGGTGAACCGCCTGCCGCTCAAGCGGATGGGCACACCCGAGGATATGGCCGGCGCCCTGCTGTATCTGCTCTCCGACGACGCCAAATGGGTCACCGGGCAGATCTTCTGCGTCGACGGCGGTCAGGTGATCCGCTGATGAGCGCGGACGGGGGCAGCGGCACCCGGGTCGGATTCATCGGCCTGGGCGATATGGGCGCGCCGATGGCGAAGAAGCTGCTGGACTGGTCCGGCGGCCTGACCGTCTGCGATACCCGGCCCGAGGCGCTGGAACCGTTCACCGGCGCGGGCGCCGAGGCGGCCGGCAGCCCCGCCGAACTCGCGGCGAAATGCCGCGTCATCTGTATCGCGGTGGTCAACGACCGGCAGGTCCGCACCGTGCTGACCGGTGAGAACGGCGTACTGAGCACCGCTGCACCGGGCACCGTGGTGGCCGTGCATTCCACTATCGGCGATGAATCGGCCGTGGAATTCGCCCAGCTGTGCGCCGAGCGCGGGGTGGATCTGGTCGACGCCCCGATCAGCGGCGGTGCCGCGGGAGCGAACAGCGGACGGCTGGCGGTGATGGTCGGCGGCAGCGAGAACGCCGTGGCCGAGGTGCGCGAACCGTTCGGCTGCTTCGCCGATCTGGTCGTACACGCCGGAGAAGTCGGGGCGGGTACCCGGATGAAGCTGGCCCGTAACCTGCTGCATTTCATCTCGTTCACCGCCGCCACCGAGGCACAGCGGCTGGCCGAGGCCACCGGGCTCGATATCACCGCCCTCGGCAAGGTCGTCCGCCATTCCGACGCGGTGACCGGCGGAGCCGGCTCGATCATGCTCCGCGATACCACCGCGCCCATCGAAGAGGGCGATTTCTGGTTGCCGATACTCACCCACGTCCGCGAACTCGGCGAGAAGGATCTGTCCCTGGCGCTGGAACTCGGCGGCCGGCTCGGCGCCGACCTGCCCTTGGCCGAAATCGCGCTGGCCCGGTTCGGCGAAGGCCTGGGAGTGGGCCGAGGCGATATCTCCGCGACGCGACAGCGCATCGTCTCCGCTCAGCGGGACGGCGACGGCGCCGCGGCGGCCCGGCATGACACCATCGCCGAGCGCGGTGTCGCCGCTGCTTCCGAGCAGAACGATGCGGCCGCCGCCGGACCGCAGGGCGCCGCGGCGCAGAACGACAGTAAGGAATCCGAATAATGGCCGACGCCACCCCTCTCCGCCCACTGCCCGCCGCCGAGGTCACCGAATGGGACCGCACCACCGATGTGCTGGTCGCCGGTTACGGGATCGCCGGGGTCTGCGCCTCGATCGAGGCCGCGCGGGCCGGGTCGCGGGTGCTGATCCTGGAACGCACCAGCGGCTGGGGCGGGGCAGCGGCGCTGGCCGGCGGGTTCATCTATCTCGGCGGTGGAACGCCGCTGCAGCGCGCGCTGGGCTTCGAGGACAGCCCCGAGAACATGGAGAAATTCATGATCGCCGCGCTGGGTCCGGGCGTGGACCGGGACAAGATCGGTGACTACTGCCGCGGCAGCGTCGAACACTATGAATGGCTGGTGGCCAACGGGGTTCCCTTCAAAGAGGAATTCTGGGGCGAGCCCGGCTGGGAACCCCCGCACGACGAGGGGCTGATGTATTCCGGTGGCGAGAACGCCGCACCGTTCAACACCGTCGCCGACCCCGCGCCCCGGGGACACGTCCCGCAGATGTCGAACAAGCGGACCGGATCCAAGGGCGGCGGCTACATGCTGATGAAACCGCTCGCCGAAACTGCCGAAAAGCTCGGGGTCGCAGCCGAATACGACACCCGGATCCAGCGCCTGATCGTCGACGGCGACCGGGTGGTCGGGGTGGTCGCCAAACAGTACGGCAAAGAACTGAACATCCGCGCCGAACGCGGAGTCGTGCTGGCCACCGGCAGTTTCGCCTATCACGATCAGATGATCGAGGGGTTCGCGCCGCGACTCATCGGCCGTCCCGGCGCCGCCATCGAGGAGCACGACGGTATCGCGATCCGGGTGGCCCAGGCACTCGGCGCCGACCTGGCGCATATGGATGCCACCGAGGTCGCCTTCTTCGGTGATCCGCAGATGATGGCGCGCGGCATCCTCGTCAACGGTCGCGGGCAGCGGTACGTCCCGGAGGACACCTATCCCGGCCGGATCGGCCAGATGACGCTGTTCCACCAGGAGAACCAGGCGTATCTGGTCATCGGCGAGGCCGCATACGAGGAATCACTGACCACCGAGACCTCCACCCCGTTCTTCCGGCAGCCGCCGACCTGGGCCGCGGAGAGCATCGCCGAACTCGAATCCGATATCGGCCTGCCCGAACTCGCGCTGCAGACCACCGTCGAGCTGTACAACAAGCACGCGGCGAACGGCCAGGACCCGCTGCTCGGGAAGAAGCCGGAGTGGACCAAACCGCTCGAAGGCCCGTTCGCGGCATTCGATATGCGCGGGTTCACCGCGGGATTCACGCTGGGTGGCCTGCGCACGGACCTGGATTCGCGGGTACTGCACGTCAGCGGCGAACCGATCCCCGGCCTGTTCGCCGCGGGCCGCTGCACCTCCGGTGTCTGCGCGGGCGGATACGCCAGCGGAACATCGCTGGGCGACGGCAGTTTCTACGGCCGCCGGGCCGGGATTGCCGCCGCGAAGAACTGAAACGGTACATTCAGACACATGTCCGAAGGTGAACCTGCCGTCGTGGAAGCGACCCGTCGACGCCTGTCCGCGAAACAGGCCGATACGGTCGACAAACTGACGAAGGCAGCGGTGGAGGTGCTGGCACGCGAGGGGTTCGCGGGGATGACCATCCGGATGGTCGCCGCCGCGGCCGGTGTCGGTACCGCCACCGCGTACACCTATTTCTCGTCGAAGGAACATCTGGTCGCCGAGATCTTCTGGCGCCGGCTGGTGGCCTCGCCGGCGCCGGCAATCGAGGACCCCGACCCCACGAATCGGGTCGTGGCCGAATTACGCACCATCGCCCTGCTCGTCGCCGACGAGCAGGAGGTCGCCGGGGCCGTCACCAGCGCCCTGCTGGGCCGTGACCCCGATGTCGCCCATCTCCGGGCCCGGATCGGACTGGAGATCCGCACCCGGATCGAACGTGCTCTCGGCCCCGAGCCCGACCCGGACGTGGTCGTCTCCCTCGAACTGGTCTACGCGGGCGCGCTGGTACGGGCAGGCATGGGCTACGCCTCCTACGCCGATATCGCGGACCTCATCGAAAAATCGGCGCTGTTGATACTGCGCTGAGCAGCGGAAGAAAGTTGCGGAAGCTTCTATGGACCGACCCAAACAACTCGACTCGTCCCTGGTACCCACCGTCATCAAGTACATGTCCAAGGTCAACACCTGGGCGTACAAACGCACGGGTGGCCGGATCGGCGGGACTTGGCGCGTCGGGGCAGGCTTGCGCAAACCGGTTCCGACACTGCTGCTGGAACACACCGGCCGCAAATCGGGTAAGCAGTTCACGATCCCACTGTTGTTTCTCCGCGACGACACCGACATCGTCATCGTCGCCTCCCAGGGCGGTCTCCCGAAGAACCCGCAGTGGTACTACAACCTGGTCGCCGCACCGGACACCACGGTTCAGATCGGCAAGGACCGGATCCCCGTGCGAGCCCGCCTCGCCGACGACGCCGAACGCGACCGGCTGTGGCCGAAACTGCTCGACCTGTACGCGGATTTCGACAACTACCAATCGTGGACCGAGCGCCGGATTCCGATCTTCGTCCTGGAGCCCCGTACCGCCTGACGGCGAAACCCTCCCCGGATACCGCGGTGACACCTACTCCCCGGGTGCCACCGCGATCCTCGTTCGGTTACCGGGCAGCCGGCACGTTGGCGCGCTCGGCGCCGAGCGTGGTGTCCGGGCCGTGCCCGGTGTGCACGACAGTGTCGTCCGGCAACGCGAAGAGCCGGCCGTTGATCGAGGAAAGGATGGTCGGGTAGTCGGAGTAGGACCGTCCCGTCGCCCCCGGACCACCCTCGAACAACGTATCGCCGCTGAAAACCACGCCCGCGGCCGGCAGGTGGAGGCAGCACGATCCGGGTGAATGGCCAGGTGTGTGCAGCACCGTCAGCCGCGCGCCGCCGATCTCGAAAACCTCGCCGTCGGACAGCGCGCGGTACTCGACCCCCGGATGGGTCTGCTGCCAGAGCACATCGTCCTCCGGATGCAGGTGGATCGGGGCGCCGGTAGCCGCTGACAGGGTCGGTGCGACCGTCACGTGATCGTTGTGGGCATGGGTGCAGACGATCGCCGTCACCCGGCGTCCGGCCACCGCCTCGAGTATCGGCTGCGCATCGTGGGCCGCATCGATGACCAGAACCTCGCTGTCGTCACCGACCAGCCAGATATTGTTCGCCACATCCCAGCAACCACCGTCGAGGCAGAACTGGCCCTCGGTGACGACCCGCTCCACCCGCACGCTCACAGGACCACCACCGAGCGCAGCACCCCGCCGCCGTGCATGGTGTGGAACGCCTGCTCGACCGCGTCCAGGCCGATCCGTTCGGTCACGAACTTATCCAGCGGCAGCCGGCCCTGCCGGTGCAGGTCGATCAGCATCGGGAAATCACGTTCGGGCAGGCAGTCGCCGTACCAGGACGATTTCAGGGCACCGCCGCGGCTGAAGAAATCGATCAGCGGCATCTCGAGTTTCATATCGGGGGTGGGCACGCCGACCAGCACCACGGTGCCGGCCAGATCGCGGGCGTAGAAGGCCTGCTTCCAGGTCTCCGGGCGGCCGACCGCGTCGATCACCACATCGGCACCGAAACCGTCGGTGAGCTCTTGGATCGCGGCGACCGCGTCGGTGGCGGAGGCATCGACGGTATGCGTCGCGCCGAGGTCGCGGGCCCAGTCCAGCTTCCGGGCGTCGGTGTCCACGGCGATGACGGTGCCCGCCCCCGCCAGCCGGGCGCCGGCGATCGCGGCGTCACCCACACCGCCACACCCGAATACGGCGACCGAATCGCCACGGCCGACGTTCCCGGTGTTCACGGCCGCACCGAGCCCGGCCATGACGCCGCAGCCGAGCAACCCGGCGACCGCCGGATCGGTTTCCGGATCGACTTTGGTGCACTGCCCCTCGTGCACGAGGGTCTTATCGGCGAATGCGCCGATTCCGAGTGCGGGTGTGAGCTCGGTACCGTCCTCGAGCGTCATGGGCACGCTCGCGTTGAAGGTGTCGAAGCAGTACCAGGGGCGACCGCGTTTACAGGCCCGGCACCGGCCGCAGACCGCACGCCAGTTCAGGACCACGAAATCGCCGGGCTCGACATGAGTGACCGCCGGCCCCACGGTTTCCACCACACCGGCGGCCTCGTGGCCGAGCAGGAACGGGAACTCGTCGTTGATCCCGCCTTCGCGGTAGGTCAGATCGGTATGGCATACCCCGCAGGCCTGGATCCGCACCACCACATCGCGCGGCCCGGGGTCGGGTATCACGATCGGTACCAGTTCGACCGGGGCGCCGGAACTGCGGGCGATAACACCTCGAACCTGCTGGGGCACTGTGTCTCCTCTCGGGCGGCCATGCTCTGTCGTCCATAGCGCATATGCGAGTGCCCTGCGTGGTTACGCTGCGCTGCCGCCTGCGGGCCCGACTCGCATATGCCTTGATGCACGTTGCCGCATACGTTATCCGCCCGAGCGGGCCGCCGCTCACGCCCCCGGTGCCCGCGGAGCACGCGTCAGGGGGCTTCGCGTCCGGAAAAGGCCCCGGACGAGCAGGCTGCGGGTCGCCCGCCGGACAGCCGGCCGTCCCGTCGGCAAATAGTCAGATAACTCCCCACGCCCGCAAAAGATAGGTCGCATCGGCAGCCGGCGACGTGAGGAGACTCGCCGGATTCAGCGCCGCGTACCCGGCTTCGATCATCTTGTACTTCCTCCTGCCCCCCGAACGGCGCTCGGGTCGCCGAGCATGGTGGAGCCGGGCAAACATCCGATTACCGCACGGAGCCGCTCGGCTGCGGCGGAAAACCGCGGAAGAAAAAACGATCAACTGTCCGGAAATTTGATCGGACACCTGTCCCACTGAGTGCGCACGCAATACCGCCGGCATGTTCACGACAGGTGAAACACCCGGTCGAGGAGTTCGGCGACCGGCGGCCTGTCGACCCGCACAGACGAGCGAGGACCGCCCCGATCAGCCGGCGATACCGACCTCGGGCTCCGGCCCCGGACCGTCGGCCCGCAATTTGAGCAACGTCAACCCGGCGGTACAGGCCAGGATGAGACCGATCACACTGATCACGACCTGCAGTGTCGCGATACCGAAAACCGCCGCTCCCAGCCCACTGGCGAAAATCAACCAGCCACATACTCTGCTCACCGTCGAGCCGGTCCCGGACGAACCGGAATCCGCCGGCTCCACATCCGCCTCCCGCATATCGGGCACCTTGTCTGCCCCGGGCAGTTCGGTGGCGGTGGTCTGGTCTCCCATCATCTACTCCTCGATGGCGCCGATCCGGAAATCACGTCGCGCCTACCACTTCGGGTACATCGGCACCGCGGAACTCCGGCGGCCCCATGTGTCACTTCAGCAACATAAGCTACGGCCACAACCCGACGATTGTTACGCAACACAAGCCCGCGACACGCGGACGATATCAATTCGATACCTGAATCCTGCCCCTGAGCGTGGCTTACACACCGGTAACCAGCGGAATCGGCAGGGCGGGGACTGGTTCCGGTAGACACCCTCGATTAAGGTGAGGCCACTGACATATCACAGGAGCGTCACCGATGGATAGCAAAACGAAGGTCGCCGGTCCCCTGGCCGCCGCGGGCGCGGTATCCCTCGGGCTGGTGTTCATCGGCGCGTGCGGAATCGGTCAAGATGACACCTACGTACCGCCGCCACCGATCCACTCGGGCCCGCAGGCCGTCGAGCAGGCGCGCTATGCGGACCCGACCGCCACCAGCGTGGCCCAGGTCGTGATTCCGCCGTCCCCCTCCTGGCGGATGGCCCCGGAAGCGCCGCCGCCGCGCACCCTCCCACCGGAGTACCAGATCTCGGTCACCTCGTCGGCGCCCTCGTCGACCGGCCCCGGCGAATCGTCGGAGACCGACGAGACCACCCGCCGGCCCACCCTCTCGGCAACTCCCAGCTCCGCTCCCACATCGGATCCGGATTCGGCCACCACCTCGCTACCCGCACCGGAAATCGAACCGGCACACAGCGAATCCCCGATACCCGTCCCGGGCATCGGCGCCGAAGCGGGGCCACCCGATTCCGCCACACCCCCGGTATCCCGCACCACTCCCGAGCTGCCGGTCGCGCCCGGACCAGCAGCCGAGCCCACAGCGCCCCGGCGAGAGCAATTCGATCCGGGCACCGAACCGGCGCGCACAACCATGCCCCCGGGGTCACCGACAACGGAATCCGAACAGCCCGCGCCCTACGGGTTCCCGTGGACGACTACCGAAACCACCGCGCCGGAAACCACTCCCCCCGGTGCCACCACCGTCCCGACCTCCACGATCGTTCCGACGGTGCCCCCGGGGTACGGCGGCTGAAGGGCCACCGCACGCCCGGCGTCGAACCACCGGATGCTCAGAGTTCGGCGTAGGCCACCGCACGCTGCGCTCCGGTCACCATGGGCCGCAGCGAATTGGTGAATCGCTCGGCGTCGACAGCCGCGATATCGACAATTGTGCCGGTGTGGATCGCGTAGCGACCGTCCCCGGCGATATCGATCCAGCACAGCACGCCGAACGGATCGGTTCTCGTGGGCCGGTGCACCGAGACCACGAGCTGACCGATACTGTCGCGCGGCTGTTTCAGACGCACACGGATACGGGCCGGCGCCGCCGGCCCGGAGACCGGCACGGTCACCCGGTCGCGGCCGTCGCGGAGAACCTCGGCACGCGGCGCGCGCAACCGTTCACCGCTACCGGCCGGGGCGCCCGGCAGCGCTGAGATCACTCGCACAGGCAACGAGGTGGCCGCGCCTGCCGCGATGCGTATTTCACCGCCGCGATCGGGTTCACCGCCCGGCCGCTGAGTGGCCACGACCCCGATATGCCCGGCCGAAGCACCCAGCACCCGAGTGGTCGGCTCGCCCGTACCGTCCTGCCCGAATACGGCCACACTCACCTCCGGCCCGGCCAATACCCGTAACGCGGCTTCCAGATCGGCGTCGAGCGTGGTGTCGCACCAATGCCGCAGCGCGGGCAACTGAGCGGTGCGCTCGGCGGAATCTCGGGCCGACAACCGCACTGCCAGCGGATATGGGATGCGGTCGCCGACCGTCCGCTCCCAGGCCAGGGCGAACTGGTCCGGGGTGAGGATCCAGTTCACTCCGCTTCGGTCCACTCACCCAGGACCGGCGGCGTGGTCGGATCCAGGGCACCGATCAACTGCCCGCCCGCATCCGCCGGCTCCAGGAACGTCAGGTCCTCGTCGGCGAAGTGCAATTCGTCGCCGTCGTCGTCGGTCCGATCGACGCGCGCCGGCGCAACCGGTGGGCCGGAGCGGACCGTATCGGCCGCCATCGCACCACCCATCATGCCGCCGATAGCGCCCGCGCCCATTCCGGTGATCGCCTCACCGCTCGAACCGCGCTGCTGCTCCTCACGTTTGCGGTCGTCGTCGGTGGTGGACGCGGCCGGCCGGACCGGGGCGGAGAATACCGGCACGCCCGGTGCGGCAGCGGGTGCCACGGGGGTGCCGCCACCGGACGGAACCGCCGCGGGTGCGGTGGGCGCGGGGCCCGGTAGTTCCGTTCCGGCCGTGGTGGTCGCCTGGGGCTGGTCCGCCGGGACGGGCACGCCGGGCGCGGAGGGGCCGGGCACACCGCCGGGTACCGGGCCGCCGGACCGGGACGGATCATCCTCGGCCACACCGGCCGGACTCTGCTGCCCCTCCGGAGAGGCCACAGGGTTCGGTGCGGGGAACGAAACAGTCTGTTCCACAGGCTTATCCGACCCCGGTACGGTGACGCCGGGGGTGGTGGGAGAGTCCGAGGCGCCCGGATGGCCGGACTGCGGATCGGGCAGGTCGGGAAAAGCGGGAATCTGCGAACCGGTCGGAATGAAGGCACCCGTGTAGACGCTCTCCATCACCCGCACCGCGTCGGCACGTTCGTCGTCCACCGCCCGCTGGGCCGCGATATTGCCGGTGGCCGCATGAGGGTCCAGTAGCGCGGCGCCGAGATCCGGTTCGGTACCGGACGGTTCGGCGATACCGGCACGCAGCGTTTCCGCGGCATCACCGGCCTGTCCGAGCCGTCCGGCGACCGCGGCCAGAACATCGGCCAGCTGGCGGCCGGCGATCTCGAAATCCCGGACCGCGGCCGCGGCCAGACCCGCGGCCGTGCCCCGCCAGCCGTCGGCGATGGCACCGCGGATCTCCGTATGCGCCTGCGTGACAGCGTCGTTCAGACCGCTCGCGGCACCCTGCCAGAGCTGGCCACCGGTTTGCAGCACCGAGGGGTTCAGCAGCGATACGCCGGCATGGATCTGCTCGTGGGTGAGGTTGTCGAATACTTCGACGGTCGGCGCATAGTCGGGATCCACGCGGTTGTGGGCGCCGCGTATCCCGGTTCGGGGCAGATCACGCACCGGACACCCCCGAGGCGGTTCCGAGCGCGGCCGCGACCTCGGTATCGGCCTGCTGATACGCCGCCGCGGCGATCCGGAAGGTATGCGCGAGCTGCCGTGCCGCGCCCGCGTAATCACGCAGGGCCGCGATGGCGTCACCGGCCTTGCCCTCGAACCCGCCGCGCAGCGCCGCGCCGGAGGCGAAGCCGCCGAAACCCGGCAGGGTGAGCGCCCCGGTCAGGGTTTCGATCTGCGCGTCCACCTGATCGGCGAGCTGCTCATAGCGCAGCGCGCACCGTTCGGGCGCACCCTCCGCGACCAGCACCCCATCGATCCACAGCTGCCCGTCCTCGACGGCCGAGCCCAGAGCGGCAATCGTATTCGGCTGCATCGCCGGACCCCCTTCCTGTTCCGCTGTCGCCCAGCGTGTTTCGTTTCACTCGGTACGGCGAGTCTCATATTCGCCGTACCGGCCCCGCGACGTTCTCCTGCGTCCACTGCACGATATCCGCCGCGACCCGGCCACGCACGCGCTCGTGCAGCAGATCGTGGCCCGCATCCGGGTATTCGCGCAGTGCCACCGATTTGCGCCGGTGTGCCCATTCGCGGACTGCTTCTATCGGCGCCCGCCGGTCATCGACCCCGTGCACCGCCAGCACCGGCGGCAGGGGCGCGATCTCATCCGGTACGCCGCCGAGTGCCCGCGACGGCGTACCGCACAGCACCAGGCCGGCCAGTACCGCCGCGTCCAGCGCTGGGCCCACCGGATCGTCGATGGGTGCCTTATCGTCGCCTCCTACGCCGGGAACGGGCGTGGCGGCGCCGAGGGCGGCCAGGGCCGTGACGGCACCCAGCGAATGTCCCATGAGTGTCAGCGGCAGATCGGGTGTCCGGACCCGCACCAGCGCGACGAAACGCACGGCGTCCTCCACCAGCTCCGGCAAATGGCCGGGCCGGTCGGGATCTCCCTCACTCAGCCCCTGGCCCGCGGTATCCAATGTCCACACCGCGACCCCAGCGGTGTTCAACCGGCGTGCGAATTCGTGATAGTGCCCACTGTGCTGTCCCGACCCGGGTAACAACGCCAGAGCGGAGCGGGCGCCGTCGACCGGGCGATCCCGATAGTGCAGCCGGCCGCGCGAGCCGTCGAAGAACCCCATGATCGAATTCTGGCAAAGAAGCACGGGTCGAGCACAAGTCGCGAGGCCCCGGAACGCGGCACCCAGAATTCACCGGTTGCGGGCGTTCGCGGCCCCGCCCGCCTCGACCGCCGGAAACAACCTCCGGACCAGGGCCTACGCCCCCGCAGGGGCCGGCTGGGACGCGGGGGCGGCGGGCTGGGGTCCGGGCGCAGGCGCGGGAGCGGGCGCCGGTTGGCCGGGCGCCGCCGGGACAGGTTGCGGAGCCGGCGGCGGGACAGCCGCATCCGGCACCGGGGCGGGCGCGGCGGCCGGCTCGTCCGGTACGGAGAACAGTCCGACCGTGGGCGTCATCACGCAGAGCGCGCCCGGGTAGGTGACGGTGCCCCACATCGAGGCGAGGACCGTGCCCGGTCCGCTGTTCACGGTCTGCGACAGCGACGGAGTGCCGAACTCGGTGATATCGCTGAGCGTATCCAGCCCGGCACGGCCGTTGTTGATATTGATCCAGGCGACCACCAGACCCGAGGCCTGCGCGATTCCGGAGTGCCGGGGAGTGGCGTGGAAGGTCAGCGTGCCGGGAGTGCCGTGCAGGTTCGAGCTGGGGCCGTTGGCGGTACCGGCCGCGAAGGTGGTGGTGATGACCCCGTTGTCACCGCAACCGAAGGTGGGGGCGGCGTACACGAAGGGCGCGTAGCGGGAGATATCGCTGATCTCACTGGCGGCCACGATGTCGTGGTAGTTCCGCAGGGCGTCCACCCCGGGGCGGGCGGCCGGATCGCCGGCGGTCTGCTCGGTGAGGGCGATCATCGCGGCTTCGCCGGGCGTGGGTGCGGGTTGCGCTGCCGCGGGTGTGGTGAATGTGAGCGCGGCACTGATCCCCAGGGCGGCTGCCGTGGCCGCGGTACGCGCGACGATTCTGTTGTGCACTGCTGAACTCCCTATATTCCGCTCGCGGCGATGGCGTGCCGGACCCGCCGGCTATCCCCCGCCCACCGCTGCAAGGTACCAGCCGCGGGGGGACACCGCCTGGTCACACTCTTCTCTCGGCTCGGCCGATCGGCGGCCCGCGGCAGGTGTATGTGATGCACTCGACGCGGCACGATTGGTGTGGGGTGTAAATTCGATGCGGGACAATCGAGACATAATTGGAGATGTGTATGAAACTAACTCTGTCTCCCGACGAGGTCGCCTTCCGCGACGAGCTGCGGAAGGTCTACACCACGGCGATCCCCGCCGAGATCCGTGAACGCGTGAAGTACGGTCACGAGCTGTCCCGCGAGGACATCGTGACAACCCACCGAATCCTCAACGAGCACGGTCTGGCCGTGCCGAACTGGCCGGTGGAATGGGGTGGCAAGGACTGGACCCCCATGCAGCGGCACCTGTGGCAGGACGAGATGCAGCTGGCCAGCGTGCCGGACCCGCTGACCTTCAACGCCACCATGGTCGGCCCGGTCATCGCGCAGTTCGGCTCCGAGGAACTCAAGAAGCGGTTCCTGCCGGCCACCGCCAACCTGGACATGTGGTGGTGCCAGGGCTTCTCCGAACCCGATGCGGGCTCGGATCTGGCCTCACTGCGCACCACCGCCGTCCGCGACGGCGACTCCTACATCGTCAACGGCCAGAAGATCTGGACCACCCTGGCCCAGTGGGCCGACTGGATCTTCTGCCTGGTCCGCACCGACCCGAACGCACCGAAGAAGCAGGCCGGGATCTCCTTCCTGCTCTTCGATGTGAAATCGCCCGGCGTGACCATCCGCCCGATCAAACTGATCGACGGCGGCTACGAGGTCAACGAGGTCTTCTTCGAGAACGTGCGGGTTCCCGCCGACCAGCTGGTCGGCGAGGAGAATATGGGCTGGACCTATGCCAAGTTCCTGCTCGGCAACGAACGCACCGGTATCACCGGTGTCGGCCGGACCAAGGTGAAGATCGGCGTGGCCAAGGAATACGCGGCAGCCACCAAGTCCGGTTCGGGAACCCTGCTCGAGGATCCGCTGTTCGCGGCACGGATCGCCGAACTGGAGAACGAACTGCTCGCTCTGGAGCTCACCCAGCTGCGCGTCGTATCGAACTCGGCCGAGGGTAAGCCGAATCCGGTCTCGTCGGTATTGAAGATGCGCGGTTCGGAACTGCAGCAGGCCGCGACCGAACTCCTGCTCGATATCGCCGGGCCGGACGCTCTGCCGGTCGGCGCCGGGGATATCGCGGCGCCGGAGTGGGCGCAACGTACCGGCCCCAGCTATCTCAACTACCGCAAAACAACCATCTACGGAGGTTCCAGCGAGGTGCAGCGCACCATCATCGCCTCCTCGATCCTCGGATTGTGAGGTCAGGCCATGGATTTCGATCTCACCGACGAACAGGTCATGCTCCGCGATACGGTGCGTGACCTGCTCAACCGTCACTACAACCCGGAAGCCCGGATCGCCGTCACCGGTACCGACCTGGGCTGGAGCCGCGAGGTCTGGGGTCAGCTCGCCGAACTGGGCGTCCTCGGACTGAGCTTCCCCGAGAAGGACGGCGGGATGGACGCGGGCCCGGTGGAAACCATGCTGGTACTCGAGGAGATCGGGCGACGGCTCGCGCCGGAGCCGCTGCTGGACGCGGTGCTGGTACCGGGTGGCCTGATCAGCGCCGCCGGAACCGCCGATCAGCGGCAGCGGATCCTGCCCGAGGTCGCCGCCGGGTCGAAACTGCTCGCCTTCGCGCACGGTGAACCCGGTACGCGCTGGCCCGATCACACCATCGAGACCGCTGCCACCACGCAGGGCGACGGTTACGTGCTCAGCGGTGTCAAGAATCCGGTACCGCACGGTGACTGCGCCGACGAACTCGTGGTCAGCGCGACACTGCCCGGCGGCGGTCTCGGATTGTTCCTGGTCGCGGCGGATGCCACCGGCGTGACCCGGACCCCGTACGCGACGGTCGACAGCCTGCGCGGCGCGCAGGTGGAGTTCGCCGGTGCGCCGGCCGAACTGCTGGGCACGGCCGAGGATGCCACCGCCACCGTGAACACGGTGCTCGTCGCGGCCCAGGCGGGTCTGTGCGCCGAGTCGATCGGGGCGATGGAAGAGTCGCTGCGCCTGACCACCGAGTATCTGAAGACCCGTAAGCAATTCGGGGTGACGCTGTCGAAGTTCCAGACGCTGACCCAGCGCGCCGCGAATATGTACGTCTCGCTCGAACTGGCCCGCAGTATGAGCTACTACCTGACGGCGTCCCTGGTCGACGCCCCGGGCGATCCGGTGCTCGCCTCCCGGTCACGGCTGCAGATCAGCCGCTCGGCACGGCATATCGGGCAGGAGTCGATCCAGATGCACGGCGGTATCGGCGTCACCTCCGAGTACCCGGTGGGGCATTACACGGCCCGGCTGACCGCCATCGAGCGCACGCTCGGCAGCAGTCTGGAGCATCTGCGGATTCTCACCGCCCGGGTCGGTGATTACGCGCAGCCGGAGCTGTAGTCCGCGTCCGGCCGGGCCCCGCCACTCAGCGGGTGTCCGGCCGGAGCAACTCGGTGACCTCCGTATCGGCGAGCTGATGGAAATCGCGATAGGCGCCACCCACCCCGGCCAGGGCTCCCGGCGCCAGCGGGCACACCACTTCGTCGGCTTCGGCGCGGATCCGCGGTAGCGCCTCCGGGGCCGAGACCGGTACCGCGACCACAAGGCGGCGAGGCTCCTGAGCGCGGGCCACCCGGCACGCCACAACGACCGAAGCACCCGTGGCGATACCGTCGTCGACGATCACCACGGTGCGGTCCCGCAGCGGGATCGGCGCGATACCACCCCGCCAGACCGCACTGCGCCGCGCCAATTCGGCGCGTTCCTCCGCTTCGATCGCATCCAGCCGCGCGGGATCGAGGCCGGTCTGGCGTACGACATCGGCATTGATCACCCGGACCCCGTGTTCCCCGATCGCCCCCGCCGCCAGTTCGGGCTGCCAGGGCACACCCAATTTGCGGATCAGGAGGATATCGAGATCACCGCCGATGACCTCGCGCACCGCCGCCGCCACCGGCACACCACCGCGCGGCAGTCCCAGCACCAGTGGATCCGCCGCACGCAGGTGCGTCAGTTCGCTTCCCAGCGCACGCCCGGCAGATAGGCGATCGGCGTAGAGCATTACCCCCTGACGCTACTCGCCTCCGGCGCCGCCACGGTGTATCTGCGCAGCGCCAGGCTCGGATTGTTCCGGCGCACCTTGTGCAGTACCTCCGGGTCGAGCTCGGCCACAGCGATCCCCGGCTCATCGGCGAGCTGATGCAGCACCCGGCCCGCGGGGTCGATGATCATCGAGGAACCCGCACCGCGCGGCCCGCACTGATCGGCCGCGGCCAGATAGACGGTGTTCTCGATGGCACGGGCCCGCAGCAGGGTGGTCCATTGATCGACCTTGCCCGGGCCCGGTATCCACTGCGCGGGCAGCAGCAGCACCTGCGCGCCGGCGGCGGCCAGACGCCGGAAACCCTCCGGGAAGCGCAGGTCGAAGCAGGTCTGCAGACCGAACGTCAGACCGCTCGCGGTGAACAGGGGTGGGCCGGTGAGCGGGCCGGGGCGCACGATCTCCGATTCGAGCTGCCCGAAGGCGTCGTAGAGGTGCACCTTCCGGTACTGGGTGCACAGCGCACCGTCGGGACCCAGTACGACCAGGGTGTTGTAGATCCGGCCGTCGTCCGGTTCGGTGGTTTCGACGACCCCGGCCACCAGATACACCCCGGTATCGGCGGCGAGCCGGGCGAGTGCGGTGACATACGGCCCGTCGAGCGGCTGGGCGGCCGCGCGCAACCGCTCGTCCAACCGGCCCAGGGCGAACATCGAGTACTCCGGGGCGACCACGACACGTGCACCCTGCTGGGCCGCGGCACGCACCCGCTCGGTGAGGGCCGCGAGGTTCGCGTCGATATCGGTATGCGGTGCGAACTGCACTACGGCGAGCGCCGTGGTGTCCGCAGGCGGTTGATCGGCGGCGTCGGCATCCATGCTCACACCGTATGGCCCGGTGGGCCGGACAACCAGGCCGTACCAGTAAACTCCTGGTCAATGAGCACCAATCAGGGCGACGACAGCCTCGGCGAGGACCCTGGCCAGACCGAAGCCGAAAACGCCGGACCGTCCTTCGCCGATCTCGGGATCGATGACCGAATCCTTTCGGCCATCGCCGATGTCGGCTACGAGTCCCCCTCTCCCATCCAGGCGGCGACCATCCCCCCGCTGCTCGAGGGCGCGGATGTGGTGGGTCTCGCGCAGACCGGTACCGGTAAAACGGCGGCCTTCGCGATCCCGATCCTGATGGGTCTGCTGGAGGATCGCCCCGTCGGCAAACAGCCCGCCGCCCTGGTGCTGGCCCCGACCCGGGAGCTCGCGATCCAGGTCGCCGAGGCCTTCGGCCGTTATGCCACCCATATGCCCAACACTCATGTGCTGCCGATCTACGGCGGCCAGAGCTACGGAGTGCAGCTCTCGGGTCTGCGCCGTGGCGCGCAGGTCGTGGTGGGCACTCCCGGCCGGGTGATCGATCATCTGGCCAAGGGCACGCTGGATCTGTCCCAGCTGCGCTATCTGGTGCTCGACGAGGCCGACGAGATGCTGAAGATGGGGTTCCAGGAGGATGTCGAACGCATCCTCGCCGATACCCCGGCCGAGAAGCAGGTGGCGTTGTTCTCCGCCACCATGCCCGCCGCGATCCGCAAGATCTCCAAGCAGTATCTGCGCGAACCGGTCGAGATCACGGTCAAATCCAAGACCAGCACCGCCACCAATATCAGCCAGCGCTGGGTACTGGTATCCCACCAGCGCAAACTCGACGCGCTCACCCGGATCCTCGAGGTCGAGGCCTTCGAGGCCATGATCATCTTCGTGCGCACCAAACAGGCCACCGAAGAGCTGGCCGAGAAACTGCGCGCCCGCGGGTTCTCGGCCGCGGCGATCAACGGTGATATCGCCCAGGCACAACGCGAGCGGACCATCGGCCAGCTGAAAGCCGGCACGCTGGATATCCTGGTCGCCACCGATGTCGCGGCCCGCGGCCTCGATGTGGACCGTATCTCGCATGTGGTGAACTACGACATCCCGCACGACACCGAGTCCTATGTGCACCGGATCGGCCGCACCGGCCGCGCCGGCCGCAGCGGTGAGGCCCTGTTGTTCGTCGCCCCCCGGGAACGCCATCTGCTCAAATCCATCGAGCGCGCCACCCGGCACCCGCTGACCGAAATGCAGCTGCCGAGCGTGGACGATGTGAACGCGCAGCGGGTCGCGAAATTCGGCGACACGATCACCGAGAACCTCAGCTCGGACAATCTGTCGCTGTTCCGCAAACTCATCGAGGACTACGAACAGGAACACAACACCCCGCTGGCCGATATCGCCGCGGCCCTGGCGGTCGCGGGACAGGACGGCGAGAGTTTCTTCCTCGAACCCGAACCGGAACCGGTGGAGCGGCCGCGCCGGGAACGCGCACCGCGCCGGTTCGACGAGGGCGGTTTCGACGATCGCCGCGCACCCGGCCGGAGTCGCGCCACCGGCGCCGAACTGGCCACCTATCGCATCAGCGTCGGCAAACGGCATCGCGTGGTGCCGGGCGCGATCGTGGGTGCGATCGCCAACGAAGGCGGCCTGCGGCGCAGCGATTTCGGGCATATCAGTATCCGGCCCGATCACAGCCTCGTGGAGCTGCCGGCCCAGCTGCCGCCGGAAACCCTGGAAGCACTGCGGCGTACCCGGATCAGCGGTGTGCTGATCCAATTGCAGCTCGACTCCGGCCCTCCCGGACACCGCCCGCTCGGCCGCGGGCCGCGCCGCGACGGTCCGAAACGGCAGGAGCGGCGCAAACCGCGCTCGTAGAATCCCACGGTCCGTACCACCAGGTCGGAGGCTGTGATTACAGTGGGCCGCGTCCGGTGTGCGCGAACGCGCCCGCCGGGGGTATCACTGGGTCGCAGGAGGGCCGTGGGTGTTCATTGTCGGTGATCGGGTGGTGTGTGGCGCCACGGATCTGGAGCTCGGCACGCGCTGTGAATTCGCGCTGCTGCGCGCGCTCGACGCCGGGCTGGGCACCGTCGCCGCCGATAGTGGGGTACCGACCGGAACAACCGGTTTCGGCGTCTGCGCCGCGCCGTCGGAAAACGCTTCCGGATACGCGGAATTCGATCGGTTGCGCGTATCCGTGCGGAAACGTCACGGCGCCGACGTGGTGGAGCTGCCCGCGCCCCGCGATCCGGCCGACCCGCTGAGCGCGCTCGCGGCCGCCCACGCCGCATCCGTCGCCGCGGTGCGCTCCGGGGCCCCGGCAATCCTGGGCGCGGTATTCCTCGACGGCGGTTTCTTCACGCATGTCGATCTGGCCACCCGGACCCAGCTGGGGCTTCGATTGCACGGCGCCGCGCCCGGGCGGTCGCATGTGGTGGCCACCGCGCTGCGGCTGGCCGGCGGCGCGCGAATCCTCGAATCGCTATCCGTGCCGGTCGATCCGCAGCTGGGTATCCACGCCGGTCCCGAATCCCACACCATAGAACTGACCGCCGCGCGACCCGTGTACGAGGCGGGCCGGCGACGGATACAGCACATCCTGGACGAACATTCGACGGAACTCCTGCCGGTGCAGTGGGGCGATCCGCGCTTCCGGGCCTGTGGCCGCTGCGCGGTCTGTGCCGCCGCCTGTGCCGAATCCCGCGATCTGCTGCTGGTAGCCGGGATGGATCCGGCCACGCGGGCCGGGCTGCGCGCGGCCGGTATCAGCACCATCGACCGTCTCACCACCCGCACCGCGACCCCGCCGGAGATACCCGGGCACCTCCTCACCCGGCTGCGCTCCCAGGCTGTCGTCCAGCTCCGTCAGGAGCATTCGGGCCGTGGCGAATGGGTGCCGGCCGACACCGCCGCCCTGGATATGCTTCCGCCGGCCACTCCCGGTGATCTCGCCCTGCACACCCGCCGGGTGGCACCCGATCGGCTCCGGGTGGTGGTGGCCTCTCGCGACACCACCCGGCTGACCTGCGAACTCCCCCTCGAACCACCGGCCGATCAGCTCACCCCGCAACACCGCACGACCCTGCGCGACGGTGCCCGCCGTGCCTTCACCGATCTGCTCGCCGCGCTCACCGAACCGCTGCTGGCCGACCCGGACCTGCATATCTTCCACTACACCGCAGACGCGCGAACCCTGTTGCTGCACACCAGCGGACGTCTCGGGACCGGGGAGGAAACCGTGGACGCGCTGTTGCGGGCCGGCGCCCTGGTGGATCTGTACCCGATTGTGCGTGGCGCCTTCGTACTCGGGACCCGTTCGTACGCCCTCGACGAGGTCACCCCCGTTCTTGGCGGCCACTGCGGCGAAGCGGACGGCCACGCGGTGCTGTGGCTCGCCGACCGGCTACGCAAGGAGGCCACCGAATCCGCCCCGCGGTATCCCCGGGTACACACCGGCGCACTGGATCTGCTGCTCCGTGACACCCCTTCGGCGAGATCGTCGTCCACCGAAGCCGCCCTCGCCGAGTACGCGTCTCGCCCCCATACCACCGCGGCTCCGGAATCATCCGGGGCCGGGCCGGAGTCGCCGGGCACCCCACCGGACCCGCACGATATCGCCGCGCTCACCGCCGCTCTCCTCGGATACCACCGCCGGGAACAGCAGACTGCCTGGTGGGCGCATATCGACCGGCTGACCCATCCGCTGCCCGAGTGGTCGCCCGGCCCCGGAGTGATGGTGGCCGATACCTGTGGGGTGGATACGAAATGGCATATCGGCCCGGGTGATACGGTTCGCCGCTTCCTCCGGCTCAGCGGACGGCTCACCGGCATCGGTCCGGCACCCGGCACCACCGTCTACGCCGTGTACGAACCCGTCGACCACGCGCACCGGGCGATCCGGACCACCCGCCCGGCCACTGTCCTCGGCTGTTCGGTGGACGCCGATCTCGTCGATACGGTGCGGCTGGAAGAAACCCTGGCACCGGGCGCCGCGGCACACGATGAGCTCCCGGTCGCCCTGGCACCGGCCCTGCCCGGATCCCCGGAAACCACTACGGATGCGCTGGAAGATATCGGCAGCCGGCTCCTCATGACCCTGCCCGCCGTCCCCGATACCGCGATATTCGATCTGCTCACCCGCCGGCCGCCCCGGCTGTGCGGTGCCGCATCCGGATCCGCGAACCCGGGCCTGCCCGGACCCGGCGACGATCCCGCGACGGCCATCACCGCCGTACTGCGCGAGCTGGATCGCTCGTATCTCGCCGTGCAGGCGCCCACCGGCACGGGACGGACCGCCATCCTGGCCGAGGTGCTCGCCGGTCTGGTCGTCCAGGACAACTGGCGTATCGGTATCGTCGCGCCCACCGCCGCCCCGGTGGAGAACCTGCTCGACGCGATCGTACGGGCCGGTGTACTGCCGGAACTGGTCGCGAAAAGCGATGCCGCGGCGGTATCTCCCGAATGGCTGGTGCTAAACGGTGCCCGGTACGCGCGCTTCCTGGACAACGCTATCCGCGGCTGCGTACTGGGCGGCGTCCCGGACGATTTCGCCGATCCCGCCCGGGTGCCGCGAGATACGCTCGATCTGCTGGTGATCGCCGATGCGAACGCCTTTTCCCTGGCGGCGGCCGCATCGGTATCGGTGAGTGCGCGCAATCTACTCCTGACCGGCGACCCGGCCGACCGGCATCGGCCCGAACCCGGGCCCCATCCGGAGCCGGTGGACACCCCGGCCCTCACCTGGCTGACGGGTGGCGGACGCACGCTGCCCACCACCCACGGCTATTTCCTGGATCGAACCCACCGGATCCATCCACAGGTGAGCGACCCCGTCTCCCACCTCTACTTCGACGACCGGTTGCGCGCCGCCCCGGTACCACCTCATCCGGCGGAGACCCTCGAGCCCGGTATCTCCACCGTGCTCGTGGAACATCACGGCAACAGCACCGCGTCCGATGCCGAAGCCCGGGAGGTCCTCCAGCAGATCCGTGATCTGCTGGGCCGCCGCTGGTTCGACGGTAGCGATATCCGGCAGCTGCAACCGCACGATATCGTCGTTGTCTCGCCGCACCGGGCGCAGGTGAGCCTGATCCGGATCATGTTGTCCCGGGCTCGGATCGACGAAGTTCTCGTGGGGACACCCGAGTTGTTCCGCGGCCGGGAGGCGGCTGTCGTACTGGTGTCACCGGCCACCTCCAGTCCGGAGGATATGGCCGGCCCGGCCGGGGCACTGCTGTCGGCCGCGCTTGTTCACGATGCTCTGTGCCGGGCCCGTCGCCGGGCGATAATCGTCCGCTCTCCCCTGTTGACGGAATTTCTCCCGGAGACACCTGCCGAATTATCGGCCCTTTCCCGGTTCATCCAGTTGTAATCGAGAGAAGTGATCAGACGGCGCGGGCCATAACGAAATTCCGGCCGTACCGATAATGAGGATCACCGGCTGCCGATAATTCTCACGAATCGCGGAATACGGTCCGGCACTTCACCCGAAACATTTCCCTTCGCCCCGATAGGTGGGCACTTCGACACGCGTTCCGTCGCTGTCGACCAGATACAGGCGGTCGAACCGTTCGCACAGCTCACCGGCCTTGGCGTGACGGAACCACACCCGGTCGCCGATTTCCGGTGCCGACTTTCCCGACAACGGTGTCTGCACCTCCCCCGCACCCTCGGTGCCGAGAAGTCGCAACCCCTTGGGCCACACCGGTTTCGGCACCCGGCTCGACCCCGCCGGACCGGACGCTATATATCCGCCGGCGAAAACCGTCGCGATATCGGAAGCGGGCCTGCGCAGTACGGGAAGTGCGAAATACAACGCGGGCCGTGGCCGGAAGGAGCGGTAGTCGTCGAACAGTGTCGGCACGTAGAGCCCTGAGCCGGCGGTGATTTCGGTGACCCCCGTCGCCGCGGCACTGAGTTCGATCGAACCGGTACCCCCGCTGTTGACGATCTCCAGGGGGCCGGCGACGGCCACAACGGCATCCAGCACAGCGGCCCGGCGCCGTTCGATATCCCGTGCCGAGGCCTTCTTCACCAGGCGGACCGCGAGCGACGTATCCGGCAGTCCGGCGATCTGCGCCTCATAGGTCATCACCCCGACCACTCGGAACCCGTCCGCGCGGGCCCGGGCGGCCAGTGCCGCGGCCTGTTCCGGTGTCCGCACCGGCGAGCGGCGTACGCCCAGGTGCAGCGGTCCGAGCCGCAGCGAAGCGTCCACATCCAGGCAGATCCGGGGCGCCACCTTCTCGCTGCCCACGGCCGCGCGGATCACATCGAGTTGGGCGGTGTCGTCCACCATCAGGGTGATCGCCTCGAGCAGTCCGGTGTCACCGGCGAGTTCGGCCAGCGCGGCGCGGTCGGCGGTGGGGTATCCGAGCAGTACATCGCGGGCGCCACCGCGGACGAGCCAGATGGCCTCGGCCAGGGAGTAGGACATGATGCCCGCGAACCCACCCGCGGCCGTCAGTTCGGGGCCCAGCACCTCCGCCAGGACGGCCCGGCAGCGCACCGATTTACTGGCCACTCGCAGCGGCCGGCCCGCGGCGCGGCGAACCAGGTCCGCGGCATTGGCCCGGAGCACGGTCAGGTCCACGGCGGCCAACGGAGGGTCGAGATCGGCGGTGGCCGCGCGTACGAACGGATCGGGCCAGGCGGCGGTAGCGGCAGTCGGCGAGGTCGCGCTCACCCCGCCCACTCAACCATCGGACTGGTCAAACGTCCAGCTTATCGGGGGATCAGGCGTCGACCGCCCGGGTGACCAGGTTGGAAACCAGATCGTCGAAGGCCACCAGGATCGCTTCGTCATCACAGTCGGCCAGCCAGCGCAGCACCGACCCCTGCACCACGGTGATCACATAACCGGCGATCGAATCGACCGGCTCGATCCAGCGCGTACCGGAGCGCTCGGAGCACACCTCGAGCCACTCCACCACATGACGCTCCTGCGCCCGCTGCCGCTCCGAAATCACCGGATCGGGAACATAATCGGCGCGCGAATCCCAGTGCTGACACAGCGTCTGCACAGTCTTCTCGTAGGCGTGGATCTGCTCCACCGGCCGCGACTTGACCAACGGCCAGTAGGCACTCATCCCGGCATGCAGCAACACGCGCAATGCCCGCAACCCCGTGACGTCCAGCACAGCGTCGGCGTTATCGACCGCTTCACGTACGGCCGATCGCATCCGGCCCTCCGCTATTTCTCCACGTACGCCCAACGCAAGCTCCCTCGGCAAACATCTCGCACCCTCCGGCACCGATAAAGCTCGGCACCGAAGCGGCCGGCCGGATCGGTAGGCGCAGGTCGGGAAATTTCAGCCTGACCAATCCGTCATCTCAATATTAGAAACGTTTTCGGGGTTTGAGAACAGTAACACCCGGGAAACCCGTACCCGAAGCCTGTTTTGTGACCACTCCGCAACCGGGGGAACCCGCATCAGGACCCTGACGATCACGACATCGGTGTCGTCTGCCCTCATCCGGGCACAGACCATCGGCCAGTCTACGACGACGAATAAGCGATCTCCGAACGCTGTGTGCCATCACACAACGCACCCCGGGCCCGGCCGGTTAGCCTGATGCGGTGACCAGCTCTCCCCTCGCCGATCATCTCCGGATCAGCGGCACCTTCAATTTTCGAGATCTCGGCGGATTACCCGTCCACGGCGGCGGGACCATACGGCCCGGGGTCCTGCTCCGCTCCGCTCAGCTCAGCCGCCTCGACGACACCGGCCACGCGACCCTGCGCGAACTCGGCGTCGGCGCGGTACACGATCTGCGCGGGCATCGAGAGATCGAACGGGCAGGCGCCGACCACTTACCGCCGGAGGTCCGGCTGCGCGTCACCCCATTCGACGACGGGAACACCACCTCCCCGCCGCACGAAGCCGGGGCAGGCCGCGAGGATGCCCCCGGCGCGGCACTCGCCTACATGATGGACGTGTACCGGAACTTCCCGGCCCGCGCCGAGGCGCACGCGGCCATCATGGCGCTCGCCGAAGCCATCGTCGCCGACCGTGGCGCCGTCCTGGTGCACTGCGCCGCGGGTAAGGACCGCACGGGATGGACGGTGGCGACGCTGCTGCGGGCAGTCGGGGTCGGCGAATCCGCGATCCTCACCGATTACCTGCTCAGCAATTACGCCGTCGCCGAACTGCGCTCCTCGCTCAAAGACGAGTTCGGCGCGGACCTGCCGCAGGCGGTACTCGAAGTACGCGAGGAATACCTGCGCGCGGGGATGGAAGCGGGCACGGAACTGCACGGCGATTTCGACGCCTACCTGACGGCGGTGGGGTTCACCCCGGATCTGCGGGCCCGGCTGCGCGACCGGCTGGTCGCCTGACGTCAGGCGCCGCGGCGGACCAGCCCGTCCGGGCCGATGCTGACCTGGTCGCCGGTGCGGAACCACCCGCCGGCGAACCGGTCGGCGGTGCGCTGTGGATCGTTCCAGTACCGCCGGGTCACATTGGGCCCCCGGCACAGCAGCTCACCCTGGCCCGCCGCGGCCCGCGGCCCGCACAAGGCCAGTTCGGTGCCGCCGAACGGGAAACCCAGCACCGTACTGTCCACGGTCTCGCCCGGACCGGCGGTGGGCCCGAGCGCGAGACCGATTCCGCTGGTCTCGGTGGCCCCCCATACCGACCATTGCCGCGCCGACGGGAAGACGTCGCACAGGTCCTGCGCGAACGCCGGGCCCGCGGCATGCCCCTCGGACCCGGCAGTGAAACGATGGTCGGCCGTGGTGATCCGCACCACACAATCGGTCCGCAACCCACCGGCCCGGCCCACCTCCAGATCCGGGAGCAGGCCGCCGAGGATGCGGGCGCTCGCGGCAACGGTGTCGACCCGTTCGGTGGCGATGGCCCGAGCGATCCCCGGAACGCTCTGCGCCAGCACCACGGTGCCTCCCACGGCGAAGGTCGGCAGGAGCTGATCCACACATCCGCTGGCATGGGACAGCGGCTGCAGGACGAGATTGCGCATCCCGTCGGTGGGCAGATCGAGCGCCGACACCATCGATCGGATCGCCGAGAGCAGGTTCTCGTTGGTGAGCTCGACACCGGTCGGCATACCGTCCGCACCCGCGCCGTCGGTGTAGCAGAGCAACGCCAGATCGTTGAGCGCCGCGCCGTCGTCGATGAACGCGGCCCCGTCCGGGAGGTCCGCGGACCACGGCCCGTCGCCACGGGTCGCGCCGCATCCGCGCTGTGGTGAACCGAGCACGAAATCGGCATCACTGTCGGCGATGACCCGATCGACCACCCCATCCGCGAGCCCATGGTGCACCAGCACCGGTACCGCGCCACTGAGCAGCGCGCCCAGAAATGCCTGCACCCAGCGCACCCCGGGCGGCATATGGACGGCCACCCGGTCGCCGTAACCGATCCCGTGTTCCTGCAGCCCGCCCGCGACCCGCGACGCCGAATGCCAGAGCTCGCGGTAGGTCAGCCCGCCCCGGCCGACCTCGACCACGGCTTCGCGGTTGGCGAACGCGTGGACCTGCAGGTCGAGCAGTTCGGTCAGGGCCGGACTGAGATTGCCGTACCGCAGGATGCCGTCCGCCCCGCGCGAGAGCGGCGCCGCCGAACCAGGGTCGGCGACGGGGAATTCCACCAGCTCCAGCCCGGTGTCACCGGCGCCGGGCGTCGTAAGGGGAAACGGACGTACCGAAGGCCCGATGATCGTGGTCGTACCGGCTTGCATCGGACCTCCGTGCAGTCGAACAGTCAGGCATCTGTGACTATATGACCCAGATCACAAAAATGGGTGCGGAGTTGGTGAATCCGGTCGAATCGAGATCCAGAAGTCTCTGGTCGGCGACTTTTCCGCAACTCAGCGACCGAGATAGGTCGCCTTACCGGGCCCCACCTCGAGGAAACTGCGTACCGCGCTCGGCAGATCCTCGGTATCGAAGAGCTCGCCGGAGATCCGCGGCGTCACCGAATCCGCGTGCGCGATCCCGCCGGAACGCCATGCCTCGACGATCTGCTTGGTGGCCGCGTGCGCACGCGTGGGCCCCTCGGCCAGCCGATGGGCCAGTGCCACCGCGGCGGTATCCAGATCCTCGTGGATCTGATTGACCACGCCCCACTCCCGCATGGTTGCCGCGTCGTACAGATCACCGGTCATCACCAGTTCCCGGGCGCGCCCCGAACCGGCCCGCTCGGCCAGCCGTTGCGGTCCACCCATCGACGGGGTCAATCCGACCACGATCTCCACCAGACCGAACTTCGCCTTCGGCGCGGCCAGGATCAGATCACAGGCCAGAGCGATCTCGAACGCGGCGGTGAGCGTGAGCCCGTGCGCGGCGAACAACACCGGGCACGGCAGCGCCTCGATCGGATGGCTGATCCGATCGAACAGCTCCTGCCACAGCTGTGCGCCCTGCCCGGCGGTCAGCCCGTCGAAGCTGTGCACATCCACACCACCCGAAACGACTTTCCCCTCCGCCCGGATCAGCAGGGCACGCGGCGGGCGCGCGGACAGTTCGGCCATATCCTCGGCCAGCGCGTCGAACATCGCCTGGTCGAACAAATTGAGCGGCGGCGCCGCCAACGTCAATGTGGCGACCTCGGCTCCGCCCCCGGTAGCCGTTCGTTCCAGTCGAGTGGGTTTGGTAGCGCTCATACCGCCAGCTTATGGCCAGCCCCTGCAAGACTGGTGACATGACCGAAACGGAACAGGGCAGCTACGTAGAACCGGGCGAATTCAAACGCGATACCAACTACATCACCACCCGGATCACCGCCGACGGCCGCGACGGCTACCCAGTGGAACCGGGCCGCTACCGGCTGGTCGCCGCCCGGGCCTGCCCGTGGGCGAACCGGACACTGATCGTGCGCCGCCTGCTGGGTTTGGAATCGGCGATCTCACTCGGCCTCTGCGGCCCCACCCACGACAAACTCAGCTGGACCTTCGACCTCGACCCCGGTGGAGTCGATCCGGTGCTGGGCATCCCCCGGCTGCGTGACGCGTACCTGGCGCGCTTCCCCGACTATCCGCGCGGTATCACCGTGCCCGCGGTCGTGGATGTGCCGACCGGACAGGTCGTCACCAACGACTACGCACAGATCACCCTGGACTTCTCGCTGGAGTGGACCGCACACCACCGGCCGGGAGCGCCGCGCCTCTACCCCGAGGAGCTGCGGTCCGAGATCGACGAGGTGAACGCCCGGGTCTTCCGGGAGGTGAACAACGGCGTGTATCGCTGTGGTTTCGCGGGCTCCCAGGATGCCTACGATGCCGCCTACGATCGGCTGTTCACCGCACTGGACTGGCTGACCGCCCGCCTGACCGAGCAGCGCTACCTGGTCGGCGACACGATCACCGAAGCGGATGTCCGGCTGTTCACGACGCTGGTCCGCTTCGATCCCGTGTACCACGGCCATTTCAAATGCAACCGGAGCAAGCTCACCGAAATGCCGGTGCTGTGGTCCTACGCCCGGGACCTGTTCCAGACTCCAGGCTTCGGCGACACGATCGACTTCACCCAGATCAAAGACCACTACTACAAAGTCCACACCGACATAAACCCCACCCAGGTCGTACCGAAAGGCCCGGACCTGTCCAACTGGCTCTCCCCCCACGGCCGCGACGCCCTCGGCGGCCGCCCCTTCGGCGACGGCACCCCACCCGAAGCACCCCTCCCCACCGAGCAAGTACCCCCCACCCACGGCGCGCTATAGGCCGACCTCGCGCCTTGGTGGACATATCCGCATCGGAACCCGGGCACCGGGTAATCCGTTGTCAGTCCGTACGAACGTAGGGTCCGTGCCATACAGTGCTTAGGGCCCGCAAAGGAGGATGACGCCGTGCGTAACGGGGCAGTGGAAAAAGCCGTGATCGAGGCTCTCGACCACGGTTCCCGGCTACAAGCACCCGCCGTCGCCAAGTACGTCGCGCGACTGCGGCGGGCCCATCCCGAGGAGACGCCCGCTCAGATCGTCGAACGCCTGGAACGCCAATATCTGCTGGCAGTGACCGGCAGCGGTAGCGCGGTGGGGGCATCCGCCGCCGTTCCCGGGGTCGGTACCATCGCCGCCCTGGCCGCCGTGAGCGCCGAGACCACCTTCTTCATGGAAGCCTCGGCACTTTTCACCCTCGCCGTGGCCGCGGTGCACGGAGTGCGCCCCGAAGACACCGAACAGCGGCGGGCGATGGTGCTGGCCGTAGTTCTCGGTGACAGCGGTATGGAGATCGTGCAGAAGAGCGTCGGGACCTCGGCGAAGAATTGGGGCACCGTCTTCGCGAACAAGATTCCGGGCTTATCCGGTATGAACGATTCGCTGCTCAAACGGTTCATCGTCCGGTTCATCACCAAACGTGCGGCGCTGATGGCGGGCAAGATCGTGCCCGCCGGTATCGGTGCGGTGATCGGTGGTGTCGGCAACCGCGCCCTCGGCAAGGCCACAGTCAACAACGCCCGCAAGGCATTCGGGACGGCACCGCATCGCTTCCCCGACGAGATGATCGTGGACGCCGTCATCGAGCCGGCACCGGAGAAGGCGGACGGCACAGCGGTACAGCGGGATTCGGAGCCCGCGCGGCCGGAAGTGCCCGCGCCGCTGCCAACCGACCCCCGGCAACCCCCGGCCGGTTCCCGGTGACCCCCGCGATCACGGTCCGCGGCCTGACCAAGCGCTACCCGGACTTCGCCACCGGCGCACAGGACGTTTCCTTCGATATCGCCCCGGGAACCTGCGCCGCCCTCGTCGGGCCGCCCGGAGCCGGAAAGTCGACGATCGTCTCGGTGCTGCTGGGGCTGATCCCGCCCACCGCGGGGTCCGCGACGCTGGCCGGCGGGCGCGGTAGTTCGGCGGTCGGCGCCGTGCTCGCTCCCCGCGGCCTGCATCCCCGGCGCACCGTCCGCGACCACCTGCGGGTGTACGCCGCTGCCGGCGGTTATCCCGACCGCCGGGTAGCGGCTGTGCTCGAGGCCACCGGCCTGACCGACCGCGCCCGGACCGTCCCCGACGATCTGACTCCCGGCGAGGAGACTCGCGCCGCATTGGCGACCGCCCTGCTCGGCGACCCCCGGCTGCTGATCCTCGACGATCCGGCGGCCGAGATGCAGCTGGGCGAGATTTCCTGGTTGCAGGGTTTCCTGCGCAACCACACGCGCCGCGGGGGCACCGTATTGTTCACCGCGCAAAGCCTGGTCTCGGCGTTGCCGATCGCCGACCATCTGGTGGTGCTGAGCGCCGGAACGGTCGCTTTTCAGGGCAGTCCGGCCCGGCTGCGACGGCGCAACCCGGATCGGCTGGTGGTCGCGTCCTCGTCGTCGATCGCCGTCGCCACGGCGCTGGCGGCGCGCGGCTTCACCGACGCGGTCATCCGGCCCGACGATCAGCTCGCCGTGGCGGGCGCGACCGAGGACGAAATCGTCGAGGCCGCCCGGGCGGCGAAGGTCCGGCTGGACGGGATCATGGCCGACCGTATCCATCCCGACCGGGTGCTCGCCTCCCTCACCCACGCTGCCACGGCCAGCCCGGCCGGGCCCGGTATGCCGTCCACCTCTCTGCCGTACGGGGTTTCTCGATGATCGACCTGGTGCCCGCGGAACTGATTCCGCCCGTGCATTCCGAATACCGCAAGGCCGTCAGCCTGCGGTATGCGCGGGTTCTCGCCGGGCTGGCGGTGGCGGCGGCGGTTCTCGCGCCCGCTGTCAGCGCGCTGCTGGCGGGACCACGCGACCCGCAGGGCGATCCGGTGACGGGTACCGCGACCATCGGGCTCTACGTGGCGCTCTTCGCGGTGATCATCGGGTCGGCGGCGTTCGGCGCGGCGAGCGCGGCCGGCGAACATGAGCACGGCACCCTGCTGATCACCGCCTTGTTCACCGTCGACCGGGACCGCCTGGCCGGGGCGAAGTTCCTGGTCACCGGGCTCGTGGCGCTCGCGGCCGGGTTGGCGGTGGAGATCGTCGCGATGGTCTGTCTGCTGCTGTTCGGCCGGGGGAAGTTCGAGCTGACCGGTTCGTTGTTCGCGGTCCTCGGGGGCGGACTGGTGGCCGCCGTCTGCTGGGCGGTGATCGGCACCGGTATCGGGTTGCTGCTGCGGTCGCCGGCCCTGGCGGTCGGGTCGGTACTCGGCTGGATGCTGCTCGCCGAACCGCTGCTGTGGGTGGTGACGGCGGGGATCGGTCTACCCGGCGCGGTGACCTTGCTGCCCGGATCCGCGACGCTGAGCACCGTATTCTCCGGATCTTTCGCCGATAGCGATCTGCTGGCCCCCGCACCCGCGGCGATCGTGGTGCTGCTGCTGTGGGCTGTCGGTCTCGGTGCCGCGGGCTGGTGGACGCTGCGTCGCGCCGAGCTCTGAGGCGGCCGGCCACTCTCGCCGGGAACAAGTCCCTGTCGGTAGGCGTCGTTATGGTCGATGACAGGCGAAATGGGGCGGCGTATGAGCGAGTCGGGTCCGGAGGCGGCGGAGCGTAACCACGCAGGGTCTTCCGTCATGCGCGGTCCACACAGCATGAGCGAGCCGGGCCGGGGCGTAACGCAGGGGCCTCGCCCGTGCGTAATGGGCACGGGACTATGAGTGGCGGTGTGCGGCCGGGTTGGATCCGCAGACTGTGGTCGGAATGCCGGCGATATCGCGGAACCCTGGCGGGTATCGCGCTGGCGCTGATAGCGGGCGCGGTGGCGGAGATCGTGGCGCCGCTGCTCACCAAATGGGCCGTGGACTCGGCGACCACGGGTGCTACCGCGGTCATCGGCACCGTCGCGGGATTGCTGGCACTGCTCGCGGTGGGGCGGTTCGCCGCCTCGTTCGGGCGTCGGATGCTGGCCGGGAAACTGTCTCTCGACGTTCAGCACGGGCTGCGGCTACAGCTCCTCGGATCGCTGCAACGGCTCGACGGTGCGGGCCAGGACGCCCTGCGAACCGGCCAGGTGGTTTCCCGTTCCATCACCGACCTGCAGCTGGTCCAGACGCTGCTGGCGATGGCACCGCTGTCGGGAATGTCACTACTGCAATTCCTCCTCGCCGCGGGTGTCATGCTCTGGCTGTCACCACCGCTGGCGGCGGCAGCGCTGCTGATGGTGCCGCTGGTGATCGGGGTGGTGTACCGGATGCGGCCCCGTTTACATGCCGCGACCTGGTCGGCTCAGCAGCGCGCGGCCGAGCTCGCCCAGCATGTGGAGGAAACGGTCACCGGGGTCCGGGTGGTCAAGGGGTTCGGCCAGGAGGCACGCATGGTCGACGTGCTGGAACAGCACGGTCGACGGCTCTTCGGCGAACGGATGCGCGCCGCGGGGATCAATGCCCGCTTCTCCCCCACACTGGCCGCGATACCGCAGGCCGGGCTGGTTGTGGTGATCGCGCTCGGCGGCTGGCTGGCACTGCACGGCGCCATCGGCCTCGGCACCTTCCTCGCCTTCAGCGCCTATGTCACGACCATGACGACAACCGCCCGCACCATGGCCTCGGTGATCATTCTGGCCCAGCTCACCCGGGCCGCCGCGGAACGCGTGTACCAGGTGATCGACGCGGGTCCGGCGGTGGCCGATCCGCCGCGGCCAGTCCCCGTACCGGACGGGCCACTGGGTATCGAACTCGACTCGGTGACCTTCGGTTTCGACCCCCGGCAACCGGTCCTGCGAGGCCTCGATCTCCGCGTGCGCCCCGGCGAAACAGTGGCGATCATCGGTCCGGCAGGGTCGGGGAAGACCACACTGTCGCTCCTGCTACCGCGGTTCTACGCCCCCGATTCCGGCCGGATCCGGCTGCTGGGCGGCGGCGGTGAGACCGTCGATATCGCCGATGTGACAGCGGGCCGGTTACGCGCGGCCGTCGGCGTGGTGTTCGACGATCCGTTCCTGTTCAGTGCGAGTGTCGCGGCCAATATCGCGCTGGGCCGCCCAGAGGCCACCGACGCCGAGATCCGGGACGCCGCGCGCCAGGCCGCCGCGGACGAATTCATCGAGGCACTTCCGGACGGCTACGACACCGTGGTCGGCGAACGCGGGCTCACCCTCTCCGGCGGTCAGCGGCAGCGGATCGCCCTGGCCCGGGCACTGCTGGCCCGGCCGCGCATCCTGGTACTCGACGACGCCACTTCCGCTGTGGACGCGGTGACCGAGGCTGCCATTTTCGGTGCGCTGCCCGACCAGGGGTCGCGCACCACGATCATCCTGGCGCACCGCGAATCCACCCTGGCCCATGCCGACCGGGTGGTCCGCCTGCCGGAGCCCGAGACCGTCGTTGCCGACGGCCCGGCCACCGTAGCCGACCGCATACCGGTCACCAACTCCGCGGACCGTCTCGCCGCCGCCGCGAATCTGAGCGAAACGCCCGAACTCCGGCGCGAGATCGACCGTCTGCCCGCTGCCGATGAACAGCCCCGGTTGGACCCGTCCCGGCTGCGCGAACCGGACCCCCGGTTCCGGCTGCCCCGGCTCTTGCGGCCGGTGCGCGGTCTGGTGCTGGCCTCGGTGGGGCTGCTGGCTCTGGACGCGCTCATCGGGATCGGTTTTCCACCGCTGGTACGCCATGCGATCGATACCGGCGTCGCCGGATCGGATCCGTCCGCCCTCACGGTGACCGCACTACTGGGGACCGTGCTGGTGCTGGCCGGCTGGGTCGTGGCCGCGGCGACCACGCTGCTGACCTCCCGGACCGGGGAGCGGGTGCTGTACGGGCTGCGGATCCGCAGCTACGCCCATCTGCAGCGGCTCGGGCTGGACTATTACGAGCGGGAACTGTCCGGCCGGATCATGACGCGGATGACCACGGATGTCGACGCACTGTCCACCTTCCTGCAGACCGGTGTCTCGACCGCCCTGGTGAGCGCGCTGTCGCTGGCCGGCATCGCGGTGGCGCTCCTGGTGATCGATTCGGGTCTGGCCCTGGTCGTACTGCTCGGTGTGCTTCCACCGCTGATCATCGCCACGGTGATCTTCCGGCGGGTCTCTTCGGTGGCGTACAGCATCTCCCGGGAACGGGTGTCCACGGTGAACGCCGATTTCCAGGAGAACGTCGCCGGGTTGCGGGCGGTACAGGCCTATCGCCACGAACGGCGCGCCGCGCACCGTTTCGCCGAATACTCCGCGGGCTACCGGCGCAGCCGGATGCGGGCGCAGCGTGCCATCGCGCTGTACTTCGCCTTCATGGCCGCGTGGACAGATCTGGCACTGGCCCTGGTCGTCCTCGCCGGAGCCCACGCGGTGGCGAGCGGCGAGACCAGCGCCGGCACCCTCATCGCTTTCGTGCTCTATCTGGAACTGCTGTTCGGTCCGGTTCAACAGTTGTCGCAGGTCTTCGACGGATACCAGCAGGCACGAGTCGGGCTCCGGCGGATCGGCGAACTGCTGCGCACACCGTCGTCGATCCGGGCCGATCCGCCCGGCGCGGATCCGATCGCCGCGGGCCTGCGCGGTGATCTGGCACTCGACGGCGTGCGTTTCAGCTATCCGAGCACCGACCGCCCCGCGCTGGACGCGGTAGACCTGACCGTGGCACCCGGACAGTCGCTGGCCCTGGTCGGCGCGACGGGCGCCGGTAAATCCACCATCGTGAAACTGCTGGCCCGGCTCTACGACCTCGCGGCCACCGATACCGGGGAGGTCCGGGCGGACGGTGTCGATATCCGCGACTATCGCCTGGACCGATACAGATCCAGGCTCGGTATGGTCCCGCAGGAAGCTCACCTGTTCACCGGCGATGTGGCGAGCAACATTGCATTCGGGAAACCATCCGCCACCGAATCCGAGATCGCCGCGGCCGCCCGGGCGGTGGGCGCGGCGGAGATGATCGCCGGATTGTCCGGCGGAATGCACCGCGCCGTCGGCGAACGCGGGCGCGGGCTTTCCGCCGGGCAACGCCAGCTCATCGCCTTGGCACGTGCCCAGCTCGTCGACCCCGATATCCTGCTGCTCGATGAGGCCACCGCCACGCTCGACCCGGATACCGAGGAGAAAGTGCTGGCAGCGACCGGTTCGCTGGCCCGTGACCGGACAACCGTGGTTGTCGCGCACCGGTTGGCCACCGCGGCACGCGCCGATCGCATCGCCGTTATCGCAGGCGGCCGCGTGGTCGAAGTGGGTACGCATACGGAGTTACTGGCGGCCGGTGGGGAGTATGCCCGCCTGTGGACAGCCGCCGGTGACGCGGAAGGAATATTCTCGGTACCAGACGGGTCGTCAACAATGAGGTCGGGGTAGACCGGTGGTCGGTGACGTTGCCGATGAGCACGGGGGCATATCCTCGTCGGAGGGCGTATCGGTACCAATCCGCCGATCCCCGGTGCCGGGCACGTCACAAACGTCGCAGCGCGAAGAACGAAATGAGGCGAACACCTGCTGTGAGCAGCTCAAAATCCCAGTTCGGTCAGAACCAGTGGCTGGTCGACGAGATGTATCAGAAGTTCAAACAGGATCCATCATCCGTCGACGCCAGCTGGCACGAGTTCCTCGCCGACTACACCCCCGAGACCTCCGGTGAATCCGGCAACACCCAGACCGCCGCGGCACCGGCGGCCCGCGCGAACACGGTGAATACCGCTCACGCTCCCGTGCCCGCCGAATCGGCCTCCGTGCAGACCCGGGCCGCCGCGCCTGCCGCCACGGCCAGCGCCGCCACCCCGGCGACCGCCCCCAAGCCGGCGACCCCGGCCACCACGGCCGCGAAGACCACCGCGACCGCGCAGCAGCAGCGCGCCCCGAAGACCACCCCGGCGCCGACCTCCAACGCCGCCCCCACCTCGGGTGCGCCCAAACCGCCGGCGGCCGATGAGAACAAGGTGCTGCGCGGCGCGGCCGCCGCGGTCGCCAAGAATATGTCGGCGTCGCTGAACATCCCGACCGCCACCAGCGTGCGCGCGATCCCCGCCAAGTTGATGATCGACAACCGCCTGGTCATCAACAACCATCTCGCCCGCACCCGCGGCGGCAAGATCTCCTTCACCCATCTGCTCGGCTACGCGATCGTGCAGGCCGTGAAGGCCTTCCCGAATATGAACCGGCATTTCGCCGAGATCGACGGGAAGCCCAACGCGGTGACGCCCGCCCACACCAACCTGGGTCTGGCCATCGACCTACCCGGTAAGGACGGCAGCCGCTCTCTCGTGGTCGCCGCCATCAAGGGCTGCGAGGAGATGACCTTCGGCCAGTTCCACACCGCCTACGAGGACATCGTCCGCCGCGCCCGCGACGGCAAGCTCACCGCCGAGGATTTCAGCGGTGTCACCATCTCGCTCACCAACCCGGGCACGATCGGCACGGTGCATTCCGTACCGCGGCTGATGCAGGGTCAGGGCGCGATCGTCGGCGCCGGTGCCATGGAGTACCCGGCCGAATTCCAGGGCATGAGCGATGAGCGGATCGCCGAGATCGGCGTCGGCAAACTCATGACGCTGACCTCCACCTACGATCACCGCATCATCCAGGGCGCGGAATCCGGTGATTTCCTGCGCACCATCCACAAACTGCTGATCGCGGACGAGTTCTACGACGAGATCTTCCACGGTCTCGGCGTGCCGTACGAGCCGATCCGGTGGCGTAAGGACATCCAGGAGCGCGGTGTCGACAAGAGCACCCGCGTGCTCGAGATGATCGCCGCCTACCGCAACCGCGGCCACCTGATGGCCGATACGGATCCGCTGCGCCTGGTCAAGGACAAGTTCCGCAGCCATCCGGACCTCGACGTCACCGAGCACGGTCTCACCCTGTGGGATCTGGACCGCGAGTTCAACGTGGGTGGTTTCCACGGCGAAGAGCGGATGAAGCTGCGCGATGTGCTCTCGGTGCTGCGCGATTCCTACTGCCGTCATGCGGGCGTGGAATACACCCACATCCTGGAGACCGACCAGCTGCAGTGGCTGCAGGACCGGGTCGAGCAGAAGCATGTGAAGCCGACGGTCGCCCAGCAGAAGTACATTCTGAACCGGCTCAACGCCGCCGAGGCGTTCGAAACCTTCCTGCAGACCAAGTACGTCGGCCAGAAACGGTTCTCGCTGGAAGGCGCCGAAACCGTGATCCCGATGATGGACGCGGTGATCGACCAGTGCGCCGAGTACTCGCTCGACGAGGTCGTCATCGGTATGCCGCACCGCGGCCGGCTGAATGTGCTGGCCAATATCGTCGGCAAACCGTACTCGAAGATCTTCACCGAGTTCGAGGGCAATATGAACCCGGCCGCCACCCACGGTTCGGGCGATGTGAAATACCACCTCGGCGCGCGGGGTACCTATCTGCAGATGTTCGGCGACAACGAGATCGAGGTCTCGCTGACCGCCAACCCGTCGCATCTGGAAGCTGTCGACCCGGTCCTCGAGGGCCTGGTCCGCGCCAAGCAGGATCTGCTGGACAAGGGCGACGGCCCGGACGGCTTCTCGGTCGTCCCGCTGATGTTGCACGGTGACGCCGCGTTCGCCGGGCAGGGTGTGGTCGCCGAAACGCTGAACCTCGGGGGTCTGCGCGGTTACCGCGTGGGCGGCACCATCCATATCGTGGTGAACAACCAGATCGGTTTCACCACCGCCCCGGAGAACAGCCGCTCCACCGAGTACTCCACCGATATCGCCAAGTTCATCGGCGCCCCGGTCTTCCATGTCAACGGCGACGATCCGGAGGCCTGCGACTGGGTGGCCCGCCTGGCGGTCGATTTCCGGCAGAAGTTCCGCAAGGACGTGGTCATCGACCTGATCTGCTACCGCCGCCGCGGCCATAACGAGGGCGACGACCCGTCGATGACCCAGCCGTACATGTACGACGTCATCGACACCAAGCGCAGCGTCCGCAAGAGCTACACCGAGAGCCTGATCGGCCGCGGTGATATCTCGCTGAAAGAGGCCGAAGACGCACTGCGCGATTACCAGGGCCAGTTGGAGCGGGTCTTCAACGAGGTCCGTGAGCTGGAGAAGTACCCGCAGGGTCCGAGTGAATCGGTGGAGGACGATCAGCAGATCCCGTCCACCGTGCTCACCGCCGTCGACAAATCGGTGCTGCAGCGGATCGGTGACGCGTTCCTGAACGTGCCCGACGGTTTCAGCGTGCACCCGCGGGTGCAGCCGGTGCTGGAGAAGCGCCGCGAGATGGCCTACGAGGGCAAGGTCGACTGGGCATTCGCCGAGTTGCTGGCCTTCGGCACCCTGATCGACGAGGGTCGCGCGGTGCGGCTGACCGGTCAGGATTCCCGCCGCGGCACCTTCACGCAGCGGCATTCGGTGATCATCGACCGGAAGACCGCCGCCGAGTACACCCCGCTGCACAACCTCAACAGCGCCAATCCGGGCTGGTTCGCCGTGCACGATTCGGCGCTGAGCGAATTCGCCGCTGTCGGCTTCGAATACGGCTATTCGCTGGGCAACCCGGACGCGCTGGTGCTGTGGGAGGCGCAGTTCGGTGACTTCGTGAACGGTGCGCAGTCGATCATCGACGAGTTCATCTCCTCGGGTGAGGCCAAATGGGGTCAGCTCTCGGAGGTCGTGCTGCTGCTGCCGCACGGGCACGAAGGTCAGGGTCCGGACCACACCTCCGGCCGGATCGAACGCTTCCTGCAGTTGTGCGCGGAGGGTTCGATGACGGTCGCGGTGCCGTCCACCCCGGCGAACTACTTCCATCTGCTGCGCCGGCACGCGCTGGACGGTATCCGCCGCCCGCTGATCGTCTTCACCCCGAAGTCGATGCTGCGCAACAAGGCCGTGGTCAGCGATCTGAAGGATTTCACCGAGTCCAAGTTCCGCTCGGTGTTCGACGAGCCCACCTACGAGCAGGGCATCGGCGACCGCGGCGCGGTCAAGCGCATCCTGCTGACCAGCGGCAAGCTGTACTACGAGCTGGCCGCCGCGAAGGCCAAGCGCAAGCGTGACGATGTCGCCATCGTCCGGGTCGAGCAGCTCTACCCGATGCCGAAGTTCCGGTTGAACGAGGCGCTGGAGCGGTACTCGAACGCCACCGAGATCGCCTGGGTCCAGGAGGAACCGGCGAACCAGGGTGCCTGGCCGTTCTACGGCCTGAACCTGCCGGAGCTGCTACCCCAGCGGCTCGGTCGCCTGCGCCGGATCTCCCGCCGCGCCATGTCGGCCCCGTCCTCGGGTTCGAGCAAGGTGCACGCGGTGGAGCAGGCCGAGATCATCGACGAGGCCTTCCTGCCGACCTCCTGATCAACGACTCGCCCGACGCCGGGCGCGACCCCTCCCGAGGTGTTCGCGGCCCGGCGTCGTGGTTTCTCCGGCGGGTTTCCATGAGCTGCTGCGATAGACCTCGCCGAGATCTGATCGATCGGCTCGCTCCACCGGGCCCATCCATCGAAGTGGATATTACGAATCACCTGTATTATGAATACGAGCATCTCGCAATATCCAAGGAGTCCGATGGCAACCACGGTGAACATCCCGGACGAGGTCTTGAATGAAGCGCTCCGGCTGACCGGCCTTCCGACCAAGAAGGCGGTGATCAATCTGGCGATGTCCGAACTCGTCCAGGGTTACCGGCAACGCGAAGCACTGAGCAGACTGTCTCGGATGGACCACAATCCTTTCCTCACTGCAGACGAACTTGCCGACGAACGGCGTAACGCGGAGTGACATCGCCGTTCGCCCGGCCCCTGTATCTGATCGACCACTCGCTGATGTCGCACTATCGAACCAGCAGTTCCGCAAAGCTCGCAATCGATCGGCTGGCAGTCGAGGGCGTCCTGTGCTCGTCGATGGTGACCATGGACGAGGCTCGCTTCAGCGCTCGGAACAGGCAGGATCTGATATTCATCACCGAGTTGTACGGCGCGGTCTTCCACTGGCTGGAAACCGATGGCGGAGTCGAGGAAGAGGTGGGCCGGATCCGGACCGCACTGTGGAAGATCGGTGCTGGACGTGGCGCGCAGACCACCGATATCCAGATTGCGGCAACGGCTTTGCGGCACGACGCCGTTGTCGTCCACAACGACCGCGACTTCTGCACGATTCACCGCGCGGTACCCGCACTGAACCAATTACGACTGAAACCCTGACTCCGCCGCCGGGGACAGCTGCCGGATGACCTGGCACGGGTTGCCGTCAACAGCTGGGCCGCCTGCGCCGGATCTCCCGGCGCGCCATGTCGGCCCCGTCCTCGGGTTCGAGCAAGGTGCACGCTGTGGAGCAGGCCGAGATCATCGACGAGGCCTTCCTGCCGACCAGCTGAGCGACGACTCGCTTCGACGCCGGGCACGACCCTCACCCGAGGTGATTCGTGCCCGGCGTCGCACGTTTCCGCAGCACGCCGCACGGCAGATCGGAAGTGTTCGGCTTGTACACTGAGCCGAGCGGAATCGGACCCGCCCGTGATGTACGGGAGGAGCAGTGTCATGACTGTCGAGGCAGTGACCCCGGCGTGGATGCATCAGCAGATCACCGCCGCCGAGTACGAATCCTGGTCCGCAGAGCAGTGTGCGGGCATCGAGATCGTGGACGGGATGGTCGTTGTGAGCCCCAGCGCATCCAAACGGCACAACCGGTTGGCCCGTATTCTGGCGAATGCCCTGGATGCGGCGGGTGGGCCGGATTGGAACGCAGATACGGACTTCGATGTTCGACTCCAGGATGTTCCGCTCACCAATCGCCGCCCGGACGTCGTGGTGTACCGCGCGGATACGATCGACGTAATTCCTACTCGTCCTGAGCATGTGCTGTTGGTCGTGGAGGTGGTCTCACCCGGGTCCGAGACCACGGATCGAATCGTGAAGGTGGACCAGTACGCAAAGGCGGGCATCGTCTTCTACTGGCGGGTCGAACAGACCGCAACCGGCGTGCCGCTGATCTACACCTACATCCTCGACCCTGCGACCAGAACGTATCGGACCGGAGAAATGCACACGGGTGTCGTCAAAGCGTCGGCCCCATTCGCCACCGAGATCGACCTGGCCGAGGGCTGACCGGCAGCCCATCGACGCCGGCCGGTCAGAACCGGAGGGCAGCCGCGAGGGCAGGGTTCACCGCCGTCGACAGCGCCAGCAGCGACTCCACCAGCAGGTCGATCAGTTCGTCCCGCGTAATACTTTCCTCGCTCAGCCAGGACAGCGTGGTTTCCTCGGTGAACGCGACCCAGCCCCGGATCGACAGCAGCAGGCGGGGATCTTCGCGCTCCTGATCGGACAGTGGCACCTCGGCGAGGATGATGTCGACGATCGCTCGCCGTGTTTGTGCCACCATGTTCGCCAGGTCGGGATCGGAACTGGTGGGGCCGCGCAGAAGCGCCACGTATGAGCTGCGGTTCTCGCTCACATAGTCGATATAGCGGCCCACCGAATCACGCAGCATATCGGCCAAGCCCAGGCTGGGGTCCGGGACCACCCGCACCAGCAGTTCCGCATTCGCCTGCTGCACGACTGCCAGCTGGAAATCCTGTTTGGTGGGGAAATAGTGGAACAGCAGCCCGCGGGAAATACCGGCCTGAGCTGCGATTTCACTGACCGATATGTCCTCGATCGCCCGTTCGCCGAGCATTTTGACTCCGAGGGTGATCAACTGCGTCCTCCGCTCGTCCGGACTCAGGCGGACGCGTTTGGCGGTTTCTCCCGGACTCGTGCTCACTCGATCCATCCTACTGAACGCTGCTCAATACTGTTGACTCCGACTCAATAGAGCTTTAGTCTGGGGTACATGAGTCGCAAGGTTACAGACAAAGCTGTCGCCGCTGCCCAGCCCCGCCACCTGCGGACGATCATCATCGGCAGCGGTTTCGCCGGCCTCGGCCTCGCCATCCGGCTGACCCAGCAGGGCCGGGACGATTTCCTGGTCCTGGAACGCGGCAGCGATGTCGGCGGCACCTGGCGGGACAACACCTACCCCGGTGCCGCGTGCGATGTGCCCTCGCACCTGTACTCCTATTCGTTCGCCCTGAACCCCGACTGGTCCCGCTCGTTCTCCCGTCAGGGCGAGATCCAGTCCTATATCCAGGGCGTCGCCGAGAAGTACAACGTGCGCGATAAACACCTCTTCGACTGCGATGTCACCAGCGCCCACTGGAACAACGACACCGCCCAGTGGGAGATCAGCACCAGCAAGGGCGATTTCACCGCCGATACCGTGGTTTCCGCGGTCGGCGCACTGTGCGAACCCAATCTGCCCGATATCAAGGGCATCAACAGCTTCGAGGGCGAGATCTTCCACTCCGCCCGCTGGAATCACGATTCCGACCTCGCCGGTAAGCGGGTCGCGGTGATCGGCACCGGCGCCTCGGCCATCCAGATCGTCCCCGCGATCGCCGGCAAGGTTTCCCACCTCGACGTCTACCAGCGCACCGCGCCGTGGCTGCTCCCCCGGCTCGACCGGCCGTACACGCTGCCGGAGCGGCTCGCGTTCAAACATATTCCGGGTGTGCAGCGGCTGTCCCGCGCCGCCATCTACGCCGCCCGCGAAACGCAGGTGGTGGGCCTGGCGAAATTCCCGCCGCTGATGCGGGGGTTCGAGGCGCTGTCCAAGGCCAAACTGCAGTTCGAGATCCGCGATCCCGAACTCCGTAAGAAGGTCACCCCGGACTACCGGATCGGCTGCAAGCGCATGCTGATCTCGAACGAGTACTACCCGGCGCTGGACCGCGACAATGTCGACGTGGTCACCGACGGTATCGCCGAGATCCGCGCGAACTCGATCGTCACGAAGGACGGCACCGAGCGCGAGGTCGACGCGATCGTGGTGGCCACCGGCTTCCACGTCACCGATTCCCCGGCATACCAGACCATTTTCGGCCGCGACGGCCGCAGCCTCTCGGAAATCTTCGACGAGATCGGTCAGCAGGGGTACAAGGGGGCGGCGATCGCCAACTATCCGAATATGTTCTTCCTGCTCGGCCCGAATGTCGGGCTCGGCCACACCTCGATGGTGTACATGATCGAATCGCAGATCAACTACATCGCCGACGCGCTGGCCACCTTCGAACGCAGGAACCTGCGTACTGTCGAGGTGCGTCGCGAGGCCCAGGACGATTTCAACGCCGGCCTGCAGCGCAAACTCGCCAAGAGCGTGTGGAGCACCGGCGGCTGCGCCAGCTGGTACCTCGACAAGCACGGCAACAACACCACGCTGTGGCCGGATTTCACCTTCGAATTCCGACGCATCACAAGGAAATTCGATATGGCCGCCTACGATACGACGACCGCCGCCGACGCACCCGCTCGTCCCGATCTGAAAGTAGTGACTGCCCCATGAGCAACGAGGCTTACTTCCGTAACAAGGTCTGTGTCATCACCGGCGCGGGTTCCGGTATCGGCCGGGCACTGGCCGTTAACCTCGCGCGCCGCGGAGCGAAGCTGGCCCTCTCCGATATCGACACCGAGGGACTTGCCGAAACCGTACGCCGGTGCGAGCAACTGGGCGCCGAGGTGAAATCGGATCGGCTGAACGTGGCCGAGCGCGAGGCCGTGCTGCTGTACGCGGACGCGGTGAAACAGCATTTCGGCGTCGTACACCAGATCTACAACAATGCCGGTATCGCGCACCACGGCGATATCGTGAAAACCGATTTCAAAGACATCGAACGCATCATGGATGTCGATTTCTGGGGTGTGGTGAACGGGACCAAAGCCTTCCTGCCCTACATCCTGGAATCCGGTGACGGGCACGTCGTGAACGTCTCCAGCCTCTTCGGGCTCATCGCCGTCCCCGGCCAGGCCGCGTACAACTCGGCGAAATTCGCGGTCCGCGGATTCACCGAAGCTCTGCGCCAGGAAATGCTGGTGGACAAGGCGCCGGTCCAGGTCACGTGCGTGCATCCCGGCGGAATCAAGACCGCGGTCGCCCGCAACGCCACCTACAGCGACGATATCGACGGTGCCGACGCCACCTCGAAGTTCGACAAATACCTCGCCATCCACAGCCCCGAGATGGCGGCCCAGACCATTGTCGACGGCGTGCGCAAGGGCCGCGGCCGGGTCCTGATCGGCTGGGAAGCCAAACTGCTGGATCTGTTCGTCCGCACCGCCGCGTCCGGTTACCAGCGCATCGCGGTGGCCGTCGAACGCCGTTACCTGCCCTGATCGCGAGAAAGACCGATATGCGAGATATCGCGCTGCCACTGCCCGTGGTGCGGGCAGTCATGGGTCCGCTGTACCGGGTGACATTCCACGCCGGGTTGCCGTTCCGAGTTCAGCGAGCACTGATCGATGCCGCCTCGGTACTGCAGCCGGTGCCCGCGGGTGTCCGGGTGGAGAAGTTACGACTGGGCGGACGCCCGGCCGAGCGACTCGCCCCGCGCACACCCGCCGCGACCGAACCCGCCGCCGTGCTCTACCTGCACGGCGGCGGTTACGCCGTCGGTTCGCTGGCCACCCACCGGTCACTCAACGGCCGGCTCGCCGCCGAAACCGGACTGCCGGTCTATGCCATCGATTACCGGCTGGCACCCGAACACCCCTATCCCGCGGCGCTCGACGATGCCGAGGCCGCCTACCTGGAACTGGTCAACGGATACGGCTACGCCCCCGATCGGATCGCGGTCGCCGGGGATTCGGCCGGCGGCGGGTTGTCGCTTGCCCTGGCCCAGCGGCTGATCGCCCGGCACGGTTATACGCCCGCCGCACTGGGCCTGATCGCGCCCTGGGTGGATCCGAACGAAGAGTCCCAGCGTCCCCGCGACCTGGTGGTCAACGGTCCCTGGTCGCGCGCCTGCGCGGCGGCCTATCTGGGCTCGGGCGACTGCAACGACACCGGTTACGCCCCGCTGCACGGTGTCCTGGCCGGGCTGCCGCCGGTCTATGTGCAGGCCGATATCGACGAACTACTGCACCCGCAGTGTGTCGATCTCACGACCGCGCTGCGGGCGGCGGGTGTCACGGTGGAATTCACCGAGAGCCGCGGGCTCTGGCATGTCGCCCAGTTACAGGCCGCGCTGGTCGGTCCCGCGGCAGCCGTGCTGACCGAAATGGCCGGTTTCCTACGGCAAGCCATGGAGCAGCAACCAGCGAGCGACCTAGGATGAATACCTGATCGGAACTCGTCAGCCCCGGCCACACCGTGTAGTCCTGCGCATTCACGGGTGGCTCGCCAACGGACCTCGCCGGTGGCGTAAATTACCGACCAGTTAGCAAACAGGGAAAGGCAATGATGCGCGAGTTCGAAGCCCCGGCTTCCTACACCATCCCCGAGGACGCGAACAATTCCGATGCCGTGTTCCGGCACGCGAAGGAATCCCCCGCCGCGGTGATGTTCAACGTCCCCGACGGCCGGGGCGGCTGGCGCGATGTTCGGGCGACCGAGTTCGCGAAAGCGGTCACCGATGTGGCCAAAGGTCTGATCGCCACCGGTATCGAACTGGGCGACCGCGTCGCCATCATGGCCGCCACCCGCTACGAATGGGCCCTGCTCGACTACGCCATCTGGGCCGCCGGCGGCTGCACCGTCGCCATCTACGACAGCTCCTCCGCCGAACAGGCCCGCTGGATCCTGCAGGATTCGGCGACCACGCTGCTCGTCGTCGAAAACGACAAACACCGCGGCGTCGTCGCCGAAATCGATCCGGCCGAACTGCCGGAACTGCGCGAAACCCTGCAGATCGACTCCGGCGCCATCGATACGCTGATCGAACGCGGCGCCGAACTCGACGACCAGGCTGTTCACGACCGCCGCGCCCGGGTCGACGCCGCATCCCCGGCCACCCTGATCTATACCTCCGGCACCACGGGCCGTCCCAAGGGGGTCATGCTGACCCACGCCAACCTCTGGGCCGAATCCCGGTCCGACCGGATCGCGCTGGCCTCCTTCCTCTCCCCGGGTAAGAAGACGCTGATGTTCCTGCCGCTGGCGCATGTTTTCGCCCGCGCTGTGGGACTGGCGGCCTTCGACGCCAAGGTGACCGTCGCGCACACCTCCGACTGGAGCACGCTGGTACAGCAGTTCGCCGAACACCGGCCGGACTTCGTGCTGTCGGTACCGCGCGTCTTCGAGAAGGTCTACAACGCGGCCAAGCAGAAGGCGCACGACGACGGCAAGGGCAAAATCTTCGACGCCGCGGCGGCCACCGCGATCGAATACAGCGAAGCCCTGGAAAAGGGCAAACCCGGCCTGCTGCTACAGGCCCGGCGCGCGCTGTTCGACAAACTCGTCTACGGCAAACTGCGGGCCGCCCTGGGGGGCAACTGCCAGGCCGCGGTCTCCGGCGGCGGTCCCCTGGGCGCCCGGCTGGGGCACTTCTTCCGCGGTATCGGTGTCACCATCTATGAGGGCTACGGACTCACCGAGACCACGGCCGCGATCTCGGTCAACACGCCGGAACATATCCGGGTCGGGACGGTCGGCCGGCCGATCGAAGGACACGCGGCCAAAATCGCCGAGGACGGCGAACTGCTCCTGCGCGGTTCGGTGGTGTTCGGCGGCTACTGGGGTAACTCGGACGCGACCGCGGACGCGTTCGAGGACGGCTGGTTCAAAACGGGCGACCTGGGCGCGATCGACGCGGACGGTTTCATCTCCATCACGGGCCGCAAGAAGGAAATCCTGGTCACGGCCGGTGGTAAAAATGTCTCCCCGGCGGTGCTGGAGGATTCGCTGCGGGCGCACCCGCTGATCAGCCAGGTGATGGTGGTGGGCGACGGCAAACCGTTCATCGGCGCGCTGATCACGCTGGACCCGGAGGCGCTGCCGGGCTGGAAGGAACGCAACAATGTCGCGGCGGATGTCGATATCGCGGAACTGGTCAAGAACCCGACGCTGATCACGGAGGTGGAGGAGGCGGTCGCCGAGACCAACAAGAAGGTCTCCAAGGCTGAGCAGATCAAGAAGATCAATATCCTCACGGTGGACTGGACGCAGGAAACGGGTGAGCTCACGCCGAAGATGTCGTTGAAGCGGGCTGTGGTGATGAAGCAGTACGCGGGGGAAGTGGACAAGATCTACAGCTGATCTCCCCGGGCTCGGCGGGCCCCGGTAGGCGAAAGCCTGCCGGGGCCCGCTGCGTTTCGACGGTGTGTTTCGGTGTGCTGAACCGCCGAGGTGGCAAGCGGGGCCGTTCGTGGAGGTTCTGTGTTTTTGGCGCCGCCTGCGGCGTCGCGGGGTTCGGGGCCCCCTTGGTCTCGTTCTTCACTCCCGGCGCTCAGTCGCTGCGCTCCTTCGCTCTGGTCGCTCCAGAACGAGACGGGCCCCGAACCACCGAGGTCGACCGTCCGCATGCGGGGAAACGGGGTTCGGTTGTATGCGGACAGACCGGTGCCGTGCATACAGAGCGATGGAAACCGCCGTCTAGAGGCTGACCGGATCTGCTTTGGGGGCTTCGGTGGGGCCGGCGGGGCGGGGGGCGGGGTTGCGGATGAACAGGACCGAGGCGGCGGCGCCGATCAGGAGTAGGGCGGCAGGTAAGAAGGTGGCTTCGCTCAGGGCGGTGCTGAAGATCTGCCGGATGGGTTCGGGGACCTGTTCGCTTCCCATGCCTTCGCCCGCGGGGGCATCACCCATGCCGCCCGCGGTCATCCGGGCGGCTACCAGGGCGCTGATGGCGGCACTGCCGAGTACCGAACCGACCTGGCGGGTCGTGTTGTAGACGCCGGCGCCGGCGCCGGCCTGGTGGATCGGCAGGTTGTGGGTGGCCGTGGTGGCGAGCGGTGCCCAGATGAACGAGTTGGACAGGCCCGCGACCGCACCGGCGATCACCATCCAGGTGATATTCGCGTGGGGGTTCCGCATCACCAGGGCGAACCAGGCTACGGATATCGCGAACAGCAGGAACCCGGTGGTCGGGATGAGGCGGGGATGAAAACGCCCGGACAATTTGCCGACCACCGGCGCGGTGAAACCCGTGACGATCGCCATGGGCGCCAGGACCAGGGCGGAACGGGTGGGGGTCATACCGTGCACGGCCTGCAGATAGAAGTAGATCGGCACCATGAGGGCGGTGACCGACGCACCCATACTGGCGATCGCCAGGTTCGACAGCGAGAAATTGCGGTCGCGGAAGAGCCCGAGCGGAAGTAACGGTTCCCCTTTGCCGCGGGCCTGGGTCACCACGAATACGGCCAGCACCGCGAGACCCGCGGCGATCATCACCCAGATCTTCGCCGACCAGTCCTCGGCATTGCCCTCCTGGATCCCGAACACCAGCAGGAACATGCCCGCCGCGCTCAGTACGACACCCAGCAGATCGAATTTGTGCTCATGCGTGGGCAGCGCGGGCACCAGCCAGACCGCGAGCACGAAGGCGACGATACCGACCGGCACGTTGACGATGAAGATCCACTCCCAGCCGAGACCGTCGACCAGCAACCCGCCCAGAATAGGGCCGACCAGCGTCGCCAGGCCGGCGACAGAGCCCCACAGGCCCATCGCGGCGCCGCGGCCGTCCGGCGGGAAGGTCCGGGTGATCACCGCCATGGTCTGCGGGGTCATCAGCGCGGCACCCAGACCCTGCACCGCTCGCGCGGCGATCAGCGTCTCGATATCGCCGGACAGCCCGCACCACAGGGAAGCGAGGGTGAACACCGTCAGGCCGAGCAGATAGACGTTCTTTGGCCCGAACCGGTCACCCAGCCGCCCGGTGATCAGCAGCGGTACCGCATAGGTGAGCAGATAGGCGCTGGTCACCCAGATGACCTGGGAGATATCGGCGTGCAGCTCGGTCATGATCGCCGGATTGGCGACTGCCACGATGGTCACATCGAGCAGGATCATGAAGAACCCGACGACCAGAGCCCCCAAGGCCAGCCACGGATTACGTTGAGTGGGCATTGATTCCATTCCTGTCCCAGCGGCGCCGTATGCGCCGGCTCGTGGATCCGTCGCGGTGCGCCGCGCGATCGCACCACCCCATCCGCCACCGGCCGACCCACAGCAGGGCGCGCGGCAGCGGCAAACGGTTCATGCCGTGGTCACTCCGGACTCCTGGTACGACGTCGCGAGCCGCGCCAACATTCCGGGCATATCGGACCGATCGTAACGCCTACTACAGACCGTGCGCGTCCAGCCAAGTCCGCGCCAGCTCTCCCGGATCGGCACCCTCGTCCCGGACTCGCCGCACCAGGGTCACCAACTCATCGGTGGTGAGTTCACCGGCGACATAGTTCAGCTTCTCCAGTTGCTGCTCGCCGAGCACCCCTTTGCGGACCAGAGCGAGCGGGTTCTCGGTGCGTATCTCCGCCCCGGAGTCGGCCAGAACGGTCAGCCCGTCGGTGCCACCGGGAAGGAATTCGGCGGGGCCGCCCAGCACAGCCGCCTGGATCCGGCCGTCCAGCAGAGCCCGGCGCAGTTCGCCGGGGTCGGCGAACTGCTGAGTCGCCGTGAACTCGCAATCCGGGATCCGCCCCGCGACCGCGGGCAGCTCGAACAGTCCCGGAACCGCCGCGGTCCCCGCGACAAGTCCCGCACAATGGCCGCCGAGATCTTCGACCGATTCGATTCCGCGCTGTTCGGCGCCGGCGGTGGTGAGCAGCACCCGGGGTTCGAAATCGGCCCCGTCGGCCGGGTCGGAGGTGGCCGTGTCCTGAGGCAGCGACCCGTTCAGTTCCTCGGTCACCGAATCCACCGTCGCGGCGTCGGCACCGGTATTCAACTCCGCGAGCAGCGCCCCGTTGTGATCGGCCGCCACCGCGACGGTCCCCTCACCCAGCGCCGCGAGAACATCCCCCCGGCCCCCGAGCCCTGTCTCGACCCGTACCGCGGTCCCGGTCCGCGCCAGCGCCTGCGCATAGATCTCCGCCAGCACCCGCGACTGCGCCGACTCCTGTGCCCCCACCACCACAGGCTCGGTGTCGTCTCCACCGCAGGAGACGGTCAGCACCGCCAGTACCGGCACCAGCACCCGACCCACGGCACGCACGGTCCCAGCCAGCACCATCGCGCGAAAACACCCCACTTCCGTAACCAGCCCGCAGCACCCGGTCCCGGGCACCGACAATCATCCAGAATCTACCGTCGCGGCCGACGCGACCCCGCCTCGACCGGGGAGCTGGTCCCGTCAACGAGATAGGCCCGGATCCGCGGGCGTCGGACGGATCGGTGCGGATACACGAGTGTCGAAACATGTACTGGCCCGGCCCCATAATCCGCCTTGGTGGTTCGGGGCCCGTCTCGTTCTGGAGCGACCAGAGCGAAGGAGCGCAGCGACCGATCGCCGGGAGTGAAGAACGAGACCAAGGGGGCCCCGAACCCGCGACGCCGCAGGCGGCGCCAAAACTGCAGCACCCGGCCATTGGTGTCGGCCGGGTGCTGCAGTTGCGGTTACCGCCCGGGTAAGGCGGAACGATCTATCAGGCGACGCCCTCCGCGCGAGCGGCGGCGGCGACCGCTTCGGCGACCGCCGGGGCGACCCTGGGGTCGAGGGGGCTGGGCACGATCTTGTCGACCGCGAGTTCGTCGGCGACCACGCCGAGAATCGCTTCCGCGGCGGCGATCTTCATACCTTCGGTGATCCGCCGGGCACCCGCGTCGAGGGCTCCCTTGAACACACCGGGGAAGGCCAGCACATTGTTGATCTGGTTCGGGAAATCGCTGCGACCCGTGGCGACGATCGCGGCGTACTTACGAGCGACCTCCGGGTGGATCTCCGGGTCCGGATTCGACATGGCGAACACGATCGCCTCCGGCGCCATCGACGCGATCAGCTCTTCGGCGATCGTGCCCGCGGACAGACCCAGGAACACATCGGCACCGGTGAGGGCGTCCGCCGCGGTGCCGCTGAGGCCGCGCGGGTTGGTGCGCTCGGCCAGATCTGCTTTCACGGCGTTGAGGTCCGTGCGGTCGCGGCTGACGATGCCCTTCGAATCGAGCACCGTCACATCGGCGATACCGGCGGCGAGCAGAATATTCGTGCAGGCCACACCCGCGGCACCGGCGCCCGACACCACGACCTTCAGGCCGGAGGTGGGCCGGCCCTGCACTGCGGCCGCACCGTTGAGCGCGGCCAGCACCACGATGGCGGTGCCGTGCTGATCGTCGTGCATAACGGGGCAATCGAGCGCTTCGACGACCCGCTTCTCGATCTCGAAGCAGCGGGGCGCGGAGATGTCCTCCAGGTTCACGGCGCCGAAGCTGGGGCGCAGCCGCACCAGGGTTTCGACGATCTCGTCGACATCCTTGGTGTCCAGCACGATCGGAATGGAATCCAGCCCGGCGAACTTCTTGAACAGCGCCGATTTACCTTCCATCACCGGCAGCGAAGCCCGCGGGCCGATATCACCGAGCCCGAGCACCGCGGAACCATCGCTGACCACAACCACGAGGCGGTCGGTCCAGGTGTAGCGCTTGGCCAGTTTCTCGTCCTCCGCGATCGCGCGACTCACCTGCGCGACTCCCGGGGTGTAGGCGATCGAGAGGTCACGCTGCGTCTCGAGTGGCGAGCTGAGCTCGACCGAGAGCTTGCCGCCGAGGTGACCGGCGAAGATCTCCTCGTGCGTGATCGCCGCGAGGTCTTCGGCCTCTTTTTTGCTGGCGGTGGCGTTCGGTGCGTCAGTCACAGAGGACACGATTTCACTCCTGCTGGTTGCGGTCGTAACCGGTGGACGGTTACCGCCGGGTATTTGGTGTTATCTGCGTCATATCGTTCATCGGCGGCGCGACCAGGATGTTTCCCGGCAACGCCATAACCCGGGCGCCCCGGAGAGACCGGAGGCGAGGCGAAAGGCGACGGCACTGATTTCGGGCAGCGGGCCCTCCGGGCGGATTTCGGACGGGTTGGTCCGGCAGAACTCGACTGGCGCCCGGCTCCGGCCGCGACGGTGCGTCGCGTGGCGGTGGGCGCCCGATATCCCCGACCCGGCGGTGGCAACGATCGGGAATCCGCAACATTGTGCCAGGTCGCAGGTGATACGCCAAACGCCGGCGCTGCGGATCGGGTATCGGACGCCACGGGCTCAGCGTAAGCGGCCGGGATTACCTTCCCGTAAGCGGAAACTCGCGGCCGACTGCCCGGAAGGGTGAGAAGCGGCCGTAACTCAGCCCCACCATTGGGTCCAGAGCAGGATTGTGGCGGCCCCGATCACCAGCGCGGCGGCGACGAGGGACGCCCGGCCGCGTTTGCGATCCGAATAGACCTGTGCCGCAATGGCGAGCGCCGCGATCACGATATGCCAGCCGACCGATTCCGCGCCCGGGCCGGGGAAGCCGCGGCGGGCACCGATCACCGCCGCACCCACGACGACACAGGCCAGCACGACGAGTCCGGCCGCGACAGCTCCGCTGAGTCCGCGTACCACTTTCATGAGGCGAGCACCGGGACGCCGGCGGCTCTACCGGCCAGCTTCTCGAACTGCGCGGGGTCGGTGGTGCACGCGCCCAGTGCGATCGTTTTGTTCGCACCGTGATAATCCGAGGACCCGGTCGTCAACAGACCGTATTCCGCCGCCAGATCGCGCAGGACGCCGCGATCTCCGGTGTTGTGGTCGGGGTGGTCCACTTCCAGCCCGCCCAGGCCCAACGGTACGAGGTCCGGGATCTCCGCGAGATCGAGCAGACGGCCGCGGCTGCGGGCCCGTCCGTGCGCCAGCACACTCACCCCACCGGCGTCGGCGATCATCGCCACCGCGCGGTGCAGCGGCGTATCCGCCTTCTCCACGTAGTACGGGCCGTTCGAGGCCAGCAACTGAGCGAAAGCGGCTTCGACGCTCGGGACCACACCGGCCTCCACCAGGGCACGGGCCAGATGCGGGCGGCCCGCCGCGGGACCCGCGGAGGCGAGCACCGCGTCCGGGTCGACGGGTAGCCCGTCCGCGGCCATCTGTTCGGCCATGGCTCGTAATCGCTGTACCCGCTCGCCGCGCAGCCGCTCACGTTCGGCCGCGAAACCGCTGTCGGCGGGGTCGAACAGGTAGGCCAGTAGATGCACCGATACCGGCCAGCCGTCGACACCGCGGCCCACACACGACATCTCCATGCCACGAATCAGGGACAATCCGGCCGGGCGCGCGGCCTCGGCTTCGGCCCAGCCGGCGGTGGTGTCGTGATCGGTGATCGCGACGACGTCCAGGCCCGCGCCGGCTGCCTTGCGCACCAGGTCGGCCGGGGTGTCGGTGCCGTCGGAGGCGGTGGTGTGGGTATGCAGATCGATGCGCACGCCGTCCAGTCTGTCAGTGCGGCCCCCCGGTGCTGTCTGCGCGGGCGGGCTAGCATCGACGGGTGCCTTCCCTTCCGCTGCCGTTCCACGGACCGGGACGGGCGCGGCGTTCCACTTCGGCACCGTATATCCGGGTGCCCACCGCCCGCGCGGTCGTCGACTGCGCTGTCTACGTGGACGGCGAGCGGCTCCCCGGGCGACACACCCACAAGAGCGCGCTGGCCGCAGCCCGCGAGCACGGCGGGTTCGTCTGGCTGGGTCTGCACGATCCCGACGCCGCCCAGATGGCCGAGGTCGCCGCGACGTTCGGACTGCACGCCCTCGCCGTCGAGGACGCGGTCCAGGCGCATCAGCGACCGAAACTGGAACGCTACGACCAGACGCTGGTCGTGGTGATGCGCACGGTCGCCTACCGGGAGCACGAAATCCACAGTGTCAGCGAAATCGTGGAAACCGGTGAACTGCTGATATTCATCGCACGCGATTTCGTGATCGCGGTCCGGCACGGCGAACATTCGCCGCTGGCGGTCGTACGGCGCCGGCTGGAATCCGATCCGGACCGGTTACGCCTGGGCCCCGGTTCGGTACTGCACGCGATCGCCGACCATGTGGTCGACTCCTATATCGAGGTCGTGCAATCGGTGGAATTCGATATCGACGCGATGGAAGAGGAGATCTTCACGCCGCGCTCCCCGATCACTGTCGAAGCCATCTATCAACTCAAACGGGAAGTGGTGGAACTTCGGCGCGCGGTGAATCCACTGGCACTGCCGCTGCAATCGCTGGTGCACAACACCGAACTCCCGTTGGACGCCGAGATCCGCCGCTATTTCCGCGATGTCGCCGATCACCACACCACGGTCGCCGAACGTATCACCGATTTCGACGACGCCCTGAGCTCATTGATAAACGCCGCGCTCGCGAAGATCACGGTCCAGCAGAACACGGATATGCGGAAGATATCGGCGTGGGTGGCGGTGGCCGCCGTGCCGACGATGATCGCCGGCATCTACGGAATGAACTTCGAACATATGCCGGAACTGAAAACCACCTGGGGTTATCCGGCGGTGCTACTGGTCATCCTCACGATCTGCCTGACCCTGCTCGCCCTGTTCCGCCGCAACAACTGGCTGTGAACACCGGAACGTCAGAGCGTCGCCGCGCCGCGGCCGGGATCCAGTACATCGATCCCCGCCTCGTTCCAGGCGTCCCGCAGGGCCTGCGCCCCGCGCACTCGCACCCAGGCGGCTTCGGTGGCCGTCACCGGGGTCACCGTGAAGTACCGCACCGGATCGGCGGGTTCGGGCAGGACCACTTCCGGGATAACACCGGGACCGAGCAGCACGGCGGTGAACGGGGCGCCACGCCACAGCGGCTCACCCAGATCCAGCAGTGCGTCGGCCTGCAGGACAACACCTTCCACCGCGGGCGAGGCGGCGAGCACACCCAGCGACCGGGCCACTCCTGCCCCACTCCCGGACCGGGCCCGCAAACTGAGCACCAGTTCGGCCCGCGGACCACGTAGCGGATCGGCGAGCACCGCGGCGGGATCTCCCATCGGATGCCGCGAACCGCCGACGGTCGCGTAATGCACCACGCCGTCACCCGGTATCCGCAGAATCTCGATGGGTTCCAGGCCCAGGAATGTCATCGAAGCGGTGTCCACGGCGGCGGCGTCCACCTCGAAATGGCGCAGCACCGCGGCGCGCACCCGGTCGATCACATCCATCGGCTAGATCGCCAGCCGGGCGAGCATATCCCGGGCCTGCTCGGCGGCTTTCGGATCGCACAGTACGTCGTAACGGCCGGCGACGAGCTGCATGGTCGAGGCGAAATCACGCTGACCGCGGGTGGCGGCGTACGGGATGGTGGTGGAAATAACCCCGAAAATAATGCCGCCGACAAGCCCCACCAGCAGCGGACCGGCCATTCCGTTCGTCGTGAACAAGCTCAGCAGCAGCCCGAGGAAAAGGCCGAGCCAGGCACCCGATACGACGCCCCCGCCGATAACCTTGCCCCAGTTCAGCCGATACAGCACCCGCTCGACCTGCATGAGATCGACACCGACAATGGTCACGTTCTGCACCGGGAACTGATTGTCCGCCAGATAATCCACGGCACGCTGCGCCTCGGCATAGGTCTGATACGAACCGACGGGCCATCCCGAAGGCGGCGTAGGCAGACTCTGTCTGCCGCGATTCGAGCTACCTAATGGGTTCGTCATAGTTATATTGTGCCGCCTCGGGTGGGACGGGTCCGGGACCTGGTCTCGAATCGGGCAATCCTCGGTAAAAGGACAGCCCGAACCCCTACTCGGGAGGCGTGAACACAGACGTCCGCTTCATCCCCGCCGCCCGGCCTTTTTCGGCGATCACGACCGCCATCTTCGCGCTCGCCTCATCGATCATTTCGTCGCCCAGCATCGCCGCGCCGCGGGCGCCGCCATCGGCCGAGGTGTGGTAGGCGTAGGCCTCCAGGATCAGTTCGGCGTGGTCGTAATCCGATTGGCGGGGGCTGAAGATCTCGTTTGCCGCGTCGACTTGGCTCGGGTGCAGGACCCATTTGCCGTCGAAACCCAGCGCCGCGGTGCGGCCGGCCGCGCGGCGGAAGCCGTCTATATCGCGGATCTGCAGGTAGGGGCCGTCGATCGCCTGGAGGCCGTGGGCCCGGGCGGTGAGCAGGATCGTCATCAGGATGTGGTGGTAGGCGTCGCCGGTGTCGTAGCCCTCGGGCTGCTCGCCGACTACCAGGGTGCGCATATTGATACTCGCCATGAAATCGGCGGGGCCGAAGACCAGGGTCTGGACACGGGGGCTGGCGGTGGCGATCTCGTCGATATTGCGCAATCCCAGCGCGTTCTCGATCTGCGGTTCGATGCCGATCCGGCCCGGTTCGATCCCGTTGGCGCGCTCCAATTGGCTCAGCAGCAGGTCGAGCGCCCGGACCTGACCCGCGTCGGTCACCTTGGGCAGCAGGATCGCGTCGAGTGCGGTTCCGGCACCGTCGACCACCGAGATCACGTCGGCGTATGTCCACTGCGTGGTCCAGTCGTTGACCCGGACCACCCGTAGCTGGTGCCCCCAGCCGGAATCGTTGAGGGCGGCCACGATATTGGCTCGGGCGGCGGCTTTCGCCCCGGGGGCGACGGCGTCCTCGAGGTCCAGGAAGATCTCGTCGACCGGCAGCCCTTTGGCCTTGGCGATCATTTTCGGGTTGCTGCCCGGCACGGCGAGCACGGAACGGCGCGGCTTCATCAAGACTCCTGTGGTCGGCCCGGTCCGGCCCCGGAACATCTAGCCTGGCATCCATGGCAGCTACCAGGGTGTACATCGCCAGGCTGACCGGCCTGGCGGTGCTGGGGCCGGACGGCGAGTCTATCGGCCGCGTACGCGACGTGGTCGTGGCCGTCCGGTACGACCGGCAGGAACCGCGTGTCCACGGGATCGTGGTGGAGTTGCCGACCCGGCGCCGGATCTTCGTCCCGATGCTGCGGGTGACCACGATCGAACCCGGTTCGGTGACGCTGAACACCGGGAATGTCAGTCTGCGGCGCTTCGCGCAGCGCCCGGGCGAACTGCTGGCGATGGCGCAGATCGTGGACTCCTCGGTGCGGGTGGACGATCCGGACCTCCCCGATCTCGCGGGTGTCGATGTCTTCGTCGTGGATCTCGGAATCTCCTTGACCCGGACCCGGGATTGGCGGGTCTCGCGGGTCGCGGTCCGCGGGCATCGCCGGCTGGGGCGGCGGCGCACGGTGCACGTGGTGGACTGGGCCCGGGTGCAGGGCCTCACCCCGTACGAGCTGGATCGTCCGGGGCAGGACGTCAGCACCCTGCTCGAACAGTTCGAGGGGCAGCGGGCGGCCGATGTCGCGCATATGTTGCGGGAGCTGCCGGCCAAGCGCCGGCTCGAGGTCGCCGGGGCGCTGAACGACGAGCGCCTCGCCGATGTCGTCCAGGAACTGTCCGGCGACGACCAACTGGAACTGATCGGTCAGCTCGAGATAACCCGGGCGGCCGATGTGCTCGAGGCGATGGATCCCGACGATGCCGCCGATCTGCTCGGTGGCCTGCCGGAGAACGAGGCCGAATCGCTGCTGACGCTGATGGATCCGGAGGAATCCGAGCCGGTACGCCGGCTGCTGGAACATTCGCCGGATACCGCGGGCGGGCTCATGACGCCCGAGCCGGTGGTCCTGAGCCCGTCCACCACAGTCGCCGAGGCACTCGCCCGGATCCGGGACCCCGATCTGACGCCCGCGCTGGCATCCATGGTTTTCGTGGTCCGGCCGCCGACGGCCACCCCCACCGGGCGCTATCTGGGCTGCGTCCATCTGCAGCAACTGTTGCGGGAACCGCCGGCGCATCTGGTCGGCGGGATCCTGGACACCGACCTGGCCACACTGCGCCCGGAGTTGCCGCTCGCCGCGGTGACCCGGTATTTCGCCAGTTACAACCTCGTATGCGGACCCGTAGTGGACGAGCAGAACCATCTGCTGGGCGCGGTGAGTGTGGACGATGTGCTGGACCATCTGCTGCCGCCCAATTGGCGTGAGGACGAGCAACTGTACGAGGGTGTGCGGCCGTGACCGAGAAGAGCACCGTGAGCCGGGCGGCGGCCACCGCCCGGCAGCGTCTGGAGACGCCGGTCGGGTCCCGGTTCCGGTTCGACTGGGACGCCGAGGCGCTGGCGCGCGGCAGCGAGCGGATCGCGCGGTTCCTGGGCACCGGACGCTATCTGGCGCTGCAGACCGTCGTGGTCGTCATCTGGATCGCGCTGAACGTTTTCGTGATCGCGCTGCGCTGGGATCCGTACCCCTTCATCCTGTTGAACCTCGCGTTCTCCACGCAGGCGGCTTATGCCGCCCCGTTGATCCTGCTGGCGCAGAACCGGCAGGACAACCGGGACCGGGTCTCGCTCGAGGAGGACCGGCTGCGGGCCGCGCAGACGAAGGCGGACACCGAGTTCCTGGCGCGCGAGCTCGCCTCGCTCCGCCTGGCCGTGGGCGAAGTGGCCACCCGTGATTATCTGCGCCGGGAACTGGACGAGATCCGGGACGCGCTCGAACGGATCGAAACCACGGCGGGCGTCGGTCCGACGCGCGGCCCGGACAAAGCGACCAAACCGAAACGCAAGAAAACCTCCGGTCACAAGCCGGTTACAGGGTCGGTTTCACCGCCGGTCGCCGATGAATGACCGGAAATCCACAATATGCTCCTGACCGGTAGGTAACCTGGATCACGTTGTCCCGAGCGCGCCATCCGGGATCGTCCGAGACGGTCGCTCACCTGTGACATAGAGGAACGGTGGAGCCGAATGCGGATACCTACCCCTGTGGCAATGTCGGCTCTCGTCATGGCGGGCCTGGTAGCCGGCGGTTCGGCCGCCCATACGACCTTCTCGACGACACCACCGGAAGCACCCGGAGCAGAGCTCGCCGTGAACACCGAACGTACTGGTAACCCGGTCGGCGACCCACAGCCCCCACTGGCCCAGACACTCGGAATGCTGCCGGCCGAGCCCACCACACCACGCAAACTTCGAGCGCTGAGCCCGACTCCCGGCCTTTTCGCCGGAGCCGTGCCGTTACACACCATCAACCTGCCCAGCGGTGGCGGCCCCCTCGGAATCCCGGAGATAGTGCTGGCCGCCTATCGCAACGCGGAACTGGCATTGCAGTCCTCGACACCCGGCTGTGGGGTCAGCTGGAATCTGCTCGCCGGAATCGGCCGGATCGAATCGGGCCACGCGAGCAACGGCCGCACCGACGCCGCCGGCACCACCGACCCGCCGATCCTCGGACCGGCACTGGACGGCACCCTGCCGGGCAACGAGGTCATCCGGACCACCGACGGCGGATACGTCCGGGCCCTCGGGCCCATGCAATTCCTGCCCGGTACCTGGTCGCACTACGCCGCCGACGGTAACGGCGACGGCCACGCGGATCCGCACAATGTTTTCGACGCCACGCTGGCGGCGGGCAAGTACCTGTGCTCCGGCGGGCTGAATCTCCGTGACCCGCAACAGGAGTTGCGGGCCGTCCTGCGCTACAACAACTCGATGTCGTACGCGGCCAATGTGCTGAGCTGGTCCGCGGCCTACCGCACGGGTGGCCGTTCCGCACCGGTCATCCCGTCCCCCGGCCTCGTGCCGCCCGGGAGCGTGCCCACCCAATTGCCGCCGGGCTCGCCGGACCTGCTCGCCGCGCAGACCGATTCCCCGATCCCGCCCCCTCCGCCCGAGTTCGCGATCCGGACTCCGCGCCCCGAACCGATGATCCGCATCCCGGGGCTGCCGCCGATCCCGTGCGGACTGCTGTGCCCACCGGCGCCGGGTTCCCCGAAGGTCGGCGAGGCCCTTCCGGCCCCCGCTCCCGCCCCGGAGGCATCTCCCGGGGTGGGCACCCCCGCCGGCCCCACGCCTGCCACGCCTGACGCACCGGTACCCGGTACACCAGCAGCCCCGGCCCCGGAAAACCCGGCACCGCAAGGGAATACCGAGAACCGGGCGGCACCACCCGCCCCGCCGGCGGCGTCGGCACCCCCATCGATCACCTTGCCGGGCGGGCTGGTCATTCCGCTGCCGATCGCCGTGATCCCCGGGCCCGCGGCACCCACTCCGGCCGATGCGGTGCCGGCACCACCACCGGTCACACCCGCGGCGCCGGCGGAGTCCGCGCCACCCGCCTGATCGGACAGACCGGCCGGGCGTACTGCACCCTCCCGCGCCGAGTTCGGGGCCCGGTCACCGACCGGGCCCCGAATCCGTACATACCGGTTCCCAAGGGGCGCCGGTGCATTCCTTTCCCATTCCGCGGAGAAATAACCGTCACGAGGCAGTAACGAACTGGTCTCGGATGCGGTATTCTCGATGGCGAAGGTCACGGCACGGCAACGCCGTCCGTGGTAGCAGGCTGTGGTTCAGATGAAGGGCTTGAGTACGTGGGGCGTCACCGTAAACAGCAACCTGCCAGTGTCACGCGCAATTCCGTTATCGCGCTGACCGGTCTGGTACCGGCCGGAGTCGTGGCTACGAACGCCGCGGCGGCCATGGCCACCGATCCCACCGCGGCCTCGGTCGAAATGCATGTAGCGGCCCTGGGCGCCGCGGCACCCGCACAGACGATGGCGCCGGCTGTTGTCGACGAGAACGCGGTGCACGCCATGGCGAAGCAGTCGCCCGAAGCGCCGATCGAAGTGAAATCGGTCGCGCTGGACCCGAACCGCGCCCGTAACGATCTACCGGTGGCCGCGTCCGGGATTCCCGGTATCGCCGAGGCCGCCTATATCAATGCCGAGCAGATCCTGGCCGACGAGGATCCCGGATGCAATATGCCGTGGACGATGCTGGCCGGTGTCGGCCGGGTGGAGTCCACCCATATGAACGACGGCAAAGCGGACGGCGACGGTAACGCGCTGGCCCCGGTGTTCGGTCCGGCTCTGGACGGCAGCCTGTCGGGCAACAATGTCATCCACGATTCCGACGGCGGCGCACTCGACGGCTACAGCGGCTACGACCGCGCGGTGGGTCCCATGCAGTTCCTGCCGGAAACCTGGACCCACTACGCCGCGGACGGCAACCGCGACGGGATCTCCGATCCGCAGAACTACTACGACGCGACCCTGACCGCCGGAAAGTACCTGTGCTCCGGCGGGCTGGATATGACCGATCCCGCCCAGCAGACCAGGGCCATCCTGCGCTACAACAACTCGATGGCGTACGTCGCGAACGTTATGGCCTGGGCGCAGTCGTACAAGACGGGTATCGCACCACGGCCCGCGGAACTCCCCCGGATCTGACAGCACTACCATCGGCAGCATGCCAGTGGTAACGGAAGCGGAGGTGCGGGGCGCCCTCGCGAAGGTCGACGACCCGGAGATCCGCAAACCGATCACCGAACTGGGCATGGTGAAGAGCATCCGGATCGATCCGGAAAGCAATGTGCATATCGAGGTCTTCCTGACCACCGCCGGTTGCCCGTTGCGCACGGAGATCACTCAGCGGGTCAGCACCGCGGTAACAGATGTGCCCGGTGTCGGTGCCGTCTCGGTAGAGCTCGACGTCATGAGCGACGAACAGCGCACCGAACTGCGCAAACAGTTGCGCGGCGATTCCGCCGAACCGGTGATCCCCTTCGCCCAGCCCGGTTCCCTCACCCGCGTGTACGCGGTGGCCTCGGGTAAAGGCGGGGTCGGTAAATCCAGCGTCACGGTCAATCTGGCCGCTGCGCTCGCCGATCGCGGTCTGGCTGTCGGCGTGCTCGACGCCGATATATACGGCCATTCCATCCCCCGGATGCTCGGCACCGACGCCCGGCCCACCCAGGTCGAGCGGATGATCATGCCGCCGGTCGCGCACGACGTGAAGATGATCTCTATCGCGCAGTTCACCCAGGGCAACACTCCTGTGGTCTGGCGGGGTCCGATGCTGCACCGGGCCCTGCAGCAGTTCCTCGCCGACGTGTTCTGGGGTGATCTGGATGTCCTGCTGCTGGATCTGCCGCCCGGGACCGGCGATGTGGCGATCTCCATCGCCCAGCTGATCCCGAACGCCGAGATCCTGGTCGTCACGACCCCGCAGATCGCCGCCGCCGAGGTCGCCGAACGCGCCGGGGCCATCGCCCTGCAGACCAGACAGCGGATCGCCGGTGTCGTGGAGAATATGTCCTGGCTGGACCTGCCCGACGGCAGCCGGATGGAACTGTACGGTTCCGGGGGCGGTCAGGCCGTCGCCGACCGGCTCACCCGGGCGGTCGGCGCCGAGGTACCGCTTCTCGGGCAGATCCCGATCGAACAGGCAGTGCGTGAGGCGGGCGACGAGGGCACCCCCATCGTGCTGCGCGACCCGGACTGCCAGTCCGCTGTCGCGCTGCGCGCGGTCGCCGACAAGCTGGCGGTGCGCCGCCGCGGCCTCGCCGGGATGTCTCTCGGTATCGATACCACCCGTAACCTCTGAACGCGCTGTCAGGGTCCGCCCTTAGACTCGGTCCATGCTCACCCTGCTGTTGTACGTCCTGATCGTGGGTTTGGTGGCCACGGTGCTCTTCCTGCTGGCCAGCGCACTCTTCGGTCGGTCGGAGGAGCTGGGGCCGCTACCCGAAGGGACGACCGCGACCGTTCTGCCGGTAGAGGATATTTCCGGCGCCGATGTCCGGGCGCTGCGCTTCCAGCAGGTCGTGCGCGGGTACAAGGCCGGCGAGGTCGATTGGGCGCTGGCCCGGCTGGCCGCCCGGGTGGACGAACTCCAGACGCAATTGGCCGAGGCGCAGGCCACCGCGTCGGCTCGCACCGGCGGCGCGGAGCGGCCGTGACCACCGACACATTGGTGCGCTGCCCGTGGTCGGTAGATTCACAGATCTACCGCGACTATCACGACGAGGAGTGGGGGCGCCCGCTGCACGGGAACGATGCCCTGTTCGAGCGGCTGTGCCTGGAAGCGTTCCAGTCCGGGCTGTCCTGGATCACCATCCTGCGCAAACGCCCCGCGTTCCGGCTGGCCTTCGCCGGATTCGCCATCGACCGAGTCGCGGAATTCGGTGATGCCGACCGTGAGCGCCTGCTCGCCGATCCGGGAATTGTGCGCAATCGCGCCAAAATCGATGCCTGTATCGCCAATGCGGAAGTCGCGCGCGGGCTGGATATCGATCTGGACGAACTGCTCTGGTCGTTCGCTCCCGCCCCACGGCCACGACCGCGCGTGATCACCGAAATTCCCGCCGTAACCCCCGAATCCACCGCACTGGCAAAAGAATTGAAGCGGCGCGGATTCCGTTTCGTCGGACCGACCACCGCCTACGCGCTGATGCAGGCAACCGGAATGGTCGACGATCACCTGGCCGAATGCTGGGTCGATACCCGGCACACCCGCCTCGGCTGACCGATCACATTTGGACGTCGAGTGTCCGCCATCTCCCGCGATAGGGAAGAATAGACCGAGTGCGGTCCGTCGCTTCAGCCGACGGACCGCCCGGTTGGTAACAACCGGGGATCCGAGCAAGTGCGCAGCATACCGCGCAGATCTGGAGGGAGCAGAGGATGGCGGCCATGAAGCCCCGCACCGGGGACGGTCCCCTCGAGGCAACCAAGGAAGGCCGCGGGATCGTTATGCGGGTCCCGCTCGAGGGTGGCGGGCGTTTGGTCGTTGAACTCACGCCTGACGAAGCCGCGGCACTCGGTGACGAATTGAAGAGTGTCACCAGCTAGCCCAATTGCCGAGGAATCGGCGCTGGCCGCGGTCGCCGAGGTACTGAGGTGCCCCGTATGTGGCCGCGGTCTGGTGTGCGTGGACCGTGTTCTGCGGTGCGAACTCGGGCACAGTTTCGATATTGCCCGGCAGGGTTATGTGAGTCTGCTCACCGCGGCCGCCGGCAAGCTGGCCGGCGATACCGCCGAAATGCTCGACGCTCGCGCGGCCTTTCAAAGCACCGGATTTTTCGAGCCGATCGCCGCCGCGATCGCGGAGGCCGCCGTGGTGTCCCGGCCGCCCGGCGGCGACGAGGTGATCGCGGATATCGGCGCGGGCACCGGCTACTACCTGGCTCGCGTCCTGAACGGATTCCCGGCGGCCCGGGGAATCGCGGTGGATATCGCCAAACCCGCCGGCCGCCGGTGCGCTCGTGCCCATCGCCGCGCGGCGGCCGTGGTGGCCGATGTCTGGCGCGGGCTACCCGTGCGCGACCACACACTCACGGCGGCGCTCTCGGTTTTCGCCCCACGCAACCCGGAGTCCGTAGCCCGATCCCTCGCGCCCGGGGGCCGGTATCTGGTGGTCACCCCGACCGTCCGTCATCTCGGGGAGTTGATCGGCCCGCTCGGTATGGTCACTGTCGATCCGGACAAGGAACGACGGCTCGCCGAGAGTATGTCCGGCCTGTTCACCCGGCTGGACAGCAGCATGGTCGAGTATTCGATGAGCCTGACCCGCGCCGATATCGCACGGCTCGTGGCAATGGGTCCGTCCGCGCACCACGCGGCGGCCGCCGGCGACCGCATCGACCGGCTGCCCGAGCCTTTCGAAGTGACCGCATCGGTCACGGTGGGAACCTATGCCGCCGCCCCCGAACCCGGCCGCGACTGAGCTCACCGCCACCTTTGGACCGCGGTGAGGCCTGGGCAATAGCGCTGCCACACAGGGAAATCCACTCGCGACGCCGGCCTGATAGCCAGGTAACACCGCCCTGATGTCCTGGATGTATGCGGTTACCGACATTCGGCAAACAGAAGACCACGACAATCTACGACCGGATCGGCGGGTACGAGGCACTCGAAACAGTAGTCGCCGATTTCTACACCCGGGTTCTCGCCGACGAAGAATTGGCCGGTTTCTTCACCGGGACGAATATGTCCCGGTTACGAGGTAAACAGGTCGAATTCTTCGCGGCGGCACTCGGCGGCCCGGAACCCTATACCGGCGCGCCGATGAAACAGGTGCACCAGGGCAGGGGCATCACCCTGCACCATTTCGATCTGGTGGCCGGGCATCTGACCGATTCGCTGAGCGCGGCCGGGGTGGACGAGGCGACAGTCGGCGAGATCATCGGCGCTGTCGCGCCGCTGGCCGGCGAAATCGCCTCCGGTCCGGCCTCGGCGTAATCGGCGTTGCGCAGCGGTCAGGGTTTGCGGACCGCCCGGTAGACCCGCACAGTCTGCTCGGCGATCCGGTACCAGTCGAATTCGGCCAGGGCGCGGCGGCGCCCGGCCGCGCCCAGTTCGGCCGCCCGGCCCGGGTCCGCGGCCAGTTCGTTGATCGCCGCCGCCAGCGCGTGCTCGTAGGCGCCGGTCTCCCCGGCATCGAAATGCACCAGGCGACCGGTTCGGCCGTCGGCGACCACCTCGGGAATGCCACCGACATCCGAGGCGATCACGGCGGTCGAGCACGCCATCGCTTCGAGGTTGACGATCCCCAGCGGCTCGTACACCGAGGGGCAGACGAACACCGTGGCCGCGGCCAGCAGCTGGCGGATCTGCTCGGTGGGCAGCATCTCCCGCACCCAGAACACGTTCCCGCGCCGCCGATGCAGCCCGGCGACGGCATCGGCGACCTCGGCTTCCAGCTGCGGGGTGTCCGGGGCACCGGCACACAGCACCAGCTGGATCGCCGGATCGACCTCCCGCGCGGCCGCCAGCAGATGCCCGACCCCCTTCTGCCGGGTGATCCGCCCGACGAAGACCGCCAGCGGCGCATCCGCCCGCACCCCGAGCTCGTCCAGAATCCGGCGGCTGCCCGATACCGGCGGGCCCGGGTACCAGACGCCGGCATCGATCCCGTTGCGCACCACATGGACCCGATCCGGGTCCATTGCGGGGTACGCATCGAGGACATCGCGGCGCATCCAGTCGCTCACCGCGATCACCGCGTCGGCGTGTTCGAGCGCGTTGCGTTCCGACCAGGAGGACAACCGGTAGCCGCCACCGAGTTGCTCGGCCTTCCACGGCCGGCGTGGCTCCAGCGAATGAGTGGTGACGATATGCGGGATCCCGTACAGCGTCGCAGCGAGGTGCCCGGCCAGGCCGGAGTACCAGGTATGCGAATGGACAACGTCCACCGCACCCACCGCGTCCGCCATCCGCAACTGCGCCGACATCATCCGCAGCGCCGGATTGGCCCGTTCCAGTTCGGGGTCCGCGCCGTGCACCTGGGCATCCGGGCGGGGTACGCCCATACAGTGCACGGTCACCGTGCTCATCCGCCGTAACCGGGCCACCAACTCCGTGACGTGCACGCCCGCCCCGCCGTACACCTCGGGCGGAAATTCTCGGGTCAGCATCGCCACCCGTAGCGGATCGCCCGCGGACAACCCGGGTGCCACGTCCGCACCGCTGGAACCGAAACTCACGGATTCACGGTAGACGCCGAGCGGTCAACACCCCCCGACCACCTCGTTCGGTAGGTTTGGCTCTGTGAGGAGCCAGCCGCACGTACTCGGAATCGTGCTCGCCGGTGGCGAGGGCAAGCGACTCTTTCCCCTGACCGCCGACCGGGCCAAGCCGGCCGTCCCGTTCGGCGGGGCCTATCGCCTCATCGACTTCGTACTGAGCAATCTCGTCAATGCCGGCTTCCTCCGGTTGTGCGTACTCACTCAGTACAAATCCCATTCGCTGGACCGGCATATCTCGCAGACCTGGCGGCTGTCCGGTTTCGCCGGGGAATACATCACCCCGGTTCCGGCGCAGCAGCGGCTCGGCCCGCGCTGGTACACCGGCAGCGCCGACGCGATCATGCAATCACTGAATCTGATCTACGACGAAGACCCCGATTACATCGTGGTGTTCGGCGCCGACCATGTGTACCGGATGGACCCGGAGCAGATGGTGGCCGCCCATATCGATTCCGGTGCGGGTGTGACCGTCGCCGGTATCCGGGTGCCGCGCAGCGAAGCGGGCGCTTTCGGCTGTATCGATTCCGACGAGTCCGGGCGGATCCTCGGGTTCCTGGAGAAACCGGCGCATCCACCGGGGATTCCGGACGATCCGAATTCGACCTTCGCCTCGATGGGCAACTATGTGTTCACCACGAAGGTGCTGGTGGATTCGATCAAGGCCGATGCCGATAATTCGGATTCCGATCACGATATGGGCGGCGATATCATCCCCGATCTGGTCGCCGCGGGCCAGGCGTCGGTCTACGATTTCGCCGATAACGATGTTCCCGGCGCCACCGAACGCGACCGCGGCTACTGGCGCGATGTCGGCACCATCGACGCTTTCTACGAGGCGCATATGGATCTGGTGTCGGTGAACCCCGTGTTCAACCTCTACAACCGGCACTGGCCGATCCGCGGCGCCGCCGAGAACCTGCCGCCCGCGAAATTCGCCCGCGGCGGCCTGGCCCAGGAAGCGATCGTGGGGGCGGGCAGCTTTCTGTCCGCGGCGACCGTCCGCAATTCGGTGCTCAGCGCCAATGTCCTGGTGGACGAAGGTGCCACGGTCGAAGGCAGTGTCCTGATGCCGGGTGTGCGGATCGGGCGCGGCGCGGTGGTCCGGCGCGCGATCCTGGACAAGAACGTCATGGTGTCCGAAGGGGAGATCATCGGGGTGGATCTCGAGCGGGACCGCGGCAGATTCGCGATCAGCAACGGCGGTGTGGTCACCGTCGGCAAGGGCACCTGGGTCTGATCCGATTCGACGTGATCGCGGCCGTATGCCCGGTCACGAGGACCGGGCATACGGCTGTGGCCGGCGTCGCGTCAGCGCACGTCCCGGGCCCGTATACCGGCCAGTCCGGCGGCCAGCAGTACCGCCGCGACAGCCGTGACCAGGATCGTGGGAGTCACGGTGTACTCCACACCCGGCACCTTGGGGGCGTGGCTGAACGGTTCGAGATTCCGCAGCCACTGCGGGGCACCGGAGATCGAACCGAGCAGGAACACCGCGATAGCGGCGGTCAGCAGCCCCCACGCCACCGGGGTCCAGCGCGGCACCAGACCGAACAACGCGACGGTCAGGGCGGCGAACACCCAGATCGCGGGTAATTGCACCAGCGCGGCCGCGAGCATCCCGGGCAGCGTGCCGCCGATATCGCCGGCTGCGACACCGTAGGCGAGACCACCCAGCAGACCGGCGGTCAGCATGATCACCACCGGCCCGCCGAGAGCGAACACCAGGTGCGACGCCGCCCAGCGGGTTCTGCCGACGGCACCGCTGAGCACGGACTCGGCGAGATGCCCGTTCTCCTCACCGAACATCCGCAGCGCCGCCGATATCGCATACGCCGCGCCCGCGATCCCCAGCATGGTGAACGCGTAGCTGACGAACGAATCCTCCAGCGAATCGGTACCGCCCATCCGGGTGATCAGGTCGCGCAGAGTTTCGTTGCTGCCGAAACTGTCGCCGATACCGTTGACGACGCTGCCGATCACCAGCCCGTACAAACCGACCCCGATTCCCCAGCCCAGGAGCGCGCCGCGCTGTAAGCGGACGGCGAGGCCGAACGGTCCGGTCAGGGCAGGTCCGGCGGCGGCGGGCCCGAGCCGCTCGGCGAGGAGGCCGGCGCCGGAATCGCGGCGGCGCAGCAGAGCGAAGGCCACCGCGACCACCACCGTGAGCAGCGCCAGATGCAGCAGCAGTACCCACCAGTGGTCGCCCGCGTAGGGGCGGACCTGCAACGACCAGCCCTGCGGCGACAACCAGGTGAGCGGGTTCACCGGGCCTGCCCCGGCCTGCGCGTCACCGACCGCCCGCAGGGTGAAGGTCACCGCGAGCACCGCGAAGGCGATTCCCCGCGCGAGCCGGGCGCCGGAGCAGATCTGCGCCGTCACCGCGGCGACTGCCGCGAACACCATGCCCGACCCCGCGAGGGCCAGACCGAAGGCCAGCGACCCGCTCGCCGGAACCCCGGTGGCGGTCAGGCTCACCGCTCCGATCAGACCCGCCAGCAGCGCACCGCCGAGCGCCAGGATCAACGCTGCCGTCAGGTTGGCGTACCGCCCGATCGAGGTGGACGCCAGGACCTCGGCGCGCCCGGTCTCCTCCTCCGCCCGCGTATGCCGGATCACCGTGAGGATCGTGGCCACCGCGATCAGGGTGTGGAACATACCGGCTTTCCAGATGCCGACGGCCCCGATGGATGTGTCGTAGACAGGGCCGTACATCGCCAGCTGCGCGGGGCTCGCCAGAATCGTGGCGGCGAACGAGGCGCGGTCGGCCGCCGTCGGATACACCGATTCGATACTGGCCACATACACCGAGCCCAGCGGTACCGACAACAACAGGATCCACAGCGGCGCGACGATCCGGTCACGCCGCAGATACAGCCGCAGCAACCGGAGGGTGCCGGTGAAATCGGTGCCCGCGGACGTGGAATCGAACATACTGTGCCGGGCTCCGGCCACTGCCGTGGTCATTTCTGCACCTTCTGCAGTTCGCCGGCCTCCTGGCCGTTCACCGAGTAGTGCCGCATGAACAGTTCCTCCAGCGTCGGCGGCCGGCTGACCAGGCTGCGTACCCCGGTATCGCCCAGGATCCGGATCAATTCGGCGAGATGCTCACCGTCGACCTGACAGCGCAGCGTGTGGTCGGTCATGCTGACATCGGCGACACCGGGCAGGGCCGCGATATCACCGGGGTCGCCGGTCAATTCGGCGGTGATGGCCGTGCGGCTCAGATGCCGCATCGAGGCCAGCGTCCCGCTCTCCACGGTGCGCCCGGACCGGATGATGGTGACCCGCTCGCACAGGGCCTCCACCTCCGACAGGATATGGCTGGACAGCAGCACGGTCGCACCGCGTTCGGCCGCTTCGGCGACGCATTCCCGGAATACCTGCTCCATCAGCGGGTCCAGGCCCGAGGTCGGTTCGTCGAGCAGCAGGAGCCGGGCGTGCGACGAGAAGGCCGAGACGAGCGCGACCTTCTGCCGGTTTCCCTTGGAGTAGGTCCGCGCCTTCTTCCGCGGATCCAGCTCGTAGCGCTCGATCAGCTCGGCGCGCCGGGTGGTGTCCAGCCCGCCGCGCATTGTGGCCAGCAGATCGATGGTCTCCCCGCCGCTCAGCGAGGGCCACAGGGTCACATCTCCCGGGACGTAGGCGATCTCGCGGTGCAGTGCCACCGCGTCCGCCCAGGGGTCACGTTCCAGCATCCGCACTTCGCCGGAAGTGCGGGACAGCAGTCCGAGCAGGATCCGGATGGTGGTGGATTTCCCCGCTCCGTTGGGACCGAGGAATCCGTGGACCTCGCCTTCGTTCACCTGCAGGTCCAGTCCGTCGAGTGCGCGGACTTGCCCGAAGTGCTTGTGCAGATCCCGGATCTCAATAGCCGAAATCATCGAATCTCCTTGTGGGACATGAGAATAGAATTGTTCAGAGAGAGTTGTGGTCGCATATGCGTCCCGTGCGCGCACGCGGGGCAGTTCGAGTCGGTAGCCGCCCGACGCTCCACGGCGGCCACGCCCGTCTCGTTCGCCGGCCCAGCCCACCGCTGGGCGTCGCGCCGATTCCACTGCCGAGGTGAGGCTCGAACCCGAAGTGGCCGCCGCGCCGGCCCGGATCACGAGTGCGGCGCTGTGTCCATATCGCCCGCGTGCGGCACATGCTCGGCCGGATCCCTGCCGGACTCGGGGGTCGCGCCGGGCCGGCGCCGCGCCGCGAGCAACGCCTCCACCATCGACGAATCTGTGAGCAGACCGTCGGTATAGAGCTCGAGGGCGGGCAGCATCATCTGGTCGGCGTAATCGCGCAGCGCCTGCCGGTAGTCGACAACTCCGTCCGCCGGGGTGTGTGTCTGCAGGAACATCAGCATGCCGCCGCCGTTGGCCGTGGCCAGATATCGCGCCATGGCCTTGATATCCCGCGGTTTGCGCAGCACACCCGAGGCCACCCCCGCCTCCAAGTACTGCTCGACATCCTCGACCATATGCTCGAACAACACCCCCGCCAGTTGGCCGCCGGCTTGGAAGCTGCGCATCATGTAGGCGATGACCGGGGCGAACTCCTCGATCTCGGCCAGTTGCTGTAGCAGATTCCCGGTGGACGGCCGGTTCATATAGCTCATCTTCGATTCACGGATCACTCCCCGTACGTAGTCGTCGCATTCCCGGCGCAGCCCCTCTTTGGACCCGAAATGGTGGTTGACCAGTCCGGGTGAGACCCCTGCCGCCTTGGCGATGGCCCGCACCCCGACACCGAAGCCCTGTTCACCGAACAGCACAACCGCCGCATCCCGGATACGTGCCCGGGTCGTCAGATCATCGCTTGAACGCATGATCAATACGCTAAACAGCCGTTCAACACCGGCGCAAGAGGGTGTCGCGTAGAGATTCCGTAAAGACTTCCGAACACCGCACGACCCCTCGGCTCAGCTCGCCTTCCGAACCGCGCACCCGGCGATCCCGCAAGCACCGACTGCCCGCGCACAGAAACCAGCACAGTCCGGGCACAAAAGCAGCCGGACTCTGCTGAAAGAACCGCGCGACATCCGGCGGCCGGGCGCGCTCTACCCCTTCGAAGCGCAGAGCAAGCCGTCGCCGAGCGGTATCAGAACGCTGGTCAACGCGGGATCCTCGGCCACGTACCGGGTCGCGGCACGCACCGCCTGGGTGGTCGCGTCACGGTGCGCCGGATCGGGTACCCGCCCCCCGAGCAGCGCGTTGTGCAGCAGCACCGCCCCACCCGGACGTAGCAGCCGGACCGCCTCGGCGATGTACTGCGGCTGTTCGACGGGCGAGGCATCCACGAACACCAGGTCGTAGGCGGCATCCGCCAGTCGCGGCAGCACATCCAGGGCCCGGCCGTTGATCAGCCGGGTGCGCGCGAGGGGTATCTCCGCGGCGCGGAAGGATTCCTTGGCAGCGCGCTGATGTTCGGGTTCGGAGTCGATGGTGGTCAGCGTGCCGTCCTCGCGCATACCGTCCAGCAACCACAACCCGCTGACCCCGGCGCCGGTCCCGACCTCGACCACCGCCCGCGCGTCCAGTAACTGCGTATACATGCTGAGCAGGGCACCGACCGACGGCGGCACCGGAGCCGCACCCAGTTCGGTGGCCCGTTCGCGGGCACTGATGAGTACCTCGTCCTCGACGACGGATTCCTCGACGTAGGCGAGATTTCGCTCCAGGTTCGCTGCCACGCAGTCGAGGCTATGCCAAACGGCGCGAAGCTGGTCGCAACATTCTCAGGTGTCCCTCAGGATCCCCATACCCGGCCCACACGCGAGCAGGGAAGAGTAGGCCCCACGCAAGACCAGCCGACCGAACGTGGCAGCCGGGAACAACGGGACACGACTCCACCGTTGTAACCGGTAAAGGTGGCCCGGAAACCGGGTCACTTGTTCGAGCCTACGCCTCGGTCCCGATCAGGAGGTCGTCACCATCCACATGGTCGATGCGGTACGCGAGTCCGCTACTTTGCCCGAGCTGCCCCGGGCCCGCCGTTCGGCAGCGCCCGCCGGGTACGACCTGCCCGGCCGGGACGAATTCGGCCCCGGAGCGTTTACCGGGCCGGATCGTGCGGTAGCCGCGGATCGTGACCAGGTGACCGCCGACCCCGCCTCGCCGGACGCCCTGATGGAGGTGCCCGATATGTCCACTACTGCCGACCGAGCCGAAGAGTTCGATATCGCCCCCGACGGCACTCCCGAGAATCCCGACGAGGCCCTGACCGGTACGGCCGCCTTCGATGCCACCGGCGATCGCGCGGTTATGCCCACCTGGGACGAACTGGTCCGCGAACATGCCGACCGGGTCTACCGGCTGGCCTACCGCCTGTCCGGCGACGCGCAGGACGCCGAGGACCTCACCCAGGAGACGTTCATCCGGGTGTTCCGTTCCCTTTCCAACTACCAGCCCGGAACGTTCGAGGGCTGGTTGCACCGCATCACCACCAACCTCTTCCTGGACATGGTCCGGCGCCGCAGCAGGATCCGGATGGAAGCACTTCCCGAGGACTACGACCGGGTTCCCGCCGAGGGACCCGGGCCCGAACAGGTCTTTCACGACGCCCGGCTCGATCCGAACCTCCAGTCCGCACTCGATTCACTCGCCCCGGAATTCCGTGCCGCTGTCGTGCTCTGCGATATCGAAGGACTTTCCTACGAGGAGATCGGCGCGACGCTCGGAGTGAAGCTGGGGACAGTCCGCAGCCGGATCCATCGTGGACGGCAGGCACTGCGCGAGTATCTTGCGCATAATGGAGTGGAGGAGCGATTCGCCACCGAGGCGAGCCTCGCGTGACAGACCGAGGCAAGCCTCGGATGAAACACCGAGTCGAGCCTTGGGTGCTCCGGCGATAACGACGCCGGATCCCGGCGGTCAGCGATGTCGGTTGGGAAGGATGGATAGCGAATGAGTGGCGACTCCAGTACGCCCGGTCGTCGTTCCCCGCAGTTCCACTCCACCGAGCATCTGGCGAGCGAGGCGGTCGCCGCCTATGTCGATGGCGAACTGCGGATGAATCCGTATCTGCGCGCGGCCCAGCATCTCTCGGTGTGCCCGGAATGCGCGGCCGAGGTCGAGGCACAACAGCAGGCGCGGATCGCGCTGCGACGAGCCACTCAGGTCTCGATTCCGACGGGTCTGCACGACAGCTTGTCGCGTATTCCGCTCGCCGAACCACCGAGCGGGCCGAATTCTTCCGGAAATCCTCGTAACGAGGCCGTATTCGGTTTTTCCGGCCAGTCCTTTTCTACAACCTTCGACAGCTTCCGGTGGTCCGTGTGGTGGCGCAAGTAGAGTCTGCCGAGTGAGTTCCGAATCGACGCACAATTCCCCTGCCGATACTCCTGATTCGGCGGACGAAAACGGCACGACGGCCGATAACGGCACGCTGCGCCCGCCCGGGGCGCCGGTGTTGGCTCCGCGACCGGTTTACCGGCCCCATGTGGACTCACATACCGCGCATGCGTTCCGTCGCCCCAGCGGGCAATCCGGATCGTTCGCGCCGCGTGCCGCCCGCAGCGATGCCGAATCGTCCCCACCCGCACCCAAAGGACCGCCCACCGCGGTGCTGGCCGAGGCATTCGGCCGGCCGGCCGGTTCCACCGAACTGCTCCAGCGGGATCCGGACGCCGGCCCGGCGTCCGCTCCGGTCGCGGGTCCGGCGGACCCCTGGCGCGATCCGGACGCCCCGGCCCGGCTGGGCGCACCCGCGGTCCCGTCTCCGGCCACCCAGGAATTGCCGCGGGGCGAGAAGCTCTCGGCCCGGCAGGTGCTGTTCGGCTCCCGGGTCGCACCCAAAGCCCTGCTGATACTGGTCGCGATCGCCCTCGCGATAGGTCTCGTCGGCGGTCTCGTCGGCCGGCTGACTGCCGAGACGGCCTCGACCCTGACCTCACGCAAAGTAAGTCTGGAACAGAACGACGGCGATCAGCCGCACGGACCGATCGCCCAGGTCGCGGACGCGGTACTGCCATCGGTGGTCTCCATCCGCACCACGGTCGGCGAGAACGGCGCCACCGGGTCCGGAGTGGTCATCGACGGCAACGGCTATATCGTCACCAACAATCACGTCGTCTCCATGGCCGCGCAGGACACATCCGGCAAGGCCCGGATACAGGTCACGTTCTCCGACGGGACCCGGACTCCGGCGAATATCGTCGGCCGGGACCCGAAGAGCGACCTCGCGGTCCTGAAGGTAGATGTGAAAAATCTCACTGTCGCGCAATTGGGTAAATCGGACGATGTCCAAGTCGGCGACGCGGTTCTGGCCGTCGGTTCGCCTCTCGGCCTCAGCAAGACAGTCACTTCCGGCATCGTCAGCGCCCTGCACCGGCCCGTGAAACTCGAGGGTGAGGGCAGCGATACCAAGGCCGTGATCGACGCGGTCCAGACCGACGCCTCGATCAACCCGGGCAATTCCGGTGGTGCGCTGGTGGACGCGGACGGCCGCGTTATCGGCATCAACACCGCGATCCGCAGTGAGAGCGGCGGCTCGGTCGGGCTCGGCTTCGCGATCCCCGTCGACCAGATGACCCAGGTGGCACAGACTCTCATTCGCGACGGGTCGATCCACCACCCGAAGATCGGCGTCAGCGCCCGCCAGAAAACGGTCGCCAACGAAGTGATGAGCGGTGCGGAAGTCGCGGATGTGGAGCCGGGCGGCCCGGCCGCGAACGCGGGCATCGTCGAAGGCGATGTGATCGTGCGGGTGGGCGACCGGGAGGTCACAAATCCCGACGAGCTGGTGGTCGCCGTGCAGATGAACGGTATCGATCAAACGGTGAATGTCCAGCTCATCAGGGAAGGCCGGCAGGTGGATATTCCGGTGACGCTCGCCTCCGACTGACCCACCGCGCGCGGCGCCGGGTAATCTGGTGAGGTGTTCAGCAGTATCGGGTGGGGCGAGATGCTCGTTCTACTCGTCGCCGCCCTCGTCATCCTCGGCCCGGAACGTCTGCCCGGCGCCGCGCGGTGGACTGCCCGCAGTCTGCGCCAGGTGCGCGATTACGCCACCGGTGCCACATCGCAATTGCGCTCCGAACTCGGGCCGGAATTCGAGGACCTGCGAAAGCCTCTCGCGGATCTTCAGGAATTGCGCGGGATGTCTCCCCGTTCGGTGGTGACGAAACATCTTCTGAACGGCGACGATTCCCTTTTCAAGGATCTGGACGGCGCATTGCCGGATAGTAAGAATGTTCTGGGCGCCAGCAGTGGGATGCCGGATTACCCGCAAAAGCATCAGAGTAAACCACTGGAGCACAACGAACGTCCGCCGATCGACACCGACGCCACCTGATCCGTCAACTGCTCTAGACGCCGTTCAGGGGCCTGATGTCTACACTTCGCACATGTCGGCCGATGACGTGGCGCGGATATTCGCGATCGAAGACAAAGTCGAGCGACTCAAGGCCGCAACGGAGGGTGTCGCAGCGGCTCAGCAAACGATCAACGAGCTCACCCGAATTCGGCGTGCGGTGATCAGGGAGTTGCACGCCGAAGGGTGGACCTTCGCCAGAATAGGAGCTGCCGCGGGACTTTCCCGCGCTCGCATCCACCAGGTGAGTACACAGGGCCCGGCGCCGGAGGGTTTGTTCTTCGGGCACGGACCGCTCACCCTCCTGGTCCCGGATATGCGGGCGGGCAGGCTCATGGGCGCACCGGATCCGGCGGCGGCGCCGCGGCTGGCCGAGCAGCTCAAAGAACTCGGTTTCGGAGTGACCATCGAACCGTTCGCGCCCGGACGCCCGATCGACCTGATGCGCGACGGGCTCATCGTGCTCGGCGGCCCGGAACTCTCACCGAGCCTGCGCCAGCTCATCGCCGGCGACCCGCGCCTCCGGCGGGCGGTCGCCCGGCCCGGCGACGGGCGCCGCGGTATCGAAGACCGGGCCGCCCGCCGGATCTACCGCCCGGCCAGCCCGGACCCGCACGATATCGCCTACCTGGCCCGGCTGCCGCGGCTGGACGGCCGCGGGACGATCCTGGTTATCGACGGGCTGCACCCGCCCGGTTCACTCGGCGCGGTCCGGCTGCTGGCCACCCGGTTGGCCACCCTGCACGAGCGTGCGGCGAACCGGCGGTTCTCGGTACTGATCGGGGTTCGTTACGAACGCGGCACCGGCGAACCGGTGGACGCTGATCTGCTGACGCCCGTCTATTTGCACGAATCGGTGGATTCCCGTGCCCGGCCGCCGGTGCGTCAACGCCGCTGAGCCGATACCCGCGTTTCCGGACGGATGAAATTCGACGGTGCCCCGGAAATCCGACACGCCCGGAATACACGATAGCGACAACAAATATTCGCTAGTCAACGCTATTGCTACGCTGGGGTTACACGGCCGATCGCATTTGTCGAATTCGGCAGGTGTTCGGCGTCCGGGAAAACACCTTCGCACCGATAGGTGCATCCCCGTGACGATGTCCGGCTCCGACAAGGTAATTCGTGGAGGCGCAGGTGGACGCGTTGATCATCGTGGCGGTGGTTCTGGTCGCGGCCGGATTGCTGGCCTCGGTGCTCCTGTGGTTACGCAAACCGGGCTCTCCGGAGAGCGAATACGTGACAGTCGCCGAACTCCAGGCACGCCTGGAACACGAACAGGATATTCCGGAGGAATCCCGGGAACCCGGCGACCGCCCCGCCGAAGCGGCTGGACCGAGCCAGGACGTAGCCGCTACCGACGAACCGGAGTCGGCGACCGAATCCGCGACAGCCACCGAACCGGCTGCCGCCACAGAACCGGAAGCCACCGCCCAACCCACATCCGCCGAACCGGAGACCGTCACCGAACCCGCGATCACTTCCGAAACGGAGCCCACAGAGACTCCGGAAACTTCGGAGAAGCCCGCATCCGATGACTCGGGAACGCCTGATTCGGACCCGGCCACTGAAGCTGGGCACCCACTGCCCACCGACAAGCCCGGTGCCGGCGGAAAAGCACCGGCGGAGCGGTCCGACGGACACGCCGGCGAATCCCCGGACGCTACGGCAGCACCGGATACGGCACCCGGCCCACGCCCGGAATCCGAGCGCTGATCGACGCGCCCGGCCCCGCCGGGCTCAGGCCGCGGCTACATCAGGTCGAACCGTGTTCATCGGCGGCCGGTCGACCAAGTCCACCGCGGTGCTGCGCGGGGTGAACTCGTCGCCGATCAGCGGGAACTGGGTGAGTGCCGCTCCCGAATCCGGGACACCGCTGCGCCCCAGTACCGTGCCCAGAATCTGCCGGCTCATCACCCCGAGATCGGCCAGCGGGCGGTTGCGGTGGGTCCGTACGCCCAGATTGACCTGTCCGATCGCGTGCAGACCCAACCGGTCATAGGTATCGAGCAACAAACCGATCTCCACCCCGTAGCCGGGGGCGAACGGGACGGCGGTGAGCAGTTCCCGGGTACCGGCGTACTCCCCGCCCAGCGGCTGCAGCACCGAGGCCAGCCCCGGCCGCAACGCGGCCAGCAGCGGTCGCGCCACGAGTTCGGTGACCCGCCCGCCGCCGTGCGCGTCCACCCCACCACCGTGCCGCAGCGGACGGCGGTAGTACGCCTTGACCAGATGCAGATCCGGAGTGGTCAGGAGCGGTCCGAGCAGTTTCGGTACGAAAGCCGGATCGGGGTCGATCAGATCGGAGTCGACGAACGCCACCAGATCACCGGTGGTCACCGCCAGCGACCGCCACAGCACCTCGCCCTTGCCGGCGATCGGTTCGAGCTCGGGCACGGCCTGCTCCCGGCTTATGACCTCGGCACCGGCCGCCCGGGCACGTTCGGCAGTGGCGTCGGTGGACCCGGAATCGAGCACCACCAGTTCATCTACCAGGGTGCCCAGCAGCGGCCGGATACTGGCCACCACCTCGGCGACCGTTTCCTCCTCGTTCAGCGCCGGCAGCACCACCGAAACGGTGCGTCCGGCTTTCGCGGCGACCAGATCGGCCACCGCCCATTCGGGGGTGTCCCACGTGTTCGTCGTCGCCCAGCCGGGCTCGTGGTGTGAGAGTTTCATACGAGACCTCGCAGAGTTCGTACGGGGGGCCGGATGCCCTGGATCGCGGCGATCATGTCGACTACACGCCTGGTCGCGGCGACCTCGTGCACCCGGAAAACGCGGGCGCCGGCCGCGGCGGCCCAAGCTGTTGCTGCCAATGTGCCCTCCAGCCGTTCGGAAAGATCGACACCTAATGTCTCTCCGATGAAATCCTTGTTGCTCAGCGCCATCAAGACTGGCCATCCGGTTTTTACAAGAACGTCCGCTGCCCGCAACAGTGCGAGGCCGTGATAGGTGTTTTTCCCGAAATCGTGAGTCGGGTCGATGAGCACGGAATCCCTGCGTACCCCGGCCGCCGCGGCGGCCTCGGCAGCGCGCACCACGGTATCGGTGACCTCCGCCACCACATCGTCATACCGGACACGATGCGGACGGGTGCGCGGCACGGCGCCACCGGTATGACTACAGACGATGCCCGCCCCGGACTCCGCGGCCACCGGCACCAACTCCGGATCGGCGCCGGCCCAGGTGTCGTTGATCAGATCGGCGCCCTCGGTGACCGCCGCGCGCGCGACCTCCGCGCGCCAGGTATCGACACTGATCAGCAGCTCGGGATACTTTTCCCGGATCGCCGCGACGAACGGTACGACCCGCCGGGTTTCCTCCGCGGCATCCACCGACTCCCCGGGCCCCGCCTTCACCCCGCCGATATCGACGAGATCGGCGCCTTCCCCCACCGCCCGGTCCACCGCCGCCAGCGCCGCACTGTCGCTGAAGGTGGCGCCACGGTCGTAAAAGGAATCCGGGGTCCGATTCACGATGGCCATGACAAGGGCGCGATCCGTCGCCACCGCCCGGCCGCACAGCGTCGGTGACGGACGCACGGGCTCGAACATGAACACGAGTCTATGGCGCCGCCTCCGGCGTCGCGGGCCCGAGTCCTCCTCGGCGCTGTACGCCCCTCGACTCTTCCGACCGTCCCTGGCGCTTGTCACCTGTACGGGCCCAGCGCGACGAAAATTCAAGTTTGGAACTTCTGACAACAGTGCGGCGAGCCCGCGCCCTACATCGCCCCCCGGGCCGGACCATCGGACGATGCCGAGCCCAACGCGTCGAAGGCCACCGCCAAATCCGCGGTGACCGTGACCCGGTCGAGTGCTTCCTGCGGGACGAAGCCACGCTCCCGGAGCTCCGTGAGCCACTCGAACAGGCCCGTGTAGTGTCCGTCCGGGTCCAGAATCGCCATCGGCTTGGCGTGCTGGCCCAGGTGGCCACCGGTCCAGGCCTCGAAGAATTCCTCGAGCGTGCCGATACCGCCCGGGAGAGTGAGGAAGGCGTCCGCCCGGTCCTCCATGACCTGTTTGCGCTGACGCATGGTGTCGGTGACGACGAGCTCGTCCGATTCCACATCGGCGACCTCACGGTGCACCAGGTGTTTCGGTATGACCCCGATCGTGTTCGCACCGCCCGCGCGGGCCGCGGTGGCCACGGCACCCATCATCGACACATGCCCGCCGCCGGAGACCAGCTGCCAGCCGCGCCGGGCCAGTTCGGTACCCACTCGAGCCGCCAGAGCCAAGTGGGCAGGGTCGGTGGTACTGGCGGAGCAGTACACACACAGAGCGAAGGGTCGCCGATTCACCGCGCCACCCCCGTTCCGGCCTCGCCGGTCAGGTAGGCGCGCAGCATATCGGTGACAGCGGTTATCTGGGCCAGCGGGACGTGCTCGTCACGTTTGTGCGCGAGATTCGGGTCACCGGGCCCGAAATTCACCGCCGGGATTCCCCGGGCCGCGAACCGGGAGACATCGGTCCAGCCGTACTTCGCGCGCACTCCGGCCGAGCCGTGCGCACCGACGGCGTCGAGGAGGCCGCGAGCGGCGGGAGCGGTGAGCCCCGGTAGTGCGCCGGGTGCCGCGTCGGTGACCGTGAACTCCAGGTCCAGGCCCGCGAAGATCTCGCGGACATGCTCGATCGCCTGTTCCACCGTCCGGTCGGGCGCGAACCGGAAGTTCACCTCCACCGTGGCCCCGTCGGGCACCACATTGCCGGCGACGCCGCCCTCGACGCGCACCGCCGACAGACCTTCCCGGTAGCGGCAGCCGTCGATATCGACGTCGCGGGCCCGGTACTCCGACAGCCGGGCCAGGACGGGCGCTAGCCGGTGGATCGCATTGTCACCCAGCCAGGAACGCGCCGAATGCGCCCGCACTCCCGCGGCACTGAGCCGCACCCGCAATGTGCCCTGGCAACCGGCCTCGATCCAGCCGCCGGACGGTTCCCCGAGTATCGCCAGATCCGCGTCCAGCCATTCCGGGAACTCACGTTCGATCGTGTTCAGGCCGTTGAATTCGGCGGCGATCTCCTCGCAGTCGTAGAAGATCAAGGTCAGGTCGTGCGCCGGGTCGGCGACAGTGGCGGCCAGATGCAGGAAAACCGCGTCCCCCGATTTCATATCGACCGATCCGCAGCCGTACAGCACCTCCACCCCGTTCTCCGTGGTGAACCGGCCCGGAACATTTTCCGCGATCGGCACGGTATCGAGATGCCCCGCCAGCACCACCCGGGTGGGCAGCCCACGATTCGTCCGCGCGAGAACCACATTGCCGTGGCGCACCACCTCGAAACCGCTGGTCTGAGTACGTAGTGCCGATTCGACGGCGGTTGTGATCGCGGCTTCCTCGCGGGACACGCTCGCGATATCGACGAGGGCCGCGGTCAACGCGATGGGGTCGGCGTGCAGGTCGAGGGTCACGAGATACGAGCGTAGAGGGGCCGCATCATTATGTGGTCGCTGGTGGGTAGGCTGCAGTGTCGTGAGCACTCAGGGAGCAACCGCTATCGGCATCGCCAATGTGACCGCGGACGGAACCGTTCTGGATACCTGGTTCCCCAGCCCGCAGCTGGGTGAGTTCACCGAAACCGGTTCCGAGCGGCTTGCCGAGGCTCCTGCCGAGTTGGCCGAGCTGGTGGGTCCCGATCCCGCGCGCGGGGTCGACGTGGTAGCGGTCCGCACAACAATTGCCGACCTGTCCGCCGCCCCGGTGGACGCGCATGATGTGTACCTGCGCCTGCATCTGCTGTCCCATCGGCTGGTCCGCCCGCACTCGGTGAGCCTGGAAGGGCAGTTCGCGCTGCTGGCGAATGTCGTCTGGACCAACCACGGTCCGGCCGCGGTCGACGGTTTCGAAACGACCCGCGCCAAGTTGCGTGCCCGCGGCCCCGTCACCGTGTACAGCATCGACAAATTCCCGCGCATGGTCGACTACGTGGTCCCCGCCGGTGTCCGCATCGGTGACGCCGACCGCGTGCGGCTGGGCGCCCATCTGGCGGCCGGAACGACCGTGATGCACGAGGGTTTCGTCAATTTCAACGCCGGAACGCTCGGCACATCCATGATCGAGGGCCGCGTCTCGGCCGGTGTCGTCGTGGGCGACGGCTCCGATATCGGTGGCGGCGCCTCCACCATGGGCACGCTGTCCGGCGGCGGCAAGACCGTCATCTCTATCGGTGAACGCTCGCTGCTGGGCGCGAACTCGGGCTTGGGTATCCCGCTCGGCGACGATTGTGTGCTGGAGGCCGGGCTCTACCTGACGGCCGGAACGAAGGTCACCACGCCGGAAGGCAAGGTGATCAAGGCGGCCGAACTCAGTGGCACGAACAATCTGCTGTTCCGCCGTAATTCGCAGACGGGTGCGGTGGAGGTGACCCCGCGTTCGGGCACAGGCATCGAGCTCAACGAGGCACTGCACGCCCATAACTGATCAGCTGTGCCTATTGGGCGTCGCCCGCCCGGGCAGCCGCCATCACAAGCCGCCGGCGACCGGGTTCGCAGTTCCCTCTGAGCGCAGTTTCCGAGCTGTATGGCGAGGTCGTGGTCCGGCGCACCGGGCTGCTCGTCGATTGCGAATTACACGTCGTGGCCGCACGGGAGCTACTTCACCGCAGATGGGAACCCATGCCTGTGGTGATCATGGACTGGCCGGCCGATACTTGCCCTGTGCTCATGGCTCATGCGGGCGATCCCGTACTCGCAGACCCCATGAGCTCTGCGGCACGTGGGGCCGCGAAGATGTTGGCAGGGTCGATCACAAAAGCGATCAGCCGGGCAGCATCCGCTTCTGCGCGTCCCTTGTATAGGGCAGCGGATCATCTCGGCGTGGCTCGGCGCGCGGCGAGGACGGCCGATAACGAAGGATTCCATCGGGTAGCGGGCCGGAATTCCGGCACCGCGGTGACCCGGATACGTGGCAAAGACGAAAACGGAAAACCTGCGGTGTTCTCACCGGACGACGTGATCTTCGATCTATTGGCGGACAGTCACGGACAACTCCGCAGCATCAGCTTTCCGACAGCCCCCGACGACAGGGCTCAGAATGCCGCATGGATGAGCCGGGTCGGCGAAAGGATTGATCGCGAGTTCAGCCACTATTGGCCTGCCACCAAGGTGGCTACGAAGAAACAGACTTGGGTGCGCGACCCCACTGCCCAGCCCGTCCCCGGCGCAGACGTCGCAGGGACGAAGAGCTGCATTTTGGTGATCACGCACGCCAACCCAGATGTGTTCGCCGTCGCTGTGCGGACAGCTGACCCGCCATCCTCGCCAGGCGAGATCGCGTATCCCGCACGGACAATTTTTTTGGGGGGAGCCGAGTACGGACGGTTACTCGCGGCGAAGAAGTCTGTACTGGACGATGTCGCGGCAACGCCGGACAGCCCAGTACGAATGGTGTCGTGTGGCGCCGGAGCGCCTGAAGGAGACGCTGCCGAGAGTGCAGCGGAATCGATGCAAGCCAACGGGGTGCTCCGGGAAGTTCAGGCCGGAACAGACATGGTGTTCCCGGAGCGGGACGATGCTGGTTCTTCGGTCTTCGGCGTCGCCGGCCGCGGAGACTCGGACGGGAACGTCGAGCCCGCGTTGCGAATATTTCCGGCACCTCCGCGCGGCGATACCAGCTGATGCCCGGTCCCTCAGCTCGATTCAGATGCCGAAGGCGATAATCCGTTCCGGGTGGACGCGGATGAGTTCGCCCGGTTCCGTTCCTATGTAGGTCGTGGTCCCGGTCAATGCCTCTGCCCTCCCCCGGATCTCCAGACAACGCACCCGCCATGGCTGGACCGAGGCGATATCGTCGACCACGAACGCCACCCTGTCGTTCTTCGCCAGGTTGCGGAACTTGCGTGAGCGCTCCATATTCCAGCCCGCGATATCGATAGTGCCCAGATCGCCGTTGTAGCGGAAGCCGACGGGATTGTTCTGCGGCGACCCGTCCGGCGCGACAGTGGCCAGCCGGCCGAGTCGCTGTCCGGTGAGGTAGTCGATCTGTTCGGGGGTGAGCGTCGCGTTCATGGAACCGACGGTATGACCTCGAGTTCGGTTCAGGTCAATAGTCGATGGGTGTCTGCCGTAGCCGGGTTATCCGCCCGATTTCTCGGGCCTGTTCAGCTGTTTCTTCTGTACCTTGCCCATGGCATTGCGCGGCAGCGCGGCCACGAAGTGGATTTCGCGTGGGCGTTTGTGGGCCGAGAGCTTTTCGGCCACATGGTCGATCAGTTCTTGTTCACCGGGCGCCGCCCCGCGCGGGACCACGAATGCGACGATCCGCTGGCCGAGGTCGGTATCCGCCAGGCCCACCACCGCCACTTCGGCGACCGCGGGATGCCCCAGCAGAGTCGTTTCCACTTCACCGGCCCCGATCCGGTATCCACCGGATTTGATGAGGTCCACCGATTCGCGGCCGACGATCCGGTGGAACCCGTCCGCGTCGATCGCGGCGACATCGCCGGTGCGGAACCACCCGTCTTCGGTCCAGCATTGCGCGGTGGCCTCCGGCCGGCCGAAATAGCCGTCGAACAGCATCGGTCCGCGAACCTGCAACCCGCCGATACTCGTACCGTCGTGCGGAACCGGTTGTCCCGCTTCGTCGCGCAGGCGGGTCGCTACGCCGTCCACCGCCACGCCGACCCAGCCGGGCCGGCGTTCGCCGTCGGCGCGGGCAGACAGGGTGATCATCGTTTCGCTCATGCCGTAGCGCTCGACCGGCTCGTGGCCGGTGAGTTCCGCGAGACGCTCGAAAACCGGCGCCGGTAGGGGTGCGCTGCCGGAGATCAGCAGCCGGGCGGCATTCAACTGTTTCGCGGCGCCGGGGTCCTCGGCGATCCGGGTCCAGACGGTGGGCACGCCGAAATACATGGTGCCCGCGGCCGCCGCATAGTTCGCCGGGGTCGGTTTTCCGGTGTGTACGAGCGGGCTGCCGATCCGCAACGGCCCGAGCAGGCCGAGGATCAGGCCGTGCACATGGAACAGCGGCAGACCGTGTACCAGCACATCGGCCGCGGTCCACGACCATGCCGCGGCGAGCGCGTCCAATCCGGCGGCGATCGCGCGGCGGCTCAGCACAACGCCTTTCGGTGGCCCGGTGGTGCCGGAGGTGTACAGCACGAAAGCCGGGGAGCCGGGGTCGGGTTCGGGGTAGGTATGCCAGGACCGCGCGTGCTGCCGGACCGGCACGACCGGTAGCCCGGTGCCTTCCGGGGCCTCGCCCAGCCAGGCCTGCGCACCGGAATCGGTGAGCATATGGTCGAGTTCGGCCGTACCGGAGTCGGGCGGTATCGGCACCACGGTCACACCGGCGATCAGGCAGCCGATCACGGCGAGCACTGTCGGCGCGGTGGGGCGGGCCAGTACCGCGACCCGTTTCGCGCGCGCCACCCGTTCCGCCACCGAAGTAGCGGCGCCGAGTAGATCACTGCGCGACAGTGTCACGCCGTCGATGGTGACGGCGTCGGGGATATCCGCTCCCGCGGCGACGGCTTGGGGGTCCAGTGAACTGAGCAGACGCGGGCCGAGGGACATGCGCCCAACCTACTGCCCGGCGCCGGACCGCTTCCGCGGACCTGTCCGATCCCGCCACTTTCCGGTGAGCGAGACAATCCCACTGCTTCCCAACAGTGACACTTGACACATTTATGACACAACGAGAAGGTGATCGGACAACCTTCGCATGCCTCCGAACGGTGCACATCAAATGACCAGCTCTCCCGCCGAGGAGCCGACCTCCCGGTCCGGCATCGGCAACGGTCGCCGACCGGGCACCATCCCGGCCGATGACCAGGAAATCGATTTCCGGAAGTACATCGACGGCGCCGCGGTTCTCGGCGCCGCCGCCAATGTGATCATGCAACTCGCTTCCCCCGGCGTGGGGTACGGAGTCCTGGAAAGCCCTGTCGACAGCGGCAACCTCACCAAACACCCGGTCAAACGCACCCGGACCACGCTGACCTACCTGGCGGTGGCGATGCTCGGCACAGAGCCGGAACGGATCGCGTACCGCCGGGCGGTGGATACCTCCCATCGCCAGGTCCGGTCGACGGCGCAGAGTCCGGTGCGCTACAACGCGTTCGACCGGAACCTGCAGTTGTGGGTGGCTGCCTGCCTGTACTGGGGCGCGCGCGATCTGCGTGATCGTATGCGCGGCGCCATCGACCCCGAGATCCAGGCGGCGATCTACCGCAATTCCGCGCGGCTCGGCACCACCCTGCAGGTACCACCCGATATGTGGCCGGCCGACGAGGACGCCTTCGACCGATACTGGGCCGAGAATCTGGCTCGCACGAAGATCGACCCGCCGGTCCGCGAGATGCTCGACGAGATCGTCGATCTGCGGATGTTCCCCCGGCCGGTCCAATTGCTGGGCGCACGGTTCAATCGCTGGGTCACCGCGGGCCTGCTGCCGCCGCATCTGCGCGAGGAGATGCGCATGCGGTGGTCGGATCGCGACGAACGCCGTTTTGCCCGGATGCTGCGCGTACTCGGTCGCGTTTCGTCGGTACTGCCCACAGCACTCCGCTGTTTTCCCATCAACGCGTATCTGCTCGATTTCCGGATCCGCCGGAAGCTGGGAATGAAACTTGTCTGATCGGGCGCGGATTCAGGAATCCGAGGCCGGCACCCGGAACGACACCACAACGTGATCGCGGGCGTATTTCCGGACGGCGATATCGTCGCCCAGCGGAATCACGGTCTGCGGTGTGAGTGCCAGCGATAACGCGGTGCGTGCGATCATCTCGGCCACCGGAAGCGGATCGTAGGCCGGCAGTTTGCCCTCGTTCTGTAGCCGGGTGACGAACTCGGCGAGGTAGTCGCGGCCGAGTTCGATAACCGGGGCGCCCTTGGTGGTCAGGTAGGGCAGCACGATCTCGGGTTCGGTGTCGAGCAGCCGATCCAGCAATTCGTTACTACGCAGACCGTCCAGGAATGCCACGAAGAGTTCGACGATCTGATCCTCGGCACCCGCGTCACGGTCGACCTGCCGCTGTACTGCGGCATCGACGCTCTCGATGAACTCCCGGGTCTGCTGCAGCCCGACGGCCTGGATCAGATCGGATTTACTGGAAAATCGGCGGTACAGTGTGGCAAGGGAGAGCCCGCCACGCCGGGCGACCTCCACCATGCTGGTGCGTTTGATCCCGAAATCGAGAAACGCCTGTAGCGCGGCCGACAGCACCGATTGGTCCTGATCCCGGCGCGGCGATCGCACCAGCGGCAACAATTGAGCCAACGCACCCATCTCGGCACCCTCCCGCGCTCATTGATGCAATGACACCGTAAGCATTGCACAATTGCGGTATCGGTTGACGCATCTTCGAGTGAATGAGATGGTTATCATATCACCTTCTCAGACGAAAGAGGTCACCGATGACCGCTCCCTGGCCGACGTCACAGAGCGAACCCGAGCCCCGCCCGCTCTACGCTCCCGATTTCGATGTCGAGGACCATATCGTCGGGATCACCGCCTTCCTCGGCGGCACCGCGAATGTGATCATGCAGCTGGGCTTGCGGCCGGTCGCCTACGGCGTCATGGAGAGCGACGTCAAGAGCGGCAACGTGATGGTCCATCCGTTCAAACGGTTACGCACCACTCTCACCTACCTGGCCGTCGCCATGCTGGGAACCGAAGAAGAACGGAACGCCTACCGGCTGGCCGTCAACACCTCACACCGCCATATCCGTACGAAGCCCACCAGCCCGGTCAAATACAACGCCTTCGACCCGAAGCTCCAGGTCTGGGTCGCTGCCTGCCTGTACTTCGGATTCGTCGACCTCCTGGACAAGGTCCGGGGTCCGATGGACGAGGCCACGGCCGATACGTTCTACGCACACAGCATCCGGCTGGGCACCACGCTGCAGGTACGACCGGAGATGTGGCCGCCGAACCGGGCGGCGTTCTGGCAGTACTGGGAAGCGAACCTGAACAACCTCGAAATCGACGACACCACCCGCGCCTATTTCAACGACCTCATCGACCTGAAGATGCTGCCGCTCCCGGTGCGCTGGATGTCGGCCAAGTTCCACCGGTTCGTGGTCTCGGGCTGCCTGCCCCCGCAGATCCGCGAGCAGATGTACATGGACTGGACCGAGGGCAATCAGCGCTGGTTCGACCGCACGATGAAGGTCATCGGCTTCGCTCTCAAGCTCCAGCCACGCTTCATGGTGCAGTTCCCGATGAACTACTACCTATGGGATATGCGCCGGCGTATGCGCAAGGGCAAGCCGCTGGTGTGAGTTTCTGCGTCGGCTGTATCTGTGGCGCCGCCTTCGGGGGTCGGGGGTCGGGGGGTCTGTTGACCCGGGTCTCGACGTGGACCATCGGTGAAGGTAACCGGGGTGTCGGCATGGACCACCGGTGAAGGTAACCCGGTCTAGGCGTAGACCACCGGCGAAGACAACCCCGATCTCGACGTAGACCAACCGCGGAGACAACCCCGATCTCGGGATAGACCAACCGTGAAGGGGCGGGCTGTGATTTTGGAGCCGCTCCGCGGCTCGAGGGCGGGGCCCTGTTGACCCGGTTCTTCACTTCCGGCGCTCAGTCGCTGCGCTCCTTCGCTCTGGTCGCTCCAGAACCGGGCGGGCCCCGCCCGGAAAGGTTGACGGGTTGTAGGGGTAGTGCGTAGGGCTGCGCGAGATGATCGGTGACGGTTCAGTTGCCGGCGAGGGCGCGGAGGAAGAAGGCCAGGTTGGCGGGGCGTTCGGCTAGGCGGCGGGTGAGGTAGCCGTACCACTGGGTGCCGTAGGGGACGTAGACGCGGACGAAATCTCCGCGGGCAGCGAGGCGGAGTTGCTCGTCGGTGCGGATGCCGTAGAGCATCTGGTATTCGAAATCGCCGGGAGCGCGACCGGTCTGCGCCGCGAGGGCGGCGGCCGCGGCGATCAGTGCGGGGTCGTGGGAGGCCACCAGTGGGCGAGATGGGCCGTGCATCAGGGTGTGCAGGCAGCGCAGATAGGCGCGGTCGACCTCGGCGCGGTGCTGATGGGCCACCGTGTCCGGTTCCCGGTAGGCGCCCTTGCACAAGCGGACCCGGGCGCCGGCGTTCGCGAGATCCCGGCAGTCGTCCTCGCTCCGGTACAGATATGCCTGAACCACCGTGCCCAGCCACGGGAATTCCGGGCGGGCCTGCCGGATCGCGGCCAAGGTCGAAGCGGTGGTCGTATGGTCCTCGGCGTCCACAGTCACCCACACCCCAGCCTCCCCGGCCTTGGTGCAGAGAACCCGCAGATTCTCGGCGGCGATCGCCGGGCCGTCCGCGCCGAGCGACTGGCCGAGCGCGGACAATTTCACCGAGACCTCCAGGGGCGCCGCGCCACCGGGTACGGCGCTGGTGTCCAGCGCTGCCAGATCGTTGATCAGCGCCAGATATTCGGCGACCGCGCTGTCGGCCCGGGCGCGATCGGTGGTGTACTCGCCGAGGAAATCCACGCTCACCGCCCGGCCGCTCGCCAGCAGTTCCCGGACCGCCGCGACCAGCGCGGACCTCGTTTCGCCCGGTACGAAGCGGCGGACCATGGACGCGGACACCGGGCTGGTCGTCAGCGTCCGTTTCACCCGATCCGATCCGGCCGCCGCGAGGATCACCGGGCGCAGTGGGTTCACCGGAATCGCCGCCCGCGCCGGCTCCGGACTGTGTCTGTGCGCCCTCGGCTCATTCGCGCTCCATATGCGGATAGCGGTGATCGGTGTGCGGGACGAAGGTCTCCTTCAGGGCCCGCGGCGCAACCCAGCGCAACAGGTTGAGCGGGGAGCCGGCTTTATCATCGGTGCCGGATGCCCGGGCACCGCCGAACGGCTGCTGGCCCACGACCGCTCCGGTGGGCTTGTCGTTGATATAGAAATTACCGGCGGCGAACCGCAACTGCGCGGACGCCTGCTCCACCGCATGCCGATCCTGTGCGAAAACAGCGCCGGTCAAGGCGTACGGGGCGGCCGATTCCACATCCTGCAGAACCGTATCGAACGCGCCGGGCTTGCTGTCGTCGTAGAGGTACACCGAAAGGATCGGCCCGAAATATTCGGTGGCGAATGATTCGTCGCGTGGATCGTCGGCCAGCAGCACCGTGGGACGAACGAACCAGCCCTCGCTGTCGTCACAGACGCCCCCCACCGGTATCGGAACACTCGCGGACCGGGCTCGTTCGATCGCTCGCACGCTCTTGTCGTACGCCCGCCGGTCGATCACGGCGCCGCCGAAATTCGACAGATCCGATATATCGCCATAGCTCAGCGTCTCGGCGGTACCGAGGAAATCATCACCGATCTCCCGCCACAGCGACCGCGGCAGGTAAGCGCGCGAGGCAGCCGAACATTTCTGCCCTTGATACTCGTAGGCGCCGCGGATCAGCGCCGTGCGCAGCGCAACCGGATCCGCTGAGGGATGCGCGACGATGAAATCTTTACCGCCGGTCTCCCCGACCAACCGGGGATATCCGCGATACCGGCCGATATTCGCCGCCACCTGACCCCACAGGTACTGGAAGGTGGGAGCGGATCCGGTGAAATGGATACCGCCGAGGCGCGGGTCGGTCAATGCGACTTCCGACAACTCTTTCCCGTCGCCGGTGACCATATTGATCACCCCCGGCGGTAGGCCCGCGGCTTCCAGCAGTTTCATCGTGTAATACGCGGCCAATGTCTGGGTGGGCGAAGGCTTCCACACGACGGTATTGCCCATCAGCGCCGGCGCGGTGGGGAGATTCCCGGCAATGGCCGAGAAGTTGAACGGGGTGATCGCGTAGACGAACCCCTCGAGCGGCCGATAGTCGAGACGGTTCCAGACTCCCGGACCGGACTCCGGCTGCTGGGCCAGGATGCCGCGGGCGAAGGAAACATTGAACCGCCAGAAATCGACCAATTCGCACGGCGCATCGATCTCGGCCTGCGCCACCGATTTCGACTGACCCAGCATGGTCGCGGCGGCCAAGGTCTCCCGCCACGGACCGGACAGCAGGTCGGCGGCACGCAGCAGCACGGCGGCACGTTCGTCGAACGGTAACGAACGCCAGCCCGGGGCGGCCGCGGTTGCCGCCTCGATCGCGGCGGCGGCCTCGTCGTGAGTGGTGTTGGTGTAGGTCCCGAGCACCTGCCGATGACGATGCGGAGCCACGATCTCGTGACGCTCACCGATCCCCGGACGGTGTTTACCGTCGATGACCAGCGGAATGTCTAGGGTATCGCCCGAGATCCCGGCCAGCCTGCCGAGCAACCTTTCCCTCTCGGGGCTACCCGGAGCGTACGTGTGCACCGGTTCGTTCACGGGGGTCGGGACAACTGTGACAGCGTCCATACCCCAGGCTAACCCCGTCGGGGTCCGGCACGTCCGCGGCGCGCGCCGGAATTACAGCCGTTCGGCCGCCGTGCCGATCCGCTCGTCGGTGGCCGTGAGCGCGATGCGGACATGCTCGGCGCCGGCCGGGCCGTAGAAATCGCCGGGAGCTGCGAGAATTCCCCGATCGGCCAGCCAGTTCAGGGTGTCGCGGCAGGGTTCGCCGCGAGTGGACCACAGATACAGTCCGGCTTCGGAATGGTCGATCCGGAAACCGGCACCCAACAGGGCGGACCGCAGAATCTCCCGGCGTGCCCGGTAGCGCTCCCGTTGCGCGGATTCGTGCTCGTCATCGGCCAGCGCCGCGGTCATCGCGGCCTGGATCGGGAACGGGACCATCATGCCGGAGTGTTTGCGCACTTCCAGCAGTTCGGCCACCAGTTCCGGGTCGCCGGTGACGAAACCCGCCCGGTAACTGGCCAGGTTCGATGTCTTCGACAGCGAATGCACGGCCAGCAGGCCGGTGTGGTCACCGTCGCAGACCCGGGGATCCAGGATCGAAACCGCCGGTTCGTCCCAGGCCAGGCCGAGATAGCACTCGTCGGAGGCGACGACCGCACCGCGTTCCCGGGCGAAGGACACGACCTTGCGGAGATGATCCACACCCAGGATCCGGCCGGTCGGGTTGGACGGCGAATTGAGATAGATGAGCGCCGGTTTCTCCGGACCCAGCCGGGTCAGTCCGTCGGCCCGCAGGATCCGGGTCCCGGCCAGCAGGCCACCCACCTCGTAGGTCGGATACGCGACCTCGGGAATCACCACCAGATCCGTGGCTCCCAGACCCAGCAGCCTGGGCAAACCGGCGATCAACTCCTTGGTGCCGATCACCGGCAGCACAGCCGCCTCGGCCACGCCCGTGACACCGAAACGGCGGGCCAGCGCGGCGACGGCGCCGGCCCGCAACTCCGGTGTGCCATGGGTGGTCGGATAGCCCGGAACCTCGGAAACCGAGTTCAGTGCCGCCCGGATCACCGGGGCCACCGGATCGACCGGGGTACCCACCGAAAGATCGACGAGCCCGCCGGGATGAGCCGCGGCCCGCGCCTTGACATCGGCGATGGTGTCCCACGGGAAGTCGGGCAGTGCCGCGCTCACCCGGGGACGGTGGGAAACCTCAGTGCTCATGTACCGGTCGCTCTAGTCTTCGGCCATCGGCGGCAGTTCCTTGATGAACGCCGGATCGGAATCGACTTTGCCCAGTTTGGTGGCTCCGCCGGGCGAACCGAGTTCGTCGAAGAAATCGACATTGGCGTTGACGTAACCGCTCCACTGATCGGGGGTGTCGTCCTCGTAGAAGATCGCCTCCACCGGGCAGACAGGTTCACACGCACCACAGTCGACGCATTCGTCGGGGTGAATGTAGAGCATGCGGCCACCCTCGTAGATGCAATCCACGGGGCATTCCTCGATGCACGCCTTGTCCTTCACGTCAACGCACGGTTCGGCGATGATGTAAGTCACTCCCGCTCTCCTCGTCTTCCTTCTTCTCCGGGTAACTGCGCCCGCGCACAAGTATCCCTGGCGCCCCATACGCTACTCCGGTGAGCCTGGCCTAATCTCTTTGCGCCGCCTTCGGCGTCGCGGGGTCGGCCTCTGTCTGTGATCCAGCTGTCCCAGGGCCGGAAGTCCCGGAATCGAGGAACTCCAGGCGACCCTCCGTCGATGCCTGTGTTTTTGGCGCCGCCTGCGGCGTCGCGGGTTCGGGGCCCCCTTGGTCTCGTTCTTCACTCCCGGCGCTCAGTCGCTGCGCTCCTTCGCTCTGGTCGCTCCAGAACGAGACGGGCCCCGAACCACCAACGCTGACCGGCCGCATGCAGGAAACGGGGGTGGGTTCACATGCCGACCGGCTGGTGGTAAGGGGATCAAACGCGCCTGGGGCGGCGGCGAGTTCGGCCGGGTGGTGGGGTTGTATGCGGGCGGACTGACGGTTGGGGGATCGTACTCGCGCCGGGGGCGGCGGGTGGTGTGGTTCGGAGGGGGTTCATACCAGCTCCAAGCCGGGGACCTGGCCGCGGGACGGGGGGATGCCGTAGGTGGTGGTGCGTTCGCGGATGGGGCGGTCGATACCTTCGGCGATCTCGGTGAGTTCGGCGACGGTTTTCGCCGAGCCGTGCTGGGAGCCGGCCATGCGGGAGATAGTCTCCTCCATCAGGGTGCCGCCTAGGTCGTTGGCGCCGCTGCGCAGCATCACCTGGGTGCCGGTGGTGCCGAGTTTCACCCAGCTGGTCTGGATATTGTCGATCCGGCCGTGCAGCATGATCCGGGCCAAGGCGTGGGCGGCACGGTTGTCGCGGTTGGTTGGCCCTGGGCGGGAGGCGCCCGCGAGGTAGAGCGGGGCGCTCTGGTGCACGAAAGGCAGCAGGACGAATTCGGTGAAACCGCCGGTTTCGTCCTGGATGCCGCGCAGTACGCGCAGGTGCCCGACCCAGTGGCTCGGATTGTCGACGTGCCCGTACATCATGGTCGAGCTGGACCGGATCCCGACCTGATGGGCCGTGGTGACGACATCGATCCAGGCCGACGCGGGCAGTTTGCCCTTGGTGAGCACCCAGCGGACCTCGTCGTCGAGGATTTCCGCGGCCGTTCCCGGGATGGTGCCCAAACCGGCTTCGCGCAGCGCGGTCAGCCAATCCCGGACACTCGCACCACCGCGCGAGGCGCCGTTGACGATTTCCATGGGGCTGAAAGCGTGCACATGCATCGACGGCACCCGTGCCTTCACCGCACGCACCAGGTCCGCGTAACCGGTGACGGGCAGGTCGGGGTCGATACCGCCCTGCATGCAGACCTCGGTCGCGCCGTCCACATACGCTTCCCAGGCCCGGTCGGCGACCTCGTCGGTACTGAGCGTGAACGCGTCGGCGTCACCCTTGCGCTGCGCGAACGCGCAGAAGCGGCAACCGGTGTAGCAGATATTGGTGAAGTTGATGTTCCGGTTCACCACGTAGGTGACGTCGTCACCGCAGACATCGCGGCGCAACTGGTCGGCGAGACCGGCGACGGCTTCCAGATCCGGACCGTCGGCGGTGGCGAGCGCGAGGTACTGGGAGTCGGTGAGACCGGCCGGATCCTTTTCGGCGGCCCGCAGCGCGGCCAGTACATCGGCGTCCAGTCGCTGTGGCGCGGCGGCGAGATCGCGGACCTGTTCGCGGATGGTGTCCCAATCGCCGAACGCGTTGTCGATATCGCTGCGGGTATCGGTATTACGCCCGGCGGTGTCGATCTCGGTGTTCAGATCGGTACGGCCCGCGGATTCCCACGATTCGTCCGGTTCCTGCCAGGGCAGACCCACCGGCATCGCGTCCGGCCGCGCCAGACCCGTTTCCGGATCGCTGAGCGCGGCGACATGCGCGCCGATCCGTGGATCGATCCACGGATTACCGGCCCGGACGTATTTCGGATGGGCGGAGGTGCGCTCCACCAGTTCGAATCCGGCGGTCGCGGTGATCTCGGCGAGGGTATCGAGATTGGGCCAGGGGCGTTCGGGATTGACGTGATCGGGAGTCACCGGCGAGACGCCGCCCCAATCGTCGATCCCGGCCTCGAGCAGCGCGCGGCATTCCTCGCCCGAAACCAGATTCGGCGGCGCCTGCACCGAGACCTCCGGGCCGAGCAGCAGACGGGTCACCGCGATGGTGGCCAGGAATTCGGTCATATCGGCATCGGGGGCGTTCCGCATGGCGGTGTCGTCCTTGGCACGGAAGTTCTGCACGATGACTTCCTGGATATGGCCGAACGCCTTGTGTTGTTTGCGTATCGCCAGGATCGTGTCCGCCCGCTCGGCGATGTTCTCACCGATACCCACCAGGATCCCGGTGGTGTAGGGAACCGAGAGCCGACCCGCGTCGGTGATGGCGCGCAGCCGCACCGCGGGATCCTTGTCCGGGCTGCCGTAATGACAGTTGCCCTTCTCGGTGAACAGCCGGGTCGACGTGGTTTCCAGCATCATCCCCATCGACTGGGCGACCGGCTTCAGGCGGGAGATCTCCTCCCACGACATAACGCCGGGATTCAGATGCGGAAGCAGCCCGGTCTCCTCGAGCACCAGGATGGATACCGCCCGCAGATAGTCCAGGGTGGAATCGTATCCGCGCTCGTCCAGCCACTGCGCGGCCTCCGGCCAGCGTGCTTCCGGCCGGTCGCCGAGGGTGAACAGCGCTTCCTTGCAGCCCAGTTCGGCACCGCGCCGGGCGATATCGAGCACTTCGTCCGGTTCCAGGAACATACCGCGCCCCTGTGCCCGCAATTTGCCCGGCACGGTGACGAACGTGCAGTAGTGGCAGGTGTCCCGGCACAGATGAGTGAGCGGGATGAAGACATTGCGCGAATAGGTGATCGTGCCCGGCCGGTCGGCCGAGGCGAGTCCCGCGTCGCGCACTCTGGCGGCGCTGCGGCACAGATCCGCCAGATCGGCATCACGGGCATGCAGCAGCACCGTGGCCTCGTCGGCGTTCAGCGTCACCCCGTCGCGGGCCCGGCGCAATGCCCGCCGCATCGCAGACGGGCTGGGCACAGGGGTCGGGACGGTCGGTTCGGCTAGTTCGGTCACGCCCTCGATCATGCGGCACACATCCGGAACTGTCTCCTCCCAGGTCGTTGAGCGTTCACAACCCCGGTGTATCTCGGGCTATTCCGTGCAGGTCGGGGCGGTAGGCGAGGGACGACGGGTCATTGCTCGATCTTGTCCGGGGCCTGAAGGCACCGAACAACCGTGCGACGATGAATAATATGTCGCCGGACAGCCCGCCACGGTCAACCGATCCGATACTCGATCCCGCATGGCGGCCCAGTCCCCGCGCGAAGACCCTGTGGACTGTGGAAATCGCCCTGACCTGGCTCGTCGTGATCGCCGGCCTGGTGGCCTGGGCTGTATTCGATTCCGATCGCCGCGCCTGGCAGGTGGCCGCGGCGGCGATCGTGGTTCCTGTAGCTGTACTCGCGACGATCGTAGTGCCCCGGTGGCGATATCGGGTGCACCGCTGGGAGGTGACCGGCGATGCGGTGTACACGAGGGTGGGCTGGCTGTCCCTGGAGAGCCGGGTAGCGCCGATATCCCGGGTACAGACCGTGGACACCGAACGTGGTCCGCTGGAGCGGTTGCTGGGACTTTCGACCATCACCGTGACCACGGCGTCCTCGGCGGGCGCCGTGCGCATCGGCCTGCTCGAACGCTCCCTGGCCGAGCAGACGGTGGCCGGGTTGACCGAGATCGCGGCCCGGCACCGCGGTGACGCGACATGATGCGATACCTCCGCCTTCGCCGCGGACCGCATGAACCTGCCCCAGAGGAGTGTCGATGACCGACCCGTCCGGCGACGGACCGGCTGCCGGGGCACCCCCCGAGTCGCCGGCGAACGAGTCGTGGCAGCGTCTCGATCGCCGGATGCTGCTGGTGCATCCGATTCAGGCGGTCGTGAAGTTCCTCCCCGCGGTGATCGGCGCCGCGATACTCGGTGTGAGCTCCGGTAATCCACTATGGGCACTCCTCGGCCCGGTCATAGTCGTTCCGTATGGTCTCGCCCTCTGGTTCACCACCACCTACCGCCTCGGGGCCACCCACGTCGAACTCCGTACCGGAGTGATCCAGCGGAAACGGCTGTCTGTCCCGCGCGCCCGCATCCGGTCGGTCGATATCGAGGCCGACCCACTGCACCGGATCCTGGGACTGGCCGCCGTCGTGATCGGCACCGGCCAGGAGGCCGGTGCCGATGACCGGTTCACCCTCGACGCGCTCGCCGCCGACCAGGTGCGACCGTTGCGCTCCGAACTATTGGCGCACACCCGGGCACGCCATATCGCCGCCGACGACCCGGACGCGGCCGCACCGGACGACAAGACCGCCCCCGCCCCGGAGAGTCCCGGCGACGGCCGCGAGATCGGACGTTGGCGGCCGGAGTGGGTGCGTTACGCACCGCTGTCGCTGACCGGGTTCGCCCTCGCCGCCTCCGCGCTCGGCGTTGCCGCCCAGTTCGGCTTCGGTTCCACCGGGATCCGGGTCAGCCGGGAAACCGTCGACAATGTGCGCGGATTCGGGTCGGCAGTACTCGTCGTCGCCGGCGTCTCGATCCTGGCCGTCCTCGTGCTGCTCGTCAGCGTCGCGGCCTGCGCACACTATCTGATCACGTATTTCGGCCTGCGGGTCACCGACCAGGGCAGCACCCTGCAGATTCGCCGTGGTTTGTTCACACTGCGCCGGATAACACTCGATACCGCACGACTCCGCGGCGCCACCGTCATCGAGCCCCTGCTGCTACGTCTCGCCGGTGCCGCGCAACTCGAAGCGATCATGACCGGGGAGAACCCCCGGCAGAAAATTCTGCCGCAGTCCCCGCGCCCCGCCGTCGAGCACACGCTGGCCGAGCTGCTGCGCCCCCGGCGGGACCAGGTCACGCCGGGCCCGGCCACCCGAGCCGGCCTTTCGGCCCCCGCGCGGATTCCCCTGACCCCACACGGACCGGCCGCCCGGCGACGCCGCCATATCCGGGCAGGCTGGCCGGCCCCGCTGATCCTGCTCGCCCTGGTGCTGTCGGCCGCGGCCGGATGGCATATCGCGGTGTGGTGGTGGCTGGTACCGGTCGCGCTGCTGCCCGCCTGCGCGCTGCTCGCCGAGGACCGCTACCGCGGCCTCGGCCATGCCGTCCTGCCCGCGAGCTCCGGCGCCCCGACCTGGCTGGTTGTCCGCTCGGGCTCACTCGACCGCGAGCGCTCCTGCCTCGAAGCACCCGGTGTTATCGGCTGGACGGTACGGCAGACGTTCTGGCAGCGCCGATCCGGTTTGGCCACGCTCTCCGCCGCCACCGCCGCCGGCAAGAAGGTCTACTCGATCCCCGATGTCCCGCTGGACCGCGCCAGAACCATCATCGAGCAGACGACCCCAGGTTTGTAGGACGACTCAGGTCTGGCAGTGGCGGGTCGGAGCGACCCGCAGATCGGGTTCTTCCGCGACCACCCGCAGCCCGGGTCGTTCATCCGGGCTGGAGTGGTCACCCATCCACGCCAGCAGCGACCAGCGGGACAACCCCGACAGCGCCGAGCCGAGGCTCAGAAAAGACCCACTGGAGATGAGCGACCCGAAGGATCCGATCGAACCGATCGACAGCACCGAACCGGCACTACCGATGGACAGAATCGAGTACGCCGACCCGATCGACAGGATCGACCCTTCCGAGCGAATCGACAGAATCGACCTGGACGAACGCCGATTCCGGAGGCTGGACTTGTGCGAATGCTCGACAGTCGCCATAACCCCTGGTCTACCACAGTTTCCCCGGCGCGCCCAGTTGCGCCACCGGCTCTTACGAGCCGCTTGCAGGTCACCTGTCCCCGATCGAACGTACGCCAGCGGCGCCGCCGAGTTTTACGAGGCGCTTGCAGGTCACCTGACCCCGATCGAACGTGCCCAGCGGCGGTGCCGAGTCTTACCAGGCCCTTGGAGGTTTTGGCCCGTCCATGCGTTCAGCCCTCGAAGCGCATGCGGCGAAGCCGCGAGTCTCGAGGGCTGAAAACAGGGCCCAAGGGGGGCCGAAATCCCGCGCGCCGGAGGCGCGCCAAAAGACTCAGCCGACGGTGAAGAAGCCCAGGGTCGGGGCGAAGGAGCAGGTGCGTGCTTCGGTTTCGGTGGCCTGGGTGGTGAGCCCGCCGCCGATCACCGCGACGATACGACCTGTGCCCGTGTTCGCGATGGCCGAGAGCGTCGCCGGCCCGTCCGGGTTGATCTTCGCCTTATCGGTCAGCACTTCGCTGCCGGCCGCGCCGGTGTCGAGGTTGCGCCACTGCACCGTCATTGCCTGCGGCTGTTCGGGCGTGGGGCGTTCGGTTCCCAGCGCCGTGAAGACGAAACCCGTCTGGCCGGCGGCCGGGCCGGGCGGCGGGAGCTGCGCCGGGCCGGGTACCGCGAGAGCCGTTCCGACCGAATCGCCGGACGGGGCGATGCAGCCCTTGCCGATCGTCGGGTAGAGGAATTGGGCGATCGCGGGCCCGCTTTCGGGGATATCGGGGCCGCCGCCACCGCTGCCGTCCAGGAAGGTGATGACCCGTTCCAGGGTCGATTTGATCTGCGGGGGCAGATTCACCGTGTCCAGCAGAGCGCGGGCCTGGCCGAGGATGGCGGCCTGCGGACTTCCCGGCGCGGCGATGTCCTGGGCGGCCGGGGCCGGCGCATGGACGATGGCCGGGGCAAGTGCGGCGAGAACGTCGACCGGCACCCCTTCGGGCACCATCGGGACACTGTTCACCGCCGCCTCGCCGGCCGGGGCCGCGACGCCAGTCGCGGGCGCCACGAGGGAGGCGCCCGCCGCAATGGCGAGCGCGGACATTGCGATCCGCGATCCTCGGGTGCGAAGCACTGGTCTAGCCGTCCTTACCTCGGGTACATCTGGGCGACGCTGAAATGCCGTCGTTTCGGGGTCACTCTAAGGACACAGTCGCGCGTTGTACAGCACCGGGGTCGGGATTACGACCCCGGTTTCGCTGTGCTACCTGACGGTAGCCGGTCACTCGCGTAAGTGGCGTGAGGTTCGAGGCGGAGGGATACGTGTGTCGCTCGGGTTGCCCGGTCGTCACCCGGACCCCGCGCAGCTGCCGACACCCGGGAACCATCCGGGCAACCGGTCGCGCCGCACCGGAACACGGTCGGGTTAATGTATTCCGGGCCGGAAACTCCTGCCGACGCGCGCCGCCGCGCCGGGTCCGGTCGCCGACCCGGACCGACTCGAAAGCTCCTGTCTTGAATCAGCCCAGCGCCCGGACCGTTCCACGGCGGTTCACACCATTTCGCCTGGCCCTGGCGGCGCTCGGGATCACCGTTGCGGTGCGGCTGCTGTGGATGCTGCTGACGCCCAACGGGATGAACCTGGTGGACCTGCACGTTTACGTGGACGGATCGGCGGCACTGCTCACCGATCATCTCTACGATTTCACCTACGCGGACAAGACCCCCGACTTCCCGCTGCCCTTCACCTATCCGCCGTTCGCCGCGGTGGTGTTCTTTCCGTTGCATTTTTTGCCGTTCACCGTGGTCGCGGTGCTGTGGCTGTTCGCGATCGTCGCCGCCCTCTACTGGGTGGTGCGGATCGCGTTCGAACTGTTGCTGGGCCCGGAGGCACTCGCCGAGCCGCGGTGGCGTACCGCGGCGGTCGCGTGGACCGCGGTGGGACTGTGGTTCGAACCGGTGCGCACGACGATCGACTACGGGCAGGTCAACGTCTTCCTGATGCTCGGGGTGATGCTGGCGATCCGGAGTACGCGCTGGTGGTTCTCGGGAACCCTGGTGGGGTTCGTCGCGGGAATCAAACTCACGCCCGCGATCAGCGGCGTGTACTTCCTGGCGCGGCGCCGCTGGACAGCGGCGATCTGGTCCGCTGTGGTTTTCGGACTGACCGTCGCGGGCAGTTTTCTGATCAACCCCGAGGAGACCCGGCGCTACTTCGGCACGCTCCTCGGCGACGCCGACCGGATCGGCCCGGTGGGTTCGGTGTGGAACCAGTCGCTGCGCGGTGCGCTGAGCCGATTGCTGGGTAGTGATATCGGCACCGGGCCGTGGTGGATCGCCGGTGTGCTGGTGACGGGGGCGCTGGCCTGGTTCGCGTGGCGGGCGCTGCGCCGCGACGATCTGCTGGGTACCGCGCTGATCGTCCAGTTGTTCGGGCTGCTGGTCTCACCCATCTCTTGGTCCCATCACTGGGGCTGGCTGCTACCGGCCGTCCTGTGGCTGCTCTACGGACCGTTCCGCGAGGTGCCGGGTGCGAAGATCCTGGCCGGCTACTGGCTTTTCACCACCCTGCTGGGCGCACCGTGGGTGCTGTCTTTCCTGCAGGACTCGATCTGGACCATCTCCCGGTGGGGGGTGTGGTCCTGGCTGGGCGCGGTCGATCTGGCCGGGGTCCTGGCTCTCTACGGCTGGACCATCTGGGCGGGCCGGACAGTTTCCCGCAGCACCCCTAGCCCGCAAGCCGATCTATCTCCTGGGCCATCGCCACGTCCTGTGCCGTGAGCCCGCCCGCGGAATGCGTGGACAGCGTGAAGGTCACCTTGCGCCAGCGGATATCGATATCGGGATGATGATTCGCGGATTCGGCGGCCTCGGCTACGCGGACCACCAGATCGATCCCGGCCGGGAACGAGGACGCCTCGACAGTCCGGGTGAGCGCATCGCCCGCACGCGCCCATTCGGGGAGGTTGTCCAGTGCGTCGGTGATCTCGGTTTCGTTCAGCAGTTGTGTAGTCATATCGCCGTGGTACCCACGATTCCGGGATCGAACAACGACAGCCGCGGCGCGGCGCGAAGAAGGTCAGGCGGCGCGTGCCTTCTTCAATCCCTTCTTCAGTTCTTTCCCGGAGGCACCCTCGGCTTCCAGGCGCTTCATCCGCATGATGACCACAGGGCATTTCACGCAGCGCGTCTTCTTCCGACAGCACTTCTTCTTCGGCTTGAGGCTCGATACCTCTTTCGCCTTGACCTTGCCCATGCGGGTTAGCATACCCTTACCTTTGGGCGGCGCCGACGGCCTGCCTCGGCCCCGGTAAGGTGGAACCGGCCCAGATGCCCGGTGAGTCCGTCTCTCCCTGTTTTGGGGTCCGGCCGATAAGCAACAGCCAACCAGCAGGAGGAACCGGCGTGTCGTCTGCACGCGATTTTCGCAACGTCGCCATCGTGGCCCACGTCGACCACGGCAAGACGACGCTCGTCGACGCCATGCTGCGGCAGTCCGGCGCCTTCGCCGAACGAGCCGAACTCGTCGATCGAGTGATGGATTCCGGCGATCTGGAGCGCGAGAAGGGCATCACCATTCTCGCCAAGAACACCGCCGTACACCGGCACCATCCGGACGGCAGCGTCACCGTCATCAATGTCATCGACACCCCCGGTCACGCCGATTTCGGCGGTGAGGTCGAGCGCGGCCTGTCCATGGTCGACGGTGTCGTACTGCTGGTCGACGCCTCGGAGGGCCCCCTTCCGCAGACCCGTTTCGTCCTGCGCAAGGCGCTGGCGGCGAGCCTGCCGGTGATCCTGGTGGTCAACAAGACCGACCGGCCCGACGCGCGTATCGCCGAGGTCGTCGAGGAGAGCCACGATCTGCTGCTGGACCTGGCCTCCGATCTCGACGACGACGCCGCCGAAGCCGCCGAACTCGCCCTCGACCTGCCCGTGCTCTACGCCTCCGGGCGCGCCGGCAAGGCGTCCAAGGAGCAGCCGCAGAACGGCGAGGTGCCGAACGCGGAGAACCTGGACGCCCTGTTCGACGTGCTGCTGGAGAACATCCCCGCCCCCAAGGGCGACGCGACCGCGCCGTTGCAGGCCCATGTCACCAACCTCGACGCCTCGGCCTTCCTGGGCCGGCTCGCGCTGGTGCGGATCCACAACGGTGAACTGCGCAAGGGCCAGAACGTCGCGTGGATGCATGCCGACGGGGTGAAGAACGTCAAGATCACCGAACTGCTGCAGACCGTCGGCGTCGAGCGGCAGCCGGGTGAGGTGGCGGTGGCCGGCGATATCGTCGCCGTGGCCGGTATCTCCGACATCATGATCGGCGATACTCTCGCCGATCCCGAGCAACCGGTCGCGCTGCCCCGGATCACCGTGGACCAGCCGGCCATCTCGGTCGTCATCGGCACCAACACCTCGCCGCTGGTCGGCCGGGTGCAGGGACACAAACTCACCGCCCGCATGGTGAAATCGCGGCTCGACCAGGAACTGGTCGGCAATGTCTCGCTGCGCGTGCTCGATATCGGCCGTCCGGATGCCTGGGAAGTGCAGGGTCGCGGCGAACTCGCGCTCGCCATCCTGGTCGAGCAGATGCGGCGCGAGGGATTCGAGCTGACCGTCGGTAAACCGCAGGTGGTGACCCGCCAGGTCGACGGCAAGGTGCACGAGCCCTACGAAGAGCTCACCATCGACTGCCCGGACGAATACCTGGGTGCCATCACCCAGCTGCTGGCCGCCCGCAAGGGCAAGATGGTGCAGATGAACAACCATGCCGCCGGATGGGTGCGGATGGAGTTCATCGTGCCCTCACGCGGGCTGATCGGGTTCCGTACCGATTTCCTCACCGAGACCCGCGGCACCGGTATCGCCAACGCCGTTTCGCACGGTTATGCGCCGTGGGCCGGCGAGATCCGGGCCCGGCACACCGGATCGCTGGTGTCCGACCGGTCCGGCAGCGTCACCCCGTTCGCGATGATCCAGCTCGCCGACCGCGGCCAGTTCTTCGTGGAACCGGGCGCGGAGACCTACGAGGGCATGGTCGTCGGGGTCAACCCGCGAGCCGAGGATCTCGATATCAATGTGACCAAAGAGAAAAAGCTCACAAATATGCGGTCCTCCACCGCCGATGTCATGGAAACGCTCGCCAAACCGCTGCAGCTCGACCTGGAAGCCGCCATGGAATTCTGCGCCGCCGACGAATGTGTCGAGGTGACCCCGGAGTTCGTGCGGGTGCGCAAAGTCACCCTGGCCGCCAACGAGCGGGCCCGGGAACTGTCCCGCCGCAAGGCCCGCGACCGGGCCGCGCTGTAGCCGGTTTCGCGGCCGGACGTGGCGGCACGGGTATGGGTAGAGTGCCGAGGATGATTTCGGGGAGGCGCGCGGTGTGGCGCGTGCTGGTGCTGTTGGCGGTGTTCATCCCGGTACTGGCCGGGTGCACCGCCGACCCGCCGCCGCCCATCGCCAGTACCGACAGCCCGAAAACCGAACCGGCGCTGCCGACCAAGAACACGGTCGTGGTCGCTGTCGACGACATCGGGATCGGCTTCAACCCGCATCTGCGATCGAACCTGTCCCCGGCGACGTCCGCGGTCGCGGCCATGGTGCTGCCCAGCCCGTTCCGCCCGACCCCCGATCCGGCGGTGCCCGGGGCGACGCAGTGGGTACCGGATACCGCGCTCATCGAATCCGCCACGGTCACCTCGCAGGCACCGTTCACCGTCACCTACAAGTTGAAGGACCAGGCCAACTGGTCCGACGGCGCCCCCATCGCGGCCGAGGACTTCTGGTACCTGTGGCAGCAGATGATCACCCAACCCGGTGTGATCGACCCGGCCGGTTATCGGCACATCTCCGACGTCCGGTCCTCGGGTGGCGGGAAAACAGTCACCGTGACCCTGAACGAGCAGTATCCGGCGTGGCCGCAACTGTTCGCCAATCTGCTGCCCTCGCACCTCATGAAGGATTCGCCGGGCGGTTTCCAGCGCACCCTGGTCGAGCAGATACCGGTGTCCGGCGGTAATTTCAGCATCGAATCCGCTGATCCGGGCCGTGACGAAATTCTGCTGGAACGCAACGACCGGTTCTGGGGCAGCCCGGCGCGCCCGGACCAGATCCTGCTGCGCCGCGGCGGCACCCCGGCACAGCTCGCGGATTCGCTGCGCAACGGCGATACCCAGATGGCGCTGGTGCACGGCGGGGTCGCCACCGAAGCGCAGCTCGCCGCGATCCCCTCGGTCCGCACCGCGATCATGCCGCAGTCCCGCCAGCTCCGGCTCACCCTCAACGGACGCGGGGGCGTGCTCGAAGATCAGCGGGTCCGCACCGCGATACTCGGCCTGCTCGATCCGGCCCTGCTGGCCACTGTCGGGGCACAGACCGGGAACTGGGTGGAACCGGTACGCGCACAGGTGCTCTCCCCCTCCGACCCCGGCTATACGCCGACCCAACCGCCCCCGCTCAGCACCGACCAGGCATTCGGACTACTGGCCGAGGCCGGTTTCGGCAGATCACCGGAGCCGCCGCCTGTCTCGGCGACCTCCCCCGCGCCGCGGCCGCGTTCGCTGGCCCGCAACGGCGAACCTCTGGTGATCCGGATCGGCGCGGTCACCGGTGACGACACCGCCCTGTCCGTCGCCAACACCGCCGCCGACCAGCTGCGCAGCGCCGGTATCGACGCCTCGGTGCGCAATCTGCCGGCCGATGAGCTGTACGGCAAGGCGCTGGTCGAGAACACGGTCGACGCCGTGGTCGGCTGGGAGGCAACGGGAGTGGATCCCGCGACCTCGCTGGCCTCCCGATACGGGTGTCCGCCCGTGGCTCCGGTCGTGGCGGACAAGGACGAAGACGAGGACTCGACCGAATCCGAGGTTCCGGCGGCGGTGGAAGCGGCTCGGCAGGCGCCCAGCAACCTGTCCGGTATCTGCGATCCGGAATTCCAGCCGGCGATCGACGGTGCACTGCGCGGGGTGGAGGTCCCCCGGACGCTGGCCGATGCCGAACCCCGGCTGTGGGGCGAATCCATTGTGCTGCCGATCGTGCAGGACAATGTCGTCGCCGCGGCAGGCCCGTCGGTGGACGGCGCCTCACTCAGCGGGGCTATCCAGGCCGGGATCTTCGGCGACGCGGCCATGTGGCGGCGGGTGCCGTGAGCGCGGCGGAACCGGACCGGCAGGGTGGACTGCTGCTGGTACACGCCCATCCCGACGACGAATCCATCACCACCGGCGGCACCATCGCCCACTACCGCCGCCTCGGGATACCGGTCACGGTCGTGACCTGCACACTCGGTGAAGAAGGCGAAATAATCGGCGAGGAATGGGCGGGGCTCGCCGCGGATCGCGCCGACCAGCTCGGCGGCTTCCGCATCTCCGAACTCGCCCGGGCACTCACCGAACTCGGTGCCGGGCCACCCTGTTTTCTCGGTGGCGCCGGCCGCTGGCGTGATTCCGGTATGGCCGGGACCCCGGCGGCCGAGCACCCGCGTGCGTTCGTCCACTCCGGCGACGCCGCCGTCGCCGCGCTCACCGAGGTGATTCTGCGGCTACGGCCACGCGTTGTGGTGACCTACGACCCCAACGGCGGCTACGGTCACCCGGACCATATCCGGGCGCACCTGATCACCACCGCGGCCGTCACCGACGCCGCCGCCCGGGGCTGGGACACTCCCAAGCTCTACTGGACCGTGACCGACGCCGATATCCTGCACGACCATCTGCGGGCTCTGGCACGGCGAACCGTCGACGGTCTGCCCGGGGCCCTCCCGCCCGGCTGGCGACTGGCCGTGGAGAACGAACTGGCCTGTGTTCCGAGCAGTTCGGTCACCACGACGATCGACGTCGCCGAGGTGCTGACCGATAAACGCGCGGCCCTGCGCGCGCACGCCACGCAACTCATGGTCGCGCCGTCGGGGCGCGAATTCGCGCTGACCAATATGGTCGCCCAGCCGGTACTGCCCGAGGAGCACTATGTGCTGGCCCGCGGCCGTACCGGACCCCGGGCCGCGGACGGGCGCGAAGACGATCTGTTCGCCGGACTCACCTGACCGGGCACGCCGCACAGCCGAATAGACTCGTCCGCATGCAGCACTGGGAATTCGAGGGTGGCCGTGCCCACGCGGCGCGGGAAACAGCAGGTTCGCCGCCGGCAGCCCGGCCGCGCGGATGACCACCGGCGTGGAGAACTCGGCGGCCACCACCGGGACCCCGGGCGCCAAGGCACGAATCGGCAGATGGCTCGACGCGGCGGCGAACAGTATCCCCCGCCCCGTGATCATCGCGGTCCTGATGCTGGACGCGGTGATCGCGCTGATCCTCGAGGTCCTCTACCTGCCCCTGTACATCGGCGCGGTGGCGTTCCCGATCACCGCGCTGCTGGCCGGCCCGGTGAATCTGGCCCTGGTGTGGGCGGCGGAGACGGTGAGTACCCGGCTGTCGGTGCTGTTCCTGCCGGTCGGCGCCTGGTTGGCCGCCTTCCTGACCGCGGCCAGCCGGGGGCCCGGCGGTGACTTCCCGCTCCGCAGCGATCTGCCGACCCTGCTGCTGTTCCTGTGCGGTGCCGTGGTCCCGCTGATCTACATGTTCGTGGTGGCCAACCAGTCGAAACGCCCGGCGCAGAAGAAGTGAGCGACGGACCGGGCGTTCACCAGGCCCCGTATTCGGCGGCCCGGATATCGTTCACATCCACCCCGACCCCGTCGACCGTCCGGTCGTCGATCTCGAACTGGTGCAGATGCGCTGCCGGATGCACGAATCCCGCCGGCGTCCCCCAATCGTGCTGCCAGAACCAGGCACCGACACCGGCCACCCGGGCCAGTTCGATGGTGGGCGCGTTGGCGTAGACGCCGGTGTTCGGCCGCCCGACCACTTCCTGCCACCCGTGCAGATACGGCAGGATCATCGTCGCGAAATCGATCGGAGTGGGATTGTCGTCGATCGAGGCATAGATCGGCCGATTCTCCGGCCCACCGGCGGCACGGTGCAGCGCCAGTCCACGTTCGGCGTGCCGCCGCCCGGCGTCGAACCCGCCCCGCCAGTCCGCCGTCGGTCCCTTCCCGAACTGGTAGCAGGACACGATCGCCAGCCCGGCCGCCCGCAATTCCGCCACTTCGTCGGCCAGCAGGGGTTTTCCGGCCATCCATTCCGCCCCCGGCCGGCGATCCGAGACATACCGGATAACGCCCACATGCCCGGCCGCCTTGATCGCCTCGGCTCCCGGCACACCCCCCGCGTAGTCGAGCAAGGTACCCAGCGGTGCCGCGCCCGCGCGCGATGTCGTCACTGCGGACCCCACCGCCCCCACCGCGACAGCAGCACCGGCATACCCGAACAACGCACGACGAGACAGGCCGGAAACCATCAAGGAACTCCTTCGCACACCGGGTGGACAACAACGTGCCCGGCGCACCCTCCCCATCAGCAACACACGCGCCGGGGCCTCGAACGTGGAGAGTATTGCATCACACACAGCGCATCTCGACGCGTCGGCGCGCTGGCTGCCACCCGGAGTCCGCAACCTTTCCCTGCATCGCAGGACTCGGCGGCCCCAGTGCGCGTTCTGTCTCAGGAACCGAAACCCGCAGCGCCTTGCCGGACTCGGCAGATCCGGCGGCCACTGACCTCGATGGAAGTTCCGGCCGGGCCTGTCACGACTACAACAGACGGTCGATTCGCTCGGCCACATCCAGCGTCCGAGTGGCCGGGTCGGCCAGCTCCGCACGGACCACTCGCACCACCTGGGCGACGATCTGTTTCTTGATCCCCGCCAGCGTCCCGAGCGCGGCGGCGCGCATCCCCTGCGCCGCGTACTCGAGGCGGACATGTTCGCGGACCGGGGGATCCACCTCGACCACGATCAGCAGCGGATCCGCGGCGTGAGCCGTGAGGACCAGCGGGATCTCGAGATCCGCCCGGTAGCGGTTGTCCTTGAGGACGTTGACGGTGATGTCCAGCGTTACCGGGACCGTCAGGTCGAAACGCACCAGCGCGATATCGTCGTCGGCCGGTGGAACCGGCGGCCGGTCGGTGAGTAGCGGTTGTCCGACCTCACCGCGCACCGTGACCTCGGCCGCCGAACGTGGACCGGTGCGGAAGGGACCGATCTCGATCCGGCGGCCGGCCAGGTGCGATACGAACCCGCCCAGGCGTTCGCCGGTAACGATGCCCGGGAAGAAACGGCGGCCGAATTCCGCGTAGTCGATCCACTCGAATTCGGTGCGCTCGCGATGCGGGGAACGCCTCCGGTCGACGATTGCCTGGACGTCGTATATGCGACTGCGCATAACTCCCGGGTCGCGCAGCATGGTGTTCACCCGGTTCGCGACCTCACGCTGGAGCAGGCCGGATATGGGGTCGAGCAGCCATTCGGCCACCGAATCGGCGGCCGCCAGGCGCAGCAGAACGCTCACATCCGAGCGCCGGACCTCCGGGATATCGATCACGATGAGCAGCGGGTCGGCGGTGCGCGCATGGAAGGTGAGGTCGATCGAGACCACGGTTTCCAGCCCGAGCCTACGGCCGCCGAGCAGGATCTTGGCGGCCAGCGAGACCGGTATCCGCACATCGAAGCTGATATGCGGGCCTCGGTGCACCACGACCGGGCGGCCGATTCTGCCTTCGGCCAGGAATCCGGCGAGGCCGGCCGGGCCGAGGTTGAACGGGCCGATGGTGAGTCCGCGACCGACGATCCCGGCGACTGCCCGCTCGATCCGCGATTCGGTCACCGCGTGCGTGACGAATCTCCTGCCGAATTCGGCGTAGTCGATCCATTCCGGGGCGACCGGTTCGATCGGTTCCATGAGTCGTTCCGACACCTTCACCTTCACCTCCACCGCTGAAGGTCACGGTACGCGATCGAGGTTTCGGGTCGTTCGGGCCGCCCGGCTACAGCCGGCCGTATGCGGCGATCTCGATATCGGCGACAGCGGCAGGCTCCCACAGACCAACAGACCGCCGAGGTATTACGGCAGGGGGATCACTACGCCCGCGCCGGATCCGTTCGCATCGGGATGAGTGTGGTGAGCGCGATGGCCACGCACGCGGCGGTGACGGAGATCAGGAAGGTGGTGTGGAACGCATCCCGTGACGGCAGGGCATGACTGCCGAGGGTGATGGTCATATTGGCCAGAACGGCACTCATCACCGCAGCCGAGGTGGAGGTGCCGACCGAGCGCATCAACGCGTTCAACCCGTTGGCGGCAGCGGTTTCGGTGATCGGCACCGCGCCCATGATCAGGGCGGGCATCGCGGCGTAGGCGAGACCGACACCGCCCGCGACCAGCACCGAGGCGAGCATGATCTGCCAGACGCTGTCCATGAGCGCCGAGGCACACAGGTAACCCAGTCCGATCACCGCCGATCCGGCCCCGAGGGTCAGTTTCGGGCCGAACCGGGCCGAGATCCGGGCCGATACCGGTGAGAGCAGCATCATCACGCAACCGCTGGGTGCGAGCGCGAGTCCGGCGTCGACCATGGACAGCCCGAGCCCGTAACCGGTTTCGGCGGGCGCCATGAGCAATTGCGGGAAGGTCAGTGACATGCCGTAGAGCGCGAATCCGACGGCGATCGAGGCGATATTGGTGAACAGCACGCGGGGTCGAGCGGAGATGCGCAGATCGACCAGGGGGTGCCGCCGGCCGAGTTCGTAGCGACCCCAGCCGAGAAAGACGACTATCGATACCGCGAACAGGGTCAGGATCGAGGAACTGGTCCAACCCCATTGCGCGCCCTGCGTAATCGCGATGAGCAGGGCGAGCAGGGCTGTCGCCAGCCCCGCCGCGCCACCGAAATCGAAAGGGGCCGGGGTGCGCACGGACGATTCCGGCACGAATCGGAAGATCAGCCCGGCACCGACAGTGCCCAGCGCGGCCGCCGCCCAGAACAGGACGTGCCAATCGGTGTTCTCGGCGATGACGGCAGCCAGCGGCAGGCCGATCGCACCGCCCACGCCCAGCGTGGAACTCATCACGGCCATGGCCGAACCGACACGTTCCGGGGGTAATTCGTCCCGCAGAATGCTGATACCCAGCGGGATGGCACCGATCGCCACCCCTTGGAGCGCGCGGCCGGCGACCGAGGGGATCAGCGACGAGGACATCGCGCACAGAACCGAACCGACGACCATGGCCAGCAGGTCGAACAGCAGAATGCGGCGTTTGCCGAACATATCGCCGAGCCGGCCGCTGATCGGGGTGCACACCGCCGAGGCCAGCAGGGTCACCGTGATCACCCAGGAAGCGTTGGTAGCGCTGGTGTCCAAGAGCGCCGGCAGGCTCGGTATGAGCGGAACGACCAGCGTCTGCATGAGGGAGACGACGATGCCGATGGTGCTGAGCGTGGCGATCAGGAGTGTCGGTGATACGCCCGGACGACCCCGTTCGCCGGATCTGGCGGGGTCGTCGGCTACAGCGGTCACCCTATGCACGTTACATAGCTTGTGTATCGTGCACCATTTTGCAATCGGACGAATCAGGCGACATAGTGACCGGATGTCCGATTCGGCTCTGCCCACCGGGACGGCGGATCACCGGGATCCCACCGTCCTGGCGCGTCTCGTCCTGGAGTTGACCCTGCTGTCCCGGCACCACCCGGCCGCACGCCGCAGAACACCGTTCCAGCTGGACAGATCCGCGTATCTGATCCTGACCCGGCTCCAGCTCGGGGCACCGCTGTCGCTGCGCGAACTCGCCGAAGCCTTCGCTCTGGATGTCTCCACCATCAACCGCCAGGTCGCCGCGATGCTGGACCAGGATCTGGTGGAACGCGTCCCCGACCCCGACGGCGGAGTCGCCCGCAAGATCCGCCCCAGCGAAAAGGGACTCGAACTGTTCGAGGCCGACCTCGAACTACAACGCGACGGCGTGGACAGCGTCCTCGCGGGCTGGCCCGCCGCCGACATCGACCAACTGGTCCACTTGATGGAACGCTTCAACGAAGGCGTCGAAGGCCTCGTCCGCCACCCCTGGCCCCGCCCCCACCGCCCCGCGAATTCACACCCTCGATAGCCCCCGCAGCACCCGACCACCGTAAGCCCACCTCCCGGGCTCGAGCACCCACCCCTGCCCCTCGATCTGCTCACCTCTCCGGTCGGGGCCCGCCCGGTTCTGGAGCGACCAGAGGAAGGGAGCGCAGCGACCGACCGGCGGGAGTGAAGAACCGGGTTAACAGGGCCCCGCCCTCGAGCCGCGGAGCGGCTCCAAAATTACAGCCCGCCCCTTCACGGACCGTCGACGCCGTCAGCGCAATTACCCCCCACGGAGGGCTCTACGCCGGAAGGAAGCTCCCGGCTGCTCGAGTACCCCCGGACACCTTTCGATCTGATCCACCTGTGCGGGCGGGGCCCGCCCGGTTCTGGAGCGACCAGAGGAAGGGAGCGCAGCGACCGCCCGGCGGGAGTGAAGAACCGGGTTAATAGGGCCCCGCCCTCGAGCCGCGGAGCGGCTCCAAAAACACAGCCCGCCCCTTCACGGATGGTCCACGCCGTGAGCGCGGCTACTACCGGATGGTCTACACCGTGAGCGCGGCTACTACCCACAGATACTCCACGCCGAGCTCGCGGTTACCCCCACAGACACTCCACACCCAGACCGCGGTTGATAACGCCCCCCGCCCCCGCGCCGCCGGAGTCGACCCCATAAACACACCCGAAGCCGGCGCCGAAAACCCAGGTAGCCTGAACCCCATGATCACGCTCAAGAAAGAAGACGGCGCAGCGGATCTCGCGGGGATCACCAAGCTGAGTGTCGGAGTCAGCTGGGATCCCTCCGCGGGCGCCAGCGGTGGCGCGCTCGGCTGGGTGCGCCGCAAAAAAGGCGTAGACCTGGACCTCATCGCCATTCTGATGCAGGGCAGCGAACCCGTACGTTTCGCCGGGCTCGATTCGCTGGACCCGCTGGGCAACAATTCCGTTCTGCATTCCGGCGACGAGCAGACCGGTGCGGCGGCCGGTGACGACGAAACCGTGCACGTCACATTCGCCGATATTCCCGGCGGTATCGACGCGATTGTTTTCGTCGCGGCCGCCTTCAAGAAGGGTAGTTCCTTCGAGAAGGCGAACAATATCTCGTTCAAGGTCTACGACGCGTCCGGGGGCAGCAGCCAGCAGGTCGCCGATATCTGGCCGTCCCTGCTGGGCGCCGATAACGCGAACGCCGTCGCACGGACATTCCGCAACGGCGACGTCTGGCAGCTGGAAGTGCTCAACCGTAAGGGCAAGATCAAGCAGGGCGATAAGCAGGCACTGCTGCGCTTCGCTATGGGTGGCGGTCAGTGATCCGCCGCTGAGCGTGAATTCATCCGGCGGACCAGCCGGACCACCGGGTGACCTCGAGCGCCAGCACCGGCCCCGGTGGCGGCTGGTCCCGGTAGACCGGATAGCGAACGGTCAACTGTTCCAGACCGATTCGCGCCCGTTCCCCCGTGACGATCCGCGCGACGGCGTCGGCACGTACCCACCACAGCCGCGTCCAGTCCTCGTCGTAGAAATCCACCAGCACGGCGATATCCGGGTTCGCCTCGATATTCGCCAGGCGTCGCAGTGCCGTAGTGGATTTCGGTTTCGCGTCGACGGCTGTGTAGACGGTGTCGCCGGCGACGGCGAAAACGATCGGCACGATATGCGGGAGCCCTTCGGCTGTCACCGTGGCGAGCCTGGCGACGCGCGCGGCGGCGAATCGCGCCCGCGCCTGCTGTTCGTCCAACCGCATCCGCACTCCTCGCGGGCCGGGCCGTGATCAGCGCCGCCGGCCCCGCAAATAGTCGCTGACCACTGCCGCACCGAGCCCGTCCAGGTCCGGTGCCACCACCCGGCCGCCGCTGCGCCGGGCCACCATATCCACGAACGCCGCCAGCCGCGGCTGCTCACCGAGCATGAACACCGAGATCGAGGCACCCAGTTTCGCAAGGGAATCCACCTGAAGCATGGTGGTGGCGAGGGTGCGCCGGTCCGGTGGCCAGTTGAAGAACGCCGTACCGTCCGATTCCAGATGGGCGGTCGGTTCACCGTCGGTCACCACCAGCACCACCGGCACGGCGTCCGGGTGCCGGCGCAGATGCCGTCCGGCCAGCAGGAGCGCGTGGTGCAGGTTCGTGCCCTGCTCCCAGACCGGTTCCAGCGCTGTCAGTTCCCCGATCTCCACCGTCTCGGCGTGCCGCCCGAAGGTGATCAGTTCGAGCGCGTCGGAGCGGAACCGCGTACTGATCAGATGCTGCAGGGCCAGCGCGGTGCGCTTCATCGGAACCCAGCGCCCGTCCTGCACCATCGACCACGAGGTGTCCACACACAGCGCGACGGCCGCGCGGGAACGCTGCTCGGTCTCGACGATCTCCACATCCGCGACATCGAGGGTCACCGTGCGGCTCCCGGTGGACGCCGACCGCAGTACCGCGTTGCGCACCGTCCGAGAGACATCCCAGGGTTCGGTATCGCCGAACTCCCACGGCCGGCTCGCGCCGGTCGGCTCCCCCGCCGCTCCGGCGCGGGCGGTGTCCCGCTGTCCCTTCCGGGCGCGCAGTTGCCCGACGACATCACGCAGCGCCACCTCACCGAGCCGGCGTAATGCCTTCGGGGTCAACCGCAGTGACCCGTCGGGCGCCTTCTCGAAAAGGCCCTGACGGCGCAGCTCCCGCTCCAGTTCCGCGAGCCGGGCGGCATCGACCCGGGCGTCGGCGCCGAGTTGCCGCTCCAGCATCTCGAGGTCGATATCCTCCATCCGCGCACCGGGGTAGGACTGGGCGAGTTGCGCGGCGAGTTCGTCGAGCTCACCGAGATCCTGCATTGCCTCTACTGCCTCTCCCATGCCCAGCGGGCTGTCACCACGGAAACGCCGCCCGGATTCCCAGTCCTCGCCCGGACGCAGCGACCGCAAGTTCTCATCCAGCGCGGCGATCTGCTGGGCCAGCGCCGGGTCGCCGAACGCCTGCCCGAGCAGTTCGTTCAACTCCGAACGCTGTTGCTCCGACATCGAATTCAGCATCCGCTGCGCGGCGGCGGCGCGAGCGGCCAGACTGTCGATCAGCTCCTCGGTATCGCGCGGATTCTCCGGGAAGTACTGACCGTGCTCGCTCATGAATTCGGCGAACTGTTCGGTGGTGTCCTCGCCCCTGGCATGCGCGGCCAGCAGATCGTTGAGATCCGACATCATCCGCCGGACCTGTTCCACATCCTGCGGTGTCGTATTCTCCAGGGCCTGTTTCATGCCCTGGAACCGGGATTCCAGCAGCTCCTGGCCGAGCAGATCGCGGATCTTGCGATAGTTCTCCCGCCCGGTTTCCGACCGCCACTGATATTCGCCGAGTTCGCGCACCGCGCCCGCGGTACTCGACGGCAGTGCGTCCAGTTGCATTTCGGCGAACCGCGCATCGTCGGAGGGGTCGGGGAACAGCTCACGGTGTTCGGCTTCCAGGGCCTTGTCCAGCAGTTCCCGGACCTGCTGCAAAGTACCGTCCAGCCGATGGTTGCGGGAGATCTCCGCCCGCCGCTCCCACAGCCGGCGCGTCAGTTCTTCGAGACCCGGGAGCCGGGTCGTCCCGCGCCGCAGCAGTTCCTCCAGCGCCGAGCGCGGGGAGGAGCCCTCCATCACGTCGCGCCCGATATCCGCCAGCGCTTCGCGCAGGTCGAGCGGGGGCGCCAGTGGATCGGGCCCGTCGTGATATGGCCCGTAGGAATACCGGTCCACTGCTGTCATACCGCCTCTTCACCGACCTGTACCGCGGTCACCCGCCGTACACCGCTGTGCCCTCGTCATCGGAATCCTTGGCCACCTGCCGCGCCAAATACAATGACTCCAGGGCGAATTCGACCGCCGCCGCGATCCGCTGCGGCGCGTCACCGATGTCCACGCCGAGCCGGACCGCCACCTCGTGCAGGACGGGCAGCTCCGGCAGACCGGCCAGCACCTGCGACCCCGGGACCCGCTCACCCGTGGTGACCAGATGCCCCGCCTCGACGGCCTCGGCCAACGGCCGCAGATCCAGCCCACCGAGGCGTCCGCGCGCGGTGTCCGCGAAGGCCCGGCGCAGCATATGGGTGAGATGTTCCTGTTCCCGCCCTTCCTCGCCGGATTCGAATTCCAGTTTGCCCCGCAGCACGGCGGGCACCGAATCCAGGTCGACCGGGCGTGCGACGGCGGGGTTCTCCCCGGTGAGCGCGCCCCGGCGCAGTGCCGCCGCGGCCACGGTTTCGGCCGCCGCCACCGCGAACCGCGCCGAAACACCGGAGCGCTGGTCGATGGCGGGCGATTCCCGCAGCCGGCGCACGAACCGGGCCAGCACCTCGATCAGCGGATCACCCACCTCGGCGACGAGATCGGCTTCCTGCCGTACCAACTCCATCTCGGCCGGCACGGTCAGCGGGTAGTGGGTCCGGATCTCCGCGCCGAAACGGTCCTTGAGCGGGGTGATGATCCGGCCGCGGTTGGTGTAGTCCTCGGGGTTGGCCGTGGCCACCAGCAGCACATCCAGCGGCAGCCGCAGCGTATAGCCGCGTACCTGGATATCGCGTTCCTCCATGACGTTCAGCAATGCGACCTGGATCCGTTCCGCCAGATCCGGCAGTTCGTTCACGGCGACGATCCCGCGATGCGCGCGCGGCACCAACCCGAAATGGATCGTCTCCGGATCACCGAGGCTGCGTCCTTCGGCGACCTTCACCGGGTCGACATCACCGATCAGATCGCCCACGGACGTATCGGGTGTGGCGAGTTTCTCCGCGTACCGATGCGACCGATGCCGCCAGGCGACCGGCAGATCGTCGCCGAGTTCGGCCGCCAGCCGCCGCCCCTGGGGGCTGATCGGCTCCAGCGGATGCTCGCCCAGTTCGCTGCCCTCGATCACCGGGGTCCATTCGTCGAGCAACCCGAGCACGGTCCGCAGCAACCGGGTCTTGCCCTGCCCCCGCTCACCCAGCAGCACCACATCGTGACCGGCCAGCAATGCCCGCTCCAGCTGTGGCAGCACGGTCCGCTCGAATCCCACGATCCCGGGCCACGGGTCCTTCCCCGACCCCAGCCGGGCCAGCAGATTCTCCCGGATCTCGGCCTTCACACTCCGCGGCACATACCCGGCCGCCCGTAACGCGCCCGCGGTGGCGGGCAGGTCTGTTGGCGCAGTCACCTCACCGACGCTACGACGATTTCGCCCATCGGTCGACAGATAGCCCGTCACAGTAGCCGATCCAGGTTCGGCACAAGGCCCGGCCCACGGTTCAGCGGGCGTGATCGGCTACCCGTTCCCGCAGCGTCTCGACACCGCTGCCGTGCAGCTCGGCAGCCGCCACACCGCGTCCCGACGCGACCAGCAGCAGTGCGAGCAACGGACCCCTGACCTCGGCACCCGACCCCGTTGTGAAATCGGAATCGTCCGCCACCAGAGCGAGCCCGGAGACCAGTTCCCGCCCACCACCGAATCCCGCCGAGGTGCGGATCTGCAACCGCAGCGCGTCCGTGACCGCCTCCTCCGGATATGCCCTCGACAGCCCCAGCGGCCGCCGGATGTCCTCCCCGTGCACGATCATCTCCACCAGCCTGCTGTCGGCCGGAGCCGGTGGTGACACGGTTCGGTCCAGCACCGCACGTAACCGGTCGAGCGTTTCGGCGGGGTTCACGGCTCGCTCGCGTTCCACGCCGTTTTCGGTGAATCGGTCGAAATCGAAGCGTGCCCGCGCGAACTCCCAGCCGAATCCGAGCTTCGATGTTTTCGCGCTCGCCACGATATGCGCGAGCACATCGTGCACCGACCACCCCGCGCACAGCGACGGCGTCTCCCACTGCTCATCGGTCAGCCCCTCGAGATCCGCGATGAGAGCGCCGCGCTCAGCCCGGACGGTCGGCCACACATCCTTCATATTTCCTCCACGCGCTCGGGCTCGGCGGCAGATGCCGGATAGGAGATTACGGGCGTCCACCGACACGATCACCGGTGCGCGCGCCGGTCAGCAGTCAGTTCCGCGACGCACCGTGCGCGACCGCCTCGTCCCAGAGCCGCCGGAGAACCACGGCGGCGGGATCCGCGGACGCGGTCCGGTAGGCGGTACCGGCCCATAACGCCATATCGTCCGGTGCGCCGTTCGCCGCCGCGGCCGCGCGCACCGGGCTGGTGAGGTGATGGACCTGTGGATAGGCCGCCGGCGCATCCTCGCCGTGGGTGGCGATGAATTCGTTGGCCAGTCCGCGCGCGGGCCGCCCGGAGAAAGCGCGGGTCACTACGGTCCGGGTGAACCGCGGATCGACCAGCGCGTCCTTATGAGCCGCCTTGGCCCCGGACTCCGGGCTCCGCAGGAACGCGGTACCGAGCTGCACCGCCGCCGCCCCGTGCGCCAGCAGTTCCGCGATGCGCGCACCGTCGCCGATCCCGCCCGCCGCCACCACCGGGAGCGAGCAGGAGGCGATGATCTCGTCGACCAGCTCCGGTAACGGCGTCGTCTCCGGCTCGTCCTCCACGCGGAAAGTCCCCCGATGCCCACCGCCGGCCGGTCCCTGTACGCACAACGCCCCGACCCCCGCGTCCACCGCGGCACTCGCCTCCGCGGAGGTGGTCACTGTCGCGATCACGGTGCAACCCGAATCGCCCAGGCGCCGAACGGTTTCCACCGGCGGCAGGCCGAAGGTCAATGAGACCGCGGGCACCCGCTGGGTGACCAGCAGATCCACCTTCGCCTCGAACCAGTCGTCATCCCGTTCCCGGATCGGCGGCAGTTCGATCCCGTACCGCCGCGCGGCCTCCCGCAACCGTTCCCGGTATTCCTCGACGGCGGCCACGTTGTACGAGTTCTGCTGCGGAACGAACAGGTTCACCCCGAACGGCCCGTCCGTACGCGCCCGCACATCCCGGATCTGATCCGCCAGCGCCTCCGGCGTCTTGTACCCGCCCGCGAGGAACCCCAGGCCGCCCGCCTCGCCGACACTCACCACCAGGTCTGGGGTGGACGGGCCACCCGCCATCGGCGCGGCGATGATCGGTACGGCCAGGTCCGCGAGATCGAACACGCTCCACCTTCCTCGACTGGTCGGGAACGGCCACGACGATACTCACCCACGGCGCGTGGAGCGCAGGAGCGGGACCGTCGGCCGGTTCCGGACCGGCGCCGGAGATGCGGCCACCACGCCCGGGCGTCGCCGCCGGACGCGGTGGCCGGGGTTTCCGTCAGACGGCGGTGGGCGTCTGGTCGACGACGGCGGCGTCGGACGCGTTCTTCTTGATCGACTCGATGCCGTTCTTACACGCCGATTTGGAGCTGTACGCCTCCCCGACAGCGATGATCTCGCCGTTGCCGGCCTTGAGCCGGAACCGGTACTTCTCGGCCTTGTCCTGGTAGATCTCGAACTTCGCGGCCATATCAGTTACCTCAGCTCTTGTTGACCTGGATGCACCTGACCAGCTGAGAATATGCCGCCGAACCGCCGCAGTCACCGGGTGAAGGCCGGATGGTTATCAACCAGCAACCCTAAATTCGGGTCGTGGAGGTGCCGGTTCGTAGCCGGTCCGAAAGCCTAGAGCCGGGAACCTCGATGCGGCCCGGCATCAGAACAAAAGGCCGCGCGGCCAGCCGATTACGACGACGGGACGATCAGCTCGTCCGCGACCCACTGCGCGACACCGGCGGGATAGGGCGATTCCAATCCGAGAACGAAATGCCGGAAGCCGGCGTCGAGCGCTTCGGCGATCGCGTCCCGGGTGGCGCCGGGCCGATCGTAGGAGACCGGGAGGTAGATCGACCGGGCGACCGCGGCGGGGTCGCGGCCGATTTCCGCGCAGTAGCGGTCCAGCAGCTCGCTGCGCTGGATGGCGTCGGCGATATCGCCCCCGGGGATGTTCCAGAGATCCGCGTGCTCGGCGATCACCTTCAGCACGGCGTCCGAGCGCCCGCCGATCATGATCGGCGGATGGGGCCGCTGCACCGGCTTGGGGTTACCGATCGCGCTGGTGAGGTGCAGGTGTTTGCCCTGGAAATCGAAAGGTTCTTCCGCGGTCCACAGCCGCCGGATCACCGTGCAGGCTTCCGCGAGGTTCTCCACCGAGTTGCCGAAACCGTGGTACGGCAGGCCGTGCGCGTCGTATTCACGCCGGGCGATAGGCATGCTGGGTCGCGATCCCGCGCCGATACCGAAATCCAGCCGGCCCCCGGAGACGATATCGACGGTGGTGGCGATCTTGGCCAGCATGGCCGGTGGCCGGAAGCGGTTACTGGTGACGAGCAGGCCGAGGCGCAGCCGCTCGGTCTGCGCGGCGAGGGCCGCGAGCAGTGTCCAGCCCTCGTGGATCGGTCCGTTCATATCTCCGGCGATCGGCAGGAGATGATCGAACAGCCACGCGTGCTCGATGGCTCCGATCGCGTCGGCTTCCCGCCAGACGCGCAGAATGTCCTGGTACTCGACCTGCATAGGGGCGGTCATGATTCCGAAGCTCGGCTCAGATGTTCGCGGCATGGGCGCTCGGTCCTTTCGGCGCGGTGTGAAAACAAGGTGGTTCGGCGGCCGGCTCATCGGCGGCGCGGGGGCGACGAGTGCCGGCCGGCTGGACTCCGGTCCGGATGGCCTGGCACCCTGAACAAACGGAACAGCGTTCCGATAACCAACATACGGAACACTGTTCCGTTTGCCAAGTGGAGTGACGGAGGAAGTCGCGCAATGGGAGACACCGACGAACCGGAGTCGCCGGCCCCGCGTAAACGGGCCGACGCCCGCCGCAACCAGAAAACCCTGCTCGACGCGGCGGCAGCAGCTTTCGTCGCCTCCGGCGTCGACGTCCCCGTCCGCGATATCGCCACCCGGGCAGGCGTCGGCGTCGGCACGATCTACCGCCACTTCCCCACCCGCGCCGACCTCATCGTCGCGGTCTACCGCCACCAGGTCGAAGCCTGCGCCGCGGCCGGCCCGGACCTACTGGCGAACAGCCCCACCCCGCATACCGCCCTGGCCCGCTGGATCGATCTCTTCGTCGACTTCCTGGTCACCAAACACGGCCTCGCCGAGGCACTACAGTCCGACAACACAGCCTTCCAAACCCTGCACGCCTACTTCATCGACCGGCTCCTCCCGGTCTGCACCGACCTACTCGAGGCCGCTGTCGAGGCCGGCGAAATCATCCCCGATATCAATCCCTTCGAGTTGATGCGCGGTGTGGGGAATCTGTGCATCGGAGCCGATAACGATCCCCGCTACGACGCGAGGCGCATGGTGGGACTGATGATCACGGGACTGCGGGTCCGCTGAAGATCAGAGCACCGGGGCACCAATCTGTATACGGCGAACACCATCCCGGCAACCACGACCCGCAGCGCAGCGCTTCGGACACTGCCCCTCGACCCCAACTCCCGACTTCGGCACTCGAAGTGGTCAGGAATCGAGAAGCACTGGTCACCGCGCCGTCATTAGCGTCATCCGCACCGGTATTCGCAGATCACAGAGACGCGAAACGGTTATCCGAGGAGGAAGCAATGAACTGGAACCAGCGGGTTCGGCGGACCCACAGGGCGCTGGCGATCACCCTTGTGGTGACCGTCGTCGTCACCATCGTCGTGATGGCGCTGCAAGGGCCGGCGTGGATCGCATATATTCCCCTTCCACCACTGGCCCTGCTGTGGCTATCCGGCTTCTACCTGTTCGTACTGCCGTATTTCGTCACCCGGCGCAACATACGAGCCGGGAAAACGACATCCCCCGCGGGCCTCGCGCCCCAGCGAGGCGCGTCCACGCCATGGAGCCGGAAACTGCACCGATGGGCCGCCGCGGCCTTCACCGCGACCGTCGTCGCGACCGCCATAACCTTGGCGTTACAGGGACCGATCTGGGTGTCCTACCTGCCGCTGGTCCCGCTCGTCCTGCTTCTGTTCTCCGGTCTGTACATGTTCGTGCGGCCGCGGACTTCACACGGTGGTCGGACGATCTCGTCGACGGTCTCCGCACCGACGGCAGCCGTGTGAAGCCGATATGGACGTCGGCCCGGCATGCGCCGGATATCCAGCCCGCGGGCCCGCCTACCCGGGTTGCCGGCGCGATCTCCGGTCACAACTGGCACGGCTCGGGTGACAACTCGGGTCGTTCCGCAGTCGCGGGCAACGTAATCCGAGTTGTCAGCGCAGATGACTCGTGTTCCGCATCGCCGTCCGGTACCGGATCCAGCGTCCGGTTGCACCGGATGAAGCACAGACCAACGCGAGCCCGGTAACGGTTATCAGACTCCCGAACACCAGGACAGCCGTAGCGTTCAGTCCCCCCTCGTAGGTGAGTGCAATGGGTGGAACGGCCGATATCAGCATGCCGATGGCCGAGCAGATGATCGTAAGAATGCGGCCTACACGCCTGCCCGACAACAGGCCGAGACCGGCAATGTTCCACAGCAGCGTCGCGATCATCGTGACCAGGAACCCGATCGCGGTCTCGGCAAGTTCGTCTTTGGGATCACCCCCGATGACGAAGTAAATCGTGAACACCAGGAAGAGGAAGAACAGAATGGTGGGTACGAGCCCGATGACCAAGGTGATGATCGCCGCGGTGTAGGCCGTGGCCTTGGACGGTCTCGGTCCGACCCATTCCTGCCGTCCGGCCTCTTCCGCCCGGTGCGGGTACCGCTGGTGTTCCGCCATCGGTCCAGGGGGCCAAGCCGGCTGAGCAGGCGGCATCGCGGGTTTCGGGTGGATCGGGACCCCGGGCTCGTGTGGCGACCGATTCACCACGGTCGGCGCCGAGCGGCCGACCGGCGCCGCGATATGGCGACCTTCCAGCGCATCGCGAGCCGAAGCCACGAATTCCGTACAGCTCGTGAATCGGTCGTCCCGCTGTTTGGCCATCCCGCGGTCGAATACCGCATCGATGACCGGGGGAAGATCGGGCCGGATGGCAGTGAGCCGTGGCACGGGCTGCGAAAGATGCCCCATAACAACCTGACCCGGATTCGTCGCCGCGTACGGCGACCGCCCGGCCAGGATCGTGAACAGGGTGCACGCCAGCGAGTACTGGTCGCTACGGTGATCCACCGGCTCCCCGGACAGCTGTTCGGGCGACCCGTAGGCCAGCGTCGCGGTGAACGTACCGGTCGCCGTGATCTTGGTGTTGGTGGCGTCGGTCAGCCGGGCGATACCGAAATCGGTGAGCACCGCATGCGATTCCCGGAACGCGTCCGCCTCGGCGATGAGAATGTTCGCCGGTTTCACATCGCGGTGCAGCACACCGCGACTGTGCGCGTAATCCAGTGCCGACGCGGTTTCTGCGAGTAACCGCACCGCGGTCGCCGGTGGATGCGCGCCGGCTTCCCAGGACGCGGCATCGGTACCGCGAACATATTGCATCGCGATCCACAGATGCCCGTCGTCGGTGCCGCGGTCGAATACGCCGACGATGCCGGGGTGTTCCAGCCGGGCGACGACATCGGCTTCCCGTTCGAACCGGCGGGTCAGCTCGGGGTCGGTGGAAACCTCCCGGTTCAGCAGTTTCAGTGCGACACTGCGCGGCAGTCGCGGATGCCGGGCGAGGTACACCGTCCCCATACCGCCCTGACCCAGTACCCCTTCGACCTGGTATCCGGCGAAAGCCGCACCCACCCCCAACACCGGCGCTCCCTCCGTCACAGTCCGATCGCCGTGACGCTACCGCACTTTCCGGCTCCGGGCCGCCGCAGACCGATGGTGATCGTCGACGTTCAGCAGGGCGCGGCACGACCACGGCGACACCTTTCGGGTCGCTCGCCCCCGGCCACCTCGGCCCATCCGGCACCGGTTCGTACCGCACAGCGACCACCGGCAGCACTTGCCCGGCCGTGCACTCGGTCTGCCAGGATGTCGGCATGAGAACCACGGCCCGGTCCGGCATGCTCCCCGCCGGAACCCTGGTTCTGCTGGCCGCACTGTATTTCGCGCAGGGACTTCCGTACGGGTTCTTCACCCAGGCGCTCCCCGTGGTGCTCCGCGAATCCGGCTACTCGCTGATCGAGATCAGCGCCACCGGGGTCCTGTTCGCGCCGTGGGCACTGAAATTCCTATGGGCACCCTATGTGGACCATTACGGCACCCGGCGGCAATGGTTGCTCTCGCTCCAGCTCATGTCCTCGGCCGTGGCGTTCGGACTCGCCTGCCTGGACCTGTCGTCCTCGTTGCGCTGGCTGCTGATCGGCATCGCCGTGGTCAACGCGGTGTCCGCGACCCAGGATATCGCCACCGACGGGCTCGCCGTCCAACTGCTCGGTCCCCGGGAACGCGGACTGGGCAACGGGATACAGGTCGGCGCCTACCGGATCGGGATGATCGTCGGCGGGGGTGCCCTGCTGTGGTTGTTCGCACTCGCGGGCTGGCGGAGTCTTTTCGTCGCGATGGCGATTCTGCTGCTGATCACCGCCGTCCCGGTGTGGTGGCTACCGCGAACCTCTATCCGCGGCACATCGAAGACCTCCGCACCGCGCCCGATCGCGTTGACCGCCGGGTGGTGGCAGCGGTTGCGGCGACCGGGGATGCTCGCGTTCATCCTGCTCATCGGCGGCTTCAAGTTCGGGGATTCGATGGGGTCGGCGATGGTCGGCCCGTTCATGTCCGACGCCGGACTCACTCTGGGACAGATAGCGCTGGTGAAGGGCGTCCTGTCCTCGGCGGGCGCGCTCGCGGGCGCGGCCCTGGGTGGGTGGCTGTGCTTCCGGTACGGCCGGCGGCACGCCCTGTTGATCGGCGGTATCACTCAGACCGCGAGCCTGGCCCTGTACCTGGTCTCCTCCTTGGGAATCGGCGGGTTCGGGCTGATTGTCACCTCGAGCCTGGCCGAGCACATCCTGGGTGGTGCCGCCACCGTGGCGGTGTTCACGCTCATGATGGACGCCTCGGATCCCGACCACGCCGGCAGCGACTACACCCTGCTGGCGTGCGCGGTCGTCACGGTGCAGGGAATCGCGGGGTTCGCGGCGGGGACGGTCGGCGAACTCCTCGGCTATCCGGCCCTGTTCGGGTCGAGCCTTGTCCTGTCGGGAATCGGTTGCGCGGCATTGATCATCGCGACAGATCGCGGTATCGGGCCGAGCGGCGTCCACGCGGTGTGGAACCGTGCCCCGGCCGGCTCACACCGCCCTGAACCACAGTAACCGGCCCGTGCGGGCATACATTGGACATAGCACCGAGCGGCCCGAGTTCGATCCGTACGAAATCGAGGAGAGCCGATGTCGTCCGCCCCGGAGCACAACAAGTCGATCTTCCGGCGTTTCCACGACGTCGTGAACACCGGTGATCTCGAATCGATCTCGCGAACGATCGCCGAGGTCGCCACGCCTGATATGCGATTGCACACCCCGCTGACCACACCGGAAACCGGCAGGGACGCTGTCGAACAGATCTGGGTGAACCTGTTGCGCGTCTTCCCCGATATCCAGGTCCGGCTCGAGGATGTGATCGCGGAAGGCGACAAGGTCGCCGGCAGGTCGGTGGTGACGGGTACCCACCGCGCCGAATTCATGGGCATCGCGCCGACCGGCAAGCGCGTCGAATACAACGAGATGTTCATCTTCCGCTTCGCCGGAGGCCGAGTCGCGGAGATGTGGGGAGTCGTGGACATCTTCTCCCTGATCCGCCAGCTCGGCGGGTTTCCGGCCTGAGGCTCCGCACTCGGCGACACCCCCTCGCCTGCGGTTCCCTGCTCCACCGACGGAGGCACCACCCCAGCCGAAGTCTCCCGCACCCCGTACACGGAAGACTTCGGGTACCGACCTGCCATAGAATTGCCGTACAACTCGACGCGCGAACGACAGTTTTCCTTTCGCCAGGTGCACCTTTTCTTCGTGGTGCGATAAGAGTGCGTCCGCCCCCAGTGCGGTTTCGCACCGGACTCCGACCCGAGGCGGCGCTCATGACAGACGTCGACTGTTGCGTGATAGGCGGGGGATTTGCCGGACTCACCGCCGCTCTGCGCCTGAAACAGGCAGGTCGGACCGTGGCGCTGCTGGAAGCCCGCGACCGGCTCGGCGGGCGAACCTTCACCGAGACGCGTGCCGACGGGTCGTGGATCGATCGTGGCGGTGCGTGGATCGGGCCCGGTCAGGACCGGATCCAGGCGTTGATGACGGAGTTCGGGGTCGGCAGTTACAAGCAGTACGTCGATGGTGAGGCCATGATGGTCGTCGAGGGGAAGCAGTACCGGTATCACGGCACCATCCCGTGGTCGATGAGCCCGTGGGTGGCGATGAATCTCGGCGCGGCGCTGCTCGACCTCGGTCACCTGTGTAAAACGATCCCGCTCGCGGCCCCCTGGACGGCGGAGCAGGCCGACCGCTGGGATCGCCTCACCCTGGCACATTGGCTGAACACCCACGTCGTATCCAAAGCCGCCCACGAACTGCTCGAAACCGCGATCGCCGGGGCCTATACGTCCGCCGGCTCGGAGGTATCGCTGCTCTTCGTGCTGCACCAGATGGCGTCCGGCGGTGGGCCCGCGTTCGTGCTGGGTATCGAGGACGGCGCCCAGGATTCCCGGCCGATCGGCGGTATGGGGGCCATCTACGGCCCGATGGCCGCCGAACTCGGCGATTCGATCCACCTGTCCCGGCCCGTCCGCGATATCCACCAGGACGACGACGGCGTCACCGTCCACTCCGACCGCGATACCGTGCGCGCCCGGCGGGCGATCGTCGCCGTTCCCCTCGCGATCGCGAGCCATATCCACTACCACCCGATGCTCCCGGTCGATCGCTCCTTCCTGCACCAGCGCATGCCCAGCGGCGCGATCCTCAAGACCTCCGTAATCTACGACGAACCCTTCTGGCGGTCCGACGGGCTGACGGGGCAGTCGGTGGAGCCCGGCTCCCCGGCCACCGTCACCATCGACGCCTGTACAGATACCGGCAGCCCCGGGGTCCTGTGCGTGATCACCGAGGGACCCATCGCGCGGCGGATCGGCCGGCTCGACCCCGCCGACCGCCGGAACGAGATACTCGACGCTCTCGCCGAACGCTTCGGCGACCGGGCCCGCACCCCCGCCGACTATGTCGAACAGGATTGGAGCACCGAGCGCTACTCCGGCGGCGGCATGCTCAGCCACGCCCCACCGGGTGTGCTGACCGAGTTCGGCCACGCGCTGCGCGAACACTGCGGCCGCATCCACTGGGCCGGCACCGAGAGCTCGTCGGTCATGTGCGGCTGGGTCGACGGTGCGGTGCGGTCGGGTGAACGGGCGGCCGCCGAGGTGCTGGAACACGACACCGTGGCCGCGGGCGGTGACCGTAGCGTGCGCTCATGATCTCCGACGCGCGACCGGGCGTTCCCGGCCTTCGATTGCCGGAGGCGGCAGCGCGGTCGGTCCGGTCCTGAGCAGCCGGTCGAGCCGTGCTGATGTGTCTTCGTCGGCGGGCAGGTAGACGATGAGTTGCTGATCGTCGGAGTCCGGCAGGGCCAGCATCTCGAATGCGAGACGCAGATCGCCCACGTCGGGATGTCGCAGTTCTTCGACCCCGCTCCGGGCAAGCGCCGCTGACGGTGCGCGCACCCGGCTGGTGAATACGGCACCGGTGAGTGCGGTCAGCTCGTCGGCCAGGCTGTTCACGTATGGATCGGTGAGATGCGGTGCGGCCGTCAGCGCCGCGACTCGGGCGTCGGCTATCTCGTCCCAGGACAGATACGCGGTGCGAGCGCGTGGATCGGTGAGCGCGAAGCGGGCGAGGTTGGCAGGGGTTCGGTCGAGCAGGCCGATCGGTGCCATCAGCCCGGCGAAACCGTCGGTGTGGGCGAGCACATCGGTCAGCCGGTTGACCACCACCGCCGGGGCGGGTTCGAGGCGGTCCAGCAGCATCCGGACGGTCGGGCGGATCTCGCGGCGCGGCGGCTCGACGGCCGGGTATCGGATGCCACGGGCGGCCTTCACGAGCCGGCGGAGCTGGTGCTGGTCGCTCTCCGAGAGTCGCAGTGCGCTCACCAGCGCGTCCAGGACCTGGCGGGAGGGACGGCGATCCCGGCCCTGTTCGAGGCGAGCCAGATACTCGGTACTCACCCCGGCCAGTATCGCCAGCTCGGCCCGGCGCAGACCGGGAGTACGGCGCCGCGTTCCCGGCGGCAGCCCGACGTCCGAGGGCCGAAGCTCCTCGCGACGGGAACGCAGGAAGGCGCCGAGCTCGTTCTGGCTCACGATATCGAGGGTAATGCGGGTGGCGGAGCCCATCGTCGCCCTGCGAGTACCTGTCTCGGCGCGGTGTTCCTCCCCGGCCGGGCCGCCAGCAGGGTTATCGGCGTTGACCCCATCGACGAGGAGTAGCGCATGAAGCTCGTGATCATCATCGGCAGCGTCCGCGAGGGCCGGTACGGACCGCGAATCGGGCGGTGGTTCACCGACCGGGCCGCCGGATACGGCCAGTTCGATATCGACGTACTCGATATCGCCGACGTGATGTTGCCGGCCACGCTGCCGCCCAACGGCGCGGCACTACGAGATATCGCGTCGCGGCCGGCACCGCAGCGGGCGCTGGCCGGGCGCCTCGCGGCGGCGGACGCGTTCGTCGTCGTCACACCGGAGTACAACCACAGCCTTCCGGCGGCACTCAAGCACCTGATCGACTGGCACTTCACCGAATGGCAGGCCAAACCGGTCGGATTCGTCTCCTACGGCAGCCGCGGCGGTGGCCTGCGCGCGGTCGAGCAGCTCCGGCCGATCTTCGCCGAGTTGCACGCGGTGACGGTGCGGGATTCGGTGAGCTTCGACCGGCACTCGGAACGTTTCGACGAGACCGGCGCACTCGCGGATCCCGAACGCCCGCAAGCGGCCGCCACGGTGCTGCTGGATCAGCTGACCTGGTGGGCGAGGGCACTGCGCGAGGCTCGGGCGGACCGGCCGTACCCGGAGGGTCCCACGCGACCGCCGGCGGTCCTGCAGCGCCGCTGACCGTATACCGGCGCGAATTGTGGGTTGCCGCGGCAGGTGGGGTGCTCATATCCGAAATGCCCGTTGCGATCACCGTGACTACATCGACACCGAGTTCGGCGGCACGGTCATCGCGGCCGAGCCGTGACGCCTTCCAGCCGACGCGTCAGGGTGCGCTGGTCGGCGTGCCCGGGGCGGACTTCTTCCCGAGCAGACCGATGCCGAAGCCCAGCACCGTGATCCCGAAAAAGCAAAGCAACAGGCCGCCGATCTTCGCCTCGGCGTCGGTATCCGGACTGCGCGCGGAGTTCGAGGAACCGGCGATGACAGCGGCCGGATCGACAATCGCCTGGATCCCGACGGCAAACAAGACGATCGCAGTAAGGATCAGGACGATACCGCCGGTGATGCGCCCGGCAGTACGGCGGGGCGGGACGGCGTCCTGGGTGTGTTCGGAAGCGTCGGACGCTGACATGTCCACAAAATATCAGCACCTGACCAGGTCTGCCGCCTTCGAAATATCCACCAGCAGTTGACTATGCCGCAACGGCAGAGTTTTTACTGAAGGCGTCGGCGTGGCAGAACCAACGGACCGGAGACGTCGCCACGCACCCGGCCTGCGGGCCGGAGCTATCGAGGGAGTGAATTTCAGATGGGTTACAGGTCGGCGTTCGGATTCGGGATCCTCGCTGCTGGATTCGTTGTCGCCGCAGGGGTTTCGGCGCCGGTGGCCACGGCGGCGGATCTGCCGCCCGGCATCTCGTGTGACGCTTACAAGTGCACCAACGACACCGCTGACCAGCATTTGGTGCGCGGTACCGTGTTCTGCGACGAGACCGACACGATCGAGCCGGTCCAGTTCCTCCTGAGCGCGCACGACGACGGGAGGCCGCTGTTCCCGTGCAACACCGTGGCAGGGTATTCGCCGGACGGTACCCCGCACACGGGACACAGCAACAACTACTCGATGCTTCACGTCGACAGCGCCGTGGTCCACAACGGGCCCTGGGTGAACACGGGCTCAGCGGGGTAGCCGGTCTCGTTACTTTCCCGGCCGGCGATGTCGATCTCGATACCGAACCGGCCCCGACAATTGACCGACCGCCGCCGATATATCCGCGACCTGCCGCGATGACCGGTTCGATTCGAGTAACGCGCGTGGCGTGTGCGCGATGTGATCCATACGACATCGATTCAGGAGGTTCGGAATGTTTTCTGCGAAGCGCCTTGCTGCCGGGGCCGCCGTAGCCACCGCAACCGCCGCCGCTGTGCTCGCCGGTGGTGGCGTGGCCCAGGCCGACGTCCCGGTGTGGCAGGCCAACTGTCACGTCTACAACATCTTCAACACCGGCGGGATGGCCAATTGTGAGCTGCCGACCTGGCACCAGGTGAAGCTCACCTGTGTCGCCTGGCCTGTCCCGTTCACCTACTGGAAGTACGGGCCGGTGCAGTACGGCCAGAATCAGTCCTGGGCCAGTTGCGACTCACCGAACGCCCTGGTGCACATCGAGGTCATCCAAGCGTAGGTTCCGGGATCACCTCACGCGGCACGGCCGTCCGACCAGCCGCGGTAGCGGCGTAGTCTCGCGGCCGACACGAGAAGCCTTGTCGGCGATCAGCACGGGTGTCAGCTCTCCTCCAGCCCCGGCGTCTCACACCAATTGTTCGGCAGGCCTGGGACTCTGACTCGTCCGCCGCAGGCCGGTCGGCTTCCTGCCTGCGATGCGCCGCCGGGCTCGGGATACGGTGTGACCATCGCGCCGGTGTGTATCGGAGGTATCGGACGGTGGCTGCATTGGTGCCCGGGTCGGTGTTCGCCGGGTATACCGTCGAACGTCTGCTCGGCGCCGGCGGGATGGGTGAGGTGTATGTGGCCCGGCACCCGCGGCTGCCCCGCGCGGATGCGGTGAAGGTGCTGGCCGCGCCGCTCACCCGCGACGATTCGTATCGGCGCCGTTTCGAGCGGGAGGCCGATCTCGCGGCGTCGTTATCGCATCCCGGCATCGTCAGTGTGCACGACCGCGGGGAATTCGACGGGCGGTTGTGGATCGCGCTGGAGCTGATCGACGGGACCGATCTGTCGGCGCTGCTGCAGACCGCACCGAGCGGGTTGCCTGCCGCCGATGTGGTGCGGGCTGTCACGGAAGTGGCCGATGCGCTCGATTACGCGGGTGCGCGCGGGCTGGTCCATCGGGATGTGAAACCCGCCAATATCCTGCTCGCCGGGACAGGTCACTATTTGCTGACCGATTTCGGGATCGCCCGGATGGGCCCGGAAACCTCGGATCTCACCGGGACCGGACTGACCGTCGGCACTGTCGCCTATGCCTCGCCGGAGCAGATGCAGGGTCTCCCGGTCGATCCGCGATCGGACCAGTATGCGCTGGCCGCCACCGCGTTTCATCTGCTCACCGGGGCGCAGCCGTTCACCGGCACCAACCCGGTCGCGGTGATCATGGCCCATGCGCAGCAGCCGGTACCGAGTGTGCGCGAGCGGCGGCCCGATCTCGCACCGCCGGTGGATTCGGTGCTCCGGCGGGCGATGGCGAAGACCCCGGAGCAGCGCTTCGCCCGCAGCAAGGATTTCGCGGCCGCCCTCGCCCACGCGCTCGCGGTGCGTCCGCCGCAATCTCCGGCCGTGCCGGGCAACCGTTACGCGGTAACTTCCGCCGGCTCCGCCCCGGTCGCCCGGGGGACGTATGACCGGGTCCCGCCGATGCCGCCGGGGAGGGTGGACCCGGGACCTCCAACGAATCACCGCCGGACCGCTCTACTCATCGGAGCGTTGGTCGCCGCGGTGCTGCTGGTCGTTGCCGGTATGTTCGGGGTGCGGGCATTTCGACAAGGGGAAGTCTCGGCGGAAGCCGCGCAGTTGCCCCGCCGGCCCGTGACACCGATCCTGCCGGCGCTGGACACACGACCGGACAGCCCGGTCTGGACACTGCCGGAAACCCCCGGACCTCCGGGTTCCGAAGTCCAGGACACAACAGCACTCGGCGGCGATTCCGAGGTCGTCCTCATCAACCGCGAAGTCCGCCTGGCCGACGGTAATACCATCGACTACCTCGATATCGTCGACGCGAACACCGGCCGGCTCCGGGAGGGCACCGCGCCGATCCCGGTGGATACCGCTGCGCGGAACCTGGACCGCTGCGTCGTCGACGAAAACCGTTCGGCCGCCGCCTGCCACCTGCGGGGTGCGTCGGTTCCTGATGATGCCGTCGTCCTCATCGATCTCGTGGCCGGCCGGATCATCACCACCAAGACCTCGAGAGAGCACGTTTTCGGTCTGACCGCCGCGGGTGAGCGGTTCGTGTTCGTGGACAGCACCGATGCCGGTTGGCCGCCGGTGTTACGTTCCGTCGGTACCGACGGCGCGGACCTGCCGGCGATCAGCTGGCCCGATTCCCGGCCCTCGCCCGAAACCCATCATTGGATAGAGATTTTCGCCTCGGCCCGGCTGGCAGTGATCAAGTCGGCACCGGCCCCGGCACAACCGCTGTCGAAATGGGAATTCCGGGTGATCCGGCTCGAAGACGGAAAAGAGGTGTTCCGGCGCGATTCGGTCGAGGAGATCCGTAACGATCGCTGGAACGTCTTCGTCGACGGATTCGTCGTCGCCGAAAGCGGATCCGCGCCCAGGATCTACGACCGCGACGGCGCCGAAACCGCGCAGATCCCGGCGGACTGGCTCCCGAGCCCGCATCAGCCGACCGCGTTCGAGGAGACTGCGGTCGAGACTTCGGTGCCGACCGTGATCCGTACCGATGGGGATAAAACGACCTATGCGGGGGTCAGCCCGCGCACCGGGACCGTGCTGTGGGAGAACGAGTCCTACAGCGCCGAGGACAGTTCCGAGCAACTGCTGTTACACGGTATCGGCACCTTGATCACAACCTCGGATTCCGGTCGGGTGATCGACGCCTATTCCGGTGAGTACGTGATTCCCGGCTACGTACCGGAAGGCACCCTTCTCGGCACCGACGGCCAACGGATCGCCGTCGCCACCGACTCCGCCGGTTCGGGCCGCTCCCTGGAAGTATGGGACGCCGCCGATCAGATGTGGGAGATCACCAGCGAGTACACGCCGGTATCGGTCGGCGGCAAAATCTACCTCGGGAACCTGCGACTCTTCTGATCCTCGAGAACAACCGCGGCCGGGATACCTACACCGAAGGCGTCCCGGCCGGGCAGCGGCATCACGGAAGCGCTGCGAAGGCCTTTTTGGTGTCGCGATACCACCCCATCGCCTTCACCGGATGCCTCCAGCGTTTCTTCATTTCCTCGTGGGCCGGCACATGGTCTTCGTCGCCACTGCGAGCGGCCTCGCGCAGGTGACGATCCTGCGCCTTGATGATCTCGTCGGCCGTCTCCGCACTCAGCTCGAGGTCGCACGGGCCACCCAGTTGTCTGCAGCTCATGGTCTTCACAGCGTTCTCCTCGTGGTTGGCTCTATCTGTCGTTGCTCGGCAGGCCTTGCGGTACCGGGCTCCTCCCGGCCGCCGGCGATCTGTTCCCGTCGGGCTCGGTCACATCCTTGCCGATTATCGGCACGAACCGTGTCGATAATCCCATCTTGCGGCAATTCGGGATGGCTGTCAACGGCACGCACCGTGCCGGTATGGTCGGTGCATGGCCGACTCGTCCACCACACCGCGACGCCGGGGCGCCGAACGCACCAGGCAGCTGCTCGATGTCACCCTCGACCTGGCGGCGGAGGTCGGCTACCGGGGGCTGAGTGTCGAAGCCATCGCCGGGCGGGCCGGCGTCGGGAAACACACCATCTATCGGCGCTGGTCATCCATCGCAGAGCTACTGCTCGACGCGCTCAGCGTCGTGTGGACCAGCGATCTGGACTACCACACGTCCGGGGACGTCCGAGCGGATCTGCGTGAGCAGTTCATGCGTTCCAGTCGAGCTCTCTCCTCCCCGCCCATCGGCCCCGTCTACCGGGCAGTCATCGCCGAAGCCCAGGCCGACCCCGCACTCAGGGCGACGCTGTACGAACGATTTCTGGCCACCGTGGAACAGCGGACCTTCGATCGGATCACCCGAGCTCAGCGCGACGGCGAGCTGGTCGCCGAAGCGAATCTGGAATACCCCGCCGAGGTCCTGTGCGGAACTCTCTACTACCGCTCACTGCTCACCTGCCGCCCCGTCGACGAGAACGCAATCGATGGACTCCTCGACATGTTCATGGCCGCATACGGAGTCCGCGGAGCGCACGCTCGAGGCTGAGACCGAGTCCGCGCGCAGACAGGTTTCCCACGGCTGATTCCAGTCGAGCCCGCTCGCAGGATATGCACCTGTCAGCCTGCGATGAATGCCGCCGGTCCGCCGGGTCCACATATGAAGCAGGCGCCGAGACGATCGAGATGAAGCTCCGATACGCAAGCTGGTCATCACGCAGAACATCACGCTCGACGGTTCGATCGAAATGCTCACATCCTGGTTCGATCCGACCGCCCAGACCCCGGACCTACTCGAGGAGACCCATATCTTTACCATACTGCGCTATGGTGAAGATATGGCGACCAAGAAGGTGACTATCACCCTCGACGAATCCCTGGTCGAGGCGCTGGCCGGAGCTGCCGAGGAAGAAGGCATCCCGCTTTCCCGGCTCGTTGCCGGAGCCGCCGAACGGGAGCTGCGGTGGCGAGCCGGGCGGGCCGTGGTCCAGGAATGGCAGGCCGAGCACGGCGCCTTCACCCCGGAGGAGCTCGCCGACGCCCGCGCAGACCTGGCCGCCGCCGACGCCGAGTACCTCAGCCGCTCGGGGACCTCGGCTGCGTGAACATTCCCTATCTGTACGACGCCGGCGCACTGATCGCCATCGACAACAACGACCGGCGTATGTGGGCCCGCCACAGCCTGGCCCTCGAAGACGGGCGGGAAATCCACGTTCCCTCCATCGTCGTCAGCCAGGCATGGCGGGACTCCCGACGCCAGGTCCGGCTCGGCAAGTTCCTCGCCGGATGCCATGTCGCACCGGTCGGCCTCGAAACAGGCAAAGCCGCAGGCATTCTCTGCGGAAAGGCACGCACCGCCGATGTCGTCGATGCGACCGTCGTCGTCACGGCCGCCAGTCTCGGCGCCATCATCTGGACCTCCGACCCTGACGATATCCGTGTCCTCGTCGATGCCCAGGACATCAAGCCCTCCCCCGTCATCCGCACGGTTTGACCCGCCGGGATTTCGCACCCGTCCTGGCGAGCGAACTCGTCATGACTGTAGGGGTTGAGGCCAGCTCCGGTGTGTGCCGCCGGAACTCGTCGCGAGCGGACCGCCGTCAGCGGTCGCGGGCGGGCCTGCGGCGCTGCTCGGAGTCGGTCAGCGCCGGCTGCCTGTAGTCGATGTCCGCGGGGTTGAGCGTGACGCCTGGGGCGACGATCTCGTCGATGCGGTCGAGGATCTCGTCGTCGAGCCGGACCTCGGCGGCGGCGAGCTGGTCGGTGAGTTGCTCGACCGTGCGGGCGCCGAGGATCACCGAGGTGACGCCCGGATGGGTCGACGCGAAGGCGAGCGCCAGGTGCGTCAGGGAGATACCCGCCTCGTCCGCCAATGCTGCCAAGCGCTCGACGGCGTCGAGTTTGCGCTGATTGCCCGGCAGGTCGAGGTTGAACTTGTGGGCGACCGCCTGCCGGAAGAAGTTCATCTCGATCGGCTCGCCACGGCGGAACCGACCGGTCAGCCAGCCGCTGTTGAGCGGACTCCAGGTCAGCACACCGAGCCCATACTTCTGCGCGGTGGGCAGCACGGCCGCCTCGATCCCGCGCACGAAGACGGAGTAAGGAGGCTGCTCGGTGCGGAAGGGGATGTGGCCCCGGCGATCGGCTGTCCACTGCGCCTCGACGAGCTGTTCGGCGGGGAAGTCCGAGGTCCCGATGGCCATGATCTTGCCCGCGCGCACGAGGTCGGAAAGGACCGAGAGCGTCTCGTCGATGTCCGTACTCGGGTCCGGGCGGTGCACCTGGTACAGGTCGATGCGGTCGGTGCCCAGGCGGCGCAGGCTGTCGTCGACGGCCTTGGTGAGCCAGCGGCGGGAGTTTCCCTGCCGGTTGGGGTCCTCGTCCTTGAAGCGGACCGGGAAGTGACCCTTCGTCGCGAGCACGACCTCGTCGCGGCGGTCTCGGATGGCCTTGCCCACGATCTCCTCGGCCTCACCGCCCGAGTATTGGTCGGCCGTGTCGATGAGGTTGATCCCCGCGTCCAGGGCCGTATGGATCAGCCGGGCCGCATCGTCGTGATCCGTGTTCCCCCACGCGCCCAGGCGCAGGGTACCCAGCGCGAACTTGCTGACCGATATGCCGGTGCGGCCCAGCTTCCTGTACTGCGTCACTAACTGCTCCCTGATATCGCTTCTCCCCGCGAACGAGGCTGCGGAGTTGCTACCTCTCCGACGTGATTAACGTACGACATGCAACATAAATGTTGCAAGTAGAAGCTTAGAAAGAGTGGAGATGTAGCATGTCGGTGTGACGGCGCACATGCAGCAGACGGAACAGCAGGCGAAACGGCCACTCCGGGCCGACACCGAACGGACCGTTCAGACGATCCTGGAAGCGGCCGAGCGCGTCCTGGCCACCGACCCGGCGGCGACTATGGGACAGCTGGCCCAGGCCGCCGGCGTCGCCCGGACCACGGTCCACCGCCGGTTCGCCACCCGTGAGGCACTCCTGGACGAGCTCACAGGCTGGGCCGCCCGCCAGTTCGCGGACGCCGTCGACACCGCCCACCCGGACGCCGCCCCGCCGCTCGTCGCCCTCTACCAGGTCACTGCCAACGTCCTCCGCGTGAAGACCGACTGGTCGTTCGCCATGAACCGCACGGCCGACGACGCCCACCCCGAGGCAGCCCGCATCCACGCCGAGGTCAGGACCACCTGCGTCCGGCTCTTCCGCCGCGCCCAAGATGCGGGCGTGCTCCGCCCCGATATCGATCTCGACTGGACCCGGCGCGTCTACTACGCCCTCATCCACGAGGCAGCCAAAGAGGGCGTGGGAGGCGGCGACACGGATGCGCTCGCCACCCGCGTCGTGGATACGCTGCTGCGGGGCGCCGGGGCCCCGGCCGGACTCGCGGGGCAGACGGGTATTTGAAGACAGGCCCTAGAGAGTGCGTTGGCGGGCAACCGGGTCCACAATCCCGACCGGCCCCTGGTGGCCGGCGCGGGCACCGCGCCCGACCAAGACCCCGTCGTCGGCACCGCTACTCCTTGGGCCAGCACAGGCACCAGACCAGTACGAGCGCGGGAACGGCAGCGGCAAAAACGATCCCGAGTGTGATCATGAACCGAGTCCGTTCTCAACCTCGGGCGCCGGCCACCTGAACCCACGTGGATAGAACCGGACCGGCGTGATGAGCGCCGCGAGATCGGTGATCATATGCCGTTCGCGGTCGGCGTGCGCGAAGGTCGGCACGACAATCGCGGCAGCGGAGTACTCATAGACGTGCTGGGCTATCACGAGCGCCGAGACCAGCGGCCCGGTATCGAGCACTACCGTGAACACCAGGGTGAACCCGTGCCGTTCCGCCAACGCATGAATGTCGGTACTCGCGCGCACATCACGCCGGACCAATCCGATCGCCTTGCCGCCGTTACCTGTCATCTGTCCGCCCCTGTCCCGTAGTCGCATTGGCCGACTCCCGCCGACGGGGTTGTTCCGCACCCATCGACGGGGCCGAAAAAGACGCTATGCGTGCGGTTTCCGGGAGAACAGGCATACGCTGTTGACAGGTGTTTGCCAAGGGCGGAGGTCTGATGCAAGCCGGGGCTCTACTGCGCGCCGCACGGGAAGCGGACGGCATAGGATTGCGCGAAATCTCCCGCCGCACGCATTACAGCGCGTCCTATTTATCGCTCATCGAGTCCGGGAAACGGGCTGCGCCCGCCAATGTGGTTGCTGCCTATGAGGTTGCCCTGGGTTCCGATCTGGAAAAGCTGATCGCCCTGTCGAAAACTCCGGCAGCCGTCGACAACGACACCTTGTCCGATGTGTCGACAATGCTCGCGGCAACACGACGGATCGAAGATGCGACCGGGCCCCTGGCGGTACTTCTGGCTGTACAAGGCATGGCGGGCATGGCCGAGACTTTCGCAGCTCGAGCCCGCACGGCGAAGGCTGAATCAGCATCGGCAGTGGCGTCCGAAATCAACCAGTACCGGGGATGGCTGGAGTTCGCCACCGGGGCGGAGACAGCAGCGCGGCGCAGCCTGACCAAGGCCGTGACCCTAGCGAAACGCTCACACGACACCGACCGTCTGGTACATGGCTTGTCGTTCACTGCGTACGTGAACGCCGAACAGGGTCGATACGCCGAGGCGGCAACCCTGTCGGATGCGGCACTATCGGTGAAGAAAGTCCACCCGCTCATCGGAGCGTTCGAACGGTTCCAGCGGGCACGGCTTCACGCGGTCACCGGCGAACGACCCGACGCGGAACGCTGCCTTGTTCTCGCCGACAAGGCAGCGGAATCGGCGGAAGACATCGAGCTGCCGGACGCAGGCTACTGGTACACGCCCGGTTTCTTCGGTCTCCAGCGTGCTCGAGTCCTTCGCACGCTCGGCCATGAGGAACGAGCGATGGACGAAGTGCGGGCCGCGGTGGCCGCGCTGCCGACTGGACATCGCGCCGCGGAGTGGGCGCGAAAGTGGCGCCGCGCGGCAAGCGGGGACACCGACGTTCCCCATTGATCGGCAGTACGCGGTCAGCGCGGATGAGCCCACCGATTGTGGCGTGGGGCGTACCGGCGACTCGCTCACGAACCTGTCAGCCCGCGATGAATACCGCCGGTTCGCCGGGTCCACATATGAAGCAGGCTCCGAGACGATCGAGAGGAAGCTCCATGCGCAAGCTGGTCATCACGCAGAACATCACGCTCGACGGTTCGATCGAAATGCTCACATCCTGGTTCGATCCGACCGCCCAGACCCCGGACCTACTCGAGGAGACTCACCGCCAAGACGCGGAGGCCGATGCGATGTTGCTGGGCCGCCGGACGTTCCAGGACTTCCGCGGATACTGGCCGCAGCAGACCGACGACACAACCGGCATCACCGGCTATCTCAATGCCGTCGACAAGTACGTGGTGTCCTCGACGATATCGGATCCGGAATGGGCGAACTCTACGGTTCTCACCGGTGGCGACCTGCGCGGACAGGTGCTCGACCTGAAAGAACGCGACGGCAGGGACATCGTGGCAACCGGAAGCATCCAGCTGACACACAGCCTGATCGAGGCGGGGCTCGTCGACGAGTACCGGCTTTTCGTCTACCCGGCAGTGCAGGGGCGCGGCCGGCGGTTGTTCCCGGAGAACCTGGAAATCCCGCAGCTGACCCACATCGGGTCGGCGTCCTTCAGCAACGGCGTCGTCCTGTCGACCTACGCGGCGGCGTGACCGTCCGGCGTCACCCGCCGGGCTCTTCTGTGTCTCGCACCGGGAGGAGCGAACAGCGAGTGCGGACGCTTGTCCGTGGTCTTCTCCGCGGCCGGCGGTCCGGGCGACCATGACCGGCATGGCCGCCGATCTGTCGGTGGGTCGGCAGCGGAGCGGCTCGGTGGTGCGTTATCGTCGGCTCCCCGATCGGCCTGCCGGTCGTCCTGATGGAGAGGCCTGCCCGGCGTCGGCACTGACCTGAAACGCGGTATCAGGGAGGAATTGTGGATATCACCCAGCTGATCCTCGACGACCACCATGAGCAGCGGCGGCTGTTCGCGATCCTGGAGGAGATCGATCGCAGGGATACCGGCGTGCTTTCCGCCATCTGGAGCAGGTTGGCGGCATTTCTCGAACTGCACGCCCAGGCGGAGGAGGAGATCTTCTACCCCGCGCTGTTGCAGGTGGGTATCGCGGCCCGGCGGGCGGGCGCGGTGCAGGACGAGACCCTCGACGCCATCCACGACCACAACGAGATCAGAGACGCCGTCGCCGACGTGGCGCGGCATCAGGTCGGCACCGAGGGCTGGTACGCGGCCGTCGCGGCGGCGAACACGGCCAACAGCGATCATATGGCCGAGGAGGAGCGCGAGGGCCTCACCGACTTCCGCCGCTTGGCCGGGCTGCCGCGGCGCCACCAGCTGGCCGTCGCTTTCGCGGCGTACGAGGCGCGGAACTACGCCGGCGTCCAGTCCGTCGATAAGGATCCCGCCGGCTACGTCCGCGCGGCCGAGAAGAAAACGCGGGCCGACGGATCGCTGAGTGTCGGAACTCTGAAGCGGACCTGACCACCGATGAGTCCCGCCTCGCCGCCTCGTCTCCATGGTGGGAACGTCCCACGCGGGCTTGTGGGCCCGAGATGACGAGGAGCGCACCGTGGCCGAGGAGAACGTGAGCGCCACCCTGATTTTCGCCGTACCCGCCACCCGGGTGTTCAGGGTGCTGGCGGACCCGGCGACTCATTCCGCGATCGACGGCACCGGCTGGGTCCAGGAAGCCCTCGACCTCCCATCGCTGACCGAGGCGGGACAGATTTTCCGCATGGACATGTACCACCCCAACCACCCCAACGGTCGTTACCAAGTGGCCAACAAAGTTCAGGTGTTCGACCCGCCGCGCACCATCAGCTGGCTGACCGGGGAAGAGAAGGACGACGGCCACCTGGAGTTCGGCGGCTGGTTCTGGCGTTACGACCTGAAGCCGCTCGGTCCGTCCGAGACCGAGGTCACGCTCACCTACGACTGGTCGGCGGTACCGCAATACATCCGCGAATACCTCCACTTCCCGCCGTTCGCCCCCGAGCATCTCACCAACTCACTGCACCACCTGGCCGAACTCGCCGCACGGACGTCCCCCGCCACACAGTCCCGCGGGTAGCTGCCGAACGACGCGACGTACCCGGCACGGAGCTTTCAGCGATAAGCGCTCATGCCGGCCGCCGCCGGCCCGGGGCCGACAACCGATCCATCAGCACGACCGCGGTCCGCCGGCTCACCAGCTTGCTCATCGCCGCGGCGAGCCGATTACCCACTCCATCCACGACACTCGGCCCCGGCGATCGGCGGTCGAGATGCGTCAGCGCTGTCGCCACCACCTCGGCCGCCGATCGCATCCGGGCGCCCGCGGTAGCGTCGTCGGTGCCGACGACGGTATTGAACTCGGTGTCCGTCGCTCCCGGTGACAACGCGAAAACCGTGACACCACGACCACGCAGTTCCGACCACAAGGCCTCGGTGAAGTTGAGTACGAACGCTTTCGACGCGCCGTAGACAGCCATACGCGGCGTCGGCGCGTAGGCGGCCATGCTCGCGACATTGATCAGGAACCCGTTGCCCGCCGCGAGCAGATCCGGCAGGAACGCGGACGTGAGCTGGACGGGCGCGGACACATCCACGGCGATTTCCCGCTCGAGCCGTTCGGGGTCCTCGTCGCCGAAATGGCCGAAAGTTCCGAAGCCCGCGTTGTTGATCAAGCTCGTGATACGCACGTTCCGCTCCGCGACGGCGCCCCGCAGATCCGCACCGGTAGACGGGGACGCCAGATCGCAAGGAATCACCTCGACCGCCGCTCCGTGCGCGGACCGCAGCTCCGCGGCGAGTTCGTTCAGCAGGTCGTGCCGGCGGGCCACCAGCACCACCGACGCCCCACGCGCGGCGAGCGCCCTGGCGAATTCCCGCCCGATTCCGGAGCTTGCCCCGGTGATCAACACGGTCTGATCGGCATACACAATCGACATACCTGGCATCGTAGGCCAAGTTGACACCAAGTGCCAGATTGGCACGCGATATGCTCCTGGCATGGCGAAGGAAACCGTGTGGGACCGCCAGCGTGCGGCCGTCCGGAACGAAATCGTCGGCACCGCCCTGGAGATGTTCCTGACCGACGGCTTCGACGAGACCCCCATCGACCGCATCGTGGCAGCGGTCGGCGTTTCCCGGCGCACCTTCTTCCGCTACTTCGGCACCAAAGAGGACATCGTCCTCGGCGACCTCATCGCCCGCGGGCAAGTGATCGCCGACGAACTGGCCGCCCGGCCGGCCGGCGAAACCCCGTGGGAAGCCCTCCGGGCCGCCCTCCACGCCAGCCGCGAAACCACAGTCCCCGATATGGACGCCGCCCTCGCGCTCGGAAAAATGCTCTTCGACACCCCGTCGCTGCGGACGCGACTGATGGAGAAACGGCTGCGCTGGCAGGAGATGTTCGTCCCGTTGCTGGCAGCACGGATCGACGGACCCGCCGAACGGGCAACACTGCGCGCCACCGCTATCGTCGCGGCAGCACTCTCCTGCCTCGATACAGCCTCGGAAGCATGGATCGAATCGGACGGTGCCGACGATCTCGCCGAACTCTACGACGAGGCAGTGGCGGCGGTACGGGGCTGACACCAAGCCGAATCCTGGTCGAGAATGTGCCGGCAACCGGCAGAGCGAAACCGCAGGTCGAGAACGCTTTCGATCTCTCGCCCGGATAGCAGGAGTCGATCGCGAATGCTACGTCGATCAGTCGGCAGTGCCGGGTTCGACAACCCACTCGGCTTGCAACCCACTCACCGAGGAGATCATGTCGAAATCGCCGTCGTAGTGCAGAACCGTGGCCCGGTGCCGCTCGGCCGTTGCCGCGATAAGGACGTCGGCCAGCGACAGTGCCCGGTGAAAACCGGCGGCCGATGCCAGCGCCTGGATCTCGAGCGCGCGCTCGAATTCCTCGTCGTTGCAGGGCAGATAGTCGAAACCACGTAGCAGGGTACGCAGACGCAGCGCCTCGGGCTTACCGCGCGCCGAGTACAGCATCTCGTACTCGGTCGGGGCACATACCGCCAGGAGACCCGCATGGTCCAGCGCATCCAGTCGCTGCCGCACCGCTGGTGTGCGTCGGCGGGCCAGCGCGGACTTGTCGATCAGGTAGCGTCCATTCACGCCACCGAGGCTCCGTTCCCACGCTCGAGCGAGCCATCCGGCTTCCGCGGCCCGGTCTGCGACCGGATCTCCGCGAACGTGTCCTCGAACTCACCCTCGTCGATGGCGTCGAACAGCTCCCGACGTAGCCGCACCTTCACCCCCTCCTCCATCGCCGCCCGTACTGCCGCAGCCTTGGTCGTCACCCCGTACACCCGCATCGCCTGCTCGACGATCTCATCGTCCAGATCTATGACAGTCCTGGCCATCGGTCATCCTCCTCACACATCCGCTCCGCACGATATCATCTCCGCCATTTAAATGATATCGATTAGCACAGGGCTTTCGCCCGCGGTTGCCTCTAGGCGACGGGATGCGGTCGGCGCTGGTAGTGAGCTTGTTTCGCCTGGTGCTGGTGTCATCTGCGCCAGGTCGACCAGTGCAGTGCTGTAGTGAGGTTCGGGACCGGGGTGGTCAAGTGTGCCAGGAGACGTGTGATCTCACCCAGAGTGAGTGGAATGAGGCCGCCGCCACCGTATGCCTCAGTACTGTTTGAACCGCACCACCGATTACACCGGGCGCCGGGTCACCGGCTTCAGCACGAGGAGAGCACGTGGCCGCCGTCCTGGCAGCCGGCCGACGACACTCTGTGGCGTGTCGCGACGACGGGACCACCGTGGCCTCCGGCAACGCCGAGCTGGTGAGTGCGACGTACTGACCTGGTCAGGCGTCATCGCGGTCGCGGCCGGGAACGTGCACTCCGCGCGCAACACCGGCCGATCACACACCATCGGGCTTCGAGCCGACGGAACCGTCATCGCTACCGGCTGGAATCGTGACGGGCAGACCGACGTCTCCGAATGGAGCGATATCACCGCGGTCGCCGCCGGATGGAGAACAACACTCGGACTCCGGACAGACGGCACCGTGGTTGCCACCGGGCGCAACGCGGAAGGCCAGTGTGAGATGAGCGCATGGAGAGAAGTCGTCTCGGTCTCTTGTGGAGACTGGCACTCTGTCGCGATCCAGCGCAGTGGCACAGCCGTCGCCACAGGTAACAATCAACGCGGACAATGCAACATCGGCGAGTGGCGAAACCTTGTCGGCATCTCGGCCGGCAGCTATCACACCGTCGCGCTGTGCGAAGACGGAAAGGTGCGCGCTGCCGGCGACAATCGCTTCGGGCAGTGCGACGTGCAAGCGTGGACCGGTGTCACGGCGATCGCGGCGGGGTCGACGCATACCCTCGGACTCCTCGCCGACGGAACCGTCGTGGCGACGGGAAACAACGCCGACAAGCAGTGCGACGTGAACACCTGGCGACTGCGTCGGCGCTGAACCGAACACGCGACCGGATGTCGAACCGGAACGCGGCTACACGCCGAACCCGAACTCGGCCGAGTGGACGCTGCCACCCGGCATGCCGAGAGACATCAGTGCGCCTACCCAGAGCTGCACATCGGCCCTCCCAGCCGGCAGCCACCGCCTGTACCGGCCCCGGCACAGGCAGCCTGCGACATGGTCGGTGGGGTGCGGTGAGTGCGCCGACCGCCGTCCGGATAATCAATATGGTGAGCGAAACCCAGGGACGACAACCATGACTCGGTCATGGTGGGGCTGGGGAGCCGCGGCCGAAGAACTGTCGCCGTCCGAGGTCGCCGAGTTGGTCGCGCGGACCGCGGGGATGTTGCCCGGCCACGACTTCACCGACCACGCCCCGCCCGACCCGGCAGCGCTTCCTGTCGCGCCCGCCCGCCTCCGGCCACCCGCAACACTGGCCGGCCTGTGCAGCGACGACCCCGTCGACCGGCTGTCGCACGCGCGCGGGAAAGCGTTCCGCGATGTGGTCCGCAATCTGCTCGGTCAGGTCGGACACGTCCCGGACCTGGTCGCTCGCCCCGGCACCGAACAGGACGTTGTCGATCTGCTGGACTGGTGTTCGGCGACCGCGACGCCGGTGATTCCCTATGGCGGCGGCAGTTCGGTGGTCGGCGGTGTCGAGCCACGTTTCGACGGCGCCGCGATATCGCTCGACCTGGGCCGGCTGGACCGGGTACTCGATATCGATCCCACCAGCCGTACCGCACGTATTCAGGCCGGCATCTACGGGCCCGCCCTGGAGAGCCACCTGCGACCGCACGGACTCACCCTGCGCCACTACCCGCAGTCGTTCGGCTATTCCACACTCGGCGGCTGGCTGGCCACCCGCGCGGGCGGGCACTTCGCCACGCTCTATACGCACATCGACGACCTAACGGAGTCGATGCGCGTAGTCACCCCAGCGGGGGTGAGCCACTCGCGACGGCTACCCGGTTCGGGCGCCGGGCCGTCACCGGACCGGCTGTTCCTCGGCTCCGAAGGCATTCTGGGCGTGATCACCGAGGCGTGGATGCGGCTTCAGCACCGGCCGGTCTGGCAGGTCACCGCGTCGATCACCTTCGACAACTTCCACCGCGCCGTATCCGCCACCCGGGCGATCGCGCAGGCCGGACTGTATCCGTCGAACTGCCGGCTCCTCGACGCCGCCGAAGCTTTCATCAACGCCGGGGTGACGGTCGACGGCGGGCTGCTACTGGTCGCCTTCGAGTCCGCCGACCATCCCGTGGACACGTGGCTCGACCGGGCCGTGGAACTGGCCACCGAGCACGGCGGCACCGTCAGGGCCCGCCGCAGCAAGGACACCACCACCGAGGATGCGGTAGCGGGAGGCGGGCCGGAACCGGGCGAAGCTTGGCGGTCGTCGTTCCTGCGGATGCCCTACCAACGCGACGCGCTGGCTCGCCGCGCGATGATCGTCGAAACCTTCGAAACAGCTTGTACCTGGGATAACTTCGAGAATATCCATGAAGCCGTGACCGCGGCGGCCAGGGCGGTCATCACCCGGGTCTGCGGGGCCGGGGTGGTGACGTGCCGGTTCACCCACGTCTATCCCGACGGGCCGGCCCCCTACTACGGCATCTACGCCGGGGGCCGCTGGGGCAGCACCGTCGCGCAATGGGACGAGATCAAGGCCGCGGTATCGCAGGCCATAATCGACAACGGCGGCACCATCACCCACCATCATGCGGTCGGCCGCGACCACCGGCCCGCCTACGACCGGCAGCGCCCGGACCCGTTCGCGGCGGCGCTGACCGCTGCCAAGGGCGCACTCGATCCAGCCGGCGTCCTCAACCCGGGCGTCCTGATCACCAGCGACGCAGTCCGCACATAATTACGGCGCACTGACGATCTGGGCCCTCCTTTTCTGGACTTGCCCGTCAACTTCGCCCCGGCCCCACCGCACATGGGGCGGGTCAAAGATCGGCTGTGCTCGTCGACACTTCGAGCGCGTGTAGTGAAACGTAACGCTGCCGCTGCGTGAATGCAGAACCTCGGCCGATTCCGCGGTGAGGTAGCGGGCGAACCAACTGTCGATGCACGGGGTCACCGGCGTGAGTAAGAAGAAATACCTGATAGGAACCCCCAATCCAGCCGAGCGACCTGGACTCAACGATGGCGCGGGCAATTTTTCGGTCCGTCACGTCGACAGACTCACGAAGCCGATCAGCCGACGCCGCAGACCATTCGACATTGTCGCGACGGTGCTGGATGCGCGGAATATCGGATTGAATGTGGGAATCGACATAGAACGCGATCCGCTCGACCGGACGAAAGAACCTGCCCGGTTGACAGACGTAGACGTTGCAATGCTGGTAGAGAGGCCATGCATCTTTCGCAGCAACAACCGCGGTATCCGCAACTGCTATCGGACGTCGCGCATACTGGTCCATCGCGGTACTTACTTCTTGCAACCACTTCGCAGCCGAAGAATCGATGAAGGATGCCACTTCGATAACCCGTCGAATTTCAAACGGAACATCGACGTTCAGTAGGCTGTCGTGGTGTGCAAGTCGGTTACGGAACTTCCGCACACCCTCGACCGCTACCGCAAGCTGCTTTCGTTGCCCGGACGAATTCGGAAATGCACGGCGCAAACAATCACGCCAGAGCTGTTCGTATTTGCGTCCCAGCAGACCCGACCAGAACCCGAAGCTCAGCCCCGCCACGATCTGGTGGCGCGACTCACGCTTCATCGGCCGTAGGCGTGCCCTGACCGCATCCACGGCCTCGGAAAGGTCGGCACCGTCAGGAACCGGCATCAAAAACCATGGGATGCCGATCGATGACTCGTCGAAGTATGTCCGCAGTTCCCTGTCCAAGGCGTTCCGAAGTAACACCTCGAGGTGCCCGACCACTTCGAACGACACGGCGGCGGTGCGGCTGGACCACGCGTACAGCTCGAGCGCAGCATCGCGATCGCCCCCGGCCGCCTTCAGAAACGGATCCAGTCGGTGCTCGGACAGCAGATCCCACACATCTGTTGCGACATAGTCCCCGGACACGTCTGAATGCTATCCTGATCAAGAACGCCCCAGTGCCGCCTCTGAAGCAATTCATGCGCCTGGGGCTCCCTAATTTCTCGGTCAGGGTCAGACGTTGAATCTGAACTCGACTACGTCGCCGTCGGTCATGACGTAGTCCTTGCCTTCCATCCGGACCTTGCCCGCGGCCTTCGCCGCGGCCATCGACCCGGCCTCGACCAGATCGTCGAAGGCAACCACTTCGGCCTTGATGAAACCCCGCTCGAAATCGGTGTGGATGACCCCGGCGGCCTTCGGCGCGGTGTCGCCCTGGTGAATCGTCCAGGCGCGGGCCTCTTTCGGGCCGGCGGTGAGGTAGGTCTGCAGGCCCAGGGTGTGGAAGCCGGCGCGGGCCAGGGCGTGCAGGCCGGGTTCGGTCTGGCCGATGGATTCGAGGAGTTCGGCGGCGGATTCGTCGTCGAGTTCGAGGAGCTCGGATTCGACCTTGGCGTCCAGGAACACCGAATCCGCCGGGGCCACAGAAGCTTTCAGCTCGGCGACCTTGGCTTCGTCGGTGAGCACCGATTCGTCGGCGTTGAAGACGTAGAGGAACGGCTTGGTGGTGAGCAGCGACAGTTCCTTCAGGAGTTCACCGTCGATCTCCTTCGCCGCGTGGAACAGAGTCCGCCCGCCGTTGAGGATCTCCTGGGCCTGCTTCGCGGCGTCCGCGTAGGGCTTGCGGTCCTTCTTTACCTTGGCTTCCTTCTCCAGGCGGACGACTGCCTTCTCGAGGGTCTGCAGGTCGGCGAGGATGAGCTCGGTTTCGATGACCTCGATATCGGAGGACGGGTTCACCTCGCCGTCCACGTGGACCACATCGTCGTCGGCGAAGACGCGGACAACCTGGCAGATGGCGTCGGCTTCGCGGATGTTGGCGAGGAATTTGTTGCCGAGGCCGGCGCCCTCGGAGGCGCCCTTCACAATGCCCGCGATATCGACGAAGGAGACGGTGGCGGGGACGATGCGGGCGGAATCGAAGATCCCGGCGAGCGTGTCCAGGCGTGGGTCGGGCAGCGGGACCACCCCGACGTTGGGCTCGATGGTCGCGAAGGGGTAGTTCGCGGCGAGTACGTCGTTGCGGGTCAGCGCGTTGAACAGCGTCGATTTTCCGACGTTGGGCAGGCCGACGATTCCGAGGGTGAGACTCACGAGGACTGGAGTCTACGCGGGAGACCGGCCGGGTCGACGGTCGGCCGTCCACGGGCGCGGGAGCCGGGGACAAAGCCGCTGGTCCACCACCGTGGCCTCAGCGACGGCGTAGCGTGACGGATATGGAGCCGACCTCTGAGGTGGTGACGGCCCACCCGGCCCCGGCACTGGCCGCTTTCATCGACGGGTACATCGGATATCGGATGACCGGGTTCGAGGCAGGCCTGCATCGCGGGCTGCCCTCACGGCATATGACGTTCATCGTGGCCATCGGGCCCGTGATCGACGTGATCAGCCAGACCGACGCCCGCCAGTCGCCGGACAACTACCGCTGTGTGCTGGGCGGGCTCCAGGACACACCGGCGATGATCGCGCACGACGGCACCCAGGAAGGTGTCGCCGTGAAGCTCACACCGATGGGGTGCCGGGCGCTGTTCGGACTGCCGGCCGCCGAGCTGTGGAGTACGTCGCTCGAGTTCTCCGATGTCATCGGGTCGCCCGGGCGGCAGCTGTGGGAGGAACTGCAGGAGCATTCCGGCTGGCCGCAGCGGTTCGCGGCCTGCGATCGGGTGCTCACCCGGCTGCTGGTGCCGGAGCGGGCGGTGGGGCCGGAACTGACCTGGGCGTGGCGGGCGGTGGCGGGGTCGCACGGAACGATCGGGATCGAACCGCTGGCGGGGCGGATCGGGTGGAGCCGGCAGTACCTCACCAAACGGTTCACCAGCGAGTTCGGGTTGAGTCCGAAGGTTGCGGCGCGGGTCGCGCGGTTCGAGCGGGCCAAACAGATGCTGCTGAACACGCCGTCGTTCGTCTCGATCGCCCAGGTGGCCGCCGCCTGCGGATACTACGACCAGCCGCACCTCAATCGGGAGTTCGCGCGGCTGGCCGGATGCAGCCCGACACAGTGGCTGGCCGAGGAGATTCCATCCGTCCAAGACCCGGAGTTCGCCGGAGAGCCAGGCTGACACCATGACCTCAGCAGAGAAAACCCCCACGACAACCACACCCGCACCGACTGTCTGGCCCTGCCTGGCTTTCCGGGATGCCCGCGCAAACGCGGACTTCCTGGTTCGGGCGTTCGGGTTCGAGCTCACGGCGATGTATGCCCGGGACGACGATCCGTCGGTGATCGAGCACGCCGAACTGCGCTGGCCGGAGGGCGGCGGAATCATGTTCGGTACCGCGGACAAGGGCGGTGGCCTGCCGGAACGGCGCACGCCGGGCACCGAATCGGTGTACGTCGTCTGCGCCGAACCGGACGCCCTCTACGAACGCGCCACCGCCGCCGGCGCGGAAACGATCGCCGGGATGAAGGACGAGGATTACGGGTCGCGTGGGTTCACCGTCGCCGACCCCGAAGGCAACTACTGGAGTTTCGGTACATACCGGGGTCAGTGATCCGGACCGGATTTCGGCTCTGCGCCCGGACACTGACGAAGAGGAAATGATGCCTGTGGACAACAACGCCCTGCACACTCTTTACCGCAGCTGGCTCCCTGAACTGTGGAGTTCGGATCCCGATACGATGCCGGCGCTCGCCGAAGCGATCTTCGCCCCGGACGCGGTGGGCCACTGGGGCGACGGCCAAGACTATGTGGGCCCTGCGGCGATCGCCGGGAAGGTCCAGGAGACCTCGACCATGTTCGACGATATCGCGGTCACCTTGCTCACTGGGCCCATCGTGGACGGCCCCTGGATCGCGGCCCGGTGGGAGTTCACCGGGAGATACCTCGGAGGAATGGCGGGTATCGGAGCACCGGCCGGTACCCGGGTGCGCTATCCGGGAATGGACCTGTTCCGCGTCGCGGACAACAGGCTCGCCGAATACTGGCCGCACGGTGCCGACCTGTTCCTGATGCGGCAACTGGACGCGCTGGGGTGATCGGGCTCGTCTTGACCTTCACGTTGCTCGAAGCCCGATGATGAGCGAGTGCCCGAATACGACCTGATCACCATCGGTGCGTTCGCCCGCTCCTGCGGTATCACCGCCAGCGCGCTGCGCTTCTACGACGACTCCGGTCTACTCGCGCCGGCCGGAGTCGACGAGACCACCGGCTACCGCTACTACGCTCCCGCCCAGGTGGCGCGAGCGGTGACCATCCGCCGGTTGCGGGATATCGATATGCCACTGGACGGTATCGCCCGGGTCCTCGCGGCCGACGCGCACGATGCGGCTCAGCTGATCGACGATCATATGGCGCGGCTGGTCGAGCGCACGCAGCAGGCGCGGCGGACCGCCGAGATCGTGAAAGCCGCCCTGGGCGAACCCTCCGGATGGCTGGTGGCGACGGTGCGCGGGCCGGTGCTCGCGGCGGCGGTCGAACAGATACTCGCCGCAACGGGAACCGACCCCGACCTGCCCGTACTCGCCGGGGTCCGGCTCGAGGCGACCGCCGAATCGCTGACCCTCACCGCCACCGACCGGTACCGTTTGTCCACCCGCACAGTGGTGCCCGAACAGGCCGGGTCGTCCGAATGGGCCGCGACCGTGGACGGCACCGATCTGAGCGGGGCACTACAGGAGATCCGCCGGGCCCACCTCGTGGACCTCGAGGCCGGGGAGAACAGCATCCGATTCCGTTCGGCCGACGGGGGCGTGCGCACTTGCCGGACGCTGACCGAACCCTTCCCGGATCACCGCTCGCTGCTGGCCTCGCTCCCCACGGCCCGCACCCATGTGGTGGTGTCGAAACACGACCTGATGCGCGCGCTGGAACAGCAGCGGGCGCGCTATCTCCGCCTCACGGTCTCGCCGGGCACGCTGGCCGTCTCGGGCGGCGCGGATCACCCCGGAACCGACCTGTCCGCGCTGGTCACCGGACCGCCCGGCGATCTCGTCTTCGGTTTCACCACCCTGCATCCGGCCGTGGCGACCGCTATCGGACCCGATGTCCGGCTGGATATCGGCGGCCCGCAGGACCCGGTGGTCGTCCGGTCCGCGGACAACGGCGACCTCACCACCCTGGCCATGCCGGCCGACCCCGCGGTTATCGACGCAGAGAACGGATCCCCACGTTGACCTCCACCGACCAGTTGTCCCCCGACACCACCATGAACGCGATCACCGAGGCCGTGATGCTCGGCCGGTCCGGCGATATCGGAACCGCCCGCACCCGGCTGCTGACGATCTGGAACGAGATCGGCACCGCCGGCGACCCATTTCACCGCTGTACCCTCGCCCACTACCTGGCCGACCTCTACGACGACCCCGCCCGGGCCCTGACCTGGGATATCCGCGCTCTCGACGCCGCCGACGCCCTCAGCGACGACCGGGTCCAGCGGCATCACTCGAACCTGCGGGTCGCGGGTTTCTATCCCTCGCTGCACCTCAATCTGGCCGATAACTACCGGCGGCTGGGGTCGTGGGCCGCCGCCGGCGAACAGCTCACCGCCGCACGCAAACACCTGCACGCCCTGCCCGATGACACCTACGGCGCGATGATCCGCACAGCACTCGACGAGGTCGCCGACGCGATCGACCGGCAGTCCACCGAGCGCCGCCCGAGTGCGCCGGGGCCGACCGGCTCCGAAGGGTGACGCGATTCCGCCCGTGTGGTGGTGTGTGACTCTCCCGGCCTGATTTCATTACCGGACTGAGACTTCGGGCCACCGGACGGCTATCGAATCCGTAGGCGGGCAGCCGGCTACCGATTTATCTAGGGTCGGTATGTGTTCTCCTTCCGGGCCGCCTCGAAGGCGAGCTATATCGCCGTCGCAGCCGTGCTCACGCTGCTGCTCCTCGTCCCGCAGGTCCGGTTGTACAGGGATGAGCAGCCGCGCACCGATGTGATCGCCCAATTACATTTTCTCCGTTCGGAACTGGGATCGGGGCTCGGGCCGGAGATGCAGGACATGTTCCCGGAGGGGTATTACTTCTCGCACGCCCTGTACGGGCTGGCGTGGACCGATATCGCGCGCGGTGACGCCGCCTATCGGGACGAGGCCCTCCGCGAAGCGCGCTGGGCATTGGATCGATTGGAATCCGCCTCGGGGCGAGAGGTTTTCGACGCAAGCCTGCGCCCGGCATACGGGGTCTTCTACACCGGCTGGTCGAGCCGGTTGCGCGGGGCCGTGATCGAACTCGCCGGCGCCGGCGCACCGGAGACGGCGCGGTTCATCGCCGATTGCGAGGCACTGGCGGCCGCGTTCCGTACAGACGGGCCGTTCCTTCCGGCGTATCCGGGTCAGGCCTGGCCGGTCGACAGCGTTGTCGCGGTGGCCGCGCTGAAACTGCACGATCGGCTTCTCGGCGCACATTTCGAACCGGTTATCACCGAATGGCTGATATCGGCTCGCGCGCAGCTCGACCCGGCGACAGGTCTGCTGCCGCATCTGGCGAAACCCTCGACGGAGGGTGCGCGTGGCTCGTCGCAATCGCTGATCCAGCGGTTCCTGCCCGAAATAGATCCCGTATGGGCGGACCAGCAGTACAGCGAATTCCGCCGGCGGTTCGTCGATACCCCGCTCGGCCTGACGGGAGTGCGGGAGTATCCGCACGGCCACGACGGTGCGGGTGATGTGGATTCCGGACCACTTCTGCTCGGTGTCAGCGCCTCGGCCACGGTGGTCGCCCTCGGTGCGGCCCGGGTGCACGGCGACCGATCACTCGCCGACCCGCTCACCGGCCTCGGCGAAGGTCTCGGTGTACCGATCCGGCTGGGTGATTCCAAACGCTACGCCTTCGGCGTGCTCCCCATCGGCGATGCTTTCCTGGCCTGGTCCTTCGCCGCGCCGAGCTCCACCATCGGACCATCGTTCCCACCGGTGGCCCCGTGGTGGTGGCGGGTTCCCTGGCACGCGCTCACCCTGATAGTCCTGATCCTGCTCTGGTTTCCGGTATTCCGCGCACTTGTCCGGCGAGTACGCCCGGATCAACGCCCTGCGCCGAACCACCTGCCCGCTGATTCCGGCGAATCTGTTATCGCTTGACGCCCCTGTCCAGATCGTCGGGCAGGAGCTGGAAGGCGGCGTATCCGGTCAGCGGCCGCAGTGCGCGGAAGTCACGGCGGTCGAGCGTAAGGACCGCATCGGTATCGAATTCGTCCGCCAGACAAACACACATGGCATCGACCAGATCGAGGTTCATCGTGGCGTAACGAGCCCGGACCTCGACAGCTGTACGGATGGTGCGTGCATCGACCGGGGGAAGGACAAAGCGACTCGACGCCACCCGGTCGGCCACCAGTCGCAAAATACCGTCCGCGGCCCGGCGATCAGCTCGGATACTCGCCACATGGTGCACCTCGGTCAGCGCCAGCGGACTCACCACGATCGCGCTCGCCGCGTCGGCCGCTCGGCGCGCGGCGAAATGTTCGGGATCCGAGCGATTGAACAAGGCGAGTAGACCGGAGGTATCGGCGATAGCGATCACGCCGACTTGTTCATGGCGTTATGGATATCGTCTTTGCCGATCGGCCCACCGAGATCGAACGTTTCCTCATCGTTCAGCAGGGGCGTGTCCCATCGGCGGTGGCGTAGCAGGTAGGCACGCACCGCGTCGCGAGTGATCTCATGTTTGGAGCGCCCCTCGGCTTCAGCCTGCGCATTCAGCGCATGTTCTTCGCCGTCCGGCAGCCGCATCGTCCAGGCCATACCCAATGATACCAAGATAGATACCGTGCTCAGGCTCTACCTGAATCGATCGCCACGGGAGCCTTCTCTCGCGACAGATACAGCGGTGCCATCCCAGGGCCGGGGTCACCGGTACCTATGTCCGCGAAGGACAGATCGGCGGCGGTTCGTGGCGTGGTCACTCCGTGGCGAGTTTCGTGAGGTCGGGGGCGTAGACGGTCATCCACTGCGGGCGCAACCGGTAGAAGACCACCTCGCTGTCCCAGTCGAAGGCGTCTTCGCCGTAGAGATCCTTGAAGTAGGCGAGCAGCTCCGGCCACTCCGCGTCCGGCTCACCGGTCTCCGGATTCACCTCCTCCACCGTGCCGTGCGTGAACACACCCAGCTCCTCACCGTTCAGATGCGCGACGCTGGCACCCGGACGAGCGGCGAGGTGGCGGGCCTTGGCGGCAGTGCGCGCCGTGCCGAAATACCACCGGCCGTGCAGGAAATGACCGTCCACGGCGCTGATCCGCGGTTCACCCTGAGCGGTCACGGTGGACAGCGCCAGCACGCGCATACCGGTGAGGACCGCGGTGAGCTGTTCCGCGGTCAAGGTGCGGTCGGTATCGATGATCGAGCGCAGATGTGTGGTGGAGCGGGCGAGGGACGCATCGAGCAGGGCTTGCAGTTCGGTGAGTTCTTCCGGCGTTTCGCGCATTGCACCACCGTATGCGCGCCCGGGCCCGCCGCGGTTGACCGAAATTGCTCGATCCGAAGTGTTCGCGCCCGCTTGCCCGCCGGGGCCGGATGGCCACTCGGCGCGCCACAACGACCGTTCATCGCAATCGTCCGGCCACCCGGTATCGATCGGTTACGTTCATATGACAGGTGCCCGCTCGCAGTACAGGAGTTGCCCGATGGGGACAATCGAATACCTGAAGACCGACCCGGACCGACCACCGGTGGGTGTGGTCGATCGTTCCCCGATCACCCCTGCCAAGAAGGCGATCTTCGCGGCCATCGCGCTGCTCGGCGCGGTGGCCTGGACGATTCTCGCGATCGCACGCGGTGAATCCGTGAACGCCGTATGGATCGTGATCGCCGCGGTCTGCACCTACATCATCGCCTACCGGTTCTATGCCCGGCTGATCGAATACAAGGTCGTGAAACCGCGCGACGACGTCGCGACACCCGCCGAGATCATGGACAACGGCAAGGACTTCATGCCGATGGACCGGCGGGTGCTGTTCGGGCATCATTTCGCGGCCATCGCGGGTGCGGGGCCACTGGTCGGGCCGGTGCTGGCGGCGCAGATGGGTTATCTGCCCGGCACGATCTGGATCATCGTCGGCGTCGTATTCGCCGGCGCGGTCCAGGACTACCTGGTGCTGTGGGTGTCGATGAAACGGCGCGGCCGCAGCCTCGGGCAGATGGCGCGCGACGAACTCGGGGCGATCGGCGGTATCGCGGCGATCATCGGCGTGCTGGTGATCATGATGATCCTGCTGGCGGTGCTCGCACTGGTCGTGGTCAATGCGCTCGCGGAAAGCCCGTGGGGTGTTTTCTCCATCGCGATGACCATTCCCATCGCCCTGTTCATGGGCGTGTACCTGCGGTATCTGCGCCCGGGCGCGGTGGGTGAGATCTCGGGGATCGGTTTCGTACTGCTGATCCTGGCGATCATCGCGGGCGGCTGGGTCAACGAGAACGAGACCTGGGCCGGCTGGTTCACCTTCTCCCCGGTCACCATCTCCTGGATGCTGATCGGCTACGGCTTCGTGGCCTCGGTACTGCCCGTCTGGTTGCTGCTGGCACCGCGCGACTACCTGTCGACCTTCATGAAGATCGGCACCATCGGTCTGCTGGCCGTCGGCATCCTCGTCACGATGCCGATGCTGGAAGCGCCCGCGATCTCGAAATTCGCCACCTCGGGTACCGGGCCGGCCTTCGCGGGCAGCCTGTTCCCGTTCCTGTTCATCACCATCGCCTGTGGTGCGCTGTCCGGTTTCCACGCATTGGTGTCGTCGGGGACGACGCCCAAACTGCTGGAGAAGGAATCGCACGCCAAGATGATCGGCTACGGCGGCATGCTGATGGAGTCGTTCGTCGCGGTGATGGCGATCATCACCGCCACGATCATCGACCAGCACCTGTACTTCGCCATGAACGCGCCGGCCGGCGCGACCGGCGGTACGGCGGATACCGCCGCGGCGTACACGAACAGCCTGGGCCTGTCCGGCCCGCCCACCTCGGGCGCCGCACTGGACCAGGCCGCGGTCGATGTCGGTGAGGAGTCGATCATCTCCCGCACCGGTGGCGCGCCGACGCTGGCGATCGGTATCTCCGAGGTGTTCTCCGGATTCCTCGGCGGCGCCGGGATGAAGTCGTTCTGGTATCACTTCGCGATCATGTTCGAGGCGCTGTTCATCCTCACCACGATCGATGCGGGCACTCGCGTCGCGCGGTTCATGCTCTCGGATTCACTGGGCAACCTGCGGGGTCCGGCGCGTAAGTTCTCCGATCCGTCCTGGCGGGTGGGAGCCTGGCTGTGCTCGGCGATCGTGGTGGCCGCCTGGGGTTCGATCCTGCTGATGGGCGTCACCGACCCGCTGGGCGGGATCAACGCACTGTTCCCGCTGTTCGGTATCGCCAATCAGCTGCTGGCGGCTATCGCGCTCGTGGTGGTGCTCACCATCCTGGTGAAGAAGGGCCTCACGAAGTGGGCCTGGATCCCGGGTATCGCGCTCGCCTTCGACCTGGTCGTCACGATGACCGCGTCCTGGCAGAAGATCTTCTCCGCCGACCCGAAGGTGGGGTATTGGAAGCAGAACAGCATCTGCCGCGCCGCCCGCGACGCCGGCGACCTCTGCCTGACCGCCAAAACTCCGGAGGACGTGGACGCGGTGGTGCGCAATACGTTCATCCAGGGCACGCTCTCGATCGTCTTCGCGGTTCTGGTGCTGATCGTCGTGGTGGCGGGTGCCTGGGTGTCCTACCGGGCCTGGAAGTCCGGGGGTATCTCGACCACCGAATCGCCGGAGGAGCCGTCGAAGATCTTCGCGCCGCGCGGCTTCCTCATGACCTCGGAGGAGAAAGAGGTGCAGAAGCAGTGGGACGAACTGATCGCCAAGGGTGAGGCCGCGGTGCCCGGATCGGCCCACGCCGAGGTCCGCGGTTGATTCGCCGCGCCGCGCCGGATAGTCCGGGCGGTACGCGGGGCGGCGTGCCGTGGCGGGCGATCCCGGCGGCGCTGGTCCGGGGGGTGCGTGCGGTTCTCTGGTACCTGGACTCCGTACTCGGCGGACAGGACTACCAGCGGTATGTCGCCCATATGCGCCGGACGCATCCCGGACGGCCGATCGCCGACAAGGGGGCGTACTGGCGCGAACGGTACGCCGACGCGGAACGCAACCCCGGCGCACGCTGCTGCTGAGATGCCGGCACCGGCCGTCTGCACCGGACCTGCGGGTCCGGGCAGCCGGCCGTCCGGCCGTTTGTGCCCAGCGGCCGGCCGGGAGACACCGGAGTACCGATCGCCCCGATGCCCGGCAACCAGGCGTTTTCCCATCCGCCCGACACTCGGCTCCGATGTCTGTTTTCCGCTAGCTTCGGCTCGCCCGACCTGACATCGTGAACCAGGTGAACATCACGGCCCTGGATTTCGAACGCTGCTACCGCGCGGTCACCGCGCGGGATTCCCGTTTCGACGGGCAGTTCTACACCGCGGTCCGGACCACCGGAATCTATTGCCGGCCGTCGTGCCCGGCGATCACCCCGAAACGCGTGAACGTGAGTTTCCTGCCGACGGCGGCCGCGGCACAGCAGGCCGGTTACCGGGCCTGCCGGCGTTGTCTCCCCGACGCCGCCCCCGGCTCGCCGCTGTGGAACACCCGGGCGGATCTGGCGTCCCGGGCCATGCGGCTCATCGGCGACGGTGTGGTGGAACGCGGCGGGGTATCGGCCCTGGCGGCGTCACTCGGGTATTCGCAGCGCCAGATCACCCGGGTGCTCACCAACGAGCTCGGGGCCGGCCCACTGGCCCTGGCACGCGCCCATCGGGCCCATACGGCACGGCTGCTCATCCAGACCACGGCCATGCCCATGTCGGATATCGCCTTCGCCGCGGGTTTCGCGAGTATCCGCCAGTTCAACGACACGGTGCGCGAAGTGTTCGCCGTCAGCCCCAGCACAATGCGGACGGAGGCGCAACGGGCGAACAGCCGGACGGCGCCGGCCGCCAACGGAACCCTCACCCTGCGCCTGCCCTACCGCGCGCCACTGGACAGCGACTGGCTCGAATGGTTCCTGGCCGCCCACGCGACCCCCGGCCTCGAACTATGGGAGACCTCGCCCGGCGCGGCAGGCTCCTACGTCCGCAATCTCCGCACGCCGTACGGTCACGCCGGGATCCGGCTCACTGTGCTGCCCGGCCATGTCCGCGCGGAGCTGACCCTGCGTGATATGCGCGATCTCGCGCCGACGGTGGCCCGGATCCGGCATCTGCTGGATCTGGACGCCGACCCGGTCGCGATCGACGAAGCACTTCTGGGCCACGGCAATGCGTCCACCTCGCCCGCGGACGGCGTATTCGTCCCGGGAATACGGGTGCCGGGCTGCGCCGACGGCCCGGAACTGTTGCTGCGCACCATGATCGGACAGCAGATCTCGGTCGCGGCGGCGAACACCCATACCGCCCGCCTCGTCGCGGCGCTCGGCGAACCCACCGACGGGCCGGTACCGCGACTCTTCCCTACCTCCGCGGCGATCGCCGAGCACGGTCCGGAGGTTTTGACCGGCCCGGTCCAGCGCGTACGGTCGATCACCGCCGCCGCGGCCTGGCTGGCCTCCGGTGATCTGATCCTGCATCAGGGCCGGACAGCAGCCGAACTCCGGCGGGACCTCTTGGCACTCGCGGGGGTCGGTCCGTGGACCGCCGACTATGTGACGATGCGGCTGCTCGCCGACCCCGACATTCTGCTGACCACCGATCTCGTGGTCCGCCGGGGTGCCGCCCGGCACGGAATCGATCTTGCCGACAGCTCCCGCTGGTCGCCGTGGCGTTCGTACCTGTCCATGCAGCTGTGGCGATCCGAACTGCGTACCCGGACCGGGAGCGGGCCGGCGATCGCGAAAACCGCCGATACCGAAGCGAAAGTGAGTACCCGATGATGACCGCACCCTCTGCCACACCGGACGTAACACACACCGGCACAGCCGATTTCGCGACCGTCGACACCCCACTCGGCCCGTTCACCACGATCGTCGCATCGGACGGAGCGGTCCTGGCTTCCGGCTGGACAGCCACGCCGGACGAGCTCCACGCCCTGATCCACCCCACTCTGCGCCCCGGCGAGCTGCGGACTCGCACCGAACTCGGCGCGGTGACCGCCGCCGTCACCGACTACCACCGTGGTGACCTCACCGCGATCGACACCGTGGTGGTGCGGCAGCGGTCGGGTGAATTCCTCGGTCACGCATGGGAGGTGCTACGCACGGTGCGGGCCGGGAACCCCATCTCGTACACGGCCTTCGCCGCCCGCGCCGGACGCCCGGCGGCCACCCGCGCCGCCGCCGGTGCCTGCGCCCGCAATGCCGCGGCGCTTTTCGTCCCGTGCCACCGGGTGCTCCGGACCGACGGCAGTCTCGGTGGCTTCCGCTGGGGTCTGCCCGCCAAACGGTGGCTGCTCGACCACGAGTCGGCCGGCTGAGCCCTGAATCGGACTCTGTCGATCGCGGCCCGGCAGTTCCGGCGATGCGGGTGCGCTCGAGTCAGACAATGGTTGCCCGCAGGTGGGACCCGTTGTTACCGCGGATCACATGCAGCCGGCTGGGGATGCGCTGGCGCATCTCGTCGACATGACTCACCAGGCCCACCACCCGCCCGCCGGCGCGCAGTTCGTCGAGAACGCCCATCACGGCGTCCAGGGTGTCGGCGTCGAGGCTGCCGAACCCTTCGTCGATGAACAGGGTGTCCAGGATGATCCCGCCCGCTTCGGCGGCGACGGTATCGGCCAGACCCAGCGCCAACGCGAGGGAAGCCATGAACGTCTCACCGCCGGAGAGCGTCCGGGCGGGACGCACGACGCCGGTGTAGTCGTCACGGATATCCAGCCCCAGTCCGCCGCGGCGGCCGTGGGTTCCGGCTCGATCGGTATGCACGAATTCGTATCGACCGGCCGACATCCGGCGCAGCCGCGCCGAACCCGCGACCGCGACTTCTTCCAGTCGTGCCGCGAGCACATAGGACCGCAGCGACATCCGGCGGTTGTTCTCCCCGCGCCCGGCGACCACCTCGGCCAGCCCGGCCAGTTCCCGGTACGCCCGCTGAGCGGGGGTGATCAGATCAACCGCCGCCCACAGCTGCCCGCACAGAGTTTCCAACCGGGTGACCCGCTGTACGGCGCTCGCGTGCACGGCCACCGCTTCGTCCAGGGCCTGCCGGGCCTTGTGCACCGCCTCGGCCAGCCCGGCGGCGTCGCGGGGGGCGGCCAGGACGGCTTCCTGGATCTCGGGTTCGTCCAGCACAGCCTGCGCGGCGGCGCGGATTTCGTCGGCGGCGGCGAGGGCCGCGCTGATCGCGTCCTGCCGGTCTCGACTCCGAGTCGCAGCGGCGATAACCGGTGAATATCCGCGCAGCACGCCGAGCAATCCGGCCGCTACCGATTCCCGCGGACCGGTGCGGCCCTCCACGGCCCGCGTATCGCCGGGACCCACACCGGCATCACTCGTCGTGATATCCGTTTCCACGGCGAAACCAGCTGCTACCGCGTGCCTTTCGACCCGGGACACACAAGTGGCGACGTTCTCCCATGCCGCCCGCGCGGCGGCGAGAGCTTCGCGCCGGTCACCCGCGGCGTGGATGAGCCCGTACAGGCGTTCACGCCGCCGGCCGATCGTCTCGTCCCGGCCGGCCGCGGCGTGCAACCTCCGGTCGATTTCGGCGAGCCGGGTTTGCGCGGCCTGGATCCGCTCCGCAACGGTTCCGGCCCGGGTCTCGGCCTCGCGCAGCTCATCGTGCAACCGGTTCTCGTCGGCCCGCAGGCGCGTGACCTCGGCAGCGCACTCGTCCGCGGTGGCTGCCATTTCCTCGGCGTCACCGCACCGGTCGGTGGCCCGGCGCAGCGCGGCGGCGAGTTCCACCCGGTCGGTATCGCCGCCCCGCGCGATCAACGCCTCGATATCCCGCTCCACCTCGGCCAACGCGGTCTGCGCGCGCTCCCGCGTGAGCTCCGCGTCCTGTTCCACCGCGACCGCCGCCGCTTCGTCCGCCTCGGATACCGCACTCTCACCCGCCCGGGCGGGTCGCGGATGCTCGGCCGATCCACAGACCGCGCAGGCCTGCCCGGCGACGAGGCGTCCGGCGAGTTCCGCTGCCATCCCGGCGAGCCGCCGCTCCCGCAGATCGAGCACATGTTCGCGAGCCTGGAGATGGGCCGACCGCGCCGCATCGAGTTCGACACGCGCGCGATCGAGTCCGGTGCGCGCCTGCGCCAGCCCGACCGCCGCGGTGGCCGCCTCCTGCAGCCGTTCGCATTCCGCTCGCAGCCCGGGCAGTGCCGCCTGAGCGTCACCGGCCTCCCGCGCCCGTGCCTGGGCGTTCGCGATGGTCTCCGGCAACTGTGCCCGGCGTTCGGTCAAACCGGCTGCCCGGGCGCGCAGTTCTTCCGCTGACTCGCGGAGTTCGACGAGTTCGGCCCGGAGTTTCTCCGCGACCGCGGCGTCGGCCCTGATCTCGTCCAGTTTGCCCAGCACCGCACTCCACCCGCGAATCGCCGAGTCCAGGGCGAGATCCTCGTCGGGAACAGCGGACCCCGCCGCAGCGCGCCGCGCGACATCATCGGAATCGGACCGGGTCTGTGTAAGGGGCTGAGCCGCCTGCGCGGAGTCCAGCGCAAAGAGAGCGAAATCGTCGTCCTCGGCGGTGACCCCCGCATCGTGGTGGGACGCGGTGGCCCGCTCCCCCGGCTCGCCGGTTCGGGACCCGCTACCACGCTCGGCAGCCTCCGGCGGCCGGACGAGATGTATTCCCGGAATATCGGTGCATTCGGGCTCGTCGACCAGCCCCGTCAACCGCCGGGCGGCCGAATCGGCCGCCACATCACATTGCCTCGCCGTTTCGACCGCGGTGTTCGCTTCCGCCAACGCGGCGGCCACCGGTTCGGCCCGGCGGGCCCGTTCGAGTTCGGCCCGGTCGGCCTGCCGCTGTCCGGCGCCGGCCGTGTACTCGTCGAACTGCTGCTGGGCCAGCGCCAGGCGACGACGCTGCTCGGCCGTGCGGCGCTCGCTTTCCGCTTCCTCGTCGGCGTGCGCCGACTCCTCCCGGCGCAATTCCAGTTCGCGCTGCGCCATATCGAGATCATCGCGGGCGGTGGACAGCAGGTCCTGCGACCATTCGACCGCGTCGAGCAGATCGATCCGCTCGGTGCGGTCGAGCCCCGCGGTCACCGCGACCCGGGTGATCAGCTCCTCGACATTGCGCTGCTGCGCGCCGATATGTTCACCGGCGGTTTTGCGCTGCGCGGTGAGCCACTGCTCGGCCGTGCCGAACCGGCCGGTATCGAACAGCTTCTCCAGCAGCCGCTCCCGGTCCTCGTTCTCGGCCCGCAGAAATGTGGCGAAATCCCCTTGCGGCAGCAATACGACCTGAAAGAACTGATCGGCGCTCATTCCGAGCAGGCGCACGACCTCGTCCCCGATCTCGTTGATCCGGGACAGGTTCGTCCGCTGCCCGTCCAGCCAGGTCAGCGTGGCCTTGGCGTGCTCCAGCCGGGTTCCGCTGCCGCGCAGCTTGGGCCGTTCGAATTCCGGGCTCCGGATGATCCGGACCCGGTGGCCGCCCAGTGTCGCCTCGAGCACCACCTGGGGCCGGATATGCGCGGGAGCGTGATCGGAATGCAGGCGTTTGTCACCTCGGGCACCCGGCACCCGGCCGTACAGCGCGTACGCGATGGCGTCCAGCACCGTTGTTTTCCCGGCACCTGTCTGACCGTGTAGCAGGAAGAGCCCGTCCGCGCCGAGCTCGTCGAAATCGACCGTGCTGGTATCGGCGAACGGGCCGAACGCCGTGATCTCCAGCCGGTGCAGTCTCATGCGGTGAGTTCCGTTCCGGCGGGATCCGGTTCCGCGGTATCTGCCTCGCCGGCGATCTCCGGCTCGCGTACCGCCGCCGCTATCGCCCGGGTGAGCCACTGCGTCTCGGACTCGCTGGGCTCCCCCCGCACATCGGTGAGGAAAGTGCGTGCTATCTCGGTATCGTCGCGCCCGCGCACCCTTTCCCGGTATTTCAGCGCCGGATCGCCCTGAGGACGCTGCCATTCCACGTGCACCGCGTAGGGGAAGCGCTCGCGAAGTTTGCGCATGGCGTCCACGGGCCGGGCGTAGTCGGTGAGTGACGCCGAGACGTAATGCTCTTCGGCCGGCGCCCAGGCCGAATCCGTGAGCAGTTCGTCCAGCGATCCGGTGAGTTTGCTCAGACCACGCACCTGCGGCAGATCGTGTTCCCGTACCCGCGCGGGGCCCGCGGCGTCCAGATCCACCAGCCACACCTTTTTCCGGTGCGAACTCTCACCGAAGGAATACGGCAGTGGCGATCCCGAATAGCGCACCGATTCGGCCAGTGTCTGCGGTGAATGGAGATGCCCCAGCGCGACGTAGGCGGCGCCGAGTTCGGTGAACATCCCCAGCGGAACCGTCTCCACCCCGCCCACCGATATCGAGCGCTCCGAACCACCGGCCACCCCGCCGACCACGAATGCGTGGGCCAGCAGCACCGCCCGTACTCCCGGGCGCTCCGCCAGATCCGCGCGAATCCGGGTCAGTACCGCGTCCAGCACCTCGGCGTGCGAGCGCGCCTGCGGAACTCCCAACTCGGCCCGGCATATCTCCGGCTCCAGGTACGGGATCCCGTAGAAGGCGATCTCACCGTGCTCGTCGGACAGCAGGATCGGCCGGTGCGAATCGGCCGGGGTGGTGCGTAGATACAGCCCGCCGGCGGCCGCGAAACTGGCGCCCGCGCCCAGGCGGGTCGGCGAATCGTGATTGCCGGAGGTGGCGACTATCTGAGCTCCGGCCGCCCGAATCGACTCGAATCCCTTGTTGCACACGGCAATCGCGTCAGCGCTCGGGATGGAGCGGTCGTATACGTCACCCGGGAGCACAACGGTGTCCACACCCTCCGCGGCGACGAGTTCGGCTATCGTCTCGAGTACCCGCGCCTGGTCGGCCAGCAGGTCCACGCCGTGAAAGGTGCGCCCGATATGCCAGTCCGACGTATGCAGGATTCGCATGACCGCGAATTTAGGGCAACCCACCGACACCTTTCAATGCGAATCCGGATACCCGTGCCGCCACACCGGCAACACGCCGACACTGTTCTCGCCGCGCACCATCCGGCTCGCCCCGTCCCCGCGGGCTTGTCCCAGAACCGACAGTGTCTCGAATGAGCCATTTCGGTTGGCTCCACCCACCGCCCTTGACGGTTGCGAATACGGCCGCCGAGCACCGTTTCCGCACAATCGGGCCGCCGGACCGGCCCTGCCGTAACACGGGCGACCCCTCCGGGCGATAGTGTTCATTACGTGGCTGCTTCCCAACGAGTGAATTCCCGGGTGCCCGCGCCGCAACGTTCGTTACTGCCGACGGTGCCGGGTGTACCGGCTTATGCCGCCGTGCTCATCGCGGCGGCGTGCACCTTCGTGGGTTTCCTCATCGATGCCCTCGGCGACGTCACGGACCTCACCGGCACCTTCAGCGCGTTCTACATACTCGGCTGTCTGGCGGCTGTGGCCGCCGTCCGGTTCCGCGGTCTGTTCACCACCATGGTGCTACCGCCGTTACTGATGTTCGTCGCGGTCCCGATCGCCTATCGCCAGCTCACCGGCAGCAGCACGGCCTCGCTCAAGGACATCCTGCTGAACCTGGCCATCCCGCTGGTCCACCGCTTCCCGCCGATGATGCTGACCACCGTGCTGGTGCTGATCGTGGCCGGGATCCGGATCGCCCAGTACCGGGCCGAGAAAGCGGCCGGCGATACCGCCGGGGCACGGCGCGGCACGAGCCGCAGCCGCGGCGAACGACGTACGAGCCGCGGCGCGACGAAGACCCGCGCGGAGAACCGGCCGCGCCGGGAGTCGGCCAAACGACCCGTACGCGCCCAATCGAAGCGGTCGCCGGCGGGCGAGGGCAAGCCTGCTCGCGCCAGTAAGCCGACACGCGCCGAAACGCTGGCCGCCCGCTCGAAGGCGAACGCGAAAACAAAGACGAAGGCGCGGCCCGAACGCCCCGGGCAGCCGGAACCCGATTACACCCGCGATGCCGCCCCCGAACCCCCGCGCCGCGGGGGCCGGCGCCGGCCCCCGGCACCCGCGGAGCCCGGCCCGCGGACGGCCGCGACCCGGTCTCGTGATCTCCATCAGCAACGCCCCCCACGGCCGCCCGCCCCGGCCCCGGAAGAACCCGCACGGGCACGGCCCCGGCGCGGCGGCGGTGAACCGCCCCGTCAGCCGCAGGTCACCCGGTTTCGCGGGCGCGAGCCCATCCCGGAACGGCGGCGACCGGACCGGATGTGATGTCCGGCCGCCGGGCGGCCCGGGGTTACGTCAGGCCCGGGCTGCCCGCAGCTCCCGCGGCAGCGCGAAAACGAGTGTTTCGTTCGCGGTGGTCACCGGCTGAACCTCACCGAATCCGTGTTCGGCCAGCATGTCCAGCACACCCCGCACCAGGATCTCGGGGACCGACGCGCCCGAGGTGATCCCGACGGTGTCCACCCCCGCAAGCCAGGCCGGGTCGATTTCGCGCGCGTAGTCCACCAGATACGACGCTTTCGCCCCCGCGCCCAGCGCGACCTCCACCAGGCGCACCGAGTTGGACGAATTCCGCGATCCGACGACGATCACGAGATCGCATTCGGGGGCCATGGCCTTCACCGCGACCTGCCGGTTCTGGGTGGCGTAACAGATATCGTCGCTGGGCGGATCCTGCAGCGCCGGGAACTTCTCGCGCAACCGGGAGACGGTCTCCATGGTCTCGTCCACGCTGAGCGTGGTCTGCGAAAGCCAGATCACCTTGGACTCGTCGCGTACCCGCACCCTCTCGACCGCGTCCGGACCGTCGACCAGTTGCACATGGTCGGGAGCCTCACCGGCCGTACCCTCGACCTCCTCGTGCCCCTCGTGGCCGATCAGCAGGATGTCGTAGTCGTCGCGGGCGAACCGCTTGGCCTCCTGGTGGACCTTGGTCACCAGGGGGCAGGTCGCATCGATGGTGCGTAGTTTGCGTTCGGAGGCGGTCGCGTGGACCGCCGGGGAGACACCGTGGGCGGAGAACACCACGAGCTCACCTTCGGGCACCTCGTCGGTGCTGTCGACGAAGATCACCCCGCGTTCGCGCAGGGTTTCCACCACGTGGCGGTTGTGCACGATCTCTTTGCGGACATAGATCGGTGCGCCGTGTTTCTCCAGCGCCTTCTCCACGGTTTCCACCGCGCGGTCCACGCCCGCGCAGTAGCCACGCGGTTCGGCGAGCAGCACTCGTTTCCCCTCCGGGGCCACGGTGGCGGCGCCGGCGGAGCGAGCGATTCCGACATTCAACGGTATTGCCGAGGACATGCCGACAGGATACGTGCGTGCCTTCCGCCCCGCTGCGGCCGTGCGCCACGGCACACCCCCGCAGGCGCGGCCGACCGCCGCCGATACCGGTGCGCAGCGGAGACAGCGCTCTGACCTGCAACGGAGGGATCATCACAGTTTCCGGATCCCATGCGCGGACGCCGACGGGCCCGGCAGGCGCGCCCCAATGGCCGTTCGCGGCTTGCCGGGTGGGCGCACCCTCTTTTGCTGACCGTGTGCTATCGGGCAGGCTAGTACCATGTTTCGACCACCGTTCCTGGCCCGTGTCGCCGCCGGAGCCGCCGTCTACGTTCTCGAGGAGACGCGCCGGCTACCTTCCGCGGCGGTGAAATTCCCCGTCACCGCGGTGAGCCAGCTGCTGCAGACCGGTATGCACGTCCAGCAGTTCGTCACCAGTCTCGCGATCAAAGGCGACTCGGTCTTCGACCGGATCATCAACCGTCCGGAAGAGCAGCCGGAATGGGCCACATTCGACGAAGACGAGGAGCTGCCCGTGCGCGCGCCGGGCGCCTCCGCTCCCGCCCGCAGTAGTGGGTTCGACCGGTTCGAATCCGATCCGGTCGAGGTCGAACTGGCACTGAAGGAAACCCTCGCCGGACTGCGCGCGATGCAGAACGGCAATGCCGTGCCCGAGGCCACCACCTTCGAAACCGAGGAGTGGGAATCGCCGGTGGTGACGGAGCCGACCCCGGAAACCGCAACCGGTGAGCGCGACACGGTCACGGCCGCCGACCCCGAACCGGAGCCGGAAACCGCGGGCGACCCCGAAACCACGGCGCCGGGCACTTCCGAGCCGGAGGCTGTGGGCGACCCCGAACCGGAACTCCCCGCGGTAGGCGCCCGCTACGACTACCCGAATATGACCCTCGCCCAGCTGCGCGGCCGGCTGCGCACCCTCACCGTCGCCGACCTGATCGCCCTGCTCGACTACGAGCAGCGCACCCTCGATCGCGCGGCGTTCGTCACCATGCTGACCAACCGGATCGCCACCGTGCGAGCCCAGTGACGGAAGCCGATTCGGTCGCCGCGGCCGGCCGGTCCGGTACCGGCCGGTCCGGGCAGCAGGCCGCGCCCGCCAATTCCGCCGAGCAGCCGTGGCCGGTGCGTTCGGTGTCGATGAAGGTCGCGCAATGGATCGACCGGCTCGGCAGCATCTGGGTCGAGGGACAGCTCACCCAGATCAATCTGCGACCCGGTACCCGCACGGCTTTTCTCGTGCTGCGCGACCCAGCCGCCGATATGTCGCTTTCGGTGACTTGCGATCCCGCGCTGCTCCGCGATGCCCCCGCGCCCCTGCAGGAGGGCAGCCGGGTGGTGGTGTACGGCAAACTCGGTTTCTTCACCGGCCGCGGCACGCTGTCGCTGCGGGTCACCGAGATCCGCCCGGTCGGGGTCGGTGAACTACTGGCCCGGATCGAACGGCTCAAGGCGCTGCTGAACGCCGAAGGGCTGTTCGACGACCGGATCAAACGCCCGATCCCCTTCCTTCCCGCGACCATCGGTTTGATCACAGGCCGCGGGAGCGCCGCCGAACACGATGTGCTGAGCGTGGCCCGGGGACGCTGGCCCGCCGTGCGGTTCGAAGTACGCAACACACCTGTGCAGGGTCCCTCCGCGGTGCCGCAGATACTGGACGCACTGACCGAACTCGACCGCGACCCGGCGGTCGATGTGATCGTGCTGGCCCGCGGGGGCGGCAGTGTCGAGGACCTACTGCCGTTCTCCGACGAGACCCTCTGCCGCGCGATCGTCGCCGCGACCACACCCATCGTCAGCGCGATCGGCCACGAACCCGATTCCCCGCTCTCCGACCTGGTCGCCGACCTGCGTGCCGCCACCCCCACCGACGCCGCCAAACGAATCGTCCCCGACGCCGCCGCGGAAACAGCGCTGATCGGCGAACTGCGTTCCCGCTCGGCGGCCGCGTTGCGCGGCTGGGTTCAGCGGGAGTCCGCCGCGCTGGCGCAGCTGCGCTCACGACCGGTGCTGGCCGACCCCATGCGTGAGCTCGGGTACCGCCACGACGAGGTCGAACGCCTCCGGACCGCGGCCCGCCGCAGCGTCGAAGACCTGGTCCGCACCGAATCCACCACCACCGATCATCTGCGCCGGCAGCTGACCGCGGTAGGCCCGGCCGCGACCCTCGCCCGGGGCTACGCTGTCGTGCAACGGGTGGCCGGCCCCGAACGCCATGTGGTGCGCGCCATCGAGGACGCGCCCGCGGGCAGTCAGCTACGGATCCGGGTCGGTGACGGCGCGATCTCCGCGGCCGGTCTGGGCACCACACCGCTCGGCGACCGCCGCTCCCCGGCGCGCCGGGCCACCACCGAACAGCCAGCCGACGAGACCGAGAGGACCTGACCGTGCCGGATACCAGCGCCGACGACGAAGTGGCCGAGATCGCCGGTTTCGGCTACGAACGCGCCCGTGACGAACTGGTCAATGTGGTGAAGATGCTGGAGCAGGGCGGTATGGATCTCGACGACGCCCTCGCCCTGTGGGAACGCGGTGAGGCGCTGGCCAACCGCTGCGCCGAACATCTGGCCGGTGCGCGGCAGCGCATCGAAAAAGCGCTGTCCGAATCCGACCGGTGACCGGGATCCCGGATTACAGGGGCCGCGCGGCGGTCACCGCCGCGGCCATCGTTTCGAAAGCCGCGGTATCCCCCGCCCCGCGGATCAGGACCCGGCTGTCACCGAAATCGGCGACCCACGCGGGTTCGGCGTCCGGTTCCGCGTACTCCACCCATTTCTGTCCGCCGGTTTCCCGGGTCCCCGTGGCGTAGCGAGCACCGACGATATGGTCCACCAGTACGTCCTCGGTGGCATCGCTCTGGTTCAGCTGCATATAGGTTCCCGCACCGGTGATGTAGCCGATGGTGCTCACCGTCCCGCCACCGGCGCCGGTGACGGTGTCGCGGCTGCCCGAATTCGGCTTCCAGTTCTCCGGCAGGGCCGGTTCGCGGATCGGGAACCGCAGATTCTGCGCATCCGAACGCAACGCCGAGGGCGCGTCGAAACTCGGGACGGTCCCCTGCGTCGGCCCGTTCGCCGCGAAACTGCACTGACTGGTGACACCGGCGAACACCACAGCGATCAGCACCAACGGGATCAGTGAGAAGAGCAGGTCCCGGTAGTCGTTCAGGATGCGTGGCTTCTGGTTCGGCACGCACTCAGTATCCCCGTGTCGCGGCACCTGCCCCGCGCCGCCCCCGGCACGGCCGTACCAGGTGATCAACTCCACGGATCCGGTCAATGCGACAATTACCGCGAAGTTACGACGCCAAGGAGGCACCCGCCATGACGGCATCTTCGACCCCTGCGAGCCGCCGCGAGGCACCCGACCGCAACCTCGCGCTCGAACTCGTCCGAGTCACCGAGGCCGGTGCCATGGCAGCGGGCCGCTGGGTCGGCCGGGGCGATAAGGAGGGCGGCGACGGCGCGGCCGTGGATGCCATGCGCCAGCTGGTCAGCTCGGTATCGATGCGCGGCGTGGTGGTTATCGGCGAGGGCGAGAAGGACGAAGCGCCCATGCTCTACAACGGGGAGAACGTCGGCGACAACACCGGCCCCGAGGTCGATTTCGCGGTCGACCCGATCGACGGCACCACGCTGATGTCCAAGGGTTCCCCGGGCGCCATCTCCGTACTCGCCGTCGCCGAACGCGGCGCCATGTTCGACCCGTCGGCCGTGTTCTATATGCACAAGATCGCCGTCGGCCCGGATGCCGCCGACGTGATCGATATCTCGGTCCCGATCGCGGAGAACGTCCGCAAGGTCGCCAAGGCGAAAGGCGCCTCGGTATCCGATATCACCGTCTGCATCCTCGACCGCCCCCGGCACGCCGACCTCATCCAGGAAGTCCGGGACGCGGGCGCCCGCATCCGCCTGATCTCCGACGGTGACGTCGCCGGCGCCATCGCCGCGGCCCGCCCCGATTCCGGCACCGATATCCTCGTCGGCATCGGCGGCACCCCCGAAGGCATCATCGCCGCGGCCGCCATGCGCTGTATGGGCGGTGTCCTGCAGGGCAAACTCGCGCCCAAGGACGACGAGGAACGGCAGAAAGCCATCGACGCCGGCCTCGACCTCGACCAGATCCTGGTCACCGAGGACCTGGTATCCGGGGACAATGTCTTCTTCTGCGCCACCGGCGTCACCGACGGCGACCTCCTGCGCGGCGTCCGCTACTCCGGCGGCGGCGCATCCACCCAATCCATCGTGATGCGGTCGAAATCGGGCACCGTACGAATGATCGACGCCTACCACCGCCTCACCAAACTCCGCGAATACTCCTCGGTCGATTTCCACGGCGACGAACACGCCGCCCCACCCCTGCCGTGATTTTGGCGCCGCCTCCGGCGTCGCGAGGGCCGGGGCCCTATTAACCCCGGCCTCAAAGGTTTGGCCCTCCGGCACTGCCTTCAGCCCTGGACCAGCTCACCCCATTCACAACGCCCCCACCCACACCCAGCTAATTCCCGGCATACTATTCCACCCCCATCCGAGCGGGTACTATCCTCCTGACCACCGAAGCGGTAGCGCTACGAGTCTCGAACCAGATAGCCGTCGCGTTGCCACCTCATAGCGCCGGAGTGATGAGTACACGGCCTCGCCCGCGTATCACGCCGGCCTGTCGCGAGAGGATGGACATGCACCACTTCACCCGACGTTCGGCCGGATTCACCATGGCCCTCGCTGCCGCAGGCCTACTCGTCGCAGGTTGCGGCGACGACGACAACTCCGTATCGGATTCCGTCGGTTCCTTGACTTCGGCGGTTATGCCCGGGGGCGACAACACCGGCACCGGCGCCCCGTCCGAGTCCCCCGGAGCACAGGGTTCCCCCAGCGAGACCACCGGCGCCGAGGGATCGGGCACACCCGACCAGGATCCCAACGCCGACGCCGGCGAAACCACCGTGCAGACACCGGACGGTACCGAGGTCACCGTCTCCGGCAGCATCTATCAGAAGTACAACGAGGCAGGCGGCCCCGCCGGCACCCTCGGTATGCCCGAAGGCGAAGAGCAGGTCGCGGGCACCGGTGGCCGCTACCAGAACTTCGTCGGCGGCACCATCTTCTTCAGCGAGGAGACCGGAGCCCACATCGTATGGGGCGATATCCGCGAAGCCTGGGAGGCCAACGGCGGCGCCGAGGGCGATCTCGGGTTCCCGACCTCGGACGAGGAGGACACCCCCGAGGGTAAGCAGAGCCAGTTCGAAAACGGCACCATCACCTGGAACTCCTCCGACCGAACCACCGAGGTCACCCAGAATTGATCACCGGCGAATGGGGCGCTCGCGTAGTGGGTGCCCCATTCCTGTCCACACCGATCTCGCCGAAAATGGTTGCCACCCCGGACTCCGGACGGAATTTCCGGTAACTTTCCACACCCTCCGGAAATGGTGCGTGATCACGATAGGAACTGGACCCGCGACCGACAGTTCCCAACCCTGCACGGCGCTCACCCGATCTCCCGTCCGACCCGCTACCGTGTGTGCGTGCAGAATCTGTTGAGCGACCGCGACCTGCTGGAATCCCTCGCGGTCGAAGTGGAACTGACCATCCGGCGCCATATCGAAACCGCCGACGAATGGCAGCCGCACGACTACGTCCCCTGGGACGACGGTCGGAACTTCGCCTTTCTCGGTGGTGAGGATTGGGACAGCTCCCAATCCGAATTGAGCGATACCGCCCGGCTGGCGCTCACCGTGAGTGTGCTGATCGCCGATAACCTGCCGTCGTATCACCGCGAGGTCGGCAAATACCTGCGGACCGGCGCGTGGTGGCGCTGGGTGGGGCGCTGGACGGCCGAGGAGGCCCGGCATTCCATCCTGATCCGCAACTACCTGATGGTCACCCGCGCCTGCGACCCGGTGGAACTGGAACGGCTGCGCATGCGTCATATGACCGACAGCTTCCGCCGGCCACCGCTGCACCTGCTCGATGTGCTGGCCACCTGCGCGTTCGAGGAGAAGGCCTCCGCCATCCGGCACCGCAATACCGCCGCGCTCGGCGAGAACCCGCTGGTTACCGCCATCAGTGAGCGGATCGCCCAGGACGACGAGACCCAAGCCGAAGTTTTCGCGGATCTCGTGGCGGCCGGTTTCGCCGAAGCACCGGATCAGACCATGCGCGCCGTCGCCGATCAGATCGCCGCGTTCCGGGTGCCCTCGGTAACGCTGCCCGATGGGCGCAGCAGCGATGAGGTGCTGGCCGCGGCCGGAATCTACGATCCGGCGAAACAGGACGAACTGGTTTTCGCCCCGCTGTTGCAGCGCTGGGATGTATTCGGCCGCACCGATCTCGGCGAGGCCGGCGAGGCGGCGCGGGCCGAACTCGCCCGTTTCCGGTCCTGACCTACGTTTTCAGCTCACCCGGCTGTACGAGCGGCGGTCCGCCACCGCCGCTCGTACAGCCGACCGGGTTCAGTCCTTGTCGATATTCGTCATGGACAGCACATCCAAGCGCCGGTCCAGTTCTTCTTCGCTGAGTTTCTCCCCGATCAGCCCGCGGTCGATCACCGTCTGCCGGATCGTCTTCTGTTCCCGCAACGCCTGTTTCGCCACCGCCGCGGCCTCCTCGTAGCCGATCGCCGAATTCAGCGGCGTCACAATCGACGGCGAGGATTCCGCCAGTGTGCGCAGCCGTTCGGCATTCGCGGTCAACCCGTGGATACACCGGTCGGCGAACAGCCGCGATACCGCCGCCAGCAGCCGAATCGATTCGAGCACATTGCGCGCCATCACCGGAATGTAGACATTCAATTCGAAATGCCCGCCCGCCCCGGCGAACGCGACCGCGGCATCGTTACCGACCACTTGCGCCGCGACCTGGGTAACCGCTTCCGGCAGAACCGGATTCACCTTTCCGGGCATGATGGAACTGCCCGGCTGCAGATCCGGCAGCTGCAGCTCCCCGAGCCCGGTGAGCGGTCCCGACCCCATCCAGCGGATATCGTTGGCGATCTTCGTCAGGCTCACCGCCACGGTGCGCAGGGCCCCGGAAACCTCCACCAGCCCGTCGCGCGCGGCCTGCGCCTCGAAATGATCCTCGGCCTCGGTGAGCGCGTCGAGACCAGTGCTGCGGACCAGTTCGGCCACCACTTTCGTACCGAACCCGGCGGGCGCGTTCAGCCCGGTCCCGACCGCCGTCCCGCCGATGGGCAGCTCACCCAGCCGCGGCAGTGTCGCCAGCAGCCGCTCCATCCCCGCCGCCACCTGCCGGGTGTAGCCGCCGAACTCCTGCCCCAGGGTGACCGGTACGGCGTCCATCAAATGCGTCCGACCCGATTTCACCACCGTCTGCCACTGCCCGGATTTATCCAGCAGCGCGAGCCGCAGATGTTCCAGCGCGGGCAGCAGATCCTTGATCACCGCCTCGGTGGCGGCCAGATGGGTCGCGGTCGGAAAGGTATCGTTCGACGACTGCGACATATTCACGTGATCGTTCGGATGCACCGTGACCCCGTTTTTCGCCGCGATCGAGGCGATCACCTCATTGGCGTTCATATTCGAACTGGTCCCCGACCCGGTCTGGAACACATCGATCGGGAACTGGTCGTCGTGCAACCCCTCGGCGATCTCCGCGGCCGCCGCGACAACGGCCCCGGCCCGCTCGGCATCCAGCAGACCGAGATCCCGGTTGACGACCGCGCACGCCCCCTTCAGCAGCCCGAGCGCCCGTATCTGCGCCCGCTCCAGCCCCCGCCCGCTGATCGGGAAGTTCTCCACCGCCCGCTGCGTCTGCGCGCGCCACAACGCGTCCACCGGAACGCGGACCTCACCCATGGTGTCGTGCTCGATGCGATACTGCGTCTCCTCGCTCATAACCCGACCCTATGCGCGCGCCCAGGGAAGTTGGGATGCCACGCTCGAGGTCTCGATCACCCCGACCGATCGATGCTCACAGTCCACGAGCCCACCGCGTGGCCGCGTGCGCTTCAGGCGCCGGTCGAAATCACCGCGCTCCCCATAGCCGACAAAGAGTCGAACGCGTCCAGATGTCCGAGTTACTCGACCTACTGCCTCAGGGCGGTATCGACGGCTTCCTACTTCATACTGCACCCACGGTAGGTCTGCGATGATTCGGCCGACGGTTCAGGAGATCGAACCGCGTGGCACGATCCAGCGCTGACGCAACCCGGGGTACGCGGCAGATATCAATTCGAAGTGTTCGTCGTAGTGCAGGACCACGGCACCATAGTGGACCGCGGAGGCCGCGATGAGGATATCGGTGGCCTGAGCGGAGCGTCCCTGACCGGCGGACCACAGCTGCTGCCGGATCGAGCGGGCGATCGGGTCGATCGCCGGGTCCATCGGCAGATAGCGGAACGTCTCGGTGTAGATCGCCGCCAGCACCAGGTCACCAGAATCCTCCCCCGAGTAGGCAGTCCGCCGAACCCCCTTTCCCCTTCACGTGCAGCTAGCGCCACTCACGTGGAGGCGGTGACTGTGGATAGTGCTGCGATTGTGCAGGGCCATGCGGCGGCGGGCGATGTGGGTATTGTTGCCACGGATAAGGCTGTTCGGCCGCCGAGACATAGTCCGCCGGTCTGCTGGGCTGGTTGTCAGGCAGCCAGTCGCCGCCGGTGGTCGGCGCACGCCATTTCGACGGGTCCGGCACAGCCGTGTCCGACCGGATTGCTTCGCTGGATGGCAGGGCTGCCGCCGCGCGCTGGTAGGCATCGACGATGCTCGCCGCCAGCGCATCAGGCCCTTTGGCGAAAGCGTGGGCGTCAATGGTCAGACTGTGCAGGCGACCAGACGACTCCAACCCGATCCCGATACCCCGGACATCAGCTGTGGCGATAGTCCTCGGCTCGACATGTGGTCTCGCCTGGGTGCCACCGCTGGGTGCGCCTCTGTCGTCGGCCACGGCTATATTCAGGCCACTCATGATCATGCTGATATCAGCTACCGCAGTGGGCGAGCCGGCGCGGACCGTGGCCGTGACCTGTATCAGGTACTGAGCAGGCCCCCTGTCTATCATGACGTACCGTGTGTATGCGACGAACTCGTCATCCTCGACGCGATACTTACCCAAGATGGCCGCCGCTGGGAAACCTGAACAGTCGCTGGTGTCGGCTTGGATATCCTGCCACCCCGGCATTCGCCGCGAATCGGTGTGTCCGCAACGAAGCAGTGTGGTGGAATCCACCGCCTGGTCCAGACGGCCGATCATGATTAGGACATTATCCGCCCAATTCGTAGCACCATCCGGAACCCTGGACCAGGCGCAGTACGCGCCGGGGAGAACTTCACGAGGGATTTCCCGCCACCCTTGCGGTACTTGGATAGAAACTCGGGGTGCCGCTACGGTATCCGGATGGACGGGCGTCGAATGGACATTGTTCTCAGCGAGGTACTCGGCGATGCTGAGAAAATGCTGCGTATCGCTCGAAAATACGCTCACGCTTCCCCACCTCCGACCTTCCGGGCCCGGTAGCCTCCTCTGTCCCCCCGCCCCACTCGAAGAAACCACTGCGGAACGTCTGGACGCGTCAGCAAATCTCTCCGTTTTGGGTTGCCGTGCAAATATGCCAGTATCGAAAACGCCGAATTAGGGTCACATCTATATGTATACAACGGAATGCCGAGGATTCCCACCTGGTCGAACATTCGATTTCCGGGAGGAGTCGAAATATCCGATAAATTAATATTCAATACCGGTAAGTTCTTGGCCCTTCCCGACGAGAAGGTACCCGGAGTGAGCGAGGTTATGTCGCCCCAGGAGACGAACTCTCGTTTTTCTTTCCCGAATGGAATCGAATGGCGTCGAACAATCCCTGCGGGGTGAACAGTTACTTGTATCGCCCACCTCCCGAGCAGACTGAAGAGCAGCACCGCAAGCGCCAGGACCACGGCAAATATCAGGGCAAATGTGGCACCTCCGCTATTCGACCTGGACATCGGTAGCAGGCTGTCGCCACCTGCGCGCCAGTCCAGCCAACCACATAACCCGTAAACCGACATGCCGACCAGTGCCGGAATAAGTCGTGTCATCTCGCGGTGGTCAACTGCTAACCGAATTCCTGCACCGTGCTCATCGTCGATGGTCGGCACAATTCCCGCATTTCTGAGCGGAAGATATCCACGCAGCATAGAGGCGAAGAAATACGCCAAACCCAGGAATGCCAGAAGTCCTCCAACCGATCCCAGGGACACTACTGGACCGGCGTCCCATGGAGCACCCAGAATCGGCGTGACAGCGAGCGCCAGGAATATTACCGTCATCAGAATCGGTAATGTCATCGCGGATTTCGATCGATCTCTCGGCCACCCCTCGATCCAGTCGACCTCGGGGAACGTGGCGCCTGTCATGACCATATCTTTTGAATTCCCTTGGACGTCAGGTACGCCGCTCCAGCGGCTACACCCGCACCGACAACGAACCCGACCGCGGTACCAACACCTGGAACCGGCACCGCGGTGCCGATCGCGGCGCCGACGGTGCCGCCGCTGACCCAAGCAGCGGTCGCTCCGCCTGCGGCCATGCCGACAGCAGTGCCAGCGGATTCACTGACGACAGCTTTTGTGGGGTCCATTCCCCCTTCGATGTCGTTGGTGATGGCAGGTACGGTGCCTATCGCATTTCCGATTATGCCCAGCCGGCTCAATCCAGTGGTGTACTTTCCATCTGCTAGATTTCCCCATTCTTGGACCCATTTCAGAACAGCGGTATCGTTCGCGCTTTTCGCTGCGCCTTCCAGTCCCATTTTCACACCGTCGGTCATCATTCCGGAGATGGACGCCGCTGTCATTGCCGGCACGTCCGGCTTCCAGTGAGCCCAGGGGGACGCAGCGATTTCATCGGGCAGCGCTTTGGGATCATCAGTTTTGATTTGTTTTACGGCGTTCACAACGGCCGTGAGGGTTTCATCGGAGGCCATGCGTTCGAGCTCGGCGTTGGCATCCGCGAGCCGCGACCCCCATTGCGCATCGGCGGTCAGCAGCGCCTCCGCCAGACCTGGCAGGCGAGCGAGCTGGATTCCGGCCTCGGAATTCCAGTCCTCGACTCCGCTGACACTCCAATCCTCGCCGACATCGACAGGAGCGTGCACGTAGTTGCGGAAGAGCACTTTTATTTCGGTGAGAGTGTGTTCCATCGCCTGATAGGCTCCGGTGGCTGCCGAGGCAAGGTCGTCGTAGACGGTGGCGATTGCCCGCATCTGTGTCTGTTCGCGGTCGGCTTTGCCTTCCGCCGCGACCTTGGCTTCACCTTTCCACATGAGACCGTTGTGGAGCGTGTCGTACATTGTGCCAGTGGCTTTGATGATCCCGTCGGCAATGCCTGTCGCATTGGTCGCCACTGTCGGCAAGCTTGAAACGTCCCAGCTGAGAACTTCGGTCGGGGTTGCCATCTCGGACTACTTCACCGCATGCGGATCGCCGGAATTCAGATCGACGGCGGCAGCGATTCGGTGGGCCGCATCGACATCGGTTCCGGTGAAGCTGTTCGCAGACATAGCCAACAGGCCGGACAGCTGATTGAATCGCGCGTTGAGCAAGTTTTTCGCACGAGTGCTGGCCGAATTGGAACTCATCAGCGCGGCGCCGACGGCCGAGCCTTTCAATGTATTCCCGACTCGTTCGGCGTCGAGCTTCGGCACCGCATCGATATCGCTGGGCAGCAGAGCTAATGCCGCAGCGGCCTGCCGCAGGCTGTCCTCGTCCACCTCGATAGACATATGTCTCCCCCTTCGCGCTGACATGCCCAGGGCCGTAATCCGGTCCGCCCATTCGTACCATGACCAGACCAGGAGTCTCCGATCCGGGGTCTTGAGATCATCGTATGGAAGGCGGCGTGCCGAACATGCCGGTGGACGGATCGAATTGTTCCGGGGCCGCGTACCGGAAACTCGCATACACCTCCCCGGTGCGGGTGAGGCCCACCGATTCGTCCAGCGCTTTTGCAATATCCAAATCCGCGAGCAGGACCCGCGGCTGCGGGCCGCGGGACAGCAGGATGTTCGCTGGCTTCACATCACGGTGCAGGATGTTGTGCTGGTGCGCGCGATCGGGGGCCCGGGCCGCATCCACACCGCATGGCCCGGAGCCAGGCCACCGTTATCCAGCAGCGCAGCGACATCAGTGCCGTCCACGTATTCCATCGCGATCCAGAGCCGATCCGCGTATTCACCACGGGCATACACACTCACGATATTCGGATGCGCCAGCCGCGCGGCGGTATCGGCCTCACGCTGGAACCGCGCCCGCACCCCGGGGTCGCCGGCCACTGCGGCGCCGAGCAATTTCAAAGCAACCGGACGCGGCAGATCGCGGTCCTGTGCCAGATAAACCTCCCCCATACCACCGACACCGAGCAGCCGCTCAATGCGATAACCGGCAAAATCATCACCCTGTGCCAGCACCACCCGGTTCCCCTCTGCACCTCGAAATCCCGGGTAACCCTCCTGGACTCCATCACCCGCTGCCCGGCCACGCGACACCCACCTATCCGCCGCAGCTGTGGCCCTGGGCAGTCCAGAACACCGGCGGCCGCTACGTCGCCCCGGAGACGGTCGGATTAGCTGCCGCGGGTCACAGCCCGGCCCCGTGGTGGAGCCGCGCCGCGCGCGAGGTCTGGGTCACCGCGCGATCATTTCAGCCCAGCAGGACGGATTGACAATGCGATATGTGCCGGTACTGTTCGGCGGGAACGCTGTTCGATCGATTGTGGGGATGTTGTGGGGGATCCGGCAGATTCGGCTCCGGTATTGCGGGTCGTCCCCGAACATGTTCTGGATGCGGGCAGATTCGTGCAGCTCACCGCCGATCAACTGGTGAACGCCCTGCACTCGCTCGACACCGATATCGATGCCGTACTCGGCGTGTGGAGGGGCAACTCCGCGAACGCCTACCGGGCGGGCTGGGACGAAACCAAACAGGGCGCGGTCGAGGTCCTCGAGGCCCTGTCGACCATCGCCGAGCTGCTGGGAGTCACCACCGCGACCTTCGTGGAACAAGACGACAGCAACTCCCAGAGCTACCCATCGCTCAACCTATAACCACACATGGGGATCCACCGTGCCCGAAGATTCGCAGGCTTTCCAGGTCGACCTCGACCAACTCGACAACCTCACCGCCCGCGCCGCGAACTTCATCGGCTTCCTCAACGACAGCCTCACCGGCCTCGAACAACGCATGGCCACCCTGCATCAAACCTGGGGCGGCGAAACGGCTACCGCCCAAGCCGACGCGTTCCGGAAATGGTCGAACGGGGCCACCGATGTCCGCGAAGGCGTGGACGCCATGCGCCAGGCCGCCGTCGACGCCCACACCCGCTACACCACCGCCATCCAAACCGTCCAGCGCATCCTCGGCCCCAGATAACCGTCGATGAACTTCATCAACGTCGACCCGGCCGTCTATTACGAGGCCGCCACCATCATCAACCGCGCGGCAATCGCATTCTTCACCACCTACAGCAACAATCTGAAAGCACTCGAACCCACCACAGCCATGGCCGGAAGCGTCGGCCCCGGCAAGGACTGGGCCATCTCCTACGACAAGCAGGTCCGCGAAACCAACAGCATGGTGACCGCACTGACCATGCTCCTGGACCGATACACCAGCGCCCTCAACCAAATCGGGCACACCTACGCCCTCGGCGACCACAACCCCGCCTCCGGCACCCCACCCCCGGAAAAACCACCCATCCCACCCCTGGCCTACGCCAGCTGCCCGATACCACCCCCCTCGGCCGGCGGCCCCGGCAGCGGATTGATCGACGACGGCCTCGACCTCGCCAAAAAGATCGGTATCGACCTGCCCGTCCCCGACGGCGACACCGACAAACTCAACACCGCCGCCACCACCTGGAACGCCCTCGCCCACGCCCCCGAAGTCACCGGCCTCCCCGCCGAACTCGAACGCGCCGCCGCGATGTTCCAGACCGTCACCGCACCCGAAGTCGCCACCATCGACGACGACCTACGCACCGCGAAAACCGCCGCCGAAGACCTGATCGCCGCCTTCACCGACCTCGCAGGCGAGTGCGCCCACCAGAAAACCGCGCACGACAAGATGAAAACCGACCTCCAAGGCATCCTCGACTCGTTCGCCAAAGAACTCGGCAAGCAAGTCGCCGTCACCGTCGCCCTCGCCGTCGCCGCCTCCGTCATCAGCTTCGGCGTCGGCAGCGCCGCGGTAACCGCCGTCCGAGCCGGCAAATTCGCCAAACTCGTCAACGACACCGTCGGGCTGCTGCGCGGCATCGTCGCCGCCGCGGGCCTCCGCCGCCTCATCACCCTCACCCGCAACCTCGCCGACACCCGCACCAAACTCGAACGCCTCCACGACGCCATCGAAACCGCCGAAGACACAGTCGAAGCCGGCGCCCCTGAGCCCCCACTCGCACAGAAATTGGCTGGTGCGCAGGTATGGACGAAAGGAAACCTGCCGGTCATCAATGGCCCGCCGAATGGATATATCGTCAAGAAGGACGCAAACGGTAACATCACAAACTACTCGTATTATGACGAAGATGGCGTGGCGACCAGCCGAGTCGATCTCACAGGAAAGCCACATTTGGACAAGCAAACAGGACAGTATATTCCTACGCCGCACGTCGTCGAGGTACAGAAGAATGTGAATCCGAAGACTGGTGAGATCTTCGCCAAGACACTCAGCGATACCGTACGTCCCGCTCTACCCCAGGAGATTCCGTGACCGATCCGAATGACGACTCAACCACCCTGGAGAACGCGTTGGCGGAATCCAGGAGCACGGATGGCATGACCAGAGATCACGCTATATATAGCCTAGCGGAATATATTCATGATGGCAGAGCAGTCGAACGCCTGCACGAGATGTTGGACGATGAGATCGTCACGATGCAGGTTGATGCCGCCGATGTTCTGGCCCGTAGGGGCGGCAAAGAAGGTATTTTCCTTGTCCTCGACGAGATCGGAAGACGTCGGGACGATCCGGACGCGGACTACATGGCCAACAGACTCTATGAGCTGGACGCAAGCGGTGAAATCGAGATCCTCGATATCATCGAGCCGGTACGAGACCAATTGTCAGATAATGGCGCCATCGGCTTCCAGCAGCTCAAAAGACTCCGAGGACGGGAGTAGCAATTCACTCGTATTCCCGGCGGAGAATCAGCCGTATGGCGTACTGACAGGCGAACCCAGCCCGCGGCGGGATTTCTGTGGGAGGTAGGCTCAAGCGAGCTCGACCGGTTTGTTTACGCAATGCATAATAGTCAATTCTCTAGCGATCCCAACTCTTGAACCAAGCGCCCGCCAGGCCGGTGAGGAAACCGTCCCAGTCCTCCGGACGGAAGACCAGGGCCGGACCAGCGGGGTTCTTGGAATCTCGCACACCGACCAGACCGTCACCCAAGAAGGCGACCTCCACGCAGTTTCCGTCTCCTTGACTTCTACTGCTTTTGAACCACTGGGCGGTTGACAAGTCACTCATTGTTCAACTCCTTCAATGCCGCGAGCACCAGCGCACCAGAATCCTCCTCCGAGTATGCAGTCCTCCGAATCCTTTCCCTAACGCGCGCATACTCGGCGACGTCCGACTCATCTTCGAGGTAGATCCTGCCGAAGTGACCTTCCATGTACACCACCGGCGCCTGCCGCAGCCGTGATGTCGGCATTGGAGGAAGATCGAACAGTACGAACGGTCCGGTGACTACGCCGACCTGGTCATTAGCGCGTCTGCTGACAACGCGCATGGTCACGTTCGGCCGATGAGAGACCTCCAGCAGGTGTGAAAGCTGGTCCGCGAGGACGGCTGGGCCTCCTATCGCGGTGGTCAGTACCGACTCGGCTATCAGCCCCTCGAAGTGAAAATCCGCCTTGTTCAACAGCTGCTGTCGCCGCGCAACGACGTCCAGGGTCGACTCCACCTGATGCGAGGGCATTTCGGGGAACTCCGCCCACAGCAATGCGCGACGATACTCCCTGGTTTGCAGCAGGCCGGGAACGAGACATGTCTCCCACGAAAAGACGTGTGTCGCAGATTCTTCCAGAGTAACGAAGTCGCTGAAGCTGTTCGACACCGAAACCCTCTGCGATAGCCACCATCCGCCATCGAACTTGGCGGACTTCCTGATGACCTGTGCGAGGTCGAGAACGATCGACCGCTCCTCGTCCGTACTAGAGAATGCGTTGCACAGCGCGTTCATGGCCAGATCGGTGACCTTGGTCTGCCTGCCGTCCTCCAATCGTCCGTAGGACTGCGGCGATACCTCCGCGACCCGTGCGGCACCGGACTGCGTGATCCCCTCGCGCAGGCGCATTTTGCGCAGCTGTCGCCCCAAGGCACGGCGGGGAAGCATGGACCCACTACCCACGATATTTACCCTCGCTAACTGGATTGGCTCTATATGGAAGGCGCCGTGGTGGAAAGTCGGCTTTCCCACGGCAATTCCCCAATGAAGAGGCGGCGCAACCGCGCGCCTGTCCTATCTACTGGGGATACGCCCCGCACGGGATGTTCCGCGACTCACCTTCGCGGAACGTCACCGCCGCAGCCGGAAATCTGCTGCGGGAGGGTCCGGCACCGTCCATATGCCCCCGCCGGACCCTGCGCCGGGCGTAGGCCAAGACTAACCCGAGGAGTGAAAGATGGTGTGTGATTGCACTTCTGCGCCACCGGCCGGTCCGGGCGTGACCTGCCACGTCCGGGTACCTGCCGGCCCAGGAACGCCGACTACCGGTCGGATGCGGCTCAGGAAGGAGCGATCAATTGCGTGAGCGCACGTTTGAATTCGTCGTGCGAAACCGGGTCGATGTGGAAGTCCTGGTAGCGGTGCCCGTAGATGTAGCGGCCGTCGTCGGCGATATCGAACCAGCTGAGATAACGCGGCTCCGGTGGCTGAGGGTCGCGAAGCCGATGACGGGCCTGCAGGAAGCCCGAGCCCGCGCGGGGGGCCTTCAACAGGCGGCGCATCCGGTCCGCCGGTTGCGGTTTGCCGCCGTTCCACACCTCATAGGTGTCACGCAGCCGATCGATACTCTCCACCAGCGGCGGGCGGGTGCCCTTGGGCAGCTCACCGAGGATCTGCAGGAAGATCCGCGGGACGATCGCCGGCGACCCGATCTGCACCACGAACTTTCCGTCGAAATCCGTTGCCGTTCCCGGGAACTGCACCACGGTCACACCGGCGGCACTCGCGAACGCTCCACAGGCGCGGATCCGGCGGCGACGACTACCCGAGAGGGTGAGCGTCGACTCCGGTTCCGCCGCGATCCGCAGCGCCGCCGTGAGGTCTGGGTCGCCGCCCCGCGGATACTCGGTTTCGATCCGCGCGGCCAATCGGTGGAACTCGTCCTCCCAGCGCACCGAGGAACGCAGCTCGAGCGGGTACGGGTAACGATCCTTACCCGTCTCCTTCCAGACGTGCATGAACTCGTCCGGCGTGAACTCCCACTTCACCAACGTTCTCCACGATCATCGGCCGGTTGCGCGGCGGGGGCGTCGCCGCCCAGCACACCGTCCAGGAGTTGGGGCCGCGCGCCGAACAACTCTTCCTCGCGATCCTGGATCAGGTAGTCGGGCACCGTATGGTCGGCGTCGTCCTCACCTTTCCTGGCTCCCGCACCACCGCCCATCATCCCGGGCATTCCCGACATCGCCCTATTGGTCCCCGCGGCAGTCGATGTCGCCGCCGGACCGCCGGAGGGACTGTTCGGCGGGCCGCCGGGAGCTCCCGGGACAGTTTTGCCCGGCGTCTGGTTCTGGGGTGGAGCACCGCCCGGCATACCAGGTGTCCCCGCCGGCGTCCCAGGCGAACCGGGCGTAGTGGTCGACGGGGTGGTGCGTGGCGGGTCACCGGCGGGGTTACCGGGAGTGGTACCCGGCTGTTGCGAGGTCGGAGCCTCGTTGGTACTCGCCGTAGTCGTCTGCGGTTCTTCGGTTCCGGGTGCCTCGGGCGTCTGTTCTTCGGTGGGATTCTCCCCCGGAGCCTCGCCACCCGGCGTTTGGGAACCAGGCCCGGATGTGGTGCCGCTGGGACCGGCAGTACCGTTCGGGCCGGTGGGACCGGGCTGATCACCGGGAACCTGGACCGGTACAAATGTCGGCACACCATCACCCGCGGGCTGGTACGTGGGTTTATAGGCCATATTCATCACTTCGACGGCGGCCAGCCGCTGATCTTCCTTATATGTATCGAAAGCCGCCGCGGCCGCCGGGTCGGTCGCACCCACGACGACCTCCGCGACCTTCATCGGATCGACCACGCCTGTCGTCACGGCGGTATTGCCACCCGGCGCTTGGGTAGGCGGCGGTGGAACAGATTTCTTCACCACCTCGGCACCGTAGGCAGCGGCATGGATCCGCATACCGACAGCATTGATTACTTCCTGCACATCGGTCGCCTGGTCGAAGAATGCCCTGGACGCCTGATTCGCGGCATCCGCGAACTGGCCGTCCATACCGTCGGAGAGTTCACGCTGGATGGACAGGAAGGAACCGAATAGTGCACCGCCCAGAGAATTTGCAACCGACTGATAGGCGTCGGCAACACTGTGCATGATGCCGGGCGTCATCTCGCTGACCTTCGCGTAGATCTCTTCGTGCGACAGTCCCTCGAAAAGCTCCATCTGAGTGATGTAGGCGGGGTCCTGCCCGTCATGCGACAGCTGCGAACCGAAATACTGCGCGCCGGACAAGCTCTGCTGGCCCGAGAGCCGATCCTCCACAGATCCGGGGTCGATACCCAGCGCTGGGCCGAACATACCGAGCGGCGGAGGTGTCTTTTCATCGCCCATCGTTCAGTTCTCCGCCCCGATCTCGGGCTCCAGGACTTTCGCGATCTCCAGAACGCCATCGCAGCGTTGAAGTCCCGCCTCGGACCCTTCGAAGGTTCGGGACGAACTGAACATGACGAATCCGACCTTCGTACGCATATGGATGCCGCAAACCCCGGGCTGCTGCGGATCCTGCACCAGCAGCCCTTCCCGGCCATTTACCGTCAACGGCTCACTGTATGTGCCAGTCTTCTGCAGGTTCTCTTCCCAGGCAACATTGCCCGATTCGATCGAAAGGTTACGGAGCTTGCCCTCGAAGTCGCACGTCAAAAAGGTATATTCGGCCACCAGATCAGTCCCTCGGCGCCGGGTGGCCGGATCAAGTCCGGCCTTGCTGACGGCCTCATCACTGATCCATGTGCACGGATCGAACACCACTTCGGGGCGACCCTGAGTCGTATATTCGTTCTCCAAGGGCGGAGGCTGCAATCGCGACTCGGTCAATGTCGGCCGCGGCGAGTTCGTTTGGGACACCGCAGATGACGCGGATGTGGCTGAAGCCGTCTCGCCCGACTGATCGGGGGTCGAGCAAGCCACCAAACCCATCAGGGCTCCCGCGGCGACGACAACAGTCAACAAGTTCCGAGGGTTCATTCCACAGCCTCTCCCATGACACTCAGCGCGCGACTGTTCATCGCATCTGCTTCCTCGACTGCGCCGCCGGCCTGCAGGTAGGCTGCGGCCATTCGCAGTGCGGCTTCCTTCATGCCCTTCAGCGCATCGGTCACCGACGCCCCTTTGGTGGCAAACCCCGCCTGCAACTCCTGCGCCGATACGAAACCGCCGAATCCGGACACTCGGTGCAGCTGTTCAGAGTCCACAATCTGCTTATCCAGGCAGGTATCCACCAACCTGGTGTAGACCGCTGCGCACCGCTCGGCAGCCCCCCGCTCCATCCGGAACGTCCCGGCCGCCGCCTGCCGATACAACGCGTTCGCGGTCCCCTGCCCCACATCCATAGCGTCAGCCCACCCTTCGTAAAACTTCCCTCACCCTACTGGACGCAACCCGACCCTCACCGGTTCCCTCGATCGCCACATGACCCCATCCACTCGACCCCACCCGCGCCCCCACCTCCCCGTGGCATAGTGATTTACATCACGAAGCAAAACGTCGTGTATCACTGCGTCCGAGTCGACCGAGGAGCTCGTCATGATGCGATACCTCCGCCTTCGCTTCGGCCTCCGCGGACCGCATGAATCCACTTCGAGGAGCACCCCATGACCTACGCCAAGCCCGGTACCGACGGCAGCATCGTCAGTTATGCCAGCCGATACGACAACTTCATCGGTGGTGAGTGGACCGCGCCCGTCGAAGGGAAATACTTCGACAACCCGTCCCCGGTCGATGGCGAAACCTTCTGCGAGATAGCGCGTTCCACCGCTCCCGACGTCGAACTGGCCCTCGATGCCGCGCATGCCGCCGCGGACGGGTGGGGGGCCACCTCCGCGACCGAGCGGGCGAATCTGCTCAACAAGATCGCCGATCGGATCGAGGAGAACCTCGAGGCGCTGGCCGTCGCCGAGACCTGGGAGAACGGGAAACCCGTCCGGGAGACGAAGGCCGCCGATCTGCCGCTGGCCGTCGACCATTTCCGGTATTTCGCCGGCGCGATCCGGGCTCAGGAGGGCGGGATCAGCGAGATCGACGCCGATACGGTCGCGTATCACTTCCATGAGCCGCTCGGGGTGGTCGGGCAGATCATTCCGTGGAATTTCCCGATTCTGATGGCCACCTGGAAACTCGCGCCCGCGCTGGCGGCGGGGAACGCCGTGGTGCTGAAACCCGCGGAGCAGACTCCGGCGTCGATCTTGAAAGTTGTCGAGCTGATCGCCGATCTGCTGCCGCCCGGTGTGCTCAATGTCGTGAACGGATTCGGGGTGGAAACCGGCAAACCGCTGGCGTCGAGCCCGCGCGTCGCGAAGGTGGCCTTCACCGGGGAAACCACCACGGGCCGGTTGATCATGCAGTACGCCAGCGAGAACATCATCCCGGTCACCCTGGAGCTCGGCGGGAAGAGCCCGAATATCTTCCTGCCCGATGTCATGGCCGCCGACGACGATTTCCTGGACAAAGCGGTCGAGGGATTCGTGATGTTCGCGCTGAATCAGGGCGAGGTGTGCACCTGCCCCTCGCGCGCCCTCATCCATTCCTCGATCTACGACGAGTTCATGGCCCGCTGTCTGGAGCGGACGAAGGCCATCGTCAGCGGCGACCCGCTGGACGACGCCACCATGATCGGCGCACAGGCCAGTAACGACCAGTTCGAGAAGATCATGTCGTATATCGATATCGGCAAGAAGGAGGGTGCCGAGATCCTCACCGGCGGCAATTCGCGTTCGGTGGACGGTTACCCGAACGGCTACTACGTGGAGCCGACGATCTTCAAGGGCAGCAACGATATGCGGATCTTCCAGGAGGAGATCTTCGGCCCGGTCGTATCTGTCGCCACCTTCGACTCCACCGAGGAGGCCTTGAAGATCGCCAACGACACGCTCTACGGCCTGGGGGCGGGGGTGTGGACCCGCGATACCAACACCGCCTACCGGCTCGGCCGCGGTATCAAAGCCGGGCGGGTGTGGACGAACTGCTATCACGCCTATCCGGCGCACGCGGCGTTCGGCGGTTACAAGAAATCGGGCATCGGCCGGGAGAACCACGCCCAGATGCTGGACCACTACCAGCAGACGAAGAACCTGCTGGTGAGCTATTCACCGAAGAAACTGGGATTCTTCTGATGCCGGAGCCGAACCGGGTGGAACTCACCGCGGCCGCGGCGAGCCTGCTGGCCGAGCTGATCGAACGGCACGGCCCGGTGATGTTCCACCAGTCCGGCGGCTGCTGCGACGGTAGTGCGCCCATGTGCTATCTGCGGGGCGAGTTCAGGGTCGGCGGGCAGGACGTACTGCTCGGGCACGTGGACGCTGGCACACCGTTCTGGATGAGTGCCGACCAGTACGAGTACTGGAAGCACACACACCTGACGGTGGACGTGGTACCCGGCCGCGGGAGCGGTTTCTCGCTGGAAGCACCGGAAGGGGTGCGCTTCCTGATCCGCTCCCGGCTGCTGACCGACGAGGAATTCCTCCGGCTCGAGTCCGCGCCCGCGCCGAAGACGGGAGCCGAGATCGACAGCTGAGGCACAGACAGGCCGCGGTAGTGGCTCCCGATGAATTCCCGGCCCGCGCGTCGTCTCCACAGCAGACCAGCCGACCGTCCAGGAGGATCGCCATGCAGAAGATCGTCACCAATCTCTGGTACGACACGCAGGCCGAGGAGGCCGCGGAGTTCTACTGTTCGCTGTTTCCGGACGCGAAGATCATCGGCGTCGTGCGCTACACCGAATCCGGTATGGGCGAACCCGGCACCGTGATGACTGTCGACTTCGAACTCGCCGGACAGCAGTTCACCGCCATCAACGGCGGCGGCGACTATCACTACACCCACGCCATGTCACTGCTGGTCAACTGCGATGATCAGGCCGAGGTCGACCGCCTGTGGGAGGCCCTGCTCGCCGGCGGTGGCCAGGAGATCCAATGCGGGTGGCTCAACGACAAGTACGGGGTTCCGTGGCAGATCTGGCCGAGTGAGGCCAACGAAGTGCTGGGCGGTGGCGACCCAGTGGCCGTCGACCGCGCTGTGCAGGCCATGTTGACGATGAAGAAGATCGACGTGCGCGCCCTGCGGGACGCTTATGCGGGCAACTCCGCCGACTGACTCCGCACCGGCCTCAGGAGTGCCCGCGCAGATAGTCGAGGTAGAAATCGCGCAGCGCCTCGGCGAGTTCGCCGTCACCGGAATGGACGTAATCGTCCAGCATGGGCACCACCCATTTGATATCGGCTTCGCTCTCCCCGGCCCGGCCCGCCGTGGCCTCCGCGGCGGGAATCCGGGTGAGCAATTGCCAGAGAAAGCGGATATCGCCGTGCCGGACCGCGAGCTTGACCGCACGATCGTGCAGCTCCTTCGACGACAGACTGTCCAACTCCTCGCTCGGACTCATACCGCCGACTCTAATAGCGCCGGCGGCCGCCGGCCGGGTTTCCGGCTACGCCGGCTGCGTGGCGCTGTCCGATGGGGCAGTGCACATGATGCGATGACGTCATGACCGACGACCCACACACCGCACCCGCCGGATTCCAGGTCAAACGGATATACGAGGCGCCGGAACCGGACGACGGCTACCGGGTGCTGGTCGACCGGCTGTGGCCGCGCGGGGTCGCCAAAGCCACTGCCCACATCGACGAATGGGCCAAGGACATCACCCCGTCCAGTGAGTTGCGGCGCTGGTTCCACGAGGACCCACCCGGCCGTCACGACGAGTTCACCGACCGGTACCGGGAAGAGCTGTCCGCCCGGACCGCGCACGAAATCCTGGTGCGGCTGCGCGGGCTGGCCCGGACCAAGCCGCCGGTCACCCTGGTCACCGCGGTCAAAGACCCGGACAACAGCCACGTTCCCGTGCTTCTCCAGATGTTGCGCGAATAGTCCCGAGCCGGTCGAAGGCGAATCCGTGGCGAACCCGGCGGCCGGACGTCGGGTTCGGGCAGTTTGCCCGAATACTCGACGGGTACCGACCCGAACCCCCCAATACCCATGCTGACCTGCGTTTACGTCACAGAACCCGGACACGTTCACAGTGAATTCATCAAACCCGCCCGCATTTCTGCGAGCGCGAAGGGCCTGGTACGGGGTAGCTTCGGAGTGGCGGGTCGCGCGTTGTGGCTCGCTCGGGAGGTCCTGACCGTGACTGAGAAACTCAGTACGAGGGGGCCGGCACCCGGCCCTCGTGGCAGCTGACGCACCCCGTCAGCCGTCATCCGGACCGACCGGCCCAGCGAGACTGTCTGTGTGGGTGCCGCGCAGACCTAGGAGCCTACCGTGACTGATAATCGCTCCGTATCCGCCCCCTCGGCGAATTCTCGCTCCATTCAGAAAGGTTTGAAGACCTTCGTCATCGACACCTCGGTACTGCTGTCCGATCCCTGGGCAGTGACCCGGTTCGGCGAGCATCAGGTGGTGCTACCGCTGGTCGTGATCAGCGAACTCGAAGGTAAACGACACCACCACGAACTCGGCTGGTTCGCCCGCGAAGCCCTGCGCATGCTCGACGATCTGCGCCTGACCCACGGACGGCTGGACGAACCCCTGCCGATCGGTACCGAAGGTGGCACGTTACAGGTCGAACTGAACCACACCGATCCCACGGTGCTACCGGTCGGTTTCCGCACCGAGAGCAACGATTCCCGCATTCTGGCCTGCGCGCTGAACCTCGATGCGGACGGCCACCAGGTGGTTCTGGTGTCCAAGGACATCCCGATGCGGGTCAAGGCCAGCGCGGTAGGTCTACACGCAGAGGGATATCACGCACAGGACGTGGTGACCTCGGGCTGGTCGGGCATGGTCGAAATCGACACTGCCTCCGATATCGTCGACCAGCTCTACAGCGAATCGATCGTCGATCTCGACGAGGCACGGGAACTGCCCTGCCACACCGGGATCCGGCTGTTGGGCAACAGTTCCAGCGCCCTCGGCCGGGTAACCGCGGACAAACGGGTGCAGCTGGTACGCGAACGCGAGGCATTCGGGCTGCACGGCCGCTCCGCGGAACAGCGCGTCGCCCTGGACCTGCTGCTCGACGAGAGTGTCGGCATTGTGTCGCTCGGCGGGCGCGCGGGCACCGGTAAATCGGCGCTGGCGCTCACCGCCGGACTGGAAGCGGTGCTGGAGAAACGCAGTCACCGCAAGGTCGTGGTGTTCCGGCCGCTCTACGCGGTGGGCGGACAGGAACTGGGCTACCTACCGGGCACCGAGAACGAGAAGATGGGCCCCTGGGCGCAGGCCGTTTTCGACACCCTGGACGGCCTGGCCAGTCGCGAGGTGATGGAGGAGGTCCTCAGCCGCGATATGCTCGAAGTCCTTCCGCTGACCCATATCCGGGGCCGGTCACTACACGATTCGTTCGTGATCGTGGACGAAGCCCAATCGCTGGAACGCAACGTACTACTCACGGTCCTCAGCCGGCTGGGTAGCGGTTCCCGGGTCGTCCTCACCCACGATGTGGCACAACGCGACAACCTGCGCGTCGGCCGCCACGACGGTGTCGCCGCGGTAATCGAGAAACTCAAGGGCCACCCCTTGTTCGCCCACATCACCCTCACCCGCAGCGAACGCTCCCCGATCGCTGCCCTGGTCACCGAAATGCTGGAGGAATACGGCCCCAACGCCTGACCGATCGACCTGTTGAGCACCCCCGCCCCCACCAGCATCCGGGGGTGCTTCAACAACACCCCCACACCCCACATCCACGGTCGGGGCCCGCCCCGCGTCTGCAGCGACAGAGCGAAGGAGCGCAGCGACTGAGCGCCGGAGTGAAGACGCGGGGTTAATAGGGCCCCGACCTCGAGGCGCGGAGCGCCTCCAAAAACACAGCCCGCCCCTCCACGGACGGCTACGCCGAGAACTCGCCTTCTCGGATGGTCTACACCGGGACGCGCCTTGTCGGATGGTCTACGCCGAGAGCGCGGGTTACCCCACGGATGATCAACGCCGAGAGCGCCCCTAGCGGATGGTCTACACCGAGAGCGCGCCTCCACCGATGGTCTACACCGAGTAGCGCGATTAGTAGGTCCCTCGACCCACGCGACACCGGAGGCGGCGCCGAAAACACAGCCCCCCGCGACGCCGAAATCACCGCGCCGCAATCACCGCCCGAGAATCGCCTTGACGATGCCCACCGCCGTACCGCGCAGGAAATTCTCCCAGCTGAAGTGGTCGTGCCACAGGATGATCCGGCCGTCCACCAATTCGAAGGTCCCCATAACCCAGAACTCGATACTCACCGGCCCGAACCGCAGAATATCGGTGCGATCAGTGAGCACGATCGGGCCGTCCGCCGCGATATGGTGCATCCGCGCAGCGAACCCGAACCGGTCTCCGTCCAGACCACGCAAGACTTTCCCGACCCGGCGCGCTCCCTTCACGTCCGGAAGCGATGTGTTCTTCCAGACCATATCCGGGTGCGCGAGCTCGAGCGCCTCATCAATTGCGCCGACCTCCATCGCGCGGAAGAACTCGCGGACCGTGGTGATTGCGTCCTGGTTCAGCTCGGTTTCCATAACACGAGCGTAGACCAGGGGGTCTCGGGTTGCTGGTGACGTGTTGGCGTGCACCGTACGAGCAGGGTGCGGTGACCACGGGTCTCGGGGGACCAAAGTTCACCGCCCCTGGGTCGGGCTGTGTTTTTGCGCCGCCGGAGGCAGCGCAAAAAACAGACTTACAGCAGGTTCCAGTCCTCCAGGCCCTGGTACAGCGGAACATCCTGGGCCAGCTTCTTCACCCGGCCCCGCAGCGCGTCCAGATCGGCGCCGCCGGCGAGGGCAGTGCCGATGATATCGGCGACCTCGGTGAACTCCGTATCGCCGAAGCCGCGGGTGGCCAGCGCCGCGGTGCCGATCCGCAGACCGGAGGTCACCATCGGGGGCCGTGGGTCGAACGGGACCGCGTTGCGGTTCACCGTGATACCGATTTCGTGCAGCAGGTCCTCACCCTGCTGGCCGTCGATATCGGAGTTGCGCAGGTCGACCAGTACCAGATGCACATCGGTACCGCCGGTGAGCACGCTGACCCCGTTGCCCGAGACATCGGCGGCGGTGAGACGTTCGGCCAGGATCTTGGCACCGGACACAGTACGCTGCTGCCGTTCGGCGAACTCCTCGGTGCCCGCGATCTTGAAAGCCGCCGCCTTGGCCGCGATGACATGCATGAGCGGCCCGCCCTGCTGGCCCGGGAACACCGAACTGTTCAGCTTCTTCGCGTAATCCTGTTTTGCCAGGATGAGCCCGGACCGCGGCCCGCCGAGCGTTTTGTGCACGGTGGACGAGACGACATCGGCGTAAGGCACGGGCGAGGGGTGCAGCCCGGCCGCGACCAGCCCGGCGAAATGCGCCATATCCACCCACAGGTAGGCGCCGACCTCGTCGGCGATCTCCCGGAACGCCGCGAAATCCTGGTGCCGCGGGTACGCGGACCAGCCGGCCACGATCACCTTCGGCCGGGCCTCGCGGGCGATGGCCCGGACATTGTCCATATCGACACGGTGGTCTTCTTTGGACACGCCGTAGGAGTGGACCTCGTACAGCTTGCCGGAGAAGTTCAGCCGCATCCCGTGTGTGAGATGACCGCCGTGCGCCAGATCGAGACCGAGCAGCCTGTCACCGGGATCCATCAGCGACATCAGCACGGCGGCGTTGGCCTGCGCGCCCGAATGCGGCTGGACGTTGGCGAAGTCGGCTCCGAACAGCGCTTTAGCGCGCTCGCGGGCGAGGTTCTCCACCACGTCGACGTGCTCGCAACCGCCGTAGTAGCGGCGTCCGGGATACCCCTCGGCATATTTGTTGGTGAGCACACTGCCCTGCGCCTGCAGCACCGCGCGCGGCACGAAATTCTCCGACGCGATCATCTCCAGGGTGTCGCGTTCACGGGCGAGCTCACCCGCCATCGCGGCGGCGAGCTCCGGATCGAGCTCACCGAGAGACTGAGTATTGACAGAGGCGGTCGTCTGCGTCACGGGCCCAGTGTATGTATGGGTCCTGGCTTGCCACGCCGCGGGTGGTGTGTCCGTCGGCACCGGCTGCGGGGCGCGGGCGGTGTTCAGCGGAGTGACGACGGGATGAGCGGTTCGTCCAGCAGCCGCCGGAAACGGTCGGCCCGTTCGTCGGCGTCGACAGCTCGATCCAGCCAGCCTCCGAGCAGCTTGTACCCCTCCACATATGTGCTGATATACGCCCGCCACAGCGGCGACGACAAGAAGCGCAGCGATTGGCGGGCCCGGTCGGGTGTGGTCAGTGACCAGCGTTCCAGGAAGCCGGCCACCTCGTCCGCGTCCTTGCCCTGGTCGTGCAACATGAGCGCGGCATCCTGGCGGACGCCGAGCAATTGCGCCGAGGCCTCCGACAACCGCTCCGCGCGTTCACCGTCGAACCGCAGGCCCAGGTCCGCGTAGATCTCCTGGGCCCATTTACCCCAGCCCGGCCCGATGATCGATTGCAGCGCCAGATCGGCCAGACCTTCCGCCATCAGGCACTGCGGCGTGTTCACCAGGAAGATCGTCTGCTCACCGTGCCCGGCGGACACCAGACCGGCTTCTTTGCGGCAGTGTTCGGTGTGGTGGCCCGGGTAGGACTCGTGCGCGATGAGCCGCGGCAGTACGGCCATATGCTGACGCAGATCGGAGTTGATCGCGACCTTCGAGCGGTAGTTGCCCAGGTAGTAGTTGAACCCGGACCACGGTTTATCGCCCACCACCTCGTAGGTGACATGTTCGTGATCGGGTAGTGGGTACCGCGCCCGCACCAGCTCGCGGAGCGCGCCGGAGAACGCCTCGACGCAGGCCTCCAGGCGGTCCGGCGGGATTTCGTCGGCTTTGCGGTGGGCCGCCATCCGCTCGGCGAGCGGGCCCGTGCCGCCCAGCACCTCATCGATCTTCTGGTGGGCCTCGTGGTATTCGGCCGGGTCACCGAGCGCGATATCCACGTCGAAGTACCGGCTGACCTCGTCCACGAAACCGATCTCATCGCCCGCGAATTTGCGCCCGGAACATTCCAATGCCCGCAGATGGGCATCGAGGAACGCGGTTCGTCGCGGGCCCAGCCCGGCGGCCAGGAGTTCGGCGCGCAACCGCGTGGCGGTAACGGCCAGTTCCCGGGGTTCGGGCCGGGGCGCGTTCTCGACATCGCGCCGCAGCTGCGGATCGGCGGTGTAGGCGTCGACAAAACCCTCTTCGAGCCGGTCGAATGACAGACCGAGCCGCAGGTATTCGGTCACCAGAGGATGGGCTTGCATGATCTCGACGATAGCCGTGAATACGAGAGACCGGCCGGTTCGCGCCGGGTCGGGCCCGCCTTACTGCGAACGCCGAGCCGGGATAACCGGAGGTCTGTAGTTATATCAATCGGTAATGGACCCCCTCTGCGGACCAGAGGTACCCGGGGGGCAGAATTCAGCCATGAGGGCACAGCCAGAGCGCCGGATCGACCGGAGTCGAGCCAGCCGTGACCACGGCATCTCCCAGGTACGGCACCGCGAGCACGAGTGTCCGGCAGAGCGGAGCTGAGTAGATGGCCAAGGCGAGCGAGCCCAGCCCTTATGTGGAGTTCGACCGGAAACGGTGGCGGGAACTGCGCAAGTCGACTCCGCTGGTGCTCACCGAAGAGGAACTGATCGGACTGCGGGGCCTGGGCGAGCAGATCGACCTGGAGGAAGTCGCAGAGGTCTACCTGCCGCTCGCTCGGCTCATCCATCTGCAGGTCGCGGCGAGACAGCGGTTGTTCGCGGCCACCGCCACCTTCCTCGGCGAAGTACATCCGGACAAACAGGTGCCGTTCGTGATCGGGGTCGCGGGCAGTGTCGCGGTAGGTAAATCCACCACCGCCCGCGTACTGCAGGCACTGCTGGCCCGCTGGGATCACCATCCGCGCGTGGATCTGGTGACAACCGACGGATTCCTCTACCCCACCGCCGAACTCACCCGCCGCGGCATCATGCACCGCAAGGGTTTCCCCGAAAGCTACGACCGGCGCAAACTGCTGCGATTCGTGACAGAGGTGAAATCGGGCGCCGAAGAAGTATGCGCACCGGTGTATTCACATATCTCCTACGACATCGTTCCCGGCGAATTCCACTGCGTCCGCCAGCCCGATATCCTCATCGTCGAGGGCCTGAATGTCCTGCAGACAGGTCCACGGCTGATGGTGTCGGACCTGTTCGACTTCTCGATCTACGTAGACGCCCGTATCGAGGACATCGAAAGCTGGTACGTGCGCCGGTTCCTGAGCCTGCGCGCCACAGGTTTCGCCGACCCCAAGGCCCATTTCCACCATTACGCGAAGTTCACCGATTCCGAGGCGACCGCCGCCGCGAAGGACATCTGGAACTCCACCAACCGCCCAAACCTGGTGGACAACATCCTGCCCACCCGCCCCCGCGCAACCCTGGTGCTACGCAAAGACTCCGACCACAGCATCAACCGCCTCCGCCTCCGCAAGCTGTAATCTTGGCGCGCCTCCGGCACGCGGGGTTCCGTCAGGCACGTTCGGCTCGACGTGGAGCCGAAACCCAAAGTCCGAACTCGCCGCCGCCGTCAGGCGCGTTTGATCCCCTACCGCCAGGCTGTCCACATCCGACCCCCACCCCGTTTCCTGCATGCGATCAGTCCACCTCGGTGGTTCGGGGCCCGTCTCGTTCTGGAGCGACCAGAGCGAAGGAGCGCAGCGACTGAGCGCCGGGAGTGAAGAACGAGACCAAGGGGGGCCCCGAACCCCGCGACGCCGCAGGCGGCGCCAAAAAACACTGACCCGCGTGTCACCTTCTCGGACCGATGGTCCCGGTAGCTCCACGCGGGTCAGTGCCGGCGAGAATTACTCGCCTTTGGCTGCCTGCAACAAGTCGGGCCGGGTCGTTAACTTGACCCGGGGACGCCCCGATTCCTTTCCGGCGCCGCGTTCCGCCTGGTCGATCGCCTTCCAGCCGACCCTGTCCACCAGATCCGGCTGGCGTTCCTGTACCAGGGCACGCAGGGCGTCGCGGTCGCCCTCAGGGGCAACCAGTTTGCCCGACATGAAGTCCGAGATCAGGCCTTCGACCGTTTCCTCCGAATCGATCCGGTTCGAGCCGATCACTCCGCGTGGTCCCCGTTTGATCCAGCCGCTGACGTACACGCCGGTCAGTGGTGTGCCGTCGGGGCCGGTGACCCGCCCGTGTTCGTTGGGCACCACCGCACGCTTATCGTCGAACGGCAGATCCGGTACCGGCTCACCGCGGTAGCCGATCGAGCGCAGCACCAGCGATGCCTCGTAGGTTCCGGTGCGGTCGGTGGCCCGGGCGTTCAGTACACCGTCGATATCGACCAGTTCGTTGTGGGCGACCTCCAGCCCTTCGACCTTGTCCGTGCCGGTCACCTCGGTGGGCGAGGCCAGGTACTTGAAGACGATCCGCTTATTGCCTTCGGTAGGCGATTTCGCGGCGAATTCCTCGGCCAGGGTGTATTTCAACTTCAGCGACGGTTCGATATCCGGATCGTCGAGCAGGGCCTGCGAGGTCGGGTCGAGTTCCAGTTCGGCCGGGTCGATGATCACGTCGACTCCGGACAGATGCTCGAGCGCCAGGAATTCCGGTGACGTGTAGGCGGCCTGCAGTGGTCCGCGGCGGCCCAGTACCACCACTTCCCGGATATTGCTGTCGCGCAGGGCGGCCAGGGCGTGGTCGGCGATATCGGTTTTCGCCAGTTCGTCCGGATGCACGGTCAGTACCCGGGCAACGTCGAGTGCGACGTTGCCGTTACCGACGATGATCGCCCGCTCCCCCGACAGGTCGAAGGTGCGGTCGGCGTAGTCGGGATGGCCGTTGTACCAGGCCACGAATTCGGTCGCGGAGTGGCTACCGGGCAGATCCTCCCCCGGCACATCCATCCGCCGATCCGAGGACGCACCGACCGCGTAGAGGACCGCGTGGTGATGTGCCAGCAGTTCTTCGTGGCTGATGTGTTTACCGACCTCGACGTTCAGGTAGTACTGCAGGGTGTCGCGGCGGAAGGCCGATTCGAACATCCCGGCCACCGTTTTGGTACCGGGGTGGTCGGGGGCCACACCCGCCCGGACCAGGCCCCACGGCGTGGGTAGCCGGTCGAACATCTCCACCTGGACATCGCATCGGCGCAGCAACTCGTCGGCCGCGTAGGCGGCCGCCGGGCCGGCTCCGACGATGGCGACGCGGAGCGTGCCCAGCTCCTTGGGCGGTCGCACCGGGGTGGAGATCGGGTCCAGGTTGGATTCCAGGGGATGCCGCTCGAACCAGGCGGCGTTGATATCCCGGAAGCGGGCCAGCGACGCGGAGAGATCGTCCTCGGAGAAGATGGCCTCCACCGGGCACGCGTCGACACAGGCGCCGCAGTCGATGCAGGTGTCGGGGTCGATGTAGAGCATTTCGGTCGTGGCGAATTCCGGCTGGTCCGGAGTCGGGCGGATGCAGTCGACCGGGCACTCGGAAACGCAGCTGGCATCGTTACAACAACGCTGCGTGATTACGTAGGCCATATTTGTGCAGATCCTCGAGACTTATGTGCGGGCTGGTGCCTTCCGGGTTGCGGTGGGCAGGGCGTGACAATCGAGCGCGGACCGGGATCGCCGGGCCACCTCCATTGTGACTCCGCTTTCAGTTTGCCTCGAGTGTGTTATGTATCTCCGCACCGAGGGTGCCTACGGTGGTCTCATGACCCGGACTCTGATCTTGATGCGGCACGGAAAGTCGGCGTATCCGCCGGGAACCGAGGACCATGAGCGCCCGCTGGCACCGCGCGGCCGGCGTGAAGCCGCGCTGGCCGGAGACTGGTTACGTACCACCGTGCCGGCCGTGGACGCAGTGCGCTGCTCCACCGCGACCCGCACCCGCGAGACCCTCGCCGCTACCGGTATCGCCGCCCCGGTCGAATTCGATGCCGGCATCTACGGGGCCGAGCCCGACGATCTGATCGAACTGATCCAGATGACCGACCCGGCGGCGGCGACCCTGCTGGTGATCGGGCACGCTCCGGGGATGCCGCAGACGGCGTGGGATCTGGCGGCCGAGCACGACACCGAGGACGCGCTGCGGATCAGCCGCAAGTTTCCCACCTCGGCGCTGGCGGTGCTGCGCTTCGCGCAGGCCTGGGACGAGGTGCTACCCGGTACGGGCGACCTGGTGACATTCCACGTCCCTCGCTGAGCCGGCGCGGCCGTTCGGCCCGGCAGGTTTCGACCGCTCAGCGCAGCAGTTTGCCGCCGAATACCGCTCCGGCGCCGAGCAGCACCAGCAGCAGGAATGCGGCCCAGCCGCCGATCAGCCACCAGACCAGCCCGAACACCACCACGATCGGTGCCACCGCGATGGCGGTGATCACCGGGCTTTCCTTGACCGTGGCCCAGGCGGAACGCGCCCGGATCCGGTCGATTTCCTTCGCCATAATCCCAGGTTACGTCTTCGGCACCGGATGCGCTGGGGGGCTCGGGATCCGGCCGGCCCGCCCGCCGGTTCCGTTCCGTCCAGGCGGTGTCCCGGCCGGGCGGGCTGAGTACGCTGGCGCTCGGCGGACCCCGGCGGCCCAGACCGGCGGGGACAGTGATCCCGACCGAGAGGAAATGCGGAGATGGCTGAAGCAACCGAGCAGAGCACAGTTGTCCGCAACGCGGACAAGGACCGCTACGAGGTGTTCTACGGCGGCGATCTGGCCGGATTCGCCGAATACACCGAACGCGGCTCGGAAACGGTATTCACCCATACCGAGATCGACTCGGCTTTCGAGGGTAAGGGGTTGGGCAGCAAACTCGCCGGGTTCGCGATCGGCGATACCGTCGAACGCGAACGGAAGATCCGGCCGGAATGCCCGTTCATCCGTGGCTACCTGGAGAAGCATCCCGAATACTCCGCGCATGTGGTCGGCACCGGCAGTGAGTGATCTCGACCCACACCCGGCCGAAACACTGTGCGAACCGGTCCTCGGCCCGGGTCCGGTGGCCGAGCTGTATCCGGCACGGGAGGTACCGCTGGGCGGGGTGCGCGGAACCTATGTCGAGCGCACGCTGCCGCAGCGGGATCTGCCGACGGTGGGAGCCTGGTGCTTCCTGGACTATTTCGGCGCGCCGACGGTGACCACTACCGGCGCTCCACCCGATATCGATCCGCACCCGCATATCGGCCTACAGACCGTGACCTGGCCTTTCGAGGGCATGATCAGGCATCGGGATTCGGTCCACTCGGATGTCCGGATCGAACCGGGGCAGCTCAATCTGATGACCTCCGGCCGCGGTATCGCGCATTCGGAATACACCGTGCCCGATTCCCCCGCCGGTCGCGGACTGCAGCTGTGGATCGCGCTGCCCGATGATCATCGCGAGATCGCACCGCATTTCGAGCAGCACCGCGAACTGCCGGTCCATCGCGCGCCGGGTCTGCACGCCACGGTGTTGATGGGAACGCTTGCCGGGGTGACTTCGCCGGCGATGATCTACACCCCGCTGGTGGGCGCGGATATCGAGATCGACCCCGCCACCACGACCACCCTGCCGGTGCATCCCGAGTTCGAGTACGCGGTTCTGGTGGTCGCGGGCGCGGTAACGGTGGCCGGGGTCGAGTTGGCGCCCGGTCCGCTGCTGTACCTGGGTACCGGGCGCACGGAGCTGGACCTGTCCAGCGCGACCGGCGGCCGGTTCGCGCTGATCGGCGGCGAGCCGCTGGCCGCGGAATTGGTGATGTGGTGGAACTTCGTCGCCCGCGACCATGCTGAGATCGCCGCGGCGCGCACGGACTGGGAGCAGCACAATACGGCACGTTTCGGAGATATCGACGGCCATCCGCCGGAGCAGCGCATCCCGGCTCCGCCGCTGCCCGGCGGGCAGTTGAAGCCGAGGAGTCGGCGGCCGCGCGGCTGAAGACTCCGCAATCACCGCTTGCCTGGAGTCCACTCCAGGTGGCTAGCGTTATCGGTGTTCGACGAGAGGGCATCGGCGCCCAGAGCAGAAAGTTTTGTGGCGCAGAATAATTCGGCACGAAGGGTGGCCCGTGAGCGTATCCGAACTGAATCGGGACGAGCCCGGCCGGGATCTCCCCCGGCATACGATCAGCGCGGCCGCCCGGCACTGCGGGCTCAGCCAGGACACGCTGCGCTGGTACGAGCGCATCGGTCTGCTCTCCCATATCGGCCGCGACCACACCGGCAAACGCCGGTTCAGCGACCGGGACCTGGAATGGCTGACCCTGATCACGCGCTTGCGCACGACCGGGATGTCGGTGGCCGATATGATCCGCTACGCGGAGCTGGTCCGGGCCGGTGAGAACACCGTTCCCGAGCGGCTCGCGATGTTCCGCGCGACCCGCGCCGAAGTCCTCGACCGAATCGCCGAACTACAGCAGACCATGGCGGTTCTGGATCACAAGATCGCGATCTACGAAGAGCACACCGCGCCCGACGCCGCCCGGTCACCCGATAACGCCGCATCGTGAAGGGAACCTCCGCATGACCACCCCCGCAGCACTCCCGGCAACCCCGCTGGGCTCCGACGGAATCCGCGTCGGCATCCAGGGCCTGGGTTGTATGGGTATGAGCGAGTTCTACGGCCCCACCGACCGCGCGGAATCCCGCGCGACACTGGACCGTGCGCTCGAACTCGGTGTCACACTGTTCGATACCGCCGATATATACGGGTCCGGCGACAACGAGGAATTCCTCGCCGATTTCGTCCGCGCCAATCGGGAACAGATCACGCTGGCCACCAAATTCGCCATCGTCCGCAAACCGGACGACATCCATTACCGCGGCATCGACAACTCACCCGGCTACATCCGTGGCGCCGTGGACGCGAGTCTGCGCAGGCTCGGAATCGACACGATCGACCTCTACTACATGCACCGGCGCGACCCCGCGGTACCGATCGAGGAGACGGTCGGAGTGATGGCCGAACTCGTCCGTGCGGGCAAGGTTCGCGCCCTCGGGCTCTCCGAGGTCACCGGTGACGAACTGCGCGCCGCGCACGCCGTCCATCCGATCGCGGCCGTGCAGTCGGAGTGGTCGCTGTTCTCCCGGGACGTCGAACGCACCGCGGTGCCCGCCGCCGCCGAGCTGGGCGTCACCTTCGTGCCCTACTCCCCGCTCGGGCGCGGATTTCTCACCGGGTCGTTCGCCCGCGCCGACGATCTGAACGACACCGATTTCCGGCGGCATATGCCGCGTTTCACGGGTACGAACGCGGCGCACAACATCGCCCTGCTGGCGCCCGTACACGCCATAGCCGAAGACCGCGGTATAACTCCCGCACAGGTCGCGCTGGCCTGGGTGCATTCCCGTGCACAGGAGCACGGACTGCCGGTCGTCCCGATTCCGGGCACCCGCAAGCGTTCGAGACTCGCCGAGAACGTGGCGGCGGCGACCGTCGGGCTGACCTCGGCCGAACTGGGCCGGCTCGAACCGATCGCCGAACAGGTGGCGGGACCGCGCTACGCGGATATGTCCTTCACATCGGCGGGCCGCGAATAGGGCAGGTCCGCCGATTCGTCCAGCCGCTGGGTACCGATAACGCGCAGCAACTCCAGTTTCTCCGCGGCATCGGTGCCCGGCCGGGGCCGGTAGATCAGCAGCCGCTGGGTGGCGCTGGTGGTGAGCAGGGTTTCACAGTCGAAAGCGATCACGCCGACTTCCGGGTGCACAATGCTCTTGATATCGGAAAGTCGCACGCTCACCTGGTGTTCGTTCCATAGCCGATCGAATTCGACGCTGGCCGCGCGGAGCGCGCCGACGAAATCGAGCACTTCGGGGTCCTTCGCGCGCCGTGCCGCGGTGGCGCGCAGATCGGCCACCTGCCGTCGCGATATCCGGTCCACGTCCTGCGGCGGGCAGAAATCACGAGCAACCGGATCGGTGAACCAGCGCCAGGCAAAGAAACGATTCCGGCCGGGCAACGCGCTCTGGTCACCGATCAGCAGGATATGCATCCGGTTCTGCACCAGGGTTTCGCCGAGGTCGGTGATCACGGCCGCCGGTGTGTCGTCCAGCTTCGCCAGCACGTGCATCATTCCCGGCCCGACATGTTTATCGGGCCCGCTGCCGCGCGGCGGCGCATGATCGCACAGCAGGTAGACGTGATCGCGTTCATCGCTGGTGTACCGCAGTGCCCGGGTAAGCGCGGCCAGGACCTGTGTGGACGGCCGCGGACCCCGGGCCTGCTCCAACCGGGTGTAGTAGTCGGTGGAGATCCCAGCGAGCTGAGCCACCTCGTCGCGGCGCAGCCCCGGCGTCCGGCGGCGCGAACCGGCGGGCAGCCCGACAGCCGAAGGCGTCAGCTGCTCGCGGCGGCGGCGAAGGAAATCGGCGAGTTCGCTACGCTCCATACCTCCACTGTGGCGCACCCCGGCATTGCGAGCCAGGGATCGCCGCTCCCCCGATAAAGCGTCTCTGCCTACGGCGCGAGCGGCACGCCAGCCTGGAGTGCATGACGAACACACAGATGCAGACCTCGAAGCTGGGCAGCACCGGCCCCACGGTCGGACGTATCGGCTACGGCGCGATGGGCCTGTCGGGCGTGTACGGCCCCGCCGACGAGGCGGAGTCGATCGCCACCATCCACGCCGCGCTCGATTCCGGCGCCGGACTCATCGATACCGGCGATTTCTACGGCAGCGGCCACAACGAGATGCTGGTCGGCCGGGCGATCGCCGACCGGGCCCGCGAGGAGATCACCCTCAGCGTGAAGTTCGGGGCCATGATGGGTCCGGATATCAGCTGGCAGGGTATGGACACCCGGCCCGCCGCGGTGAAGAACTTCGTGAGCTACAGCCTGCGCCGGCTCGGGGTGGACTACCTCGATATCTATCGCCCGGCGCGGCTGGACCCCGCGGTCCCGATCGAGGACACCGTCGGCGCCGTTTCCGAACTGATCGAGGCCGGCTACGTCCGGCATATCGGGCTGTCCGAGGTGGGCGCGGAAACCCTGCGCCGCGCCGCCGCGGTGCACCCGATCGCCGACCTGCAAATCGAGTACTCCCTGTTCTCCTGCGGTATCGAAGCCGAGATCCTGCCCACCTGCCGCGAACTCGGCATCGGAATCACCGCCTACGGCGTGCTCTCCCGGGGCCTGCTCAGCGATTCGCTCCGCGGGCGCGCAAATGCCGTGGTGTCGGATTCTCGGGCGGGCATCCCCCGTTTCCAGGGCGAGAATCTCATGGCCAACTTGAAGTTGGTCGACACCCTGGCCGGTCTGGCCGCGGAAAAGGGCATAACCACCGCGCAGCTGGCCATCGCCTGGGTGCTGAGCCGCGGCGACGATATCGTCCCGCTGATCGGCACCCGCACCCCGCGGCGCTGGGCCGAGTCGATCGCCGCCGCGGCCATCTCGCTCACTCCGGCGGAGCAGGCCGCGATCAGCGAGGCCGTCCCGGCCGAGGCGGTAATCGGGAGCCGCTACCCCGAACCTCTGATGACCACACTGGACAGCGAGCGGTGACCCGCCACTCGGCCCCGGTCCGAACCGGGGCCGAGATACTCGCTCAGCCGGACTGTTTCGCCAGCAGGGCGTCCAGCGCCCGGTAGCTGTCATTGAGCCCCTCGGCCATACCGGACTGCAGCATGCCGTCCCGTTCTTCCGGTGTGTGGAACTGACTGACGGTGACAACCCGGGTACGCCCGTCACCGAGATCTTCGAACGTCGCCGCGTCGATCGCGATATGGGCGGGCATACCGTCCCATTCGAAGGACTGCACGATTCGCTCCTGCGGCACGATCTCCCGGATCCGGCCCTCGAACCCGTGGGCCTGGCCCTGATCGTGTTCGACGAAACGCCAGTGCCCGCCGGCACGGAACTCCCAGCGCTCGACGTCGACCTGATGCCCACGGCCCCACCATTGGATCAACTGTTCGAGCCGGGTGTAGGCATCCCACACCCGCTCCCGGGATGCGTTGAAAACACGTTCCACCCGGATCTCGCGATCCGCGGCCGGCGTGACTACGGCTTCTTCGGTACTGGTGCTCATTTCTCGTGCTCCGTTCGTTGCAGGAATTCGCCGAGACGCGTTCGTTGCAGGAATTCGCCGAGACGGTCCATGCGCGCTTCCAGCATCCGCCGGTAGCTCTGCATCCAGGCCACCTCCCGTTCGAAAACATCGGCGCCGATCCGGCAGTACCGAACCCGGCCCTGCTTCTCGGTGATCACCATTCCGGCGTCCTCGAGCAGCTGGATGTGCTTCTTGATGCCGGTGAGGGTCATCGAGAAATCGTCGGCCAGTTCACTGACGGTGGCGGGGCCACGGCCGAGCCGCTCGAGGATGCCCCGCCTGGTGGGGTCCGCGAGCGCCCCGAAGGAGACGTCCAAGAACTCATACTGAACCATCTAGTTCAGTATTGAGCCGTGACCCTGGAAAGTCAACAGGCCATCCGAAACTTGCGGAGCCGCCGGCCGAGGGCTCCCCGGCCGCGGCCACAACCGTCGCCTCACCGATCACCTACCGCGCCCGCCCACGAACGGCTGGACGCGGCCCCTCACCACCGATAGTCGAGGAACTTCCCGTCGAAGGTGATGACCACCCGGTCCCCATCGGGATCCGGACGGCGCGCGAAATCGACCTTGAAATTGATCGCGCTCATGATCCCGTCCCCGAACTCCTCATGGATCAATTCCTTGAGCGCGGGCCCGTACACAGAGATCGCTTCCACGAATCGATAGATCGTGGGATCACTCATCAGAGCTGGATCGGCAGCACGGGCAGGCTGCAGGCTCAAGCTCTCCGCCACCGCGTCGTCCAACCCGAGCAGATCACACACCTGCCGGGCCTGCTCCGCCGTCATCGGATGCTGCCCGAGCAGCGCGGCCGTGGTCCACACCAGCGGAGCGCCGAGTGCGCCGGCAATATCGGCCCAGGACAGCCCCCGCCGAATACGTGCCGCGACAACGAGATCGGCGGCCGCGCTCTTCTTCATGATCGGTTCCATACAACACTCCTGGCGTGGGAAACATCGGAAACAGCGAAAGCCTCCCACCGCACGACAAAGCCGGCCGAACCGGTATCACACTATTTACCTTGCTGATACATAACGAACTTCGATGCACGACCCGACGACTCCCGAAAAGGCAAACGGGACCGCGAGATCCGGTGAGGGCCCGGTAACACGGGCGCGCCCGTCTCGATACGACCAGGAAATCTGGACATCGCACACTTCGCCCACGAGCACTACAAGCGAAGGACGTGTCATGTCTTATCTCAAACCGGCGGAATTCGTCGGCAAAATGATCGACGCCGGAGAAGCGAAGGCATTCATGTCCACCCGCGATACGGTGATCCGCGCCTATATGGCGGGCGCGATCCTGGCCCTCGCCGCCGCGTTCGCCGTCACCATCACCGTGCAGACGGGTAATGCGCTGGTCGGCGCCGTCCTTTTCCCGGTCGGTTTCTGCCTGCTGTACCTTCTGGGCTTCGACTTGCTCACCGGCGTATTCACTCTGGTCCCGCTGGCCTGGATCGATAAGAGACCGGGCGTGAATTGGCGTGCGGTACTGCGCAACTGGGGCCTGGTGTTCGTCGGCAATTTCGCGGGCGCGCTCACCGTCGCTGTCATGATGGCGATCATCGTGACCATGGGATTCTCGATGGACCCCAACGAAGTCGGCCAGCGACTCGGCGAAATCGGCGTCTCGCGCACAGTCGGCTACGCCGACCACGGCGCATCCGGAATGCTCACACTTTTCATCCGCGGCGTGCTGTGCAACTGGATGGTCTCCACGGGCGTGGTAGCGGCCATGATGTCGACTTCGGTCTCCGGCAAGGTTATCGCCATGTGGATGCCGATCATGCTGTTCTTCTACATGGGTTTCGAACATTCGATCGTGAATATGTTCCTGTTCCCCTCCGGCCTGCTCCTGGGCGGCGATTTCTCCATCGGCGACTATTTCATCTGGAATGAAATTCCCACAGTGATCGGCAATCTCGTAGGCGGTCTGGCCTTCGTCGGCCTGACGCTCTATGCGACCCACGCCCGCACCGGGAACCCCAGGCCCCGGCCGGCGGCTGCGGAATCCGGTACAGCAGCCGAAAGCACACCGGCCGAGACCAGCGCACGGCCCTGAAACCCCCTCTTGTACTCACTTATCCAACAACTGAGTACAAGGCGCCGATATTGGAATCAGCACGAGATCTTCCGGATCTTCGGGGCATCACACAGTTCGGCCCCGCTCCGAAAACGGAGCGGGGCCGAACTGCTGACAACCGTCAGGCGATTACCGGTAGTCGCTGAACCCGTAATCGTCCAGCGGGACCGCGGCACCGGTGGCGGCACCGAAGCCCTCCGGGCTGTAGTAGGTGTCGTCGTAGGACGGCACCGCGTACGCCGCGGCACGTGCTTCTTCGGTCGGCTGAACCTGGATATTGCGGTAGCGGTTGATACCGGTACCGGCGGGGATCAGCTTACCGATGATCACGTTCTCCTTGAGACCGATGAGCCTGTCGGAGCGGCAATTGATGGCCGCATCCGTGAGGACTCGGGTGGTCTCCTGGAAGGACGCCGCCGACAGCCACGAATCGGTGGCCAGCGACGCCTTGGTGATACCCATCAGCACCGGACGGCCGGCCGCGGGCTCGCCGCCCTCGGCGACGACCCGGCGGTTGGACGCCTCGAACTCGGCACGCTCGGTGAGCGAACCGGGCAGGAACTCGGTGGCACCCGAATCGATGATCGTCACCCGGCGCAGCATCTGGCGGACGATGACCTCGATGTGCTTGTCGTGGATCGACACACCCTGCGAGCGGTAGACCTCCTGGACCTCGTGGACCAGGTGGATCTGCACCTGCCGGGGGCCCATCACGCGCAGCACCTCGTGCGGATCCGCCGCGCCTTCCAGCAGCTGCTGACCGACCTCGACGTGGTCGCCGTCGGACAGCAGACGCTCGGAACCGTCGTCGTGCTTGAAGACACGCAGACGCTGGCGCTTGGACAGCTTGTCGTAGACCACTTCGTCGCCACCGTCATCGGGAATGATGGTGATCTTGTAGAAGCGGTCGTCGTCCTCCAGCCGGATCCGGCCCGATACTTCGGCGATGGGCGCCTTGCCCTTCGGCACACGCGCCTCGAACAGCTCCTGCACACGCGGCAGACCACCGGTGATGTCATCACCCGCGACACCACCCTGGTGGAAGGTACGCATGGTCAGCTGGGTACCGGGCTCACCGATGGACTGAGCGGCGACGATACCGACGGCCTCACCGATATCGACCAGCTTGCCGGTCGCCATCGAACGGCCGTAGCAGACCGCGCAGACCCCGGTACCGGTGCCGCAGGTCAGCACGGAGCGGACCCGGACCTCGGTGATACCGGCTTCCAGCAGCGCTTCGATGGCCGGGTCGCCGAGGTCGGCACCCTTACCCACCACCACGTTGCCGGCGGTGTCCAGCGCGTCGGACGCGAGCGTCCGGGCGTAGGCGGAGGTCTCCACATGCGCATCGCGGATCATCGTGCCGTCCGGCTGCTTCTCCGCGATATGCACCACGATGCCGCGCTCGGTGGCGCAGTCGGTCTCGCGCACGATCACGTCCTGCGAGACGTCCACCAGACGACGGGTCAGGTAACCCGAGTCGGCGGTACGCAGCGCGGTATCGGCCAGACCTTTACGCGCGCCGTGGGTGTTGATGAAGTACTCCAGAACGGTCAGGCCCTCACGGAACGAGGACTTGATCGGCCGCGGGATGAACTCACCCTTCGGGTTCGTCACCAGGCCCTTCATACCGGCGAGGGTACGGGTCTGGGTGAAGTTACCCGTGGCGCCCGAATCGACGATCGTGATGATCGGGTTATCGGCCGGGTAGTGCGCACGCAGCGCCCTACCGACTTCCTCGGTCGCTTCCTGCCAGATCTTCACCAGGGCGTTGTTGCGCTCCTGATGATCGAGAGCACCACGCTGGTACTTCTTCTCGATCTGATCGGACTGCTGCTCGTAGCGCTCCATGATGTCGGCCTTCTCCGGCGGAACGAGAACGTCCGACATGGAGACGGTGACACCCGAACGCGTGGCCCAGTAGAAACCGGCGTCCTTGAGCTTGTCGACGGTCTGCGCGACCACGATCATCGGGTAGCGCTCGGCGAGATCGTTGATGATCGTCGCCTGCCGCTTCTTCGGCATCGGCTCGTTGATGAAGGCGTAATCCCCGGGCAGCAGTTCGTTGAACAGCACCCGGCCCAGCGTGGTCTGCGTGGTCCACGCATCGCCGCGCCGCCAGCCGTCCGGGAACAGCTCCGCTTCGACATCCTTCGGCGGACGCTGATCGGTCAGCCGCACCTTGATATTCGACCGCACGGTGAGTTCACCGCGGTCGACCGCCATCTGGGCCTCGGCCGGCGAGGAGTACACGCCCTGCTCCGGACCGTCGGCGGTGGACGGCTGGTACTCGCCCTTGGCGCCCTCTTCGAGCCGGGTCAGATAGAACAGACCCGTCACCATGTCCAGACGCGGCATGGCCAGCGGGCGACCCGACGCCGGAGACAGGATGTTGTTCGAGGACAGCATCAGGATGCGGGCCTCGGCCTGCGCCTCCGACGACAGCGGCAGATGGACGGCCATCTGGTCACCGTCGAAGTCGGCGTTGAACGCCTCACAGACCAGCGGATGCAGCTGGATGGCCTTACCTTCCACCAGCTGCGGTTCGAAGGCCTGGATACCGAGACGGTGCAGGGTCGGCGCGCGGTTCAGCAGCACCGGGTGTTCGGCGATGACCTCTTCGAGGACATCCCACACCTGCGGCCGCTGCCGCTCCACCATCCGCTTGGCGGATTTGATGTTCTGGGCGTGGTTCAGGTCGACCAGCCGCTTCATCACGAACGGCTTGAACAGCTCCAGCGCCATCAGCTTCGGCAGACCGCACTGATGCAGTTTCAGCTGCGGGCCGACGACGATAACCGAACGACCGGAGTAGTCGACGCGCTTACCGAGCAGGTTCTGCCGGAAGCGGCCCTGCTTGCCCTTGAGCAGATCGGACAGCGACTTGAGCGGACGGTTACCCGGACCGGTGACCGGCCGGCCACGACGGCCGTTGTCGAACAGCGCGTCCACGGACTCCTGCAGCATCCGCTTCTCGTTGTTGACGATGATCTCGGGCGCACCGAGGTCGATCAGTCGCTTGAGGCGGTTGTTGCGGTTGATCACGCGGCGGTACAGGTCGTTCAGGTCGGAGGTGGCGAAGCGGCCACCGTCGAGCTGGACCATCGGCCGCAGTTCCGGCGGGATCACCGGAACAGCGTCGAGCACCATGCCCATCGGCGAGTTGCCGTTGGTCTGGAACGCCGCGACGACCTTGAGCCGCTTGAGCGCGCGCAGCTTCTTCTGACCCTTACCGCTGCGGATGGTCTCCCGCAGATTCTCGGCCTCGGCCTCGATATCGAAGTTCTCCATCAGCTTCTGGATGGACTCCGCGCCCATCGCGCCGGTGAAGTACTCGCCGTAACGGTCGATGAGCTCGCGGTAGAGCACCTCGTCCACGATCAGCTGCTTCGGAGCCAGCTTGGTGAAGGTGTTCCAGATCTCCTCGAGCCGGTCCAGCTCACGCTGGGCACGGTCGCGGAGCTGCTTCATCTCGCGCTCGCCGCCGTCCTTGACCTTGCGGCGCACATCGGACTTCGCGCCCTCGGCCTCCAGCTCGGCCAGATCGGCCTCGAGCTTCTGGGCCCGGGCCTCGAGATCGGCATCGCGCTGGTCGGTGACGGTCTTCTTCTCGACCTCCATCTCCGCCTCGAGCGTCGACAGCTCGTTGTGCCGCATCTCGTCGTCGACAGCGGTGATGACGTAGGCGGCGAAGTAGATGATCTTTTCCAGATCCTTCGGCGCCAGGTCGAGCAGGTAGCCGAGCCGGCTCGGCACACCCTTGAAATACCAGATATGGGTGACCGGGGCGGCCAGCTCGATATGGCCCATCCGCTCACGGCGCACCTTCGCACGGGTCACCTCGACGCCGCAGCGTTCACAGATGATGCCCTTGAAGCGGACGCGCTTGTACTTACCGCAGTAGCACTCCCAGTCCCGGGTGGGACCGAAGATCTTCTCGCAGAACAAGCCGTCCTTCTCCGGCTTGAGCGTGCGGTAGTTGATGGTCTCCGGTTTCTTCACCTCGCCGAAAGACCAGTTGCGGATGTCTTCGGCGGTGGCCAGGCCGATCCGGAGTTCATCGAAGAAGTTGACGTCTAGCACGTAACTTCCTTTCCCCTGTTCGGGTCGAATACGAGCAAAAGTTCTCTAATGGTTCGAACGCGGTGGCCGGGTGCCGAGCCGTGATCCGGTACGGCAGCCGGCCATCGCCCTAGTTCGCCAAATCGTCGACGGTGGCCGCTTCGTTCCGGGACAGATTGATGCCCAGATTGGCCGCCGCCCGCTCCAGATCCTCGTCGTCGCCGTCGCGCATCTCGATCGCGGCGCCATCGGACGACAGCACCTCGACATTGAGGCACAGCGACTGGAGTTCCTTGAGCAGAACCTTGAACGATTCCGGAATGCCCGGTTCCGGAATGTTCTCGCCCTTGACGATCGCCTCGTAGACCTTCACGCGGCCCACGACATCGTCGGACTTGATGGTCAGCAGTTCCTGCAGGGTGTAGGCGGCGCCGTAGGCCTGCATGGCCCAGCATTCCATTTCACCGAAGCGCTGACCGCCGAACTGCGCCTTACCACCGAGCGGCTGCTGGGTGATCATCGAGTACGGACCGGTCGACCGGGCGTGGATCTTGTCGTCGACCAGGTGGTGCAGCTTCAGGATGTACATATAGCCGACCGCCACCGGGTACGGGAACGGTTCGCCGGAACGTCCGTCGAACAGCGTCGACTTACCGTCGTCGTTGACCATCCGCTCACCGTCGCGGTTGGGCAGCGTCGAGCTGAGCAGACCGGTGAGCTCCTCCTCGCGCGCACCGTCGAAGACGGGGGTCGCGATATTGGAGTCCGACGGTGCGCCCAGCATCTGCTCCGGCAGCGCCTGCGCCCAGTCCGGGCGGGTGCCGTCGGCGGCGACGTCGACCTGCCAGCCCGCCTTGCCGATCCAGCCGAGATGGGTTTCCAGGATCTGGCCGATGTTCATACGACGCGGCACACCGTGGGTGTTCAGGATGATGTCGACCGGGGTGCCGTCCGGCATGAACGGCATATCCTCGGTCGGCAGGATCTTGCCGATAACACCCTTGTTGCCGTGCCGGCCGGCCAGCTTGTCGCCGTCCTGGATCTTGCGCTTCTGCGCCACGTACACCCGGACCAGCTCGTTCACGCCCGGAGGCAGATCGTCGTCGTCCTCGCGGGAGAACACCCGGATGCCGATGACCTTGCCGGACTCACCGTGCGGGACCTTCAGCGAGGTATCGCGCACCTCGCGCGCCTTCTCACCGAAGATCGCGCGCAGCAGCCGCTCCTCCGGAGTGAGCTCGGTCTCGCCCTTCGGGGTGACCTTGCCGACCAGGATGTCGCCGTCACGAACCTCGGCGCCGATACGCACGATGCCACGCTCGTCCAGATCGGCCAGCACCTCGTCGGAGACGTTCGGGATATCCCGGGTGATCTCCTCGGCGCCCAGTTTGGTGTCACGGGCGTCGATCTCGTGCTCTTCGATATGGATCGAGGTCAGGACATCGTCCTCCACGAGGCGCTGCGACAGGATGATCGCGTCCTCGTAGTTGTGACCCTCCCACGGCATGATCGCCACGAGCAGGTTCTTGCCGAGCGCCATCTCGCCGTTCTCGGTGCACGGCCCGTCGGCCAGCACCTGGCCGTATTCGACCCGCTGACCCTCGTCCACGATCGGCCGCTGGTTGGCGCAGGTGCCCTGGTTGGAGCGGGCGAACTTACGCATCCGGTAGCTGCGCCGGGTGCCGTCGTCGTGCATGACGGTGATGTAGTCGGCGGAGACCTCCTCCACCACACCGGGCTTCTCGTTCACGACCACATCGCCGGCGTCGACCGCGGCCCGCAGCTCCATACCGGTGCCGACCAGCGGCGATTCGGAACGGATCAGCGGTACGGCCTGACGCTGCATATTCGCACCCATCAGGGCACGGTTGGCGTCGTCGTGTTCGAGGAACGGAATCATGGCGGTCGCCACCGACACCATCTGGCGCGGCGAGACGTCCATATAGTCGACCTCGAGCGGGCCGACGAACTCCATCTCCTCATTGCCCTTACGGGCCAGAATCCGATCCTCGGCGAAGGTGCCGTCCGCGCGGACCGCCGAGTTGGCCTGGGCACGCGTGTGCCGGTCCTCCTCGTCCGCTGTCAGGTAGACGACCTCGTCGGTGACCCGGCCTTCGATGACCTTCCGGTACGGCGTCTCGATGAAGCCGAACGGATTGACCCGCGCGTACACCGCCAGCGAACCGATCAGGCCGATGTTCGGGCCTTCCGGGGTCTCGATGGGGCACATACGGCCGTAGTGCGACGGGTGGACGTCACGAACTTCGAGGCCGGCGCGCTCACGGGAAAGACCACCCGGACCCAGCGCGTTCAGGCGGCGCTTATGAGTCAGGCCCGAGAGCGGGTTGTTCTGGTCCATGAACTGCGACAGCTGCGAGGTGCCGAAGAACTCCTTGATCGCCGCCACGACGGGACGGATATTGATCAGGGTCTGCGGCGTGATGGCCTCGACGTCCTGGGTGGTCATGCGCTCACGCACGACACGTTCCATCCGGGACAGACCGACACGGATCTGGTTCTGGATGAGTTCGCCGACCGTACGGATACGCCGGTTACCGAAGTGATCGATATCGTCGACCTCGACCGGAACCTCGACACCGCCGGGAACGGTCATCATCCGGTCGCCCTGATGCAGGCGAACCAGGTATTCGATGATCGCGACGATATCGTCCTTGGTCAGCACCGAGCCCTTGACCGGGACGCCGGCGTTGACGCCCAGCTTCTTGTTGACCTTGTAGCGGCCGACGCGGGCCAGGTCGTAACGCTTCTCCTTGAAGAACAGGTTCTCCAGCAGGGTCTGCGCGGATTCCTTGGTCGGCGGTTCGCCCGGCCGCAGTTTGCGGTAGATATCGAGCAGCGCCTCGTCCTGGCCGGCGGTGTTGTCCTTCTCCAGCGTGGACATCATGATCTCGGAGAAACCGAACCGCTCGGCGATCTCCTCGTTGGTCCAGCCGAGGGCCTTGAGCAGAACGGTGACGGGCTGACGACGCTTACGGTCGATTCGCACGCCGACGGTATCGCGCTTGTCGACGTCGAATTCCAGCCAGGCGCCACGGCTCGGGATGACCCGGACGCTGTGCAGATCCTTTTCGGTGCTCTTGTCGACCGACTGGTCGAAGTAGACGCCCGGCGAGCGCACCAGCTGGGACACCACGACACGCTCGGTGCCGTTGATGATGAAGGTGCCCTTATCGGTCATCATCGGGAAATCTCCCATGAAGACCGTCTGGCTCTTGATCTCACCGGTGTTGTTGTTGATGAACTCCGCGGTGACGAACAACGGCGCCGCGTAGGTCATGTCCTTGTCTTTGCACTCGTCGATGGAGGCCTTGACCTCTTCGAAGCGCGGATCGGAGAAGGACAGGGACATCGAGCCGGAGAAGTCCTCGATCGGCGAAAGCTCTTCGAGGACCTCCTCGAGCCCGCCGGCCAGCCCGCCGTCGCCGCGAGCGGCGGCCCGCTCACGCCATTCCGGCGTGCCGACCAGCCAGGCGAAAGATTCCGTTTGTAGATCGAGAAGTCCGGGCACCTCCAGCGGCTCCCGGAGCTTCGCGAAAGACACCCGCAATGGAGCCCCGGGGATACCCCCTGAAACTCCCAGCTTCGTATTGGCGCTTGTCTGGGTGGAGACTGCCAAGATGCGTCCTTCCAGCACCTCACGCGCGTCGCGTGGTGGTCCGCGACCGTCGCTTGTCTGCTACATTTTGGGATTCTCGCTGGTCACAACCCGAACGAGACTCGAACAGCAAACAACGGAAGCATCACCGGAAGGGTGGGACTTTCGCAGTGCGATCAAGGTATGGACAGGAGGCAGCCAGCGCAACGTCCAAACCTACACCTACCTATACGGAGGTGTCAAAGTACCACCCCGGCGAACCGCTGCGCGGCTGACGCGCCGGGCCCGTATCGCTGGCTGCGTTCCGGGCCACGGCCGTGCCGCCGAAAACCGATTCGGCGTGGGTGGTCGTGCACTACCGAGGCAACTCATGCTGCCTCCACTAGCGTGACTGGTCCGGCGAAACTCGTCAAGTGGCCGTGCCGACCTGGACGTCTGCCGGATCGACTGGCGCACTACAAGATCAGCGGTAACCCGCGGATCGCGCCCAGTCCGCTGGGTGGGAGCGACGGGCCCGGCGCCGACCCGGCAGCGAAACGAACAGCGCGCCGGGTGAGAACCCGGCGCGCTGCTTCTCGGAGGCGAGATCGATCAGACCTTGGGGTACTGCATGGTGTCGAAGTCGGAGCCGGGGAAATCGTTGCCCTGATCACCCGACCCGAGCTGCCGCCCGGAGTTGTAGGACATGACCATCGTCTCGTCGTTCTCATCGAGCGATTCGTTGATGGCCGCTTGCGCCGTATGCGGCAGGGTGTGCATGATCTCGCGCACCCGCAGCTTCCGCCGCTGCACGGCCTGCCGGACCGGCATACCCGGCGTCGCCTTCATCTGCGGGATGATGCCTTCCACCTCTTCGGCACCACCGTGGTGATGACCGGCATCGACCATGGCCTGCTCACGCGCCATCTGGGCTTCGTCCTTCTCCTCGGACATACCGATGGGGCCGATCATGCGGCCGTTGAGGAACTGCTTGACCACCGGCTCCTCGCTGGTGAGCAGCACCTCACGCGGGCCGAACATCACCAGCTGGCGGCGGAAGAGCATGCCGATGTTGTCGGGCACCGTACGCGCCAGGTTGATGTTGTGCGTCACGATCAGGATCGTGGCGTCGATCTGCGCGTTGATATCGATCAGCAACTGGCTGAGGTACGAGGTGCGCACCGGGTCCAGGCCCGAGTCGGGCTCATCGACCAGGATGATCTGGGGGTCGAGTACCAGCGCGCGAGCCAGGCCGGCTCGTTTGCGCATACCGCCGGAGATTTCGCCGGGTAGTTTGCCCTCGGCGCCGAGAAGACCGGTGAGCTCCAGCTTCTCCATCACGATCTTGCGGATCTCGGACTCGGGCTTCTTCGTATGTTCGCGCAGCGGGAAGGCCACATTGTCGTACAGATTCATCGACCCGAACAGCGCACCGTCCTGGAACAGCACGCCGAACAGTTTGCGAATCTCGTAGAGCTCCTTGTTGGAGCAAGTGGTGATATCGGTACCACCGATGAAAATAGAGCCACGTTCCGGCCGCAACAAGCCGATCAACGACTTCAAGAATACGGACTTACCAGTGCCCGACGGGCCCAGCAGCGCGCTGACCTCACCGGCAGGCAGGGTAATCGAAACGTCCTGCCAAATCCGCTGTGAACCGAACGACTTGGTTACACTCTCGGTCCTGACCTCGACGCCCACGCCAACCTCCACATTTCTCAGCGAGCTACCCACTCGGCACCACAGACCCGGAAGCGGTGCGTCACGTCACAGTGGGTCCGGCCACTGTAACTCATGGGACCGCTATAACACACCCGACCTGACCGAAGAGTAACCATCGAGGCGGGTGTCCACACGGCGGAATCGCGGTTAACCAGCGAACAAGAAACGGGCGGTTCCTCTGCGGAACCGCCCGTTTTTCTTGCTGCCGGTCGGAATTACTTGACCGAAACCTTGGCGCCGGCGCCTTCCAGCTTCTCCTTGGCGGCGTCAGCGGCTTCCTTGGCCACCTTCTCCAGGATCGGCTTCGGCGCGCCCTCGACGAGGTCCTTGGCTTCCTTCAGGCCCAGGCCGGAGACGATCTCACGGACCACCTTGATGACCTGGATCTTCTTATCGCCGGCACCCTCGAGGATGACGTCGAACTCGTCCTGCTCCTCGGCGGCCTCGGCGGCGGCCGGGGCGGCACCCGCGGCGGCGACGGCGACCGGCGCAGCGGCGGTGACCTCGAACTTCTCCTCGAACTTCTTCACGAAGTCCGACAGCTCCAGCAGGGTCATGCTGCCGAAGGTTTCGAGCAGCTCGTCAACGTTGGCCATTGTTGTTTCCTTTCGATAGTGAATGTCTGTGCGGGCGAGCCGGAGGCGGCCGTTCCGCGAATGGAGATGCGGAAAGTGCTACTCCGCGGCGGCGTCTCCGCCTTCGCTCTGCTTCTTCTCCTGCAGCGCGGCGGCCAGCCGGGCCACCTGCGAAGCCGGAGCGTTGAACAGACCGGCGGCCTTGGACAGATTGCCCTTCATCGCACCGGCCAGCTTGGCCAGCAGGACCTCGCGGGACTCCAGGTCGGCGATCCGCTCGACCTCGGACACGGACAGCGGAGCGCCGTCCATGTACCCGCCCTTGATGACGAGCGCCTTGTGCTCCTTGGCGAAGGTCTTCAGCGCCTTGGCGGCGTCGACCGGCTCACCGGAGATGAACGCGATCGCGGTGGGTCCGACGAACAGCTCGTCCAGGCCCTCCACACCGGCCTCGGCCGCGGCGCGCTTCACCAGGGTGTTCTTGGCGACGGAGTACGTGGCGCCGGTACCGAGCGCACGACGCAGTTCGGTCAGAGCACTGACGGACAGGCCACGGTATTCCGTGATCACTGCAGCCGTCGAGCCCTTGAACTGCTCGGTGATCTCCGTGACCGCGGCAACCTTTTCGGGTTTCGCCATACTTCGCCTCCTCTCTGATGTCGGTTGGCGTAATGCCCTACCGAATCAGGGGCCGGCGAAAGAACAAGCGCCCCGAACGCAGAGCGTCCCGGGGCGCGAAAGAAGATCTCGACCACAGGCCCGCCTGTGCTCGCTTCCAGCCTCGGCTCTCCCTGCGTGGGCCGCCGGCACTCTCGCCGGACCTTCGACCGATTCCATCCGGAATCGACGACCTACGGTCTTCGGTAGAACAGATTGGGTGGTGTCGAACCAGTCGACAACCTGAGCAAGCGTACCTGGCGGATCCCTGTCCTGGCAAAACGGCCTACTCGTAATACGACAACAGCGGCGGGAACTGTATCCGTTCCCGCCGCTGTCGACGTACTCACCAGCTGAGCGCCTTACGCGGTCGCGTCCTCTTCGAGGAGGTTGCGGGTGCGGTTCGGGTCCACCGGGATGCCCGGTCCGGTGTTCGTCGAAACCGTCACCTTTTTGACGTAACGCCCCTTGGCGGTAGACGGCTTGGCGCGCAGGATCTCATCCAGCGCGGCACCGTAGTTCTCCACCAGCTTGCTGTCGTCGAACGACGCTTTACCGATGACGAAATGCAGGTTGGCCTGCTTGTCGACACGGAAGTTGATCTTGCCGCCCTTGATATCGGCGACCGCTTTGGTCACATCGGTGGTGACCGTGCCGGTCTTCGGGTTCGGCATCAGGCCGCGCGGGCCCAGCACACGCGCGATCCGACCGACCTTGGCCATCTGATCCGGGGTGGCGATCGCGGCGTCGAAATCCAGCCAGCCGCCCTGGATCCGCTCGATCAGATCCTCGGCGCCGACAGCGTCCGCACCGGCGGCCTCGGCCTCGGCGGCCTTCTCACCGGCCGCGAACACGATGACGCGGGCGGTTTTACCGGTGCCGTGCGGCAGATTCACCGTGCCGCGGACCATCTGGTCGGCCTTACGGGGATCCACGCCGAGCCGGACCGCAACCTCGACGGTCGCGTCGGTCTTCGTGGTGGAGGTCTCCTTGGCCAGCCGCGCGGCGGCCAGCGGGGAGTAGAGCTTCGCGCGATCGACCTTCTCGGCCGCGGCGAGATATGCCTTGCTTCGTTTTGCCATGTTCCTCTGTCCTTGTCCTGGTTCAGCTGTGGTTATCGGGCCTGGCCGGCCCTCCCACCGATAGCGGTAGCGATGAACCGCTCAGCCTTCAGTGTCGGATGGAAGGCTGCGCTACGCCTGCGTGGTTACGCTGCGCTGCCTCTCCGGCGCTGACGCTCAGCCTTCGACGGTGATACCCATCGAGCGTGCGGTCCCGGCAATGATCTTGGCCGCCTGATCGATATCGTTGGCGTTCAGATCTTCCTGCTTGGTCTTCGCGATCTCGCGCACCTGATCCATGGTCACCTTGGCGACCTTGTTGCGATGCGGCTCGGGCGAACCCTTCTGCACACCGGCAGCCTTGAGCAGCAGCTTGGCGGCGGGCGGCGTCTTCAGCTTGAAGTCGAAGGACCGATCCTCGTACACCGAGATCTCGACCGGCACGACATTGCCGCGCTGCGATTCGGTCGCGGCATTGTACGCCTTGCAGAACTCCATGATGTTGACGCCGTGCTGACCGAGCGCCGGGCCCACCGGCGGAGCCGGATTCGCCGCGCCGGCCTGGATCTGAAGCTTGATGATCCCGGCGAGCTTCTTCTTCTTGGGGGGCATCTTTCTTTCCTAGTTGTGTGGTGTTCCTTGCTCTCTGCAAGGTCCGGCCCGGGGCACGACGGCCCCGGGAAGCACAGGCGCCGCCGCTAGATCTTGGCGACCTTGGTGAATTCCAGCTCGACAGGCGTTTCCCGGCCGAAGATCGAAACCAGCACCTTGAGCTTCTGCTGTTCGGCATTGACCTCGGAGATGGTGGCGGGCAACGTCGCGAACGGGCCGTCCATCACCGTCACCGATTCGCCGACCTCGAAATCGACCTCGATAGCGGGCTTGGCCGGGGTCTCGCCGCCGGTGTCCTGGGCGGCAGAGGCAGCGGCCGGTGCGGGCGCCTTCTTCTGCTGCGAAGCCGGGACCAGGAATTTCACCACTTCGTTGATGGTCAGCGGCGAGGGGCGCGAGGTCGCGCCGACGAAGCCGGTGACACCCGGAGTGTTGCGCACCGCACCCCAGGACTCGTCGTTCAGATCCATCCGCACCAGGATGTAGCCCGGCAGCACTTTGCGGTTGACGCTCTTGCGCTGGCCGTTCTTGATCTCGGTGACCTCTTCGGTGGGCACCTCCACCTGGAAGATGTACTCCTCCAGGTCCAGGTTCTGCACACGGGTCTCGAGGTTGGTCTTCACCTTGTTCTCGTAACCGGCGTAGGAGTGCACGACGTACCAGTCGCCGGGAGAACGCCGCAGAACGGCCTTCATCTGTTCGACCGGGTCCACTTCTTCCGCTTCGGCCTCGGTGGATGCGGGCGCGGCCTCGTCGGCAGCCTCGGGCGCGGCGTCGGACGCCGGCTCCTCGACAGATACGGCGGCCTCCTCGGCCGTCTGATCGTCGACCGGGAACTCGTCGGTGGTGTCGTTCTCCGGGGTGCTCACTGGGCACTCGCTTCCTGTGTCGTCACGTGCATCCTCTGCGTGCCGGGGTTCGGGCGCGGCGGTCGCCTCTGGCGTCCGGCCCGCGGCGCGGATCGGGTTACCGGCGCCGATATCGCCTGGCTAACCGAACAACCAGTCGACACCCTTGATGAACGCCAGATCCAATCCGCTGATGAACGCGACCATGAAGATCACGAACACCAGCACAACGGTCGTATAGGTGACCATCTGCTTCCGGTTGGGCCAGATAACCTTCCGCAGTTCCGCGATCACCTCACGCAGGAACTTGAACAAACGCTTGAACGGATTCCGTGACCCGCCCCGCTCCGCTCCGCCGGACTTCTTCTCGGCTTTGCGTGCGGGCCGATCGATGGTCGCGATCGAACCGGTATCGGATGCGCCCGACGAGGCGGACCGGCTCCGCCGAGCGGAACGCTTTCCGCTCGGCCGCTGTGCGGCGGCGGTATCGTCGCCGTCGTCGGCGCCATATTCGCCGCGGCGAGTGTCCCGCTCGTCGGTCACGTCGATCCTCTCTCATCGCCGGCATCCAGGGCAGGGGCGACAGGACTTGAACCTGCAACCTGCGGTTTTGGAGACCGCTGCTCTGCCATTTGAGCTACGCCCCTTCGGCTGAACCCCGACACTGCCGGGCAATCCAGCCACACTGCGATATTCAGTTGTCGGCACTCGGGTCACACAACACGCGCGCCGCTCCGGCAGATGCCGGCCCCGTTGGCGGGGACCGGTCCTACCGGATCGACTCGAGCCTACTCAGCCGGTGCGGCCGATACTCGAGAACCCCGCCTGGAACCAGCCTTGCAGAGCAGCGCGCATCGGCTGGTGACCCCAGAATCCCGAGTGTACGGCACGGCCGCCGACAGAAGCCAATCAGGGCCACTCGTCCAGGTCAGGACAACTGGACGGTCGCGGTCGCACGGCCGAAGATCTTGCGACCACCGGACTTCGCCACGATCGCGATAACCGCGGTCCGGGTCTCCGGATCCACGGATTTGACCTTGCCGCTGTACTCGACCTCGGCCGGTTCGGTAGCGCTCACGAACACCGGGCTGGTGAATCGGACGTTGTACTCCTTCACCGAGCCCGGATCGCCCAGCCACGACGTGACGAACCCGCCACCCAGGCCCATGGAAAGCATGCCGTGCGCAACGCAGGTGTCCAGATCCACGAGTTTCACGACTTCGTCGCTCCAGTGGATCGGATTGGCGTCACCGGAGACACCGGCGTAGTTCACCAGGTCCCCGCGGGTGAGCCGGACCGTCCGCACCGGCAGTTCGTCCCCCACGGAGATCTCGTCGAACGAGCGTGCGAAACGAGTCGCCGGGACCTTGCTCACAGCGGGAGCCGGCGGCGCGGGATGCGACCGCGGGGTGTGGTCGGGGAGCGAGGAGTCCATGCCGTGCATGAGAACCTTGCGGACGGCGTCGTTGAGGTTGGGATCGATATCGCCGCCGCTGCGGCCGACCAGCGTCGTGTAGGTGGTGAGAACCAGCTCGTCGTGCTGATCGGTGACGATGTTCTTGGTCACGATGATGTCGCCGCCGAAGGCCTGGCGGAACGAATGCAGAAAGACATCACAGGTCAACCGGTCGCCGACGATGATCGGCCGGTGGAATTCCAGGATCTGGTCGGTCTGCATGATCTGGCTCAGGTCATAGCCGGTGACGACCGTTTCGAAGAGTTTGCGCTGAGCCAGGATGCCGATGAGGGATATGAAGGTCAGCGGGGCGACCAGACCGTCGTAGCCGAACTCCAGGGCGATATCTTCGTCCCAGTGCACCGGGTGGCTGTCCTGGACGGCGCGGGCATATTCGCGCACCTTCTCGCGGCCGACCTCGTAATAGTCGTCCACACGATAATGGTGACCGACCATGGCAGCCGCATGGGCGGCGGGATCGAACTCCGCTTCCATCGCGACCACTTCGTCTGTTCCGGTGTTCGTTGTCACGGGAGGACTGTACCTATCTGACCCCGCAGCACGGAGTCTGCATGGCGGCTGGACATCAGTCCAGAAGGTGGTAGCCGGCGTAGCCGGAACGGAGACCGCGCAACCGCCCGATCAATATCGCGGCCTATCGCCGACCGCGAACGGGCGGCCGAACCGCCCATATGGGAACCATAACCGTCGCGCGCCGGACGTAGCCGACACCACGCCCGGAGGTCACGCGGTCGATAGACCGCGATACGACTCATCACACACGCGAACAGCCGCCCCACCGAGGGCCACCACCGCCGAGGCAATGGCGACCGCACGGGATGATCAGCGGGATTCGCGATGCGCCCGGTGCGTGCCGCAGTTCGGGCAGAACTTCTTCAGTTCCAGCCGATCCGGGTCGTTGCGCCGGTTCTTCTTGGTGATGTAGTTGCGATGCTTGCACTGCTCGCAGGCCAAGGTGATCTTTGGCCGGACATCGGTGGACTTCGCGGCCACGATATGCCTTCTTTCCGGTCAACCAGAGGGTCAATCAGTATGGGTAGCGATGGCCGGACTTGAACCGGCGACACAACGATTATGAGTCGTTTGCTCTACCGACTGAGCTACACCGCCTTACGTACCATCTGCAACGGCGACGTCGCGGCTTGAAGTGCAGAGTCGGACACCACCGGCAATCCGGCGAGCCCCCTAACGGAATCGAACCGTTGACCTTTTCCTTACCATGGAAACGCTCTGCCGACTGAGCTAAGGGGGCGCGACTTCTCCGCAGCGGAACCGGTGCACCCGTGCCCGTTGCCTCGAAGACTTGAACGAGAGTACACACTCACCGCCGAGAGCTCCAAACCGCGTGGTCAGAGCAGGTTTTCTGGTTTCATAACCGGGCGGATGGAACCCCTGGTACGACAGAACCCCCGCCGGATTTCACCGGCGGGGGTCCGTGGTGGCAGGTGTAGGATTCGAACCTACGTAGGCTTTCACCGACAGATTTACAGTCTGCTCCCATTGGCCGCTCGGGCAACCTGCCTCGTACCGCACTCCCGACCGCTCGCGATCACTTTCCGAGTGCGCTGAGCAGGATACAACGAACCCGCACCCGTAATGCAAACCGGCTGGCCAGATCGCACGAACAGCCGGTTTCGACGTGACTCGGCCCGGCGGCATCGACAGGTCGGCTCGAACCGGCAGGATTCGACACGGCGGCTCGGCACTGCGCGCGAACCGGGTAGCTTGCGTAAGCACCCACGGTGACCAACAGCGAACAGGAGCGCAGTGTGGCCGATTCATCATTCGATATCGTCAGCAAGGTCGAACGGCAGGAGGTCGACAATGCGCTGCACCAGGCCGAGAAGGAACTGGGCACGCGCTACGACTTCCGGGGAACGGGCGCCGGCATCGAATGGTCCGGCGAGGACAAAGTGGTACTGACCGCCGAATCCGAAGAGCGGGTCAAGGCCGCGCTCGAGGTTTTCAAGGAGAAGCTGATCCGCCGCGACATCTCCCTCAAAGCATTCGACGCGGGCGAACCTGTCGCTTCGGGCAAGACCTACAAAATCACCGGCTCGCTGATCCAGGGCATCGACTCCGAACATGCGAAGAAGATCTCCAAAAAGATCCGCGACGAAGGACCCAAAGGTGTCAAAGCGCAGATCCAGGGCGAAGAACTACGCGTGACCAGCAAGAAACGCGACGATTTGCAGGCCGTGATCTCCCTGCTCAAAGCCGAGGACTTCGGTATAGCCCTGCAGTTCGTGAACTACCGCTGAGTCCGGCCGGTTCAGCGCCCGGCCATTTGTTCCAGCCGTGCGATCCGATCGGACATCGGCGGATGAGTCGAGAACAAACGGGCCATCCGATCACCCGGACGGAACGGGTTGGCGATCATCAGATGCGATTGCGCGGTGAGCCGGGGTTCGGGCGGCAACGGTGCCGCCTGTACCCCGCGCTCCAATTTGCGCAGCGCGGACGCGAGCGCGAGCGGATCACCGGTCAACTCGGCGCCGGACTCATCTGCCTGATACTCCCGCGATCGCGAAACCGCGAGTTTGATCAAACCCGCGGCAATGGGCCCCAGCAGCGATAGCAGCAGGACTCCGATGAGATTAGGACCCGAGCCTCCCCGGTTACCCCCGAATGCGGCTGCGAAATACGCGAAATTCGCGAGCCCGGATATAACCGCGGCCATCGCACCGGCAACCGAGGAGATCAGAATATCCCTGTTGTAGACATGGGAAAGTTCATGTCCGAGAACGGCACGCAATTCCCGCTCGTCCAGAATCTGGAGAATACCGCTGGTACAGCACACTGCCGCATGACGCGGACTACGCCCGGTGGCGAACGCGTTCGGCGCGTTCGTCGGGCTTATATAGAGCCGCGGCACGGGCTGACGAGCAGTTGTCGCCAATTCACGCACGATCCGGTAGATCACGGGTGCCTCGATCTCACTGACCGGCTGCGCCCGCATCGCCTTCAACGCGAGTTTATCGCTGTTGAAATAGGCATAACCGTTCATCGCCACAGCCAGTAACACCGCGATTACCAGAATTGTGGGATTCCGGAACGCCGCGCCCGCCAACACGATGAGCGCGGAAAGACCGACCATGAGCCCGAACGTTTTCACACCATTCGCAAACCCGTGCCCGTGCATAGCACTCCTGTGTTCGTGGCGCGCCCAGAACGCGCGAATTTCGGCCAGAACCGCTACGCCGGATCAACGAGCAGACCTCCCTCGGAGTTCCGGTGTTGCCGATACCGCCACTTGCCACGTCGGTTCGGTGCAGGCCGAAACCGTGCCGACCTCGCTGGACTCGCGACCCCGCCGGGCACGTTTGTTCCGCACAGGCCCGAACCCTCCGCTGCCCGCCGACCTCACCCATCGCCACTGGGCGCGTTCGGCCCGGTGCGCGCCCAGGCTTCGCGGCTGTAGCCGCCCCCACCCGTCGCCGCCAGGCGCGTTTGATTCCCCTACCGCCAGTCAGTCCGCATCCGACCCCCACACCGTTTCCCCGCATGCGACCGGTCCACCTCGGTGGTTCGGGGCCCGTCTCGTTCCGGAGCGACCAGAGCGAAGGAGCGCAGCGACTGAGCGCCGGGAGTGAAGAACGAGACCAAGGGGGCCCCGAACCCGCGACGCCGCAGGCGGCGCCAAAAAACACAGAACCTTCACGGACTGCTCCGCCTACCACCTTCGCGGTCCAGCCCACCCACACCTTCACAACCCAGCCCACGCCCACACACGACCTGCCCCGCTTTCCACCTTCGCGGCTTGGTGTACCGAGTAAGCTCGCTCCCCTCGAGAGGCGCCCGTAACCCTCAACCCACCCGTTCGATCGTGTACTGAACCAGCCGAACCAGCGCATCGTTCGCCGGCCCCGGGGGAAGCGCTTTCAGCTCCGCGTGAGCCGTATCGGCATATTCGCGCAGTTTCTCCTTGGCCTGTGTCATCCCCGGCGACCGGCCGAGCAGTTCGAGGGCCTCCTCGACCTCCTCGTCCGATTCCAGCGGATGGTCCAGGAGATCGCGCAGACGATCACCGTCGGGACCTTCGTCGCGGAGCGCGTAGAGGACCGGCAGCGTGTGTACGCCTTCGCGCAGATCCGTGCCCGGGGTTTTACCGGACTGCGCCGATACCGAGGAGATGTCGATGATGTCGTCGGAGATCTGGAAGGCAGTGCCCACCGCGTCGCCGAGGCGGGCCAGGCGCTCCACATGGTCGGGGTCGGCGCCGGAGAACGTGCCACCGAAGCGGCCCGCGGCCGCGATCAGCGAACCCGTTTTCTCCCAGACCACCTTCAGGTAGTGCGCGACCGGGTCGGTCGCTTCGCGGGCGCCCATGGTTTCGCGCATCTGGCCGGTGACCAGTTCCGCGAAGGTTTCGGCGATGATGCGCACCGCGTCCGGTCCGAGAGTGGAGGTGAGACGGGACGCGTGGGCGAACAGATAGTCGCCGGCCAGGATCGCCACACTGTTTCCCCAGCGCGAGTTCACGCTCGGGGCGCCGCGCCGCATGGTCGCCTCGTCCATGACGTCGTCGTGGTAGAGCGTCGCCAAGTGCACCAGTTCGACGACCGTACCGGCGGTGAGGAGATCCGGATCGTCGGGCCGCGGGCCCAGCTGGCCGGTGAGAACGGTGAACAGCGGACGGAACCGTTTACCACCGGCCTTGGCCAGATGCAGCGCTGCTTCCTGTAGGAAAGAGGCACCCGCCGAGAGTTCCTCGACGAGTAACTCCTCCACTCGATCGAGGCCGTCGCGCACTGTCGCGGCGAGGGCGGTGTCTCCGAGGTCCACCCCCGCCACCACCGTGCCGGCTTCGCTCACAGCAGATGTGCTCATACCTTCTCCCAAGGACACGTCCGACCCCACGGTGATGAACCTAGCGTGTTCATGTCGGAACGCCCATGAACACCGTCACTGTATTCATTCGACCATGAGCGAGACCGCGATCGGCCGGCACACCGGCGCGGAGGCCGCGGCGCGGGCGAAGATATCGCACTACCGCCTCCGGGCCCGACTCGCTCATGGTGTGCACCGTACCGCCATCGACAGCACTGTCGGCGGCCTGTAACTATTGACCGCATGGGTGCACCCGAAGCCACACCAGCCGATAGCGACCGGGGCGCGCTGCCCGCACGCGCAGAGGTGCTGGTAGTAGGCGCGGGTCCGGCGGGTTCGGCGGCCGCGGCCTGGGCCGCGCGGGCAGGCCGTGAGGTGCTGCTGCTCGATTCGGCGGTCTTCCCGCGGGACAAAACCTGTGGTGACGGGCTGACCCCGCGCGCCACCGCCGAGCTCGAACATCTGGGCTTGGGGGAATGGGTCCGCGCGCATACCGTCAACCACGGTTTGCGGATGACCGGGTTCGGCCGGGAGGCCCTGCTGCCCTGGCCGGCGGGTTCGTTCCCCACCTACGGCAGCGCGATACCCCGCACCGAACTGGACGACAAATTGCGCGATACCGCCGTGAAATCCGGTGTGCGGATGTTCGACGGCGCGAAGGTCGTGGAGGTCGCGCGTGACGGGGATCGGGTCACCGGGGTGGGTGTCCGCACGGGTGATTCGGTATCCGAAATCCGTTGCGAGACTTTGATCGTGGCCGACGGTGTCCGCTCGCCCGTCGGCAGACTTCTGGGCCGCACCTGGCACCGTAAGTACGCCTACGGGGTGGCCGCGCGGGCCTATATCGCCTCCGGTCGCAGTGACGACCAGTGGATCACCTCGCATCTGGAGCTGCGCAACGCCGAGGACGAGCTGGTGCCCGGGTACGGCTGGGTTTTCCCGCTCGCCAACGGGGAGGTGAATATCGGGGTCGGATCGCTGGCGACCGAAGCGCGGCCCTCGCATATCGCGTTGAAACCACTCCTGGAGCACTACACCGCGCTGCGCCGCGACGAATGGGAGTTGACCGGGTCGTTGCGGGCGGTGTCGTCGGCGCTGCTGCCGATGGGTGGTGCCGTATCGGGTATCGCGGGCCGCAACTGGGCGCTGGTCGGCGATGCCGCGGGTTGTGTGAACCCGCTCAACGGCGAAGGGATCGACTACGGGCTGGAAGGCGGGCATATGCTCGCCGGCCTGCTGGACGAACCCGATCTGACGCGGTTGTGGCCGGAGTTGCTGCGCGCGAAGTACGGCCGCACCTATTCGGTGGCGCGCCGGATCGCCGGGCTGGCCACCCATCCGCGGATGGTGCCGCTGGGCGGTCCGCCGGTGATGCGGTCGAAGTTGTTGCAGCGCACCGCTGTCCGGGTGATGGGGAATCTGGTCACCGACGAGGACGTGGATCTGACGGCCCGGGCATGGCGCACGGCCGGGCGCGCATCGATGCGTTTCGACGAACTGGTCCCCTTCGGGTAACGCCGATGGCTGTCCGGCCGGTACCTCAGGACCTGCTCCCGCATCCGCGCCGGGCGCGCGATTTCGTCGACCGTGAGTACACGCGGACGCTGGGCCCGAAGGGTATGGCCGCCGCCGGGTGGACGCGCCTACCTCGACCGCTTCCTCTCTGCGAAGGACTCTGAGGGTAGGTCCCCGGGGCCGCCGGTAGCCGCCCCGGGGAGGGCATCAGGCGCTCGCGCGCTCCTGGAACCATTTCAGGACGAATTTGCGTTCGCTTTCCACGACCCGCCGCTGCAACTGTTCGGCCAGCGGTTCGATGGCGCCGCCGACCAGCGGGACCTTCACCTTGACCGACCCGGAAACCACCAGTTCCGAACCTTCCGCGGCGGGCCGCAGCCGATAGGTTCCGGTCATTTCCGAGGAGATGGCCGACGAGGTGCCCTCGAAGGTGCCCTCGGCGGTATCGCCGGTCAGCGGTTGCCAGTTGTCCACGCGGGTGACGACGAGATCGCTTTTGAGCACCTTGCGGACGATGCCGGGAATTTTGTCCGGCCGGATCTTCTCGCTCATCGCGAGCCGGATGGTGCCCGGACCGCCCGGATGGGTCAGGTCGAGGGTGGCTGTCTGCGCACCGGCGAAGCGATCGCGCCACAGTTCTTCCCCGGTGAGCGCGGCGTGGAGGTCGGCCACCGGGATCGGATAGGACAGCGTGAAGCCGAATTTTCGGGCCATGAGCGCCACATTAGCCGACCCGGCCGGGCGTCCCGCCGCCTTCGCTCCGGTCCTGTGCGGGCTACGGATGGGCTGGGCCCGACGCCGCCTATTAGGCTGTTGCGGTGCCGGAAGCCGGCCGCCCTCCATGGCGCCGGGATCCGGCGGCGGGTGGCTGTGAAAAGGCGCCCGAAGATCCCATCGACACCCACGACCGGCGGCCCTCGGCCGACGGTGTATCGCCCCGGAGGAGGTAGCGTGCCCGACCAAGCAGGAGTGGCCGAGCCGCCCGATCCGGTGCGGGAGCTGGACCAGCCCTCCGCCACCGAGCCGGTCCCCGCCGAGATCGCCGCGCCCGATACCCAGGCCGAACGCCTGCGGCGAGTGCGGTTGGGGGTGCTCATAGCGGCGGTATCGCTGAGTGTGCTGGCGGTGCTGCTGGTCCTGGCGGCTTGGCGCAACGACTACCTCATCGAATCCGACAAGGGCGAAACCACCGGTGAGGTGCTGTCGGCCGGACGGCTGCGGTCGGCGGTGATGTATGTCACCCCCGACGGCGTGACACACAACCCCAAGGTCGGCGTGCTGTATCCGACCAACCTGACCGCGGGGGAACGTATCAATGTCGAGTACAACCGCGCCGACCCCGATCTGGTCCGGGTCGCCGGACGTGATGTAAGGGTCGCGATACCCCCGGCCCTGTCGGTGCTGGCGACCATCTGGGCACTCACACTGCCGGCCCTGTGGCTGCTGCTGCGTGCGGAAACCGGTTCGATGAGTGTTCGCCGGATCTTCGATCCGGTGTCATATCGGCGACGCGCGCCGGAGGACCCCGACCGTTCAGACTGACCGGGTGCGCGTAGCCATCGTTGCGGAGTCATTCCTCCCGAATATGAACGGCGTCGTGAACTCGGTTCTGCGGGTGCTGGACCATTTGGACCAGCACGGGCACGAAGCGCTGGTCATCGCGCCCGATACGCTGCGCGGCCGCCCGCCCGCACCCCGCCGGGAGGGCAGATTCCCGGTTCACCGGGTCCCGGCGGTGATGGTCCCGAAGATCAGTTCGCTGCCGGTGGGCCTACCGCAACCGGGCATCGTCCGGGCCCTGGACGATTTCGACGCCGATGTGGTGCATCTGGCGTCGCCTTTTCTATTGGGCGCCGGTGGCTTGGCCGCCGCGCTGCGGCTGGATCTGCCCACGGTCGCGGTGTACCAGACCGATGTGGCCGGATTCGCCAAGAGCTACGGACTCGGTTTGGCCAGTCGCGCGGCGTGGGGGTGGACCCGCCGGATCCACGAAGGCGCGACCCGCACCCTGGCGCCGTCGAACGCGGCGGCGGAGAACCTGGCCCGGCACGGGATTCCGCGGGTCCATCGGTGGGCTCGCGGGGTCGATGCGGTGCGGTTCACGCCGGCGGCCCGCCGCCCGGAGTTGCGGCGGCAGTGGCTGCGCCGATCCAGTATGAGCGAGGCCCCTGTGTCGTTACGCGGTGCTGCCGCCTCCGGGCCCGACTCGCTCATGCGCGGCGGAGCCGACCGGCTGGTGGTGGGGTTCGTGGGACGGCTGGCGCCGGAGAAACACGTGGAACGCCTCGCGGTACTGGCGGGCGATCCGGCGGTTCAGCTGGTGATCGTCGGCGACGGTCCGGAGCGTCCGAAGCTGGAAGCGTTGCTGCCGGGCGCTGTTTTCACCGGCGAACTCGGCGGCGACGAACTCGCCCAGGCCTACGCGAGCCTGGACGTGATGGTGCATCCCGGTGAACACGAGACCTTCTGCCAAGGCGTCCAGGAGGCGCTGGCCTGTGGTGTGCCGGTGATCGGACCGGATGCCGGCGGGCCGCGCGATCTCATCTCTCCGTGCCGTAACGGCTATCTGCTGCCGGTCGACGAGTTCACCGTCCTGCTGCCCCGCACCGTCGCCGCGCTACGCGACCCCGAGCTGCGTGCGCGCTTCGCCGCCGCCGCCCGGAAATCGGTTCTGCATCGCACCTGGCCGGCGCTGTGTACCGAACTCATGGGGCACTACGCCGAGGTGATCGGCGCCGAGCACCGGTTACCGAGATCGGCCTGAGCCGATCCCAGTAGGGTCGGGATGTGGCGAATACGCAATCGGTCCGGGCCTCACTGGACAAGCAACCGCATGAGGTCGCTTCGATGTTCGACGGTGTGGCGCGGCGATACGACCTCACCAACACCGTGATCTCGGCCGGCCAGGACCGCTACTGGCGCTGGATGACCCGCAGAGCCATCGCCCCACGACCGGGCGAGCAGGTGCTCGACCTGGCGGCCGGAACCGGCGTGTCCACCGTGGAGCTGGGCAAATCGGGAGCGTGGTGCGTGGCCGCCGATTTCTCCCAGGGCATGCTCGCGGCGGGACGTTTCCGGAACGTACCCATGGTCGCCGGCGATGCCATGGCGTTGCCGTTCGCCGACAACTCCTTCGACGCGGTGACCATCTCGTTCGGCCTGCGCAATGTCGCCGATACCGACCTCGCGCTGCGCGAGATGCTGCGGGTCACCAAACCCGGCGGGCGGTTGGTGATCTGCGAGTTCTCCACCCCGGTGATCCCCGTCTTCAAGACCGTATATATGGAGTACCTGATGAAGGCGCTCCCGAAGGTCGCCCGGGCGGTGAGCAGCAACCCGGACGCCTACGTCTACCTGGCCGAATCCATCCGCGCCTGGCCGAACCAGCGGCAGTTGGCGCGCCGGGTCGCGGACGCGGGATGGTCCGGGGTGAAATGGCGGAATCTGACCGGCGGGGCGGTGGCATTGCACCGGGGATACAAACTCGGCAGCTGACCGCGGCTTCATCTACCTCACAGCTGTGATTTTCGCCGGTGAAGTGGAATGTGATGCGGCGATAACATCGGGCAAACCCGAGGAAACCGGTGGCGGGCACCATCGGGGGCATGTCCGAGGCATACGGCGTGAGCGAGTCAGGCTCGGAGGCAGTGGCGGGGCCTGCGCCGGGCACGACCAGGACGGCGTGCTCGTACTGCGGTGTGGGCTGCGGGATCGAGGTCAGGACCGAGGCCGATAGCACCGGCGCTCCGGTGATCGCCAAGGTCAGCGGGGACAAACTACATCCGGCCAATGCCGGGCGGCTGTGCACCAAGGGCGCCACACATCTCGAGCTGACCCGGACGCCGGGCCGGCTGACCACCGCCTATCGCCGGCCCGGCCGCGGGGTCGAACCGGAACCGGTCGGGGTGGACGAGGCCGTGGCCGAAACCGCGGCGCGGCTGCGCGGCATCCTGGACGAACACGGGCCCGACGCGATCGCACTGTATGTGTCCGGGCAGATGTCGCTGGAAGCGCAGTATCTGGCCACGAAGCTGGCCAAGGGATATCTGCGGACCGTACATATGGAAGCCAACTCCCGGCTGTGCATGGCCAGTGCCGGCACCGGGTACAAACAGTCGCTGGGGGCCGATGGGCCCCCGGGTTCCTACGATGATTTCGAGCACGCGGACCTGTTCTTCGTCATCGGCGCGAATATGGCCGATTGCCATCCGATCCTCTTCCTGCGGATGGCCGACCGGCTCAAATCCGGCGCGAAGCTCATCGTGGTCGACCCCCGGCGCACCGATACCGCCGCGCGCGCGGACCTGTTCCTGCAGATCGCACCGGGTACCGACCTCGCCCTGCTCAACGGGTTGCTGCACCTGCTGGTCGAGGCGGGCGATATCGATACCGAGTTCATCGCCGAGCACACCGAGGGCTGGGCCGCCATGCCGGATTTCCTGGGCGACTACACGCCGGAGCGGGTGGCCGCCATCACCGGGCTGGCCGAAGCCGATATCCGTACCGCAGCCCGGTGGATCGGCGCCGCGGGCGAATGGATGAGCCTGTGGACGATGGGGCTCAACCAGTCCACGCACGGCACCTGGAACACCAACGCGCTGTGCAACCTGCATCTGGCCACCGGCGCCATCTGCCGTCCCGGTAGCGGTCCGTTCTCGCTGACCGGGCAGCCCAACGCCATGGGTGGCCGGGAAATGGGGTACATGGGTCCCGGGCTGCCCGGGCAGCGCAGCGTACTGTCGGCCGCCGACCGCACATTCGTGGAAACCGCATGGGAACTGCCGCCGGGAACCCTGCGCGGCGAGGCCGGGACCGGGACAGTCGAGATGTTCCGCGGCCTGTCGGCGGGCACGATAAAAGCGGCGTGGATCATCTGCACCAATCCGGTTGCCACGGTGGCGAACCGGAAAACAGTTATCGCGGGCCTGGAAGCCGCCGAACTGGTGATCGCCCAGGACGCCTACACCGATACCGCCACCAACACCTACGCCGACCTGCTGCTACCGGCGACCCTGTGGGCCGAGGCGGACGCGACCATGGTGAACTCCGAACGCAACGTCACCTTGCTGCGACGTTCGATCGATCCGGCGGGTGCGGCCCGCCCGGATTGGCTGCTCATCGCTCAGGTCGCGACAGCCATGGGTTTTCCCGGGTTCGATTTCGCCTCCAGCGCCGAGGTATTCGACGAGTTACGGCAGTTCGCCAACCCGGCCACCGGCTACGACCTGCGGGGTATGAGTTACGAAACGCTGCGCGAAGGTCCCGCGCAGTGGCCGTGCCGCGATACCGCACAGCGCCGCAACCCGATCCGCTACCTGAACGACGGCGTGAGCCAGACTCTGTTCGTCGACGACGAGGGCCGCCGCCCCCGGCTGGCCTTCCCCACACCGAACCGCCGCGCCGTGTTCTGGCCGCGGCCGCATATGCCGCCGGCGGAAATGCCGGACGACGACTACCCGTTCCTGCTCAATACCGGCCGCCTGCAGCATCAGTGGCATTCGATGACCAAGACCGGGCGAATCGGCAAACTCAACAAACTGAATCGCGAGCCGTTCGCCGAAGTGCATCCCGGCGATGCCCGCGAGCTGGGTCTGGCGGCGGGCGATCAGGTCGAGATCACCTCGCGCCGCGGACGCGCCGTACTGCCCGTCCGGATCAGCGACCGGGTACGCCCCGGCGGATGTTTCGCTCCGTTCCATTGGAACGACGAACAGGGCGAGTACCTGACGATCAACGCCGTCACCAACGACGCCGTCGACGCCGATTCTCTGCAACCGGAGTTCAAGGCGTGCGCGGTGGCGCTGCGGCGGGTGGCGCCGGTGATAGACGCGCGAACGCCCGAAGCGCCCGGCAGCCGTCCGGACCCCGCGGAGGCCGGGGCCGGGATTCACCCGCTGGCCGCGACGCTCGGCTTGGACGTGATGGCCACGCCCACCCTGAGCGAAACCGAACGGATCTACCTGGGCGGCTATCTCGCCGCCCTGCAGAGCCTGCCGGTATCGGGACAGCCCGTGCTCCCCGAATCCGCGCCCTTGTCGAGGCAGAGCCGGCTGTGGGTGGACGGACTGCTGGCGGGTATGTATTCGCGGGCCCAGACCCCGGATTCGGCGGCGGAAACCGATCCGGCGCCGGCGGAACCTGTCGTGACGGTGCTGTGGGCTTCGCAGACCGGTAATGCCGAGGAGTTCGCCGCCACCGCGGCCCACCGACTGACCGAATCCGGTTTCCGGCCCCGGCTGGTCGATATGGATTCCTGCGACCTCGCATCGCTGACCGGTGATGTCCTGGTGATCAGCAGCACGTTCGGCGACGGTGGCCCCCCGGACAACGGCGCCGATTTCTGGACCCGGCTCGACGAGAGCGCTGTGCGGCTCACCGGTCTGCGGTTCGCGGTATTCGCGATGGGCGATTCGTCCTACGACGATTTCTGCGGGCACGGCCGCCGATTGGATACGGCATTCGCCGAACGCGGCGCCACTCGGCTGCTGCCCCGCCTGGACAGTGAGCCGGAATTCGCCGAACCGGGGGCGGCGTGGCTGGACACGGTGATCGCGCTGCTCACCGGCTCCAGCGGTGGATTCGGCACGGACTCCGACGGCCGGCCCGGTCCCGGCGCGGGCCTCGGCGATGGGGCCGGTGCCGGACACGCGCGAGAGAGCGCCGGAGTCCCGTCCAGAGGCGGCACCGCGATCAGTGTTCTGGAGCGCAGCGCGCCCGCGCGGACACATCCTGCGGCAGCGGCCCCGTTCACCCGGGCCGCGCCGATTCCGGCCCCGCTGACCCGCAACGAGGTGCTGACGACACCGGATGCCGCCAAGGAGGTCCGGCGTATCGCCTTCGACCTCGGTGGATCGGACGCCCGCTATGAGGTGGGCGATTCGCTCGGAGTGTGGCCGACGAACTGTCCGTCGCTGGTCACCGAATTCCTCGACGCGACACGGTTGGACGCCGGGCGGACAGTCACGGCGGGCGGTACCGAATCGACCCTGGAGCAGGCTCTACGGACGCATTACGATATCGCCAAGGTCTCCCGGGACCTGCTGGAATTCGTGGCCGAACACAACCCCGACAACCGGCTCGCGAAACTGCTGCGCCGCGACAACCGCAACGAACTGGCAGGATATCTGTGGGATCGCCAGGTGGTGGACGTCCTGCGCGACTTTCCGGTCCGGGCCGACCTGGTGGAATGGCTCGATGTTCTGAAAAAGCTGCAGCCACGCCAGTACTCGATATCGTCCAGTCCGTTGGTGAGCCCGGACCAGGTGGAGCTGACGGTGGGAATAGTCCGGTACGGCGATCCGCGGGCCACGGGCTCCGCGGCCCGGCGCGGCGGGGTGTGCTCGACGTTCCTGGCCGACCGTGCGGCGACCGCCCCGGTCCCGATCTTCCTGCAACGTGCCCCGCATTTCCGGCCGCCGCTGGATCCGTCCGTGCCCATGATCATGGTCGGCCCGGGAACCGGTATCGCGCCGTTCCGCGGTTTCCTGCACGAACGCCGCGCACTGGGCGCCACCGGGAAGAACTGGCTGTTCTTCGGCGACCAGCACGCGACCCAGAACTTCTACTACCGCGGCGAACTCGAGGATATGTTCCGCAGCGGGCAGCTGTCGCGGCTCGATCTGGCCTTCTCCCGCGATCAGCGGGAGCGGATCTACGTACAACACCGCATGATCGAACACGGTGCGGAACTGTGGTCGTGGCTACGCGACGGCGCACACTTCTATGTCTGCGGTGATGCCGCCCGGATGGCCAAGGATGTGGACGACGCCCTGCTGCGAATCGCCCGGATCCACGGCAAACTCGACGAGGACGGCGCGCTGGCTTTCAAGAAGCAACTGGCGGCCGAGAAACGCTATGTCCGGGACGTCTACTGACAGGGTGGCCGTTACCAGTCGGTGGGTTGTCGAACCTCGCCCGTCTCGACGGGTGCCGTCACCAGAGGTGTTCGTAGTGGAGAGCGACATCGGTGAGCAGGCCGATCCCCAGTAGTACGAAGATGATCCGCACCGATACCGGACCGTACCGCGTGACCACACGCAGCACCTTCCGGTAGACACGCCGAGCCGCCCGCGAGCGGCGGGTGGCCAGAACGAGAACAACCAGCGGCGGCACCAGCGCCAGTGCGCAGTATGCGACGACGATCAGCGGCCACAGCGGCGGTAACGGGTTCCGTGCCGAAATCATCGCCAGTCCCGCCAGATACGGGAGCGCCGTCGGCGCCTGGGCCAGTCCGATGGCCACCCCGAGCACACCGAGCAACCATGGGCGGCGCCGGAATGTCACGGTCCACGGCGGTGGTTCGGCCCGCGCGCCGGCGGGCAGGCAGGCGATAACGATGAGCGCGAGACCGAAACCCAGCGCACCCCAGGCACGGATCGTGGGGGTCAACTCGAAATCGACCAGATCGGTGAGGAAGTCGATCCCCAGCACCGCCAGCAGACCGAATGTCGTGGTGACCGCGAAAACTCCCGCGATAAAACTCACCCCACCGGGCACCGGCGATTTCCGGCCGAGTTTGCTGTCGACCACGATCGCGGAAGTAACACCCACCAGCAGCAGATCGAGCGAATCGATGAACGCGAGCCCGGCGAGCGCGAACAGGAGGGCGACCATGACGCCGTCAGCCTACGCGCCCGCGAACTACCGCCGGAGCGGCCTACTGCCCGACCGCGGCGTCTCCCGGGTGGCTCACCGCGCCGAGGGAATCCAGAAGGGGTCGCGACCGGTGAGCCCGAGCACCTTGTGCAGTGCCGGCGCCGCCGGGCCGATCGGCACGGACGGCCCGAACAGACCGGGCGTTCCCTCCGGCGGGGTGTCCTTCAGAAAGTCCAGGAGCACGGCCAGGTCCGAATCGTGCACCTTCAATTCCTGCCCGGTGGCCCGCGCCAGGTCCCAGGCATGGACGACCAACTCGTCCAGCGCGACACGAGCCGTGACAGCCGCCGGCATGGTGATACCACCGGCTTCGGTGTCACCGGACCACGCGGCGGGTTCCCGCCAGGCCCGCGACATAGCCCGCAGCCGGGCCGGGACCAGGATGCGCCACTGCGAGTCGAGCGTTGCGCCGGTGCCGAACTCGGGTGCGGCCGACGACCCCGCCGTTTCCTTGGTGGCGGCCGCGCGGAACGCCTCCGCCAAACCTTCCACATGCTCGAGCAGGGCACGAACCGGGATACCGGCGGGAGTGAGTCGGTCGAGTTGCGGGTCGTCGATCGCGGTGACGATATCGGCCAACGCGTCCGAGGCGGGCGACAGGTCGAATTCGGGTTGCATACGGTCTCCTCGATTCAGGGCTGCTGTAGTCGAGACGAGACTGCCGACGCCGATTCATCGCCATCCGAACGGGCGATACGAATTGCCCGGCGAATCTACGCGTCGATCTTGGCGCGCACCGCGGAATGGAGTTCGCGCAGACCGGCGCGATCGGTGAGCACCTCGAGCACCCGGAACCCGCTGGCTCGACTCGCGAGCTCGGCGGTCAATTCACCCACCCCGACCTGCCGGTGCGGGATCCGGTACGCCGCGCACAACGCGGAGAGATCCATGCCGTGCGGGGTGCCGAAAACGCGCTCGAATACACCGGCGTACTGCGGGTCGCCCTGTTCGAGGAGTTCGAAGATACCGCCGCCGTCGTCGTTGGCGACGACAACGGTGAGGTCGTCGGGACGGGGTTCGCCGCGGCCGATCAGCAGGCCGGAAGCATCGTGCAGGAAGGTGAGGTCGCCGATCAGCGCGATCGTACGCCCGGGATGGTGCAGCGCGGCGCCGACCGCGGACGACACCGTGCCGTCGATACCCGCGACACCCCGATTGGACAGGACCCGCACGCCCGGTTTCGGCGCCGACACCAGCGCGGCGTCGCGGACCGGATTCGACGCTCCCAGCAGCAGCTGATCGCCGTCCCGCAACGCGTCCATGATCACCGCGGCCACATGCAGGCCGGTGGGTTTGGGATGGCGGGCCAGTTCCTCGCGCACCACCGTGCGGGCCCGCAGATCCAGTTCACGGCAACGGGCCAGCCATTCCGCGGCGGGTTCACCACTGGTTACCGCCCGGGTACCGGTACCGACCACATTGCCCGAAACATCGGGCCAGCGCGGGCCGGTGGTCAGCGCGTACACCGTGACCTCGGGATCGGCCAGCACCTTCGACACTTGCCGGTGCAGCGTGGGACGACCGGTGATGATCGCCTGCCGCGGTTTCAACAGCGATAACGCCAGCGGATGCAGCGCCGGGCCGTGCACGGGCGCGGTGGGTTCGGCGACCGTCGGCAGAGCCGCGAGTTCGGGACGGAGACCGGCGCCGTGCCCGGAGATCACCACGGTATCCGGGGTGAGGTCGATATCGAGCGGGACATCCAGGGTGGCGTACTGGGTCGCCGTCCAGGGCAGATCCACGCCTCGTCCGGCCGGTGTGGGCGCCTCGCCTCCGGGATCCGGGACCAGTGGTTCACGTAACGGGATATCGAAATGCACCGGGCCGGCATTGCCCGAGCGGGTCCCGCGGGCGGCGGCCAGAACCCGGCATACCGCGGAACGCCATACGCTGTTCTGCCGGGGATATTCGGTGGCAGGTTCGGCCTCGGCGAGACCGAGGCTGATGGTCGCCCGGACCTGGCTGCCGAACAGGCCCAGTTGTTCGACGGTCTGGTTCGCGCCGGTACCGAGCATCTCGTATGGGCGGTTGGCGCTCAGTACGATCAACGGCACCCGGGCGTAGTTGGCTTCCAGGACCGCCGGGCCGAGGTTCGCTACCGCGGTACCCGAGGTCATCACCACCGGCACCGGCGCACCCGAGGCGATGGAAAGGCCCACCGCCAGGAATCCGGCCGTTCGCTCGTCGATGCGCATATGCAGCCGGAGCTGACCGGCCGCGTCGGCAGCCTGCAGGGCGAACGCGAGCGGTGCGTTGCGCGAGCCGGGACACAACACCACTTCCCGCACCCCACCGCGGGCGAGTTCGTCGACGACTACCCGCGCTTGCGCTGTTGACGGATTCACGCCTCCAGCCTGTCAGACCCCGGCCGCCGCGTCTGCGTCACCCTGCTCACACCATGCGTGCTGGTCGCGCGGATATCCCCCGACCGCCGGCGTGGCTCCCGCGGATCCGATACCGCCCCGTAGAACTCCCCCCGTTGGGGACCTCGTCGTCGAGGCCCCCACGTACCGCGCGTACGCGCGGCGGAGTCCGTGCCGAAAGGCCGTTATCCGGCGTGCTTCTGCACCAGATCGCCGACCCGGGGCAGCGCCTCGATAACGTTCTTCTTGGCCGACGAACGCATCGAGTTGTACACCTTCTGCAGGGCGGGACGGCTGGAAGCCGCGGCCCGCGCGTCGGTGACGGTCAGCAGCGCCTCGGCCACCTCGTCACCCTTCGAGGCGAGCAGTTCGCCGAAGCTGCCGTTGGCGCCGGCCTGGTATTCGCCCCAGTACGGCTCGAGCTGCTCGAGCAGTTTGGGCGCCAGCGATTCCAGGGCGTCGGGCACGATGGACGGGCTGATCTTCTTGACCGCCGCGTACCCACCCTTCACGGCAAGACCAGAGGCACCACCCTTATCGGAGACCTCGGCATCCAGAACCTGGACGGCGTCGGCGAGGAAGGCCGGGCGCGTAGCCTCGTCAAGCAGTGATTCAGACAGTGCTGCAACCAATTTAAGGATCCTCCGGATCAGTACTCGTATGGACGGGCAACGCAACTATACGCACCACCCACACGAATGCATCTCCGCCCGCAGCACATACCGATTCAGCAGGAGACACCATGCGCTAGGCCCGGCAACCGCGAAACGCGATGCAGCCCCCCGGGGAGAGTCGACCCGGAACTTACGTACCCAGCGACGGTGCCGAGTTCAGCGAGGCAATTTGTTTGCATGCGACCCCGCCCCGTTCTCCCGCATGCGGCCGGTCAGCGTTGGTGGTTCGGGGCCCGTCTCGTTCTGGAGCGACCAGAGCGAAGGAGCGCAGCGACTGAGCGCCGGGAGTGAAGAACGAGACCAAGGGGGCCCCGAACCCGCGCCGCCGCAGGCGGCGCCAAAAACACAGAACCTTCCCGGACTGCCCTGCATTGCCTGCCACCTTCACGATTCAGCAACCCGCCGAAGGCGGCGCCGAAATCACGGCTGCCAGGGAAGCAGCTCCACCATCAGGCCTTCACTGTCTGCCAGAACCGTGCCTTCTTCGTCGATCAGCTCCGCGCTGATGAAGGTTTTCCGTCCCTCGATCCGCTCGACCCGGCCGCGCACAGTCAGCGGAGTGTCCAGCGGGGTCACTTTCCGGTAGTTCACATGGAGGAACGCCGTCCGGCTGATCGGCCGGCCCGCGTAGTGCACAGTCATACCGAAGAGATCGTCGAAAAGCAGCGGCAGCACACCGCCGTGCGCGGCGGAATTCCCGCCGAGGTGGAACCGGCGGAAGACACCCTGCATCACGATGCCGTCGGGTCCGGCCGATACCGTCCGCCAGGGCAGCATGAGCAGACTGCCGCGCCCGGGAAGGTCGGCGACACGGCCGGCCGGGCCCTGCCCCTCCGCGGCTCGGTACGGTTCGAGCAGATCGACCAGGGCGTTGACCCTGTCGCGCGCCTCGCGGTAGACCTCGGCCGGCGCGTCCGCGGAAACCGCGAGGTCCTGCAGTGTGCGCATGGCCGCCACGAATTCGCCGAATTCCGGCCCGGTCTGCGCCGGGGTGATCCGCGGCCATCCGCCGTGCCGGTCGTAATCGTCGGGCGAGGTCCGCTCCGATACCGCGGTGTCGGAGCGCTGCCGCACCAGCCGATCTTCGTCGACGAGGCCGTCATCGATCGTCGGTTGGGTCTGCTCGCTCATATATGCACGGTAACTCTGGGTTTTACGGCGTCCAAACGATTCGGCCGAGATGTGGTGAAGTCAACGCGGCGCCGCGACCCCCATCCCGCCTGATGTAATCACCCCCATGACGTTCAATCCGACGCTGTGGCGCGACGTGGCCGGGTTCGAGAACCTGACCGATATCACCTACCACCGGCATATCGAACAGGGCACCGTCCGGATCGCGTTCGACCGTCCCGAGGTCCGCAACGCCTTCCGGCCGCATACGGTCGACGAGCTCTACGCGGTGCTCGACCACGCCCGCACCACCGGCGACGTCGGCGCGGTCCTGCTCACCGGAAACGGCCCCAGCTCCAAGGACGGCGGCTGGGCGTTCTGCTCGGGCGGCGACCAGCGGATCCGCGGCCGTAGCGGCTACCAGTACGCCAGCGGCGACACCGCCGACACAGTCGACAAGGCCCGCGCCGGCCGGCTGCACATCCTGGAGGTACAGCGGCTCATCCGGTTCATGCCCAAGGTCGTGATCGCGCTGGTCAACGGCTGGGCTGCCGGCGGTGGACACAGCCTGCACGTGGTGTGCGATCTGACCCTGGCCAGCCGGGAACACGCCCGGTTCAAACAAACCGACGCCGATGTCGGCAGTTTCGACGGCGGCTACGGCAGCGCCTACCTGGCGAAACTGGTGGGTCAGAAATTCGCCCGCGAGATCTTCTTCCTCGGCCGCGCCTACACAGCCGAGGAAATGCACGCCATGGGCGCGGTCAACGCCGTGATCGACCACGCCGAACTCGAAGACGTCGCCCTGGAATGGTCCGCGGAGATCAACGGGAAGTCGCCCCAGGCCCAGCGCATGCTCAAATACGCCTTCAACCTCGCCGACGACGGCCTGGTCGGCCAGCAACTCTTCGCCGGCGAAGCAACCCGCATGGCCTACATGACCGACGAAGCCATCGAAGGCCGCGACTCCTTCCTCGAGAAGCGCACCCCCGACTGGACCCCCTACCCCTGGCATTTCTGATCACAACACCGATCGCCACCGCCTAAACTCTCGGGCGATGGACATCCTCAGTAGCCGGATAATCCTGCGCCCCCGCGACTACGCGACCACCGTCGCCTTCTATCGCGAGGCTCTCGGCCTGGCGATCGCCCGGGAGTACCCCGGTGGCACCGTGTTCTTCGCCGGCCAGTCGTTGATCGAGGTGGCCGGTCACGGCGGTTCGGAGACCGATCCGGAGGGCTTCGCGGGCGCCATCTGGTTGCAGGTGCGTGATGTCGGCGCCGTCGCCGTAGAGCTGGCGCTCAACGGAGTCTCGATCGACCGCGCGCCCGTGAGCGAACCGTGGGGTCTGATCGAGATGTGGTTGAAAGACCCCGACGGCGTACCGATTGTGCTGGTCGAAGTGCCGGACGACCATCCGTTGCGGCGCGATAACCGCTGACCGGGATCCGGTTCCGATTCTTGCCGGGTTGCCAACTCCCCGTCCGCCGGGCGACGATACGATCGGATGGCCGCCCGATCACCGACGCCCGGTGCGACCCCTTCGTACCGTCCGACGAGTGAATCGCAGTTCCATGTCTGGCCAAGACCGATCCGACCATCCGGCGCCCTGTACCGGCAGCGCCGACCCCTGCTGTACGGAGCCCTGGCGACGTGACAACATCGCAACCGTGAGCGAGTACAGCGAGCGCACCACGGTTTTCCGGTTCACCGGAGACAAGGCGCGGCCGTGACGAAAACCCTGCGTACCCTGCCCATACCCACCGGCAGCGGAGTCAGCGACGTACTGCCGCATCTGCGGCAGGTTCTCGACGGAAGCGGCTCGGCGGCCTGGCTGCCGGTCCCGACCAGCGATCGCCGCGAGGCCCGCCGGCTGGGTGACGCACTCGCCCCCGGCGAGCCGATCGCGGACGATATCGCGCTGGTCGTCACCACCTCCGGTACCACCGGTGTGCCGAAAGGCGCCATGCTCACCGCGGCCGCGTTACGCGCCAGCGGCGATGCCACCCACGAACGGCTGGGCGGTCCGGGCAACTGGCTGCTCGCGCTACCCACCCATCACATCGCGGGCCTCCAGGTGCTGCTGCGTTCCTTGCTCGCGGGCACGGAGCCGACGGTGGTCGATGTCTCCGGCGGTTTCCTGCCCGAGGCGCTCGCCGGTGCGATCGCGGGTATGCGCGGGGAACGCCGCTACACCTCGCTGGTGCCGACCCAGCTGGTCAAGGTGCTCGAGGCACCCGCCGTGACCGCCGCGCTGGCCGAACTGGACGCGGTACTGATCGGTGGCGCCGCGACGCCGCTACCGCTCTACGAGCGAGCCCGCGACGCCGGAATCAACGTCGTCCGCACGTACGGCATGAGTGAGACCTGCGGCGGCTGCGTATACGACGGTGTCCCGCTGAGCGGTACCCGGGTCCGGATCGAGGGCGGGCGGATCCTGCTCGGCGGTGCCATGCTGGCGTCCGGATACCGCAATATGCCCGATCACCCCGCCTTCGCCGAACCTGGCTGGTTCCGCACCGACGACGCCGGTGTGTTCACCGACGGTGTGCTCCGCGTACAGGGCCGGCTGGACGAAGCGATAAGCACCGGCGGCCTGCTGGTGATCCCGCAGGTCGTGGAGGCCGTGCTCGCGACCCATCCCGCCGTATCCGAATGCGTGGTCCTGGGCTTGCCCGACGAACGTCTCGGACAGCGGGTAGCTGTCGCGGTGGTCCCCGCGCCGGGCGCGGCGCCGACCCTCGACGACCTCCGCGACCATGTGCTGGCCGAACTGGATGCCGTCGCCGCGCCCCGCGAGCTCACGCTCGTCGACGAGATCCCGCTACTGGGCCCGGGTAAACCCGACCGCGCCGAACTGCGCAAACACCTATTGGCCGGTTCGGCTTCCTGATTCGCGGTCCCGCTCAGGGCTCCTCATCGGCGTCGGCGCCGTCGTAATCGTCCCCCAGCGGCACCGGGATGGCCTGTTCGGCGATATCGGCGGGGTTGGCGTCCCACACATCGCGGATGCCCGGAACGGACGAGGTGGCCTCCGGAACCGGCATATCCTCCGGAACCGAGCCCGGATCGATATCGGTGTACGGCGCGTCGTCGGGGTAGGCCGGCGCGTTCTGTTCGGCACGGTCGGCCTCGGACATCGCGTCGAAGGCGCCGGGTTCCGCCGTATGGGAAAGCTTGCGCTGGGCCATGGTGGGCTCCTCTCCTCCGTATCGGCCTCGCCGGGCGAATACCCGCCGAGAGGAAGATCAGTCCAACTGATGTCGAGAATGCCCCCGATAGCCCGATCCGGCAAGTAACGGTCGTCCGGCAGACCGCGCCGCTGCGTGCGCGGGCTCCGCCCGGCCCCGAGGATTAGGCTTCGAGGATGCCTACCGCAGCACAATGGATCGAGGGCGCCCGGCCCCGCACTCTGCCGAACGCGATCGCCCCCGTCCTCGCCGGTACCGGCGCCGCGGCCGCCATCGACGGAGCGGTCTGGTGGAAAGCGCTCCTGGCCTTGGGTGTTTCGATATCCCTCATCATCGGGGTGAACTACGCCAACGACTATTCGGACGGGATCCGCGGAACCGACGACGAACGCGTCGGCCCGCTGCGACTGGTCGGTTCCGGGCTGGCCTCGCCCGCGGCGGTCCGGGGCGCCGCCGTGGCGAGTCTCACCCTCGGCGCGGTGCTGGGCTTGATCCTGGCGGTGTTGTCGGCCTGGTGGCTGATCCTGATCGGCGCGGTCTGCCTGGCCGGCGCGTGGTTCTATACGGGCGGGAACAAACCCTACGGTTATCGCGGTTTCGGCGAGATCGCGGTGTTCGTGTTCTTCGGCCTCGTCGCGGTACTCGGCACCGAATTCGTCCAGGCCGGCCGGGTCGACTGGGCGGGCCTCGCGCTCGCGATCGGGGTCGGGTCGTTCTCCAGCGCGGTACTGGTCGCGAACAATCTGCGAGATATCCCGACCGATACGGAATCCGGGAAAACGACCCTGGCGGTGAAACTCGGCGATACCCGCACCCGCACACTGCACCTGGCCCTCATGGCGGCCCCGTTCCTGATGACTCTGATCCTGCTCGTGCGCACCCCGTGGGCGCTGGCGGGGCTACTGGCCGTCCCCCTTGCCGTACGCGCGAACGCCCCGGTCCGGGCGGACCGGGGCGGAATGGAATTGATCCCCGCGCTACGCGATTCGGGCCTCGCCATGCTGGCCTGGTCCGCGCTCACCGCGGTCGCGCTGTGGCTCGGCGGCTGACTCCTCAGTCGTCGGGAAGCAGGATCCCGATAGCCCAGTTCACCACGGTGATGACGATGGCACCGAGCAGCGCCGCCCAGAATCCGTCGATTCGCAATCCGTAATCGGTGGCCTCGGTGATCCAGGCGGTGAGCCACAGCATCAACGCGTTGATCACCAGCAGGAAGAGGCCGAGGGTCAAGATCACCAGCGGCAGCGAGAGCAATTTCACGATCGGTTTGACGAAGGCGTTCACCACTGTGAACACCACTGCCACCGCGAGCAGGACAATGATTTTCGCGCCGTTGCCCTGATCGGGCGGGGATACGATCTCGATTTTGCCGACCCATAGCGCGGCCAGCCAGATGGCGAAGGCGGTGCCGATCAACCGGAGTACAAGCTGCATGCCCCATGCTAGGCACAGCGCGGTATTTAATGCGCGCCTTCGGCGGCGCGTGGCTGCGGGCTGTGTTCATGGCGCCATATCCGGTGGCGCGGGGCCGGAGCAGGTGGGAAGCGGCCGCTGACCGACTCCCAGCGCACTCTGGTGGCCGGGACCAGCATGGTCGAGACCGGGGAGTTGGGCTCGATATGGAGGCCTCCGACCGCCGAGAGCACGGTGTCAGCCAGGAACTCGCCGGGAAATGACGCCGCCTCCGGTCGCGGGGTCGGGGACTGCTGACCCTGGTCTGGAGGTAGGCCAGGTGACCCTGGGCTCGAGGTAGACCAGCCGATCCCGGTCCCGAAGTAGACCAGCCGACCCCGGTCCCGAAGCAGACCAGCCGACCCCGGTCCCGAAGCAGACCAGCCGACCCCGGTCCCGAAGCAGACCAGCCGACCCCGGTCCCGAAGCAGACCAGCCGACCCCGGAC
>NZ_JBEYBT010000005.1:251397-308300 GCF_040632335.1 Nocardia sp. NPDC019395
CGGTCCCGAAGCAGACCAGCCGACCCCGATCTCGAGGTAAACCAGCCGCGAAGGGGCGGGCTGTGTTTTTGGAGCCGCTCCGCGGCTCGAGGGCGGGGCCCTATTAACCCGGTTCTTCACTTCCGGCGCTCAGTCGCTGCGCTCCTTCGCTCTGGTCGCTCCAGAACCGGGCGGGCCCCGCCCGGGAAGGTTGGGTCAGGCGGCATGGTCTAGGAGGGCGTGGACCTGGGGGCGGAGGCGGGTGAGGGCGGTGGGGCCGCCGAGGAGGTCGGTGGTGGTCTGGTTGGGGGCGCGGACGATTGCGAGGAGGATGTGGCCGGTTTCGATGGTCCTTTCCTTGCGTGCCACCGCTTCCCGGAGGGAGAGTTCCACGATTTTCTTGGATTCCCGGCTGAATGGGATATGGCCCAGCCGATAGCGGCGGCCTTGGGGCCGCGAATCTTCCGGAGCCGGCGCGCGATCGAGTGCGTCCGCACCGAAACTCGCGTCCAGACTTTCGCGTACGGCGTCGAGGTCGATCCCGATGGAGCGCAGGGCTTCGGCATCCTCCGGGCCGAGTGGCTCGTCGCGGGCTGCCGCGGTGAGGTCGCGTAGCACCGAATCGAGGGTGACTCCGTGCTGTTCCAGCAGAGTGCGCAGCTCGGGTTCTGCCTCGTCCAGCAGTCCGAGCAGCAGGTGCTCGACCCGGATTTCCGGCGACCGCAGTTCGCGCGCCTGTTCTTGTGCGGTGACGACCACCGACCTGGCGCTCTTGGTGAATCTCTCGAACATCTATCGGTCCCTGCCCTTCCGGTTGTATTTCTGATGCACCGCCTGCTTGCTGACCTCGAGTGCGTCGGCGATGGCTTGCCAGGACCAGCCCTGGTTCCGCGCGTTGCCCACCTGGATCGACTCCAGCCGGTCGAGCAGCCGGCGCAGCGCCAGCACTGCCCGTAGACCCACGGCGGGGTCCGGGCTGCCCGCTGCCGCGGCGAGTGTGGTTGCTTCCGTCATTCGTCAATTTTGATTGACGTCGGCCAGCTTGTCAACAAAAATTGACGAAAGGTGCCGCAATCGCGGTGCAAGAGCCGTGCAAGACAGGCAGGCGACCGTAGGACCTATGACGAATCACGTATCAGCGGCGACGCTCGCCATCGAGGCGACCGACCTGGTCAAGGTGTTCGGCACCCAGCGCGCCGTCGACGGGGTGAGCCTGGCGGTACCGCAGGGCTCCGTCTACGGCGTCCTCGGGCCGAACGGCGCCGGGAAGACCACCACCATCCGTATGCTCGCCACCCTGCTGGGGCCCGACGGCGGGAACGCCCGCGTCTTCGGCCACGATGTGGTCCGCGAGCCCTCCACCGTCCGCTCGCTCATCGGCGTGACGGGCCAGTACGCCTCGGTGGACGAGGATCTGACAGCCACCGAGAACCTGACGATCTTCTCCCGGCTGCTCGGGCTGAGCCGGTCCGCGGCCCGGCGCCGCACCGCCGAGCTACTGGAGGAGTTCGGGCTCACCGAGGCCGCCGCCAAACCGCTGAAGAACTTCTCCGGCGGTATGCGCCGGCGGCTGGATCTGGCGGCGGGCCTCATCGCCACACCCCCGCTGCTGTTCCTCGACGAACCCACCACCGGATTGGATCCACGCACCCGCGCCCAGATGTGGGAAACCATCCGCAAACTGGTGCGCGGCGGTACCACGGTGCTGCTCACGACCCAGTATCTCGACGAGGCCGATCAACTGGCCGACCGGATCGCGGTGATCGACCACGGCCGGGTGATCGCCGACGGCACCGCCGACGAACTCAAATCGTCGATCGGCGGTTCGTCATTGCAGCTGACGCTGGCCCAGCGGTCCCAGCTCGAATCCGCGCGCCGGATCATCGGTGAGGTCCTGGGCACCGAACCGCAGACCACACCGGAGGCCGGGCGGCTCACCGCGGCCCTGCCGGACCCGAACGACACCACCGAACTGCTGGTCAGGTTGCGCGAACAGCGCATCGCGGTGGACGAGATCACCGTGACCAAGCCCAGCCTCGACGAAGTCTTCCTCACACTCACCGGCCACCCGGCCGATACCGATACCGAACGGACGGCGGCATGACCACCACCCTCGTAGAACCACAGACCGCGCCGGCACCCGCACTGCCGCTACCGGCAGCCCGGATCGGCCTGCGCCGGACCGTGGACAACACCTTGACCATGGCCTATCGCGGCCTGCTGAAAATCAAACACAATCCCGAGCAATTGTTCGACGTCGTGATCCAGCCGGTGATCTTCACCCTGATGTTCACCTATATCTTCGGCGGCGCCATCTCCGGCGACGTACAGAGCTATCTGCCGGTGATCATCCCGGGCATTCTGGTGCAAACCGTGGTGATGACCTCGGTGGTCACCGGAGTCCAGCTGAAAGAGGATATGGAGAAAGGAGTTTTCGACCGGTTCAAATCCCTGCCCATAGCCCGGATCTCGGCACTGTCCGGCGCGCTCACCGCCGATATGGTCCGCTACGGTATCGCCTCGGTGCTGACCGTGGTGATGGGCCTGCTCATGGGCTTGCGGCCGAATGCCGCGGGTGTCGTGGGGGCCGTCGCGCTGGTCGTCGTCTGCTCGTTCGCCACCAGCTGGATCTGGGCGTTCTTCGGTGTTATCGCGAACAAGGCCTCCGCGGTGCAGGGCTATTCGATGCTGGTCATGTTCCCGCTGACCTTCGCCTCCCCGGCCTTCGTCCCGAAGGAGACGATGCCCGGCTGGCTGCAGGCGTTCATCGATGTCAATCCGGTCTCGCATCTGGTGTGGGCCTGCCGGGAACTGATGAACACCGGGCACGTCGGCATGCATGTGGTCTGGTCGCTGGTGGGTGCCGCGGTGATCGTCGCGGTCTTCGCGCCGCTGACCGTCCGGGCCTATATGCGCCGGGCGTGAATATCCGCCGGATCCGTTCGCTCGGTAGTGCGCCGCGCGAACGGATCCGGCGTTCGCACGTTCAATTCCCGGACCACCTCCACTATCCGCTCACCCGCCGCCTCGCGGCGCAACCTACTTGCGGCGGCCACGGCCGCCCCGAAGTAGTCGGGCCCGACCCGTTCGCGCCACAAATCGTGATGGCGCTCCCACTGCATCACCGGATAGTCCTGCCGCGGTGAAACCACCGAAGCCAGCGCCAGCAACTCGACCCCGGTCGCCGGCTGCTCGTCCAGCGCCAGCAGGCCCGAGCCGAGCGCGCAGGCCGCCGTACCGAGCTGCGGTAGATCCAGCACGTAGCTCAGCCGGCTCCGCGTGACCTCGATGAGTTCGGGCAGCAGCGCAGCGACCACTTCGGTGCGCTCGAACAGCACATGCGCGTCCAGCGTCGCGGAACCCATCAGGAGCGTGCCCGGTCCCGCCTCCAGGGCGAGACCGGGCCAGCCCTGCAGTTCCAGCGCACGCCGGAAGTGTCCCAGCCCCGCCTCGATATCGCCCTCGGCGAGCTCGATTCCGGCTACTCCCGCGGCGACCATCGCCAGCCGATGATTGCGGCTGATACCGGGATCATCGATCAATTCCGTTCTCGCCGTACCGGATCCGGAAAGTCCGAGAGCGGTGTCCAGTTCGCGCCGGGCTCGGGCCGGGTCGCCGCTCGCGGCCAGCGATACTGCCAGATAGGAGTGCACCTCCAGGCTTTCCTCGTAGGCTCGTATCCGGCCCAGTAATTCGGCCGACTCTTCGTAATGCCCTACCGATTCGCGGTATCGCGCGGTCTGGCCGGCCAGCGAGCCGAGATGCTGAGCCAGCATCGCCCGGCTCCACACCTCGCCATCGGTGAGGTACCTCACGGCAACCACGGCATCCCGGCTGGACCCGTGTATCCGGCCCATGTTCTCCCAGATATTCGCCCGGGCCAGCAAAGCGATGCATCGGGTCAGCCGGTCCGGCGAGCGCGCACCGCGGGCCAGTAACCGGGCGAGCCGGATCGCGTCGGGCGGACAGGACATCAGCAGTCCCATGAACCGGAACGGTTCGCTCATTCCCGTATCGCCGCGCAGCAGCGCGCGGGCCCGGATCCGCACCACGGCGAGCTCGCGCATGCTGCGGGTCATGAACGCGAGATGCAGCGCGATCAGGGAATGTACGAGCATTTCCAGATCGGCGTATACCCCGTGGCTCCGCGGCGGCGGCGCCAGCGCGATCAGCCGGGGAAGCCAGCCCAAGAGCTCCATATTCGCGCCGTGCACCACCCACCGCATCGCCGCCACGGGGAACACCGCGTACATGGTGTCCCGGTCTCCGCACGCGTCGGCCCGGCGTAGCACGGCCGCGAGATTGTCCAGCTCCTCCGCCGTGGTCAGGGCTGGTCCCAGCTGGTCGCCGGCGCGGTATCGCTCCGCCATCCGGACCGCGAATTCCCGCCCCCAGCGGGCCATCCGCGACTCCACCAGATCGATCTCGGATCCCGGCCCGGTATCCACCGCGGCCAGTTCCTGTTCACCGAATTCGCGGACCGTTTCCAGCATCCGGTAGCGCACCCCCAGCCCGGCCCCGGGATCGGCGTTCTCGTCCTCCACCACCGTGAGCAAGGACTGGCTCACCAATCCGTCCACCGCCGCCGCGATATCGGTGACCTCGGGTCCACCCGCCACCGTCTCGGCCGCCGCGAGACCGAAACCCGCCGGGAACCGGCACATCCGGCGCAGGGTGATCTGCTCGGCGGGTTCGAGCAGGTTCCAGCTCCAGGCGATCACCGCGTGCAGGGTGCGATGCCGCTGCGGCGAGGTCCGGTCGCCGGTGCGCAACAGCGCGAAACGCTGGTCCAGCCGCTGCTCGATATCCTCCACGCTCATGGTGCGCACCCGGGCGGCGGCCAGTTCGATCGCCAGCGGTAGCCCGTCCAGGGTCCGGCAGAGCCGGGCCACGACCTCCATATCGAGCCGGACCGACGGTCGTACCGCCCGCGCCCGCGCCGTGAACAGGTCTGTCGCGGGCGATCCGGCGGGGTCGATCGCCAGCGGCGCCAGCGAGTACACCGTCTCAGCGGTGATCGCCAGCGGCGCCCGGCTGGTGGTGAGTACCGTCAACTGCGGACAGTCACCCACCAGATCGGCCACCACCGCCGCCGCGGCATCGATCAGATGCTCGCAATTGTCCAGCACGAGCAGCATCGGGCGGGCCGAGAGCGCGTCACGTAACCGGCGCCCGGTATCCGGGGGCGAGCCCGGTTGTGCCAGCCCACGCTCCCTCCTGACCTCACCGAGTCCCATCGTCGCGGCGATCGACGCCTCGATATCGACAACTGCCTCCGCCGCCACGCCACCGGGCCGCACCGAGGCCAGTTCCACCAGTACGACCGGCTGGGCGCCGGCCACTCGCACGGCGAGCGCATTGGCGACCCTCGTCTTTCCGGTGCCCCCGGGCCCCAGCACGGTGGTGACTCGCGAAACCCGGAGCAGCCGGGCGAGTTCGGTGAGATCCTCGTCGCGTCCGAGCAGCGCATTGGGCGCGGCCCGCACACCGACCGCCGAGGGCAGCGCGGAAGCGGTACCGGGATCCGGCGTGGCCGGAGTGGGACGCGGCGTGAACCGGCCCCGGAGTATCGCGGTGTTCAACTCGGTGATCGCGGCACCAGGGTCGGTCCCCAGTTCGGCGCCGAGCCTCGCGCGCAGAGCCGCGAAAACATCGAGCGCCTCGCTGTCGCGCCCGGCGGTCGCGAGCAGCCGCATCAGGGTCCGGGCCCGGGTTTCGTCCCGGGGACGGGCACGCACCTGACGGCGAGCTATGGCTATGGCCGCGTCGAGGTCGCCGGACGCCTCCCGGGCCGTCCGCTCGATATCGTCGAGTGCCTCGGCCTGCGTCGCGGCCGCGGCAGCCAGTTCGTCGGCGAGACGGCCCGGGGACAGATCGGCTCCCGGCTCACCGGACCACAGCGCACGGGCCCGATCGACCGCCATTTGCGCATCGCCGGCCGCACCGGATTCGAGTGACGTGCGGGCCTCCCGCACAAGCACTTCCACCGCGGTGAGATCGACCTGCTCCCGGCGCACCGCCAACCGGTAGCCGCCGGGCCCGGCCTCGAGCACCCCGTCGGGTAACGCCGCCCGCAGCCGGGAGATCTGGGTGTGCAGGGCGTTCGCCGGAGCCCGTGGCGGATCGTCACCCCATATCTCCTCGATCAGCGCCGTGGCACCGCGAGTACGACCCGGTCGCAGGGCGAGCGCCACCAGCAGCGCCCGCGCGCGAGTACCCGGTAACGCCACCAGCGTGGCGTTCCGGCGCAGGGCGATCCGGCCCAGCAGGGTGACCACGAGCGGGTCGTCCGCCGGTGCCGGAATCACGGGAACACGGCCGTCCGAGCGGCCCGGATCGAGATCCATACCGGAGTCATCGTATGCGTTCGTCCGGTATCGGGATCCGCGTCGCCCGGGTCAGCCGGTCCAGCGGCCGGTGGCGAGGAATTCCTCGAGGACGGCGGTGGGTGATGACAGGTCCCAGCCCTGACCGGTGATCCATTCGTCGCTGAAGTAGGTATCGGCATACCGCTCACCCCCATCGCACAGCAGCGTGACGACGCTGCCGCCGCGCCCGGCGGCCAGCATTTCCGCGATCAGCGCGCACGCACCCCAGAAGTTGGTGCCGGTGGATCCACCGACTCGGCGGCCCAGACCGCGGCCGGCGAACCCCGCGGCCGCGATCGATGCCGGATCCGGCACTTGGATCATCCGGTCCACCACCTCCGGTACGAAGGACGGTTCCATCCGGGGCCGGCCGATCCCTTCGATCCGTGACGGCATACCGGTCGTGTAGTCGCGGCTGCCGGTCTCATAGGCGCCGTAGAACGCGGAATTGTCCGGGTCCACCACTGCCAGGCGCGTCGCGTACCGGCGATAGCGCAGATACCGGCCGATGGTGGCACTGGTACCGCCGGTACCGGCACCGACGACGATCCACTCCGGTACCGGATTGGTTTCCAGCGTGAGCTGGTCGAAGATCGATTCGGCGATATTGTTGTTCCCCCGCCAATCGGTGGCCCGTTCGGCGTTGGTGAATTGATCCAGATAATGCCCACCGCATTCGGCCGCCAGCCGCGCCGCCTCGGCGTACATATCCGGCGGTCGCTCCACGTAGTGGCACCGCCCGCCCTGCGCTTCGATCAGGGCGATCTTCTGCGCGGAGGTGCCCGCCGGAACCACGGCCACGAAATCCAGGCCGAGCAGTTGCGCGAAATACGCCTCGCTCACGGCCGTCGATCCGGACGAGGCCTCCACGATCGTGGTGCCCTCGGTGATCCACCCGTTGCACAACGCGTAGAGGAACAGCGACCGGGCCAGCCGATGTTTCAGGCTCCCGGTGATATGGGTCGATTCGTCCTTGAGATACAGCTGCACATTCCACTCCGCCGGAAGTGGATAGCGCAGCAGATGGGTGTCGGCACTGCGCTGCGCATCCGCATCGATGAGCCGGACCGCGTTATCGGCCCAGGCCCGCGGATTACCGCGAGTACACGACCTCACGCCGTGCCGCCGGAACCACCCGGCTCCTTCGGAGTCGCCTCCCCTTGCGATCGTTCCGCGGTGCCGGGTCCATCCGGGTCGGAGTCGCCCGGCTCCGGATCACGCGATCCGGTATCCCCGGACTCCCCTCCTTGCGGCCCGGATTCCCCTTCTTCGACCGGCTCCGCTTCGCGCGACCCACCGGCTGCGGAGCCGCCGGGGTCGCTCGCGGCCGTATCCCCCCGCAGCCGGGCTCGCAGTTGAGCCTTGTCCTGCCGCCGGCGCTCATCGACCGCGGCGATATCGGAGTTCACCTTCGCACGCAGACCCTTGAAGAGTGTGAGCGAGAGCGGCATGGCGATAACGATGGCGAAGAGGACGGCGACGATCAGCGGCACCTGTACGGATACCAGCCAGGCACCGGCCATGATCACGGCGGTGAGTATCGCGACCAGCACCAGCCGGGCCAGGGTGTAGAGCGCCAGGTTGCGGGCGAGCCGTCGGCCCGGCGATGTGCCGGACGGGGTGGTCGGGTCCTCGGAGGGGTTCGCTTCGCTCACCTGACCAGCGTAAGCGAACCTCCGCCGCCCGCCGCCCGGCGCATCCGATTTGTCCATTACCTCCGCTTTACCAACAGTAGGTGGTTCGAACACCCAGGGGTCGCGGTGCCACTATGTCGGAATCCGATGAGAAAACGTGACGAAACAGAAAGGTTTGCCATGACCGCGATTGCCGTCGGGGCCCAGGAGAACCTGCTGACCCCCGGCCAGGTTGCCGCCCTGTTCCACGTAGACCCCAAGACAGTTACCCGCTGGGCACATGCGGGACGGCTCGGCTCCCTGCGTACCCCGGGCGGACATCGCCGGTTTCGGGAATCCGAGGTGATGAGCCTGCTCGAATCACTCACCACCGAAGCGACCGTGCGCGGCGCCTGATACCGGACTCGCACGGCGTAGTGAGCCGCCCGGGACACCTCGGCCGCACAACGATTGCGCGACCGAGACAGACCCCCTGGCTGTGATACTCGCTTCCGGAGACCGGCGGGTTCACCCACAGTCAGCTCCGGGAGCTAACCTCGATAGAGGAGGTGAGCCACGTGATGTACGTGTTGGCCCTCATCGTGATCGTGGCGATCGCGGTGCTGTGCTGGAAAGCATTCGGCCCGGAACGCCCCATATCCGCTCCGGGACCGGCCCGTAAGCGTGTAGTCGGACCGGACGACGATCCCGATTTCCTCTGGCGCATTTCGCACCAGCAGAAACATACCGACGGCGATCCGGAATCCACCGAACACTGATTACCGGGCACTGACGCTACGACCGGATGGGCGGCGCGTATTGCCCGGCGCCTCGCCCTAGTCGGCCGTGCTGTCGACCTGCGGCAGACCCTCGACCGCACGCAATTTATCGGCGACCCCAGCCAAGCGGTCCAGTGCCTCGGCGGGCAGTCCCACCGCGGTACGCACCAATCTGACCAGGGAATCCGGTTCGAGACCACAGATGAGCGCGGAATTCGCGGTCTCGGACGCACAACAACCGGCGTCGATACCGGTATCCGAACTGAGATTCTCCGAATCCACTACCGTTCTCCTCACTGTTCGACGTGGCTTTATCCACGTGGGGAGGGGAAATGACCCGTTACCCGATTTCCGCAGGATTACCGGGGTTTATCCAGTTCAGCTATTACCCGAACGAAACAATAGCAACTGAGCATTGCGGCCGAGTAACGATCATCAGCGAGTGCGAACGCCGTGTCGGAATCAGGTCAGGCCCGAATAACTGTGCAACCCCGAAACGACCAGATTGATGATGAAGAGGTTGAACAGCATAGCCACGAATCCGGCGATATTGATCCACGCGGCTTTCGTGTCCCGCCAGCCGGAGGTCGCTCGCGCGTGCAGATACGCGGCATAGAGCACCCAGGCGATGAACGAGCAGGTCTCTTTCGGGTCCCAGCCCCAGAACCGCCCCCAGGCCGCCTCGGCCCAGATCGCGCCGAGAATGACGCCCGCGCCGAAGATCGGGAACCCGATGATGGTCGTGCGGTAGGCAAGCCGGTCCAGGGTGCGGGCATCCGGAAGCCGGCGCGCGATCGCGCCGAGAATATTGCCCGATTCCGACCCCTCGGGCTGCCGCAGCCGGTAGAGGAACAGCAGGCTGGCGACACCCGAGACCAGGAAAACACCGCTGCCGATACTGACGATGGTGACGTGCAGCGGCAGCCAGAACGAACGCAACGCGGGCACCACCGGGGCAGCATCGGTGTAGAGCACCGTCCCGGCGAGGAACATCAGGACCATCATCGGTACGAGCAGGAAGGCCCACATCCCGCGATAGCGGTGGTCGCGCATGAAAACGAGACCCACCACCGCGGCGGTCGCCGTCGCCATGCAGACGAACTCGTACATATTGCCCAGGGGGAAACGGCCGGTCGAGAAGCCCCGCAGCACGATCGACGCGATATGCAGGCCGACGGCGACGAAGAGCACCGAGAACGCGATATTGCCGAGCCGCTCGGACAGCGGTGGGCGGGGCGTTTCGCTGATCTTGCCCGGGATATCACTACCCGCGCTGACTCCGCCCGCGGCAACCAGCTCCCGTTCGGTCACCTGCCGGGTGCGCGCGGACGCGTACTGCACGATCAGTAGCACCAGCACCAGCGCGTACACGACGATCGCCGATTTGAAGGCGAGGTCGCTGTAGCCGGCGAGAGTGGCGTCGATCGGCATCATTGTTCTCCCGTGTCGGTACCGCGGTGCCCGGTGGACACCCGCGCCGGCCGTACGCGGCCGGGCACGCTTTCTTCTACTGGCCCCGCGTTCAACGGCCGGACGCGTCCAGCAAACGCTGCCGCAGGCGGTCGAACTCCCCGCCCCAGCCGGCTTGATCGGTGCGGGCCAGCCCACCCATCTCTACTACGACGCGTCGTTGGTCTACGGTACCCTCCGGGGTCACCCGCAGCCAGACCCGCCTCCGGGTAACCAGCAGCGAGACCAGCAGGCCGGCCATCATCACCACGGCGCTCACCAGCACCCACTGCTGTGCGGGATCGTGCGAAACCTGGATATTCGCGAATTCCTTCGCACCGTCGAACCGGACCTCGGCGCCGCTGGGCAGCGTGGTCGACTCGCCGGGCCGCAGATTCACCCGGGCCTCCTTGGCCAGCCGTCCCTGCCGCACCATCTCCTGGTCCAGCGCGAAAATCGACTGCGGCCGGCCGGTGTCCAAGCCCGTATCCCCGCGATAGATATCCACCGCCACCGCCGGATCCGTCATCCCGGGATAGACGGAGGTGAGCAACGACCCGTGGAAACCGGCGGTCGGCGCGAACAGGCCCTCGATCGCTATCTGATTCTGCCGTCGCTCGGCATCGGTGGAGTACATGCCGCCGGGCGGGTCGATTCGCAGCACACCGCTGGACAGGAAGGTGCTCATATCGGTGGGCTGCCACTGCATCGTCTCCGTGCGGGTCTCACCGTTCGGGAAGGTGACGGTGAACGTCGGGGCGTATCCGTGGCCCTGCAGATAAACCCGGTCGCCGCCGACCCGCAGCGGATGGTTCACCTGGATGGTCGTATCCCGCCAGGTGTTCTCGGTCAGGTCCGCGCCCGCCTGGTATGAGATATCGGAGGTGAACATCTCGGCCTGACCGTTGTCGAGATAGTCGGCCCGGAAATTCTTCACCTTCACACACATCGGGGTCATGCCGGTGCCGTCGTTGACGTTCCCGGCACGGAACGAATCGAAAGCCGCCGGGGAAGTGGTGCAGAAGCCGGGGCCGCCGTCTGCGACCACGATCACATTGCCCTCGTAGCCGAACAGCTTGCCCACCGCGATGGCCACCAGCAATCCCACCAGCGCGAGATGGAAAACCAGATTACCCAGTTCGCGAATGTAGCCCTTCTCCGCGGACAGCGTCATCTCACCGGGGTGCTCGCCGGGGCGAACCTCGGTGCGCCAGCGGCGTAACCGCGACCGCGCCCGGTCGGTTATCTCCTCCACGGTCCCGTCGACGACCACGCGATGATGGTGCGGTAACCGGGCCAGATTGCGCGGCACCCGCACCGGCGGGGTCCGCAGCGCGCGGTAATGGTCCACGGTCCGCGGCAGAATGCAGCCCACCAGCGAGATGAACAGCAGAACGTACACCGCGGTGAACCAGAAGCTGGAGAACACGTCGAACAGCTCGAAGCGGTCCATCCACTGGCCGAGCACAGGGCGGTCGGCGATGTATTTGTCGACCTTCTGTTCGTTCAGGCTCCGCTGCGGCAACAGCGCCCCGGGAATCGCGGCCAGCGCCAGCAGGAAGAGCAATACCAGCGCGGTACGCATACTGGTGAGCCCGCGCCAGCCGTTGCGGACAAACGCCCAGGCACGGCCCAACGGAGACTGCCGGGGCGGACGGACTGTCGCCTCGGAATGGTCGGTCACGGTCATATCGGCAACGTCACCTCGGCGACGAAACCGTCGCGCACCCAGCCGATGAACAGGTCCCATGCCCCGGTCACCAGGGCCACACCGACCGCTACGAGCAGAATTCCACCGATCACCTGAATGGTCCGCGAGTTACGCCGCAGCCAGCCCACCCCGCGCAACGCACTGGCCGAACCGAAGGCCAGCACCACGAACGGCAACCCGAGACCGAGGCAGTAGGCCACGATCAGCGCTACCCCGCGCACGGCGGTGGTGCCCTCGGTCCCCGCCGCAACCGCCATCACTCCCGACAGCGTCGGGCCCAGGCACGGCGTCCAGCCCAGCGCGAACACGGCCCCGAGCAGCGGCGCACCGGCGATTCCGGCGAGCCGGCGCGGCTCCATCCGGGTATCACGCTGCAGCGCTGGGATCAGGCCGATGAACGCCAGACCCATCACGATGGTGACCACACCGCCCAGCCGCTGCAGCAGTTCACGATTGACGTTGAGAGTTTGGATCAGTCCGAAAACGGTGGCCGTGGCCAGCACGAAAACCACCGTGAAACCCGCGACGAACAACCCGGCCGCGCCGGCGACCCGCAATCGGCCGGTCTCCGGCGGCGAGGTCACCTCCGCTTCCGTACCGGTGTCGGTGAGTACCGCCGTCCCTGCGCGGGCGGCCGGAACAGTGCGGCCGCGCCGAGCCTGTTCGACCGTCACCGGCGGCGACTGCGCGCCGACCAGGCCGGCCAGATACGACAGATACCCCGGCACCAACGGCACCACGCACGGCGAGGCGAACGATACGAGGCCGGCCAAAAGGCAGGCGCCGAGGGCCAGCAACAGCGGACCGGTGGCCGCTGTCTGCTGGAATGACTCCCCCACTCCTGCCGATACCGTCAACGCGAATTACGCTCCGGTTCCGGCTCGGAGTTGTTCGCGCGCCGATCGTCGGCACGTCCGCCCGGCGCGGTAGAACCGCGCGCGCCGGACGGCCGCGAATTCGAAACCTTCCGGTCGCTACCGGCGGTGGTGGTCGCCGGCTGTAGCTCCCATGAGCCCAGCGACGATTTCACCAGCACCTCGGCACGTACGCCGCGCGGTGGACGGGTCGCCCCGTACCGGCGTACGCCTCGGGACCGAAGACTTCTCATGATGCTCCCTCCGCGGCGATGCGCTGCACCACCGGCATAAGATCCTCTGCGAGTAAGGCGCGCAAGAACACCGCCGCCACTCGATGGTCCCGATCCAGCACCAATGTGGTGGGGACGACGCTGGTCGGGAATTTGCCACCGAGCGCCAGCAATGTGCGCATCGACGGGTCGTAGATCGACGGATAACCGACGTGGTTATCGATAACGAAATCGCGAGCTTTGTCCTGCTGGAAATCCTTGACATTGATCCCGAGGAAAGCGACCCCGAGATCCTTGGTCTGTTCGTAGACCTGCTCGAGCGCGGGCACTTCGGCACGGCACGGGCCACACCACTGTCCCCACAGATTGATGACGACCACCTGTCCAGGGAAATCGTCCACCGAGACCGTTTCATCGTCGTCGGACATCAGATCGGGCCCGGAAAGTTTCCCGATGGTGCCGCGGGTGGACGGGGGATCGTAGAAAATATCGGTCTGCCCACCGGGCGATACGAATTCGAAGGTGCCGCCGCCCGTCGCCACCGCATCGGTACCGGCCGAACAGGCCGGTACCGCGACAAGACACAGCACCGCGGCGAGCGCCGGCAACAGCCGGCCCCCGAATGCCGAGGCAAACTTTCTCATCTACCTGGCCCGCTCATGCGCCGTGCACCGTGGGATCCGAACCGCCCGCGGGCTCGGAGTAGACGATGTCGACCAGGGTGTCACCGCGATAGACCAGTGAAGTCAGCGACGCCAGACCACACTGGCGGCTGCGCGGATCGTGCCAGAGGCGCTGTCCCTGCAGGAATCGGCGCAGCGTCCACACGGGGAGTTGATGTGAAACCAGCACCGCCTCGTGGCCGGCCGACTCCACCCGCGCCTTGTTCACCGCGGCGAGCATGCGATGCGCGATCTGCAGGTACGGCTCACCCCACGACGGAGTGAACGGATCGCGCAGCTTCCACCAGTGCCGGGGTTTGCGCAATGCGCCGTCACCGACCGATACCCGCAGCCCCTCGAAGGTGTTCCCCGCTTCGATGAGGTTCTCGTCGGTGCGCACGGTGATCCCGTGCCGGCCCGCGATCGGCTCCGCGGTCTCCTGCGCGCGTTGCAGCGGGGACGCGATGACCAGGGCGATATCGTGATCGGCCAGAGAGCGCGCGACAGCGCCGGCCTGGGCACGCCCTGCCACGGACAGGCCGAAACCCGGCAGCCGGCCGTACAGGATGCCGCGCGGATTGTGCACCTCTCCGTGGCGCAGCACATGCACGATGGTTTCCACGGGTTCGGGGTCGGCGGCATTCGACGTGGGCGGTTCGGCGGCGACCCGGCCGACGGCGACGGCATCGTCACCGGCCGCCGCGGATACGGCGTGATCGGCGGAATCCGCCGCTTCGGCGCGGGCGTCCGGCGCGGCGGCGCGCTCGGAGTCGGGCCGGCTCACGAGTGTGATCCTTCGGGTGCGGCGCTCGCGGCGGCCGCCGCGGCGGTGGGCAGCGCGGCGGCGATCCGGTCGAATGCGTCGTCGTCGAGGGCCGCGGAGACGAACCAGGACTCGAAAGCGCTGGCCGGGGCGTACACGCCACCGTCCAGCAGCCCGTGGAAGAAGGCGGGGTAGCGCCAGGTCTGGCTGGCTTTGGCGGCGGCGTAATCGAGTACCGGAGTTTCGGCGAAGAACACGCTCACCATATTGCCCGCGAACTGCACCTGGTGCGGAACCCCCGCGCCGGTGAGCGCCTCGGTGATCAGGATGCCGAGCCGTTCGCTGTTACGGTCCAGAGCCGCGTACACCTGATCGTCGGCGGCACGCAGCGTGGCAAGTCCCGCTGCCACCGCCACCGGGTTACCGGAGAGGGTGCCGGCCTGGTAGACCGGGCCGAGCGGAGCGAGCCGGTCCATCACATCGGCCCGGCCGCCGAACGCGGCGGCGGGCAGTCCGCCGCTCATCACCTTCCCGTAGGTGTACAGATCGGCCGCCACCGATTCGATCCCGTACCAGCCCGCGCGGCTGACCCGGAACCCGGTCATCACCTCGTCCATGATGAGCAGGGCGCCGTTATCGGCGGTGATCCGGCGCAAGCCGGCGTTGAAATCGGGCAGCGGCGCGACCGCGCCCATATTCCCGGCGGCAGCCTCGGTGATGACCGCGGCGATCTCGCCCGGATGTTCCTCGAACGCCGCGCGCACGGCCGCCAGATCGTTGTACGGCAGCACGATCGTATCCGCGGCCTGTGCACCGGTGACCCCGGGCGATGTCGGCAACGCGAAGGTCGCGACACCCGAGCCCGCCTCGGCGAGCAGGGCATCGACATGGCCGTGATAGCAGCCGGCGAATTTGATGATCTTGGTGCGCCCGGTGTACCCGCGAGCCAGGCGCACGGCGCTCATAGTTGCCTCGGTCCCGGAGTTCACCAGCCGGACCTTCTGCACCGGAGCGACCCGCTCGACGATCAATTCGGCCAGTTCCACCTCGGCCGCCGTCGGCGCGCCGAAGGACAACCCGTCCCCCGCGACCGCCCGAACAGCCTCGACCACCTCGGGATGCGCGTGCCCGAGGATCATCGGACCCCACGAGCACACCAGGTCGACATAATCGTTACCGTCCACGTCGACCAGGTGGCAGCCGCGGGCAGACGCGATGAACCTCGGCGTGCCGCCCACCGAACCGAAGGCGCGCACCGGGGAATTGACCCCGCCGGGAACAACCGCTTCGGCTCGCTGGAAAAGCTGACTGGAGGCCGGCACCGCCGTACCGGCCACGCGCAGAGAACTCACGGCCTCCAGTTTGGCAGCCTCCTCCGGAGAGGTCGACGACAGGGTACGCATAGGTGATCCACGCCGCCGGACAGTATGAGCGGGGCGGGCCCGGAGGCGGCCACGCCGGATAACCACGCGGGGCCCGTTCGGGCTCGAAACGGCTTCGACACTTGCCGCCCCAAATACACCGGGCGTTCGCCGATAGTGCGTACTGTCTGTTCCGTCGGATCAACCACGTGAATCACCGGCCGGGAGGTCGTTTTGCGAATTGCCATCAGTGGTGCGGCTCTGGCCGTGATCTCGGTCGCGTGCGGCGTCCTGGCCAGCGGCCTCGGAGCGGGTACAGCCGCAGCGGCCGAACCGGTCGTGGATGCCGATAATGCACGCGCCGGTCTCGTGCTGAACCAGGCCGAAACCGCGGCGCTGGCCGCGGGTCCCGTACCGGCTCTGGTAGATCAGATAGTCCCGCCGTCCCGGATCGGGGCGGGCCTGAACAGTGAAACCCGCCTCTACCGCGACGAGCAGGGCGGCGTGCACGCCTCACTCCGTCAGGTGATGCTGGAATCGGTCGACAACGGTGGTTCGGTCATCGTGTTCGCACACGTTCCGGGTGCCCCGCACGGCCGGTTGTTCGATATCTACCAGCAGTGGTAGCGCACCGGCCGCCGGCGGCGGATCAATCCCGCCGGTCCGGCCGGATGAACCGCGCCGCCGCGTCGATAACCGCCAGCCCGGCACCTGCCACCAGCACAGACGCCAGGAACAGCCACGGCGCGACGTACCGGGTCGCGGTGTAGGCGGGGTAGTCGCCACTCGCCGGGAGATCGGTGGTCTGCACCCCGAGTGCCCAGCACAGCGCGGCGAACCCGAGCGCGACAACAGCTACCGCGATATCGACAGCCGGTACGACGAGCGAACGGTTCACAGGTCTCCTATGTCCGCGACAGTGGAACCCCGGATGATCCCGGGTCCGGTGTATCGGTCAGCACGCCGACGCGACAGGGCCTCGCCGTGAACACCCGATGCTGCCCGTGCGGACTCCGATAATCAATCGTCGCGGGCTGTGTCGTCCACCGGACCCGAATTCCGGGCGCCTATCGCTTCCTGCAACGTGGCGCGCAGCGCGCGGTGATCCTTTGCCCATGTGCGCACCAGTTCACCGTCGGTCCTGCGCAGGCCGATCGCGGTACGCCGGCGGGGCACGCCGGTCAATTCCCCCAGAGCCCGGCCGTCTTCCCAGGGCTCGTCGGAATCGGCCGGAAGTACCGCCGCGATGGACCGGACCGGAGTCGTCTCCGCGCCGTTGCGCAGATACTCGCCGGTCAGCTCCACACTCACATGGGTGCGCGCCGCGTACACCTGCAGAACTCCGAATCCGGTGATCAACACCGCACAGAACAGCAGCGCGAACCAGTGCGGGGTGACGCCGGCCGCGAGTTCCGCCCCCAGTAGCAGCAAACAGATGATCGGCCCGTACGCCACCGCACGCCAGCGGGCACCCGGTTCGGAGAACAGCACCGCCGCGGTCTCGGCAGCGGTATCGGTTCGCTCAGGCATACGGCTCAGGCATACGTACGAGAGCCGGAAACGGGAACCACTCGGATCAACCGACGATGCTGGGAATCAGCAATACCGCGACGGTGAGGACACCGAACAGAATCAACAGAGTCAAGACGAGCATATCCCGCCGGATACTCTGTGGCTGCTGGATCACCACTCGCATCGTTGCCTCCGATCCCCGGGAAAACCGGCCCGGGATTTCGTCCTACTGGAGGGGTACCCGCGACCACCGGTTCGCATGTCGTCTGTGACAGCCCTCACCATACATGGCGGAATATCCGGAACAAACTCCACGTTCGTTATGTGGATGCGCCGCCTACCGGTGGCCGGTATCAATCCGCTGGTCAGGAAGCCGGTCGGGAAATTTCACAACTTTCCGGGGTCACCGGGACGACGCGGGACGAACCACTGCGCGGATTCCGGCCGCTGGCACAGGTAGATCGCCCCCGCGGCCAATACCGCCTGAACGATCGACGCCGCCCCCGAGACGAGCGGCCAGATATCCGCCACGGCTCCGATGGAGAACAGGCTGGCCACACCCATGATCACCAGCCAGATCCCGATGAAGGTCAGCAGCGTCCGCGCCCACAGCTTCCCCTTGCCCAGCTGATGGACGACCAGCACGCCCAACGCGGCGATCACCGACCCGAAAACGGCACCGAGCACAGCGCCCAGGGTCACCAGTAGATCGACCGTCGCCGGCGCGAGCTTCGTACCCGCGGTCTGCATCCGCTCCTGGAACTCGGTACTGAACCGCTGCCGGTTCAGTAGCGTATCCGCCAGCGATACGAACAACCGGACGATACTCAAACCTATTACGCCCCACCACAACTGCCGCGCGGTGAGAACATCCGCGGGCGGGTTCACGACGGCATGAGCGTTTCGGACCCGGAGGCGGCAGCGGAGCCCGGCGACGCGGGGCCGGCGCCGGTCCCCGTCGAACGCAGCCAGCGCGCGGCCTCTGTCGCCCAGTAGGTGAGCACGATATCCGCACCCGCGCGGCGGATACCGGTCAGCGATTCGAGTATCGCTTCACGGCGGTCGATCCAGCCTCGCTCGGCGGCCGCGGTGATCATCGAATATTCCCCGGAAATCTGGTACGCGGCGACGGGCACCGGCGAACGGTCCGCGATATCGCGCAGTATGTCGAGATACGCCATGGCCGGTTTGACCATGACGATATCCGCGCCCTGCTCGAGATCCAGCTCCAGCTCTCGGATCGATTCCCGGCGATTGGCGGCATCCTGCTGGTAGGTACGCCGGTCACCTCGCAGCGACGAGGACACTGCCTCCCGGAACGGGCCGTAGAAGGCAGAAGCGTATTTCGCCGCGTACGCCAGGATCGCGGTATCGGTCCGGCCGTCCTCGTCCAGTGCGTCCCGGATCGCCCCGACCTGACCGTCCATCATTCCGCTGGTGCCGAGCAGATCGGCCCCGGCCTCGGCCTGGGCCAGCGCCATCTCCACATAACGGATGAGCGTGGCGTCGTTGTCGACCCCGCCCGCGGCGTCGAGCACCCCGCAATGTCCGTGATCGGTGAATTCGTCCAGACAGGTATCGGCCATCACCACGGTCGCATCACCGACCTCGGCCGCCAGCGCCCGCAACCCCCGATTGAGTATGCCGTCCGGCGCGGCGGCCTGGCTGCCCACCGGATCCTTGTCCTCGGCCTTCGGCACCCCGAACAACATCAGCCCACCGACGCCTGCCTCGACGGCCTCCACCGCGGCCTTGCGCAGCGAATCCAGGGAATGCTGGAACACCCCCGGCATCGAACCGATCTCCCGGGGTTCGGACAACCCGTCCGCGACGAACATCGGCAAAACCAGGTGCCGCGGCTCCAGACTGGTCTCGCCGACCAGCCGCCGCAGGGCCCGCGTACGCCGTAACCGCCGCGGACGCTCGATACCGCTCATGGGTGTCGAGTCTAGGTTGATGCGAGCGGCTCCGGCGCCGCGGGTCAGCGGCTGCGGCGGCTCTTTTTCCGGGGCGGGGGCAGCAGACCCTCGGCGCGCAGCCTCGCGGCATGTTCGGCCAGGGCCTCAACCAGTGGACCGACCTGCGCGACCTCCGGCTGGACGTCGACCCGCAGGCCGAACTCGATCGCCGTTTCCGCCGTTTTCGGACCGATGCAGGCCACGATCGTGCGGGCGTGCGGTTTGCCGGCGATACCCACCAGGTTCCGGACCGTCGAGCTCGACGTGAACAGAACCGCGTCGAAACCGCCGGTTTTGATCATCTCGCGGGTTTCGGCGGGCGGCGGCGAAGCGCGCACGGTGCGGTAGGCCGTTACGTCGTCGATCTCCCAGCCGCGTTCGCGCAACCCCTCCGCGAGGGTTTCGGTCGCGATATCGGCGCGCGGCAGCAGCACCCGGTTCACCGGGTCGAAGACATCGTCGTAGGGCGGGAAGTCGGCGAGCAGGCCGAGCGAGGACTGTTCCCCGCTGGGCAGCAGTTCCGGGTTGATACCGAACGAACGGACCCGCTCCGCGGTGGCCTCACCGACGCAGGCGATCTTCACACCGGAGAACGCCCGGGCGTCGAGACCGAATTCGGCGAACTTCTCCCAGACGGCGCGTACCGCGTTGGTGGAGGTGAACACCACCCACTGGTACCGGCCGTCGACCAAACCCTTGACCGCACGCTCCATCTGCGCGGGGCTGCGCGGCGGCTCGACCGCGATGGTCGGGACTTCCTTCGGGATGGCACCGTGGGTGACCAGCCGTTCGCTCATCTCCCCGGCCTGATCCTTGGTGCGCGGCACCAGGACGGTCCAGCCGTAGAGCGCCCGGGATTCCCACCAGGACATCTTCGACCGCTGCCCGACCGCCTTGCCGATCGTCACGACCAGCGGACCGACCAGTTCGGAAGCAGCGCTGTTCAACGTGGCCAGGGTCGCCTCGATGGTGCGCTGCTGGCGAGTGGTGCCGCGGACCGTGACCGCGACCGGGGTCTGCGGTGCCATACCGTGTTCGACCAGCGCGCTCGCCGTTTCGGCCAGGTGCCCGGACGTCGCGTGCAGTACCAGCGGACCGGGGGCGGCGGCCAGCGCCGGCCAATCGACCTCGCCCCGTACATCGGCTTCGGTATGCCCGGAGCCCAGTGCGATACCGGCGTAGCTGGGCACCGCCGATCCGGAGGGCAGACCGGGTAGCACCTCGAAAACAATATGTGACCGGGTGACCGTGGTGACCTCGGCGATCACCGCGTCGCTGGTGAGCGGGTCACCGGAGACCACGCGCACCACATCGTGGCCGGCTTTGGCCTCGGCGATCAAGGTTTTGGCGACCTCGGCGGGATCTCCGAGTGCGGGCCGGACGTCCACGGGACGCTCCCCGTCGGGTTCGGCTTCCACGTCGGCGCCGATCAGGGCGAGTACTCCGGCGTCCACGTCGGGGTCGGTGAACGCGAGGGTGGCCCGGCACAGCACTTCGCGGGATCGGGTGGTCAGCAATGCCGGGTCCCCCGGGCCCGACCCTACGAACAGGATCCGCCCCGGATGCTTCTTGCTGGCTCGACTCATCGGTTGTTCTCCATGGGACTGGGTTCGGTGAAGTCCGTGGCGGTGCTCGTTCCCGCTGCGGCGGTGCCGCCCGAGTGCGCGGTCGCGGTGCTCGACTCCGCGACGGCGGTGCCGCCCGACTCCGCTGCGGCGGTGGTGCTCGTTCCCACCTGGGTGGCGTTGTTATCGGCTACCGCGGCCGGTGCGGCCGCAGTACCGGGTTCGGCGACGAGTAGCTCGCGGGCGCCCAGATCCAGCAGCTCGCGGGCCAATGCGCGGCCGAGTTCCGCGGCCTGCGCCGGTGCTCCCACCGTCGAGGCCCGTATCACATCGGAACCGTCGAACGCGGCGGCACAGCCGCGCAACGACAATTCCTCGACGATGCGCCCGTCGTCGTCCAACGATTCGACGATTTCGGCGATCGCTCCGACGGGCGCCGTGCAGCCCGCCTCGAGTTCGGCGAGCAGGGCCCGTTCGGCGGTCACGGCGGTTCTGGTGCCGTGATCGTCGAGGCCGGCCAGCAGCTCGATCAGTTCTGTATCCCCGGCCCGGCATTCCACTGCCAGCGCCCCCTGGGCGGGGGCGGGCAGCATCTGCACGGGTTCCAGGGCTTCGGTGACGGCGTCCAACCGGCCGATCCGGGCGAGGCCGGCGCGGGCGACGACCACCGCGTCCAGCTCCTTCTCGGCGACCTTGCGCAGCCGGGTGTCCAGGTTGCCGCGTAGCGGCTGGATATCGAGACCCAGCCCCAGCGCGAGCAGTTGCGCGACCCGGCGCGGGGCGGATGTACCGACCACCGAGCCCGGGGGTAGTTCGCCCAGCACCATGCCGTCCCGGGCGACCAGGGCGTCACGCGGATCCTGGCGCGCGGGCACAGCGGCGAGAACGAAACGTTCGTCGCCGGCGGTGGGCAGATCCTTGTACGAATGCACCGCGATATCGATATTTCCGGCGGCCAGTTCGGCGCGCAACGCGCTGGTGAACACTCCGACACCGATATCTTCGACCGGTTCGGTGGACAGATCGCCCGGTGTTTCGATCACCACGAGTTCCGCGGGACGCCCCGCCGCGATGAGTGCGTCCCGCACATCACCGGCCTGGGTACGAGCGAGCAGGCTGCCCCGCGTACCGATCCGCCATACCGGCACACCACCGGCCCCGGGTTCGGCGGCCGGCACCGCTCCTTCGCCGTGCAGGATTGTCATGTCGACTGCTCCTGTTCGTCGTCGACACCGCCGGGGGTGAAATCGTCGGCGAGGGCCACCTCGCCGTCCAGACCCATCCAGCCGGCACCGTTGTGTTCGGCACGGCTGATCTCCATCGGCGCCGCCACGGCCTGGGCCGCACCGGGTTTCAGTTCGAACAGTTCGCGCAGGGCCTCCGCATAGCTGTCGCCGCCCGGAGTGGTGGCCAACTGCTTGACCCGCACCGTCGGCGCGTGCAGCAGTTTGTCCACAACCCGGCGCACCGTCCGGGCCACCTCGTCACGGGCAGGGTCGGCCAGACCCGGCAGGCGGGAGTCCAGCCGGAGCAGTTCGGCCTCGACCACTTCAGCGGCACGCTGCCGCAGCGCGGCGACGGTCGGCGTGACCTCGGCCATCCGCTGGCCGGCCAGATATTTGGCGAGTTCGTCGGCCACGATCGCGCGGGCCGCGGCGGTATCGTCGGCTGCCGCGCCCGCGGCCGGATCATGCTGCAGAGTTTCGATATCGATCACTGTGACGCCGGGCAGCCCGGCTACCGCGTGATCGACATCGCGCGGTAGCCCGAGATCGCAGAACACCAGCGGCTGCCCGGTGAGGCGTTCCCGGTCGGAGAGCGCGTTGTGCGCGTCGGCGAGGGTCACCACCGAACCCACCGCACCCGTACAGGTGATCACCACATCGGCCGCCGACAGCGCCTCGGTGAGCCGGGAGAGTTCGTAGGCCTGCGCCGCCACACCGTGCGACTCCGCGGTCGCGGCCAAGCGTTCGGCGCGTTCGATCGTGCGGTTTACCACCAGGATCCGGTCGATACCGGCCCGCGACAGATGCGCGACCGCCAGTCCGCCCATCGCACCGGCGCCGATCACCGCCGCCGTCCGGCCGGCCAGCGGCCCGAGTACCGAAGTCGCCCGGTCCAGCGCCACCGACACCACCGACGCGCCGGCGCGGTCGATACCGGTCTCCGAGTGCACCCGCTTGCCGACCCGGAGGGCCTGCTGGGAAAGCTCGTGCAAGGTACGCCCGACGGCCTGCTGGGCGTCGGCGGTGGTGTAGGCGCTGCGGATCTGGCTGAGTACCTGCTGTTCGCCGACAACCATCGAATCGAGCCCGCTGGCGACCGCGAACAAGTGCTCGGCGGCGGCCTCGCTGTAGCGGACGTAGGCGTGGCGAGTCAGTTCGGGCATCGGCAGACCGGAGTGGGCGGTCAGCAGTTCACCGACATCGGCGAGACCGCCGTGGAATGCGTCGACCACCGCGTAGATCTCCACCCGGTTGCAGGTCGAGACGATCATCGCTTCGGAAATATGACTCGAGGCCAGCATGCGATCGATCAGTTTGGGCCGATCGGCATCGGTGATCGCCACCTTCTCCAGCATCGCAACAGGCGCGCTGCGATGGGAGATCCCGACGAGAAGAACGCTCATGGTGTGACCACCGATCCCTTGCTGGTTGGCTCCGTTGCCGTATGCGAGGTCGTCTGGGCGACCTGTGCCGCGCAGTGGGACAGCCCGGCAGCGCCCGGCGTCGGGTGCGCAGGCCCCCGGCGGGCGATCCGGCCGGAGCCGTTCAAGGGGCGGGCGGCCGGTACGGCACTGTTCGGTAGAACGCCGCCGCCACCGGTTTCATTCGCCGATCCGGGCGCGGTCTCCGCCACATCCGCGCTGCGCGCCGCACCGGCGGGCTCGTCGGAATCGGCGTTGCGGACCCGCTCGAACGAGAGCATCTGCATCTCCACCGCGAGATCCACTCGCCGTAGCTCGACCCCCGCGGGCGCGGTCAAAGGGCACAGCGCGAAACTCAGGATGGATTGCACACCGGCCGCGACCAGGTCGTCGCACACCCGCTGCGCACTGTCGTCGGGCACCGCGATCACCGCGATGGTGGGGCGCAGCAGCTCGACCCCGGCGGCCAGATCGGCGGCGTCGCGCACCCGCAGCCCCTCGACCTCTCGGCCGAGCAGTTCGGGGTCGTTGTCGAAGATCCCCACCACGGCGAAACCCCGGCGCCGGAATCCGCGATACCCGACCAGCGCGCGACCCAGATTGCCCGCGCCGACCAATATCACCCGATGTCCACCGGACAGGCCCAGAACATCTTCGATCCGGGCCCGTAACCGGGCCACGTCGTAGCCGACGCCGCGAACCCCGTTGGGGCCCAGGAAGGACAGATCCTTGCGCAGTTTGGCCGAATTGACACCCGCCGCGACAGCCAGCTCTTCACTCGATACGATGGCCACACCGTCATCGGTCAGCAGGGCGAGCACCCGGAGATAGGTGGCGAGGCGGGCCACCGTAGCCTGGGGGATGTCCTTCTGCGGTGTCCGAGTAGTGACGTTGGGAGCATCGCCGGAGACGTCGCGCGTCTCATGCTGCTCTGTCACGTCCTCGGCTCCTCGTCCGGACCGCCAGACGGCCCGGGTGGTCGGCGACCTCCGCCATAATTCACGCGCCGGGGGTCGGATATCGGGTTGGATTCACCTGCTACCGGCGGCCGGATACTCGCCCCGGCCTGCGGTTCGCGTGCCACCACCGTAACTGCTTGTGAACCCATGCACAAAGTCGGTGAAATTCGCCTCATTTTGTGTCGCGGCCCGGCCTTGTACGATCACCGGCCGCAATTCCACATGAGCGAGTCAGGCCCGGGGGCGGCCGAGGTCGCCGCGCAAACGCGTCTCGTCGACATCGAAATAGCTGTGCTCCCGGCCGTCGAGCAGGACGACGGGGAGCCGGTCGCCGTATTCCGCGCGCAGGGCAGGCTCGGTGGCGGCCGCGATATCCACGTCCACAACGCCGGGCGCGAGATCGAATTCCGCGCATATGGTCCGCAGCTGCTCCAGGGCCTGGTCGCACAGCGCGCAGCCGGCCCGAGTAAGCAGTGTCACTTCATGAGTCGTCGGGTTGGTCATAACTGATATTCAACCCGCCCCGCCGAACGCTACGTGCCACTGCGGTGCGTCCAGGAGCGCCCGTCCGGTTAGTGTGGACGTGATTCGCGCGAACAGGCGGAGGTGCTGGTGCCGGAACGATCGAAGGTGGGGAAATCCGGGTTCATCGCGGGCCGGTTCGGGGAACTTCCGGTCCGCTGGAATCTGGGACCGCTCGGACAGGGCCTCTCCGAGCAGCTGGCGCGCATATCGCGCAGCCCGTTCGGGCCCAGCGAGGAGGAGGTACGCGCCAACGTCGCCGGTGAAGCGAGCGCCGACGCCGCATTGGCCCTACAGGATGCCGAACGGGCCGGTGGCGCCGAGACCGGGACCCCCGAGGTGCCGCGCGACCTCACCGCCGCGGCGTTCTTCGACGTGGACAACACCATGGTGCAGGGCGCTTCGATCGTGCATTTCGCCCGCGGCCTGGCGGCCCGAAAATACTTCCGCAGCGCCGACCTGATGGATATCGCCTGGAAACAGGTGAAGTTCCGGATCACGGGCAAAGAGAACAGCACCGATATGGCCACCGGTAAAGAGAAGGCCCTGGAATTCATCGCCGGCCGTTCCACGGCCGAATTGGCGGCCCTCGGTGAAGAAATCTACGACGAGATCATCGCCGACAAGATCTGGCCCGGAACACGCGCGCTGGCGCAGATGCACCTGGACGCCGGCCAGCAGGTCTGGCTGGTCACCGCGACCCCGGTCGAACTCGCCCAGGTGATCGCCAAACGACTCGGCTTGACGGGCGCCCTCGGCACCGTCGCCGAAAGTGTCGACGGAAATTTCACCGGCCGCCTGGTCGGCGATATTCTGCACGGCCTCGGTAAAGCGCACGCGGTCCGCGCGCTGGCCATTCGTGAGGGACTCAATCTCAAACGCTGCACCGCCTACTCCGACAGCCACAACGATGTGCCGATGCTCTCTCTCACCGGCACCGCGGTCGCCATCAACCCGGATTCCGACCTGCGCGAAGTCGCCAAGGCCCGGGGCTGGGAGATCCGCGATTTCCGCACCGGCCGCAAGGCCGCGAAAATCGGTGTCCCCACCGCCCTGGCGCTGGGCGCGGCCGGCGGCGCGGTCGCGGCGGCGGTTACCCGCCGCCGCAACCACTGAGCCCACACGCCGACCGGCCCGGACCGCACAGGACCGCGTTCAGCCCCGTTCGTCACCATCGCGGTTCGACGCGCCGAATTGCGGCGCCGGTCGGCGAGAATTCATCCCATGAAGGTGTTGCGGCGCCTGATCAGTAGTTTGTACAGAGTCTGCTGGATGGTCTCGCGGACCTGATCGGTCACCTCGAACATGAGCATCGGGTCGTCCGCATCCTCGGACTCGTAGTCGGTGGTCGTGATCGGAGTACCGAATTCGATGTACCACTTCGAGGGGAGCGGGATCGCGCCGAGCGGGCCGAGATGCGGGAAGGTCGGGGTCACCGGGAAGTAGGGCAGGCCCAGCAGCCGGGCCAGCGGCTTGAGATCGGCGAGTTTCGGATAGATCTCCTCCGATCCGACGATCGAGCACGGGATGATCGGCACCCCCGTGCGCACGGCGGCCGCCACGAATCCGCCGCGGCCGAAGCGCTGGAGTTTGTAGCGGTCGGCGTACTGTTTGCCGACCCCTTTGAAGCCCTCCGGGAAGACCCCGGTGATCTCACCCGAACGCAGCAGGCGTTCGGCGTCGGGCCGGCAGGCCAGAGTGTGCCCGGCTTTACGGGCGAGCGAGCCCACCATCGGCATCTCGAAGACCAGATCGGCCGCCAGCAGGCGTAGCGCCCGCTGTTTGGGGTGATGATCGTGGACCGCGAGTTGCAGCATGAGCCCGTCCAGCGGGACGGTGCCGGCATGGTTGGCCACGATCAGCGCACCACCGGCCTCCGGGATGTTTTCCATACCGTTCACCTGGACGCGGAACCAGTTCTCGGCGAGCGGTCGCATGGCGGGTAGCAGCACCGATTCGAGGAGGTGCTCGTCGAAGCCGAATTCGTCGACCTGGTAATCGCCGGTGAGACGGCGGCGGGCGAACTCGGCGGTGCGCCCGATCTGTTTGCCGACGGCGTCGCGCATCAGATCGCCGAGGGAACGCGGCGCCGGTGGAGTGGGCGGAGTCAGCCGATCGGTCAACGAGGTGACCGCCCTTTCCGCGGAACCGGTCCAGCCCCGTGCCGGGGGCCGTGGCCGCGGCACGGTGGAAAGATCTTGCAGCCGAATAACTTTGGCGACGTCGTTCATGTATGTGCTCCCGTACCGACCCTCAGCAGGCCGAGCAGTTTGTTTTCTGCGGCGTCGATCCACGCTGGATCGACTACGGGCCGCAACGCTGCGCCCCCGGTGAAGTCGTCGAACGCCTGTACCGTCGTCCAGCGCGGCTCGAATTCGAGTTCGGCGCGCATACGCGTCGTGTCCAGACCACAACCGAAAAGGAAATAGTCGAGCTGTTCGGAGCTGAAATCGCGCATCACCGGACCCATCAGGGACCGGCCGACGGTTCGGAACACTGACCACGGTACCGGCATCGCGACCCGGCCCGCACGGCGTACCGCCTGAGAGAGGGAGAGGGCACCGTCTCCGGCGACGTTGTACGTCCCGCCCGGCCCTGCCCCGGTGGCGTGCACCAATGCGGCGACCGCGTCTTCTTCGTGCAGGAACTGCATCCGCGCATCCCGGCCGAGCACGGTGGGAGTGATCGGCGAACGCAGCAGCTGCGCGGCGCGCCCGCCCAGGCCGGGGCCGATTATCGGCGCCAGCCGCAATGTTATGGCATTGATATCCGGGCGGCGCCGGGCCAGGCCGCGCGCGAAACCTTCGACCTCGATCATGTCCCGGGCGAACCAGCCGCCCGGCGGCGTGCGCGCGCTCATTTCTTCGGTGAACTTCGCTGGATCCTTCGCACTGCCGCCGTATACCCCGGAACTCGAACGCAACACCACCCGGCGCACAGTCGATGATTTCTGGCAGACCGCGAACAACTGCATCGCCCCGAGGACGTTCATATCTTTCATCGCCGCCCGGCCGCCCCCGGACGGCGGTTGCGACAAAATCGCGGTATGTACCACGGTATCGACTCGGTGACGTTCGATGACTTTACGAATCAGCGGATTCCGAATATCGGCGCGCACGAATTCGGCGCGACCCATCCGGCGGCGCAGCGGCGGGCTGGGGGTCAGTACATCGACTGCGACAATCCGTTCGATATCGGGATCGTCGACCAGCCTGCACACGACATTTCCACCGAAGTAACGGCTGGCACCGGTAACCAGCACAACCTTCGGTTTGTATCTGCCGTTCGTGTCAGCGTCCACCTGCACCGGACCGTCCCACCTCGAGCATCGGACCCCCGCTGAATGTTCCATGTACCAGACTAGCGACCGAAACCGCGGCCCCCGCCGTCATTAACGAGGACCTAACCCCAACTTCAATAGACCGAAACGCAACGAAAAACCCGCCACCGAATGGTAGCGGGTTTTCCTGAATACGAGGCGCGCTCGCGCTTACTTGCCGAGTTTGCGCCGCTGCACGCGGGTACGACGAAGCAGCTTGCGGTGCTTCTTCTTCGACATGCGCTTGCGGCGCTTCTTGATCACAGAACCCATAGGGTGTCCTCGCGTTCTCTCCTCGGCGCGTTCACGCGCTCGCTTACGTCATCTGTCCGGTCGTTGGCCCGGTTGCTCGCGGCTGAACACTCAGCCCTGGAGGCGGCGGCCGGACACGACCGCCCGCGGGCAGGTCGAGAGCCGCCGATCCAACACAGCGAGCGTTGATGTTACCGGCCCGCCGAACGGGGCCGGTAACCGCCTTCACCCGGCGTCGAAGTAGGACGTCTCGAGATATTCGTGCACCGCCTTGGCGTGCACCCGGAACGATCTCCCGACGCGGACCGCCGGTAGCTCTCCCGAGTGCACCAGCCGGTACACCGTCATCTTCGATACTCGCATCAGATTTGCCACCTCGGCGACGGTGAGAAATTGCGTACCGCCACCGAGTATCGATTGTCCGGGTGACGAACCACCGCCGCCACTAGCGGACATCTTGTTAGAAGACATCATCGCACCACTGACCTCCGGCACGTCCGCGCCGCCGGCTTCCCCACCGGCGGAACAGACACGCACGTGCTCCTTGAAGCTTAGCGGGACCAGTGGGATTACTGCGACGGGAGTGAGAAAACAGGTTCATACGCTGGGAGTCGTCCGGTCATTCTGAGGACGCGCCCTGTTCCACGGAGCGCTGCTTCGCCGCGTGCAGGGCTTCCATGAAGGCCGAACGCAGCCCCGACCGCTCGAGCTCACGCAGAGCCGCCGCTGTCGTCCCGGCCGGCGAAGTGACCGCCGCCCGCAGATCCACCGCGCTCTGCCCCGACTCCGCAAGCATGGCCGCGGAACCGAGCATGGTCTGGGTGACGAGCTGCGTGGCGACATCCCGGGTCAACCCGAGCCCGACGCCCGCCTCGACCATCGCCTCGACCACGAGGAAGAAGTAGGCAGGTCCCGAACCGGATACCGCGGTCACGGCGTCCATCTGCGTTTCGGGCACCACACACACCTGGCCCACCGAGCTCAGCAGCTCGGTCACGAGGTCGAGCTGCTCTCGTTTCGCGTACCGGCCCGCCGCGAGCACACTCATTCCCTCACCGACGAGCATGGGGGTGTTCGGCATAACCCGCACCACGGGGAAGCCCGCGGGCAGTTTGCTCTCCAGCCGGGCGGTCGGGACGCCGGCCGCCAACGACACCAGGATCTGATCCCGATCACCGTCGAGGTCCGCTTTACCCAGCTCGGTGAGCACCGCATCGATATCAACCGGTTTCACCGCGACCACCAACAGATCGGCGCCCACGGCCGCATCGGCGACCGTATCGGTCACCCGCACGCCGAACCGGCCGGCGAGCAGTTCCGCCCGATCGGTATGAGTTTCGACGACAACCAGGTCTTTGACGGCCCGACCCGCCTCCAGAAGGCCGGCGATCAAGGCTTCCCCGATCCGGCCCCCGCCGATAACCGCAATTCGTGTCATGAGGACATTGTCGATTGCGCGCATGCGGGGAAACGAGGCGGGTGTCGCATGCGGACACACGGGCGGTAGGGGATCAAACGCCCCGGGGCGACGGCGAGACCAGCGGGCCTTGGAAGGTCTGGGTGGGGTGGACCGGAGGTGGCAAGCAGAGGCAGTTCGTGAAGGTGCTGTGTTTTTGGCGCCGCCTCCGGCGTCGCAGGGTTCGGGGCCCCCTTGGTCTCGTTCTTCACTCCCGACGCTCAGTCGCTGCGCTCCTTCGCTCTGGTCGCTCCAGAACGAGACGGGCCCCGAACCACCAAGGCGGACCGACCGCATGCGGGAAACGAGGTGGGCAGGGGTGGATAGACGGGCGGTAGGTGGATCAAATGCGCCCGGGGCGGCGGAGTTCGGGTGGGTGGGCAGGTTCGGAGAGGTGGGGCGCGGATTTGCGCCAAGGTGGCTCACTCACCGTGGGGTGGGGTGTGTTTTTGGGGAGCTGGACCGCGAAGGTGGGAAGCGGGGCAGTCCGTGAAGGTGCTGTGTTTTTGGCGCCGCCTCCGGCGTCGCAGGGTTCGGGGCCCCCTTGGTCTCGTTCTTCACTCCCGACGGTCGGTCGCTGCGCTCCCTCCCTCTGGTCGCTCCAGAACGAGACGGGCCCCGAACCACCAAGGCCGACCGGCCGCATGCGGAGAAACGGGGTGGGTCGCATGCGGACAGATGGGCGGTAGGGAACAAACGCGCCGGGGGCGGCGGCGGGGGCGGTGATGGCGCGGAGTCCGCGGAAGTTCTGGGCATTCCGAGTTCGAACGTGCTCAGGCGGCGAGTTCGGTGATGATGCCGGGTTCGGGGGTTGGGCCGGCTGGGGACCGCTGAAGAAGGCGGGGGCGGGTGAGCGGATCGAGGCGGGGTCTAGCGCTTGGGGGACGGGAGGAGGGCGAGCTGGCGGCTCTGGGCCACCAGGGCGCCGGTGGAGTCGACGACGATCTGGTCCGAATCGAACATTCCGCCGCCGACCTCGTGTGTGGTGGCGATGATGCGCAACCAGCCGGGGGCGGGGCGGCGGCGTAGGTAGGTGGTCATCTGGACGGTCGGGGACCAGCCGAAATAGCCCAGGTTGGTAGGTACCGGGGGGCACATGTCCGCGGCCATCATGGCGATGTACGACGCGACCTCCGGATCGGCCTGGTCCTTCGGCCGCGGGCGCAGCCACATGCGCAAACGGGGCTCGCCGTACTCGTTATCGATGAAGGGCGCCCATTCGCGGTCGAGGAATGCGTCCATACCGCGAGCCACGTGCACGATCCGGCCCATCGACGAACCAGGTTCGTATCCGATGGCGTCCGCGCCAGGCTCGACCGGAAGGTCGGTGAGTGCGGGGGCGTGCAGCGGAACCCGGTCCGGGCCGTCCAGGTGACCGAACGTGAACGCGGTACGCACCAGCGGGCGCTTCCGCTGGATCAGCATCACATCCACCAGACAGATCTGCCGGCCCACTTTGCGGATGGACACCTCGTAAAGGACCTCACCGGGCTCCGGCGCCCCCAGGAAATCGGTGCTGCCGGACAGCGGCGCCATTGCGGCCCGGTCCGGTTCCACAGTGCGCAACCAGCGGGTCGCGGCCGCGGCCGACCCGGCGACGATCGTTCCGCCGTGCACCTTCGGCCCGATGGTCCAGATATCGTCGATGACCCCGCGGTATCGTCCGGCACCCGGTTCGTCCGCGGCCAGTTCGGTCAGAGCACAGACACGGCTGAACGGCGCCTCCGACTGCGCCAGGTCGATACCGGCGCCCAGCTCCGTCTCCGTTGTCATCGGTACTCCTGTGTTTTCTGGCACCGCCTGCGGCGTCGCGGGTTTCGGCCCCCTTTGGGCCCTGCTTTCAGCAGTCGAGACTCGTGGCTGCGCCGCATGCGCTTCGAGTGCTGCAAGCAGGGCCGGGCCAAAACCGCCAAGGGCCTCGTAAGACTCGGCACCGCCGCTGGGCACGTTGGATCGGGGTTATGAGACCTCCAAGGGCCTCGTTGCAAATCGGCGGCGTCGCTTTGGTGCGTTCGACCGGGGTTGTGAGACCTGCGAGGGCCTCGTGAGACGAGGCGGTGTCGCTGGGTGCGTTCGATCGGGGTCATGGGGCCGCTGAGGGCAGCGTAGAACTCGGCGGCGCCGCGGGGCACGTTCGGTTGGATACGCCAGGACCTCCAAAAGGTTCTCGGGGCTCGGTACCGGGGTGGTGCCGGGTTTTCCTGGAGGGCCAGCCTACGGGTTGTCTGTGGAGGGCGGGCAGAAGGTTCTTCCGGGACCCTCGCAGGCCGTGACGTCGTCAACACACCGTGACCGCCGGGTTCAGGTGGGTGCGGGCGAAATCCAGGGTACGGGTCAGCATCTCCGCGCGGGCAATGGTGGTGCGGGCTTCCTGGGTGTTGATCTCCGCGACCGCGTGCCCGGCGAAACCGTTGCCGACCAGTGCGGCGCAGACCTCCGCACACGGCTGGGTGCCTTCGCCGGGGACCAGGTGTTCGTCGTGCGCGGCACCTCGGCCGTCGGCCAAGTGCAGGTGTATCAGGCCGGCGCCCATACGTTCGGCCAGAGTCAGCGGGTCGGTGCCCGCGGTGGCGGTGTGCGAGAGGTCGAGGGTGTAGTGCTGGAAACCGGTATCGGTGGGGTCGTAGGTGGGGCTGAACGCGGTCAGCGACAGGCCCGGGCCGCCGCGGCGCTCCAGGCGCCGGATATCGCCGGCCCGGCGGCCGAACAACCGGTCGGCGCGCATGGGGAACATGTTCTCGACAGCCACGGATACCGAGCTCTGCCGCTCCAGTTCCGATACTTGTTCGGCGAATCCCTCGGCGTACCGGCGCTGCCATCGGAACGGTGGATGCACTACAACGGTGTCGGCGCCGAGAATTTCGGCGCTGCGCACACTGCGGGCCAGTTTCGCGATCGGATCCGCACCCCAGACCCGCTGCGAGATCAGCAGGCACGGGGCGTGTACCGCGAGCACGGGTATCGAATACTTGCGCGCGTAACCACGCACAGTGTCGATGTTCTGGCTGGCCGGCTCGGCCCACACCATCAATTCGATGCCGTCGTAACCCAGTTCGGCCGCATAGCGGAAGGCCGCCTCGGTGTTCTGCGGATAGACCGAGGCCGTGGAGAGACCGACCTTGATCCCCCGGGACCGCCCGCCGTCCCGCGAACCGGCCGCGGGGGAATTGCCTGCCATCGCTGCCTCGTTCAGCCCGTACTGAGTAGAAATGCCAACGGTCCCAGTGTGACGAACACACCGACGACCACAGCGATCACGGTACTGAGAATATCGTCGGTGCGGCGCAGGATCCGCACCAATGCCACGAGTCCGAGGATCACCACGACGGCCAGTGCGAGGGCAACCAGTGGCTGCATCTCCCACAGCATCTCGAATCCCTTGAACATCAGCATGCCGGCAACGGCCGCACCGGCGCTCTGGGCACCCAGAATGATCCATTGCCTGCGCGGGTCCGATACCTCCTCGTCGTCCCGCTTGCGACCGGCGGCGCCGACCCGGGAACGGGTCGCGGCGAGTTTCCCTGTCGCGGCGCCGAACCGGCCGGTGAGCGCCGAACGGCTACCGCGTTTACGGGGCTCGGCGGCGGGCTCGTCCTCGGGGACGGCATAGAAATCGGAATCCGGTTCGAAGTCGCCCGTTTCGGGCCCGTACTCACCCGGTATGGGCGGCGGCGCCGGCAGCATGGGGCCGTAGACATCCGTCTCATACATATCGGTATTACGGAAACCCTTGTCGGCATCGTAATCCGCGGGTGGCGGGCCGGGCTCGGCGAAGCCCGGGTCGGCCGGCGGGGCGGCGCCGAGCGGGCCGGAGCGCGGCAGCTGATTCTGATCCGCCAGTTGCCACACGACAGTGGCCTGATTCGCGTTCGCTACTTCGCCGGGCGGCTGCGGTGGGTCGGGCCAGGGCGCCGGATCGGGCAGCGGACGGGCGCCGCGCCGGCGGCGCTCCAATTTGGGTCGCGAATCCGCGGGAGGTGCGTGCCACGCCTCGGTAGCGGGCGCCGGTGGGCCCGATGGGGACGGCCCGCCGTCCGCATTCGGCCAGGGCGGGCCCATATCGGGCCCTCCGAATTCCGGCGGCCCGGGCGGCGCCGGAGCAGGGAACGGATCGAATCCGTTCCTTTCCGGCGGCAGGCCGTAATCCCTGGGCGCTTCGGGCGCGTACCCCCCGGACGCCTCCGGCAGGTACCCGGTGGGTGCCTCCGGTGGGGCCGCTTCCGCCGCGGCCGCGGCTTCGGCAGCTTCGGCCGCGCGTCTGCGTGCGGCCCGGCCGCCGCCGGGTGACGGCGGCCCGGTCTCCCAGGGTTGACCGTCCGGGCTCCACGCCGCCGGATCGGGGGCCGGGTAGTCGTCGACCGCGATTTCGTCGTCCGGATCGGGTCGTCGGCGCCGGCCACCCCGCGACGGGGATTCCGGATCACCCAGCCGCGCGGGCGGGCCGTCCGCGGGCGTATCGGACTGGTACGGGGCCAGCGGGTTGTACACCGTGATCGGCCCGGACATCGGTGAGTGGCTCGGCTCGCCCGGCTCCGGAAACTGTTCGCCCGCATAGGCTTGCGGGCCGTAGCCGTTCTCGGCGGGGCCGGGTCGATACCCATCGGATGCGTCGGCCGGCTCCTCGGTGTCCTCAGGAGCGGCGTGCGCGGAGCCACCGTCGACGACCGGTAGATCACCGGTCAGTTCGGATACCGAAACCCCGCGCCCGCCGCGCCGTCTACGCCCGCCACCGCTGGATGCCGGTTCCTGGCCGTTGCGGGCCAGAAGTTCGGCCACAGACAGCTGATTGGAATTCCTGCTCATGAAGGCACCGTTTCGACCGAGCCCGCCGACGCGCTGCTACCCGTCGCCGAACCGTTAGCGGTCGCCGCGTTCGGAGCATTCGTTGTCAGTGGTCCACCATTCATATCGGTATCCAGTTTGCGCAGAATCAGCCCTTCGCGCAGCGCCCATGGACAAATTTCCAGCGTATCCAGGGATAGCGCGCGCATCGCGGCCTCCGCGACGAGCGCACCTGCCACCAATTGCTGGGACCGATCGGCGCTGACCCCTTCCAGTTCCGCGCGGTCGGCCGCCGTCATCCGGGAGATGAACGCGATCAGCTGCCGCAGTCCCGAACTCGTCAACGTCCGCCGTACCCGCGGGCCGGCGCCCGAGGGGGCGGCCCCGGTCAGCCGGGCCAGTGACCGGAAGGTCTTGGAGGTGGCCACCGCGAGATCAGGTTTTCCGGCGTCGGACAACTGTTTGGCCGGAGCCACCAGTTCGGCGGACAGCCAATCGCGCAGGATGCCGATACGTCGCTTGCTGGGCGGGTCCTCGGGCAGCCATTTGCGGGTCAACCGGCCCGCACCCAACTGCAGCGACAGCGCGACATCGGGTTCCTCGTCGACGCCGCTGCTCACCTCCAGCGAACCACCGCCGATATCCAGATTGACGATCCGGCCGGCGCTCCAGCCGTACCAGCGCCGGACGGCCAGGAAGGTCAGCCGCGCCTCGTCCGCCCCGGCCAGCACCCGCAGATCCACTCCGGTCTCCGCGCGTACGCGGGCCAGCACCTCGTCGGAATTGGTCGCTTCGCGCACCGCCGAGGTAGCGAACGCCATAAGTTCCGCGCAGCCGGAGGTCGCGGCCAGGTTCGCGAGATCGGCCACCGTATCGACGAGTTTCTGCGCGCCCTCGGCCGTGATCCGGCCGGCGTCGTCCATGCTCTCGGACAGCCGCAACGACTCCTTGGTGGAGCTCATCGGCATGGGATGACCACCCCTGTGTGCGTCCACCACCAGTAGGTGAACGGTGTTGCTGCCGACATCGAGGACACCTAGACGCACACGAACACGGTACTTGGTCCACCTGAACAGCGATCGACCTGGTAGTGGTGTTAGCGTTAGGGGTTGTGACGTCTGGCGCAGCCACGAACGACTCCCTCCCCGCTCCGACCGATCTTCCGATGCCGAAGATGCGGCCGAGCCGGGAGGTGCCGCTCGACTTCCCTCGAGAGTGGCTGGAGTTCGTCGATCCCGCCGACGACGAACATCTGATCGCCGCGGACCTCACCTGGCTGACTTCCCATTGGACCTGCGTTTTCGGTACTCCGGCCTGTCAGGGGATCCTGTCCGAACAACCCGACGCCGGATGCTGCACACACGGCGCGTTCCTCTCCGACGACGACGATCGCAAACGCCTGCGCAAGGCGGTCAAACTGCTCACCCCACAGGAATGGCAGTCGATGGACGAGGCGCGCGACAAAGAAGGCAAGATCACCCGTAAGGGCTACCTGGAAACCGACGAACTGGACGGCGAACCCGCGGTTCGTACCCGCCGGGTCGACGGTGCGTGCATATTCCACAACCGGCCGGATTTCCCGGGCGGCTCCGGATGCGCACTGCACATCATGGCCGAGCACCGGGGTGTGGAACCGCATACGGTCAAACCCGATGTGTGCTGGCAGCTCCCGATACGCCGGACCCAGGAGTGGATCACCCGGCCGGACGGCGTCGAGATCCTGCGGACGATGATCACCGAGTACGACCGTCGCGGCTGGGGCCCCGGCGGTATCGACCTCGACTGGTACTGCTCCGGGTCGCCCGACGCGCATATCGGGGAGCGCCCGGTCTGGCAGTCCTACCGCGCCGAACTCATCGAGTTACTGGGCGAACCCGCCTACCAGGAACTCGAACGGCAGCTACTCCGCCGAGAGGGTACGCCGAACGCCGCCGAACATCCCGCGACGACGCGAGCCCAGCGCAAAGCCCGGGCGCGCCAGCACGGAAATCCGCCCGGGCCCGATAGGATTCTGGGACTCGACCTGCGATAACACAGTTCGCCGCCCGTCTCGGGTCTGGAGCGGAGGAGCGCAGAAGTGAAGAGCCCACCAGTCCCCGAAATCCCGCGCCCCCGAGGCGACGCGATAGACCGGCCCACCATCACCCGCCCGGCGCAGAGCAGCCCGCCACTGCGACCGACTGTCCCGTGCCTCTCCGAACGGCGCACCTCCGCGGTTCGGAGCCCGTCTCGGATCTGGACTGACGGAGCGAAGGAGCACAGTGGCCGAGCGCAGGAGGGAAGATTCGAGACCAAGAGGGCCCCGAACCCGCGCCGCCGGAGGCGGCGCCAGATAAGCACAGCGCTGATCGCAATTGCCGTGACACTGGCCGCGCCGGGAGTCGCGATCGCGCAGCCCGCCGCGGACCCGGATCAGTTCTCCGACCGCACCGCCGAGTTCATCGCGCTCGGCGCGCCCAACGCGCTGGCGGCCCGGGACTCGGGTAAGCAACTTGTACTCAGCCCGCACGGGACCCGGCGCAGCATCGTCTGCCGCGGTAACGGGGTCACCGTGGCGCTCTACGACTGCAGCCAGGAAGACGGCTTGGGCTGGGCACCCCTACACCGGACCGATACACCGGTCGGCGAGGTCTGGGTCTACTTTCCCTGATCGGGCCCGACTCGCTCAGGCTCTGCCCATCCAGCCCGAGCGAGGGCCCTACGTGGTTACGCTGCGCTGCCACCTCCGGGCCTGACTCGCTCAGGCTCTGCCCATCCAGCCCGAGCGAGGGCCCTACGTGGTTACACTGCGCTGCCACCTCCGGGCCTGACTCGCTCAGGCTTCGAGCTTGTATCCCAGGCCGCGCACCGTCACCAAGTGCTCCGGCCGGGCCGGATCGGATTCGATCTTCGAGCGCAGCCGTTTGACGTGCACATCGAGGGTTTTCGTATCGCCGACATAGTCCGCGCCCCACACCCGGTCGATCAGCTGACCGCGGGTGAGGACCCGGCCCGAATTGCGCAGCAGGTATTCGAGCAGATCGAACTCCTTCAGCGGCAGGGTCACCGGGCTACCGTTCACCAGGACCGTGTGCCGGTCCACGTCCATCCGGACCGGACCGGCTTCCAGAACGCCGTTTTCGCTGCTGGAGTCCAGCTCGTCACCGGCTCCGCGGCGCAGCACCGCCCGGATCCGGGCGATCAGTTCCCGCGCCGAATACGGTTTGGTGACGTAGTCGTCGGCGCCCAGTTCCAGCCCGACCACCTTGTCGATCTCGCTGTCCCGCGCGGTGACCATGATCACCGGCACCCCACTGCGGGTGCGCAGCTGTTTGCAGACATCGGTACCGCTCATCCCGGGCAGCATCAGATCCAGCAGGACGATATCGGCCCCGGAGCGGTCGAACTCGGCGAGCGCCGAGGGCCCGTCACCGGCGATCGTGACCTCGAATCCTTCCTTGCGCAGCAAGAAGGCGAGCGGATCGGCCAGCGATTCCTCATCCTCGACGATCAACACACTCGTCATCTGCGTGCCTCCACACCATTCGTTCGGCCCGTGCCGGTCGGCCGCGGGCTGGGTTCTCTTTTCGTCAACGCGGAAAGACCGGCGGCGCCGTTACCGTCGGCCTCCTGGTGCGCGGGTATGCGCAGGGTGAATGTCGAGCCGGTGCCGAGCTTGCTCCACAGCGTGATCTCACCGTTGTGGTTGGCGGCCACATGTTTCACGATAGCCAGGCCGAGGCCGGTGCCACCGGTGGCGCGGGACCGCGCTTTATCGGACCGGAAGAAACGTTCGAATACGCGTTCCTGATCATCTTTGGCGATACCGATACCGCGGTCGGTGACGGCCATCGCGACGTAGGAGCCGCGGACCGACCGGCTGACCGAGACATGCGAGCCGCGCGGCGAGTAGGCGATGGCGTTCTCCACCAGGTTCGACAGCGCGGTGATGAGCAGCGTTTCGTCCCCGCGAACCTCGAGCCCGCTGGGGCGGTCGGTACTGACCGTGATTCCGGCGGCTTCGGCAGCTGTCCGGGACCGGTCCACGGCCTGATTGACCACCGTATCGACGTCGACGACCTCGAGTTCGGGCAGTTTCTCCGCGCCCTGCAATCGCGACAGCGCGATCAGTTCGGTGACCATCTTCCCGAGGCGGCTGGATTCGGCCAGTACCCGTTCGCCGAAATGCCGGACCGCTTCGGGATCGTCGGCCGATTCCAGCAGCGCCTCTGCCAGCAGGCTCATCGCCCCGACCGGTGTCTTCAACTCGTGGCTCACATTGGCGACGAAATCGCGGCGGGTGGCTTCCATCCGGGCCTGCTCGGAATCGTCGTCGGCGAACAGGACCGTGAAACTGGTCTCTTCGGGCGAGAGCGGCCGGGCCAGACCCCGGACCGCGATCCGGCCGCGCCCGGGGGTGGGCTTTTCCGCGGTGAGATCGAATTCCGCCGATTCGCCGGTCGCCAGCACCTTCTCGACCGCCGCCCACGCGCGCTCGTCGAGCAACCGGTTGCGCACCAGCCCGAGCTCTTCGGCTCGCGGATTCACCAGAACGGCATCGCGGTACTCGTCCACGACGGCGATACCGCTTTCCGAGGCCAGGACGATCAGGTCGAGAACCTGGGACATGGTGAGACCGGAGTCGGCCTGACGGCGCTGCGCCGTCCGGGCGTTCACATAGGGAATCACCAGGGCGCCGACGGCCAGTCCGACGACAGCCGCCAGGACTGCCAGTAGTACGGCCTGGGGAACGCTCACATCAAGAATCGTACGGTCGACGACGCGCAAACAAACCCGGGGTCGGTGAAGTTTCGTGCAGGTCACGGCCGATTCCGGCGGTGTTAGCCCGGCGTTTACGCATTGTTCGGCAGTGGCCGGGTTTCGGATTGCCCCCGGGCGTGTTCGGCTCCTCGACGCCAACAAACCCCGTTGTGTCTGGGACACAACGGGGTTCGCTCGATCCACTCTTCTGCCGGAGTCGGTTCACCAACCCGGGTTTCCGCGGACCGGCACGTTCACGAAGCTCGGCCGGTTCGGGTCGAGTTGCACGTGCTGCGGCTTCAGTCCGGTGTCGATGAGCATCGGCAGCGGCGGTACTCCCTTCGGCGGATTCCCGGCGTAGACATCCACCCGCAACCGGTGCCCCGGCTCCAGCCTCGCCTCGATCGCGGGAACCGCGATATCGAGGGTGGTGACCTCACCGGGCACGGTGAGCCGCCGGTTCTCGATCGTGACGTACGGACGCGGATCGGTGTAGTCGCCGTTGGCCGACCGGCTGCTCTGCGATTCGTCGATCTCCCGCAGGGAGGCCATCAGCTGACCCGACGACAGCACCCGGGACTGACCGTCGGGCGCCACATCGTTGACTGTCACCGACCAGTAGCCGTCGGCCGCATCGTGCACGGTCTCCAGGTGCACCGCGATCGGCCCGGAGACGTCGACCGCTTCGCCGACCGGTGCGCTGGTGAAGGTCAGCCCGTTGGATTCGTGGATCCGGGAGTCCGCACCGCACGCGTTGATGATCGCGATGACCCCGGCGGTCGCCTGCGCGGCATCGTTCGAACACACCCCGGTGAGCCCCGGGGCGACAGTCAGTCGCGCGGAGCTGTCGGCCGCCGTGGTCAGCGATCCGTCGTGCACACTGTGGCCGCCGGTCCCGCTGGGCGCCGCGGAAAGATACATCCGCCGGTGCTCGGCCTGCTGATCGGGCGGAGCGCTCTCCCCGAAGCCGTCGTGGGTGACCCAGCCCCCGCCCTGCTGCCGCAGCGTCACCGGGCCGTACTGGTCGATACCGTTGTCGATGCCCTTGAGCCACTTGTCGAACCAGGCGCGCTGCAGCACGTCCAGGCGCGGCGGCAGCCCCGGCTTACCGGATTCACTGCCGGAATTGATGTGATATGTATCGCCCATGAGCAGCTGCTTCTGCCCGGCCGGCACCGATATCTGGTTGTAGATCTGCGATTCCGAGTAGGTGAACAGATCGTGCCAGCCACCCGTCACGAAGGTCGGCACATCGATCTTCGCGGGGTCACCCAGCCAGGCCTGCCGATCCGGGCTGTCCCCCCGGATCATCTCCTGCAATCGCGGATCCAGATCCTCGACCCGCGGAGTGGTGTAGGCGTTCAGGAACACATCGAGATAGGTGAACGGCGAGGAGAGCCGGTCGTGCAGCCATCGCTGATCGAATGTGCCGTTGACCATGGATTGCACATCGGGCATCCATTTCGTCGCGTTGATCAGCGACATCCAGAGCGGAATGAAATTGAACCCGAAACCGCCACCGGGCATGAGCACATCCTGGGCCAGATCACTACCCGGCACCACGGGGAAGAGGGCTTTCAGCGCGGGCGGATGCTGTTCGGCGGCCTGCAACTGGTTGATACCCGAATACGACATCCCGGTCATCCCGACCTTGCCGTCGGACCACGACTGGCGCGAAGCCCAATCGATCACCTCGGTGGTGTCGAGCTGTTCGCGCTGCCGCAGCATGTCCCATACACCCTGCGAGAACCCGGTACCCCGGACATCCACGACGACCTGGACGTAGCCGCTCTTCACCAGCTGCCGGTCGACGGCGAAGTTCCGCATCGCACCGCCGCCCAGCGCCTTGGTGAGGTCGGTGAGCCCTGACAGCGGGGTCCCGGTCATATCGATATCCCGGGCCAACTGGGTGGCGGCATCCGATATCCCGGGCACGGAACCCATGTGGTCGATCAGATTGGTCGCCAATTTGGTGTACGGGGTCATATTCACGAGTACGGGCGTACGGGTGTCGACAGGCCGGGATGCGGCGTCGGCGGGCCGGTACACATTGGCCTTCAGCACGGTGCCGTCACTCATGGTGATCGGCACATCCCAAGTGATGTTGATATTCGGGTATTGCTGCGGCCCGTCGTGCGTCGTCGCCCACTGCGCGCCGGCCGCTCCCCCATCCGGTCCCGTAGCCACCGGTGCCGCCGCGGCACCGCCACCCAGTATCGGCGCCAGCAGTACTGCGGCAGCGATCGCCACCGTGGCGCGTAGCACGATCTTCATCGGCCGTGATCCACCTCTCGAACTGGTCGGACGATCGAGAGCATACACAGCGTTACTGGCGAGTAATGAGAATCTCGGAGCGGATTTCGACGAATTATGTTCTTCGGCGAGAATTTTGGGACTCCCCCACAAGAAGAATCACCGACCACCGTGCCGCTTCACAATGTCAATGGCGCCGCCGCCGGGAGGCGCGGGATCGTGACCCTGTCAACCGCGCTCTCGGCGTAAACCATCCGTGAAGGGGCGGGCTGTAATTTTGGAGCCGCTCCGCGGCTCGAGGGCGGGGCCCTATTAACCCCGCGTCTTCACTCCGGCGCTCAGTCGCTGCGCTCCTTCGCTCTGTCGCTGCAGACGCGGGGCGGGCCCCGCCCGCAAAGGCTGGTCAACCTCGGAACGGAAAGCGGGAGGGCTCGTAGCGGTGGGCTTCACCCCCGAACCCACGCATACACAAATCGATTCGCTCCACATTCCGGGGCGGGGCCCGCCCGGTTCTGGAGCGACCAGAGGAAGGGAGCGCAGCGACCGCCCGGCGGGAGTGAAGAACCGGGTTAACAGGGCCCCGCCCTCGAGACGCGGAGCGTCTCCAATAACACAGCCCGCCCCTTCACGGATGGTCTACCTCGTACCCCTTCACGATGGTCTACCTCGCGCCCCTTCACGATGGTCTACCTCGCGCCCCTTCACGATGGTCTACCTCGCGCCCCTTCACGATGGTCTACCTCGTACCCCTTCACGATGGTCTACCTCGGAAGCAGCGTTAACAGGCCCCGCCCCCGCGCCACCGGAGGCGCCCCAGAAATACAGCTACCGGCCACCCTGGTTGGCGACAGCAGCAGCGCCGGCTGCGGCGGCTTCCGGGTCCAGGTACTCACGCGGCCGCACCGGACGCAGATCTTCGTCCAGTTCGTAGCGCAGCGGGATACCGGTGGGAATGTTCAGTCCGGCGATCTCGTCGTCGGATATCTGGTCGAGGTGTTTGACCAGCGCGCGCAGGGAATTGCCGTGTGCGGCCACCAGGACCGTCTTACCGGTGAGCAACTCCCGGGAAATCGTCGACTCCCAGTAGGGAACCATCCGGTTCACCACATCGAGCAGGCATTCGGTGCGCGGGACCTCGATATCGGCGTAGCGCGGATCGCCTGCCTGGCTGTATTCGTCGTCGAGTTCGATCGGCGGCGGCGGGGTGTCGTAGCTGCGGCGCCACAGCATGAACTGTTCCTCGCCGTATTCGTCGCGGATCTGCGCCTTGTTCTTACCCTGCAGGGCACCGTAGTGGCGCTCGTTGAGCCGCCAATCCCGGATAACCGGAATCCAGTGCCGGTCGGCCGCGTCGAGCGCGATATTCGCGGTCGAGATCGCGCGCCGCAGCAGCGAGGTGTAGACGATATCGGGCAGGATGTCGTGCTCGGCCAGCAGTTCACCGGCCCGTTTACCCTCGGCGACGCCCTTGTCGGTGAGATGCACGTCCACCCAGCCGGTGAACAGGTTCAGGGCGTTCCATTCGCTCTCGCCGTGGCGCAGCAAAACGAGGGTGTAGGTCATGCGGGTCATCCTGCCATGGGCCGGTCCCGGTCTTGCGTGGGCCCGGATCGCTCATCGGGCGTATGTGCCCGCCCGTCGCCACCGCCGGTAGCTCGGCGGCACCACCGGTACCCGGCCACGGACCGTCGATTGCGGGTAGGCCGGGAACAACTCACTCTTCCGGAAATCCGCTCGTCGCGGTTGCGAACGGGTCCGTATCCGAGCACGCGAGGACCGCGGCCCCGACCAGGGTGGCCCCCTCGTCGAGCCGGGACAGTTCCACTCGCAGACCTCGCAGGAAACCGAGTCCGGCATGCCGGTCGACCGCCACCCGCAGCGGACCCCAGAGCGGTTCACCGGAGTGGGCGAAACCTCCGCCGATCACCACAGTGTCGATATCCAGCAATGCCGCCGCGGAACTGATCGCCTGACCGAGCGCGGTTCCGGCCCGCGCCAGTGCCGATACCGCGATCGGATCGCCGGCCCGGGCCGCCCGGGCCAGCTCGGCACCGGTCTCCCCCGGCCAGCCCTGCTCCCGCGCCCAGCGCGCCGAGGACATTCCGCTCGCCACCGCCTCGACACAGCCCACACCGCCGCAGGCACACCGCACATCCCATCCCGGGACCACGATATGACCGATATGCCCGGCATTACCGGTGCGCCCCAGTGATACTCGGCCGTCGACGATTATCCCGCCACCGATCCCCGACGATACGGTCATCGCCAGTGCGTTGCGTACACCGTGCAAGGCGCCCGAATGCTGTTCCGCGAGAGCCAGGCACGCACCGTCCATCGCGAAACGTACAGCGGCGCCCGGGAACAACTCCCGCACTGCCGCCACGATCGGGAACCCGTCCCGCCATTCGGGAATATTCAGCGGTTTCGTGATCCCGGCCGGCTCATCCACGGGGCCCGCCGATCCGATGCCGATCGCCGACACCGCGGCGCCGTCCGCGACCGAGACCAGCAGTTCCCGGCAGACATCCCATACTCCCCGGACCGGTACCGGAGCCCGGCGAACCGCGGTCACCGCGCCGGCGGCATCGACCACTCCCGCGGCGAACTTGGTCGCCCCGATATCCAGCGCCAGAATCGCCACCGCACCTCCTGATGATCAGATCCGCCGATTGTCCCCCACCTGTATCTCGGCCGTTCCGATGAGGTCCGGGGCTCGATCAGTTGACCTCGGGAGTGTCCACGAGATGCTCGAAAGCCCGCAGGTTCTGCAGTGATTCGCCGCGCGACACCCGCCACTTCCATTCCTTCCGAATGGATTCGGCGAAACCGAGTTCGAGCAGAGTGTTGAAATCGCCGTCCACCGCCTCGAGGATCTGGCCGAAGATACGGTCCAGTTCCTCGGCCGTCACCGAATGCGTGGCGGCCCGGCCGACCAGATAGATATCGCCCAGCTTGTCCAGGGTGTAGGCCACACCGTAGAGGCGGCGGTTGCGCCGCAGCAGGAATTTGTAGACGCCTTCGAAGTTCTCGTCGGGTTTGCGGCATACGAAGGATTCGTAGCGCACCCCGTGCCCGCCCACGGTGAGCATCACCGCGGTCTTCAATTTCCGCTCCCCGGGCAGTATCGCGACGAACACACCGTCGCCGGGGTGGGTGTACTCGATCTCGCGGTCCCGCAGGGTTTCCTCGACGACCCGCGCGGTGTCCGGTATCTCGCTCATCGGAGCACTCCCGTCCGGCGCCGCCACAGCGCCCGCGATCTGGCCTGGTTCTCGCCGAGGATAGCGGGGCCGCGGCCGTAGCCCGACAATGCGGCGGTATAGCTGTCGAGCAGTTTCTCCGCGGTATGCGCCCACGAGAAATCCGCCGCGTGCGCTACCGCGTTCTCGCCCATCTCGGCCAGCCGAGCCGGAGCGTCCAGCAGGTACTCCAGGGCCCCGCCCCAGTCAGGTGTGCGATGTCCCGCCACCAGTAGCCCACTGTGCTCGTGCCGGACCGCGGTACCCAGCCCGCCGACCGCGGCCGCGAGCACCGGCGTACCGCTGGCCTGCGCCTCCAATGCGACGAGCCCGAAGGATTCGTTGTAGCTCGGCACGGCCACCAGATTCGCCGCCCGGTACACCTGCACCAAACGGTCGGGCGGCTGCGGCGGCAGGAAGGTGACGTGTTCGGAGATTCCGAGCTGATCGGCCAGCTCGATGAGCGCATCCGGTCGCTCCAGGCCGGTACCCGACGGCCCGCCGACGATCAGGGCCCGCAATCTCCGGCCCGGCCGGCGCCGCAACGCCTCGGCGACGGCACGGACCAGCACATCCGGCGCCTTCAAGGGCTGGATCCGGCCGACGAACGCGACGATCTCCTCATCGGCGGGCAATCCGAGCTCGGCCCGGGCGGCCGCCCTGTCACCGGGACGGTAGCGCGTCAGGTCCGCACCCGGCGGCACGATATCGATATTTCCGGGCAACGCTCCGTACAGCTCCACCAGCTGCCGGGCTTCGCGCGCGGTATTCGCGGTGAGCCGGTCGGCTTCGGCGATCACCTGTTTCTCGCCGATCTCCCGGGTCGCCGGTTCGGGCGCATCGCCCTCCGCGAGTGCCGCGTTCTTCACCGCGGCCAGGGTGTGCGCGGTATGCACCAACGGCACCCGCCAGCGGTCCCGCGCCAGCCAGCCGACCTGGCCGGACAGCCAGTAATGCGAATGCACGAGGTCGTAATATCCGGGGACCTGCCGGGCCTCCTGCCGCAGCACCTCGGCGGTGAACGGACACAGCTGGGTCGGCAGATCGTGTTTGTCCAGACCCTCGAACGGCCCCGCCACCACATTGCGCACCAGCACCCCGGGGGCGGCTTCCTGCACCGGCGGCAGATTCGACGAGGTCGCCCGAGTGAAGATCTCCACCTCGGTCCCCCGCTGCGCCAGCTGTTCGGCGGTCTGCAGCACGTAGACGTTCATCCCACCCGCATCCCCGGTACCGGGCTGAGCCAGTGGTGAGGTGTGCACCGTCAGTACGGCGATACGGTTCGGCCGTCGGTCCGGGCGTTCACTCACGATGTCCATATTGCACGGTGCAACGCGGCAGCCCCGCGGCTGCTTCCCACCGGGTGAAAGTCATCACACCTACCCGATTCCGCCCATCCCAGCGCACCCCGAACCCCACTCAACCCCCCACGCGACACTCCTGTACGAACTGACGCACCTCGGTACCGAACCGATCCGGATCTTCGATGAACAGCCCGTGCTGCGCACCGTCCCAGATCGACGCCCGCCCCCGCGGGGCGGTTTCCGCGATATAGCGCCCGTCGGCGACCGGTACGACCGGATCATCCGAACCGTGCAACACCAGTACCGGCACCTCGAGCCCGCGCAAAGTCCCGGTGTTGTCCACCGACCGATAGAACAGCGCCTTCCGTACGAACGGCGGCGTCGCCAGACTCGCGCCGAACAACCGCTGCGCGTCCGCCCCCTTGTCCCGACCGGACCCGGTGTTGGCATTGCCGAACGCGGAGAATCCACGCACCGCCCGCCCCGGACTCTCCTCGAAAACGCCCGGGATGGCCTGCTGCATCGCCTCGCCGACCTCGGCACCCGGCACACCCCGCCCGATATTGGCCATCGCCCCGGTGAAGATCACCCCGGCGACCGCGCCGCTGCCGTACTCGGCGAGATAATCACTGACCACGATCCCGCCGTAGGACCACCCCAGCAGAACCGCGCCCGATTCGATCGATTCGGCCGCCAGTACCGCCGCGATATCTCCCGCCCAGTTCTTCGGCTCGTCGTAACCCGAATCCGGCGCCCCGGAGTACCCGTGGCCACGCAGGTCGACCGCGATAACCCGGAAATCCGCGGCGAGATCCTCGAAAACCCGCCCCCAGCAGCGCAGGTCCGCCGACCATCCGTGCACCAGCAATACCGGCGGCGCTTCCACGGCCCCACCTGTGCGGTAAACGATGCTGGTCCCGTCGATACTGCGCACTTCCTGGATAGCCATGAGCGCATCATAGGATCGGGTCCATGAGCACACGCACCGCTGTTGTCACCGGCGCCAGCTCGGGTATCGGGGAAGCCACCGCCCGGGAACTCGCGAAGCAGGGCTACCACGTGTACGTGGGTGCCCGGCGAGTCGACCGGCTGGAGGGGCTGGCCGCGGAGATCGGCGGAACCGCGCTCCCGCTCGACGTCACCTCCGACGAATCGGTCCAGGCTTTCGCCGACGCGATCGAGAGCGCGAACGTGCTGGTCAACAATGCCGGCGGCGCCAAGGGCCTGGCCACGGTCGCCGACGCCGACCTCGACGATTGGCGCTGGATGTGGGAGACCAATGTGCTGGGCACCCTCCGGATGACCAAGGCGTTGCTGCCGAAATTGATCGCTTCCGGCGACGGCCTGATCGTCACCATCACCTCGGTCGCGGCGTTCCACGCCTACGACAACGGCTCCGGCTACACCTCCGCCAAACACGCCCAGGCCGTACTGCACCGCACTCTGCGCGGCGAGTTGCTGGGGCAGCCGGTGCGGCTCACCGAGATCGCTCCCGGCGCGGTGGAAACGGAGTTCTCGCTGGTCCGATTCGACGGCGACGCCGATCGGGCCGCCAAGGTCTACGAGGGTATCGATCCGCTGGTAGCCCAGGACATCGCCGAAATCGTCGGCTTCGTGGCGAACCGCCCGCCGCATGTGAATCTCGACCAGATCATCGTCAAACCGCGTGACCAGGCAGACCCGGGCCGTTTCGCCCGGCGCGGCTGACCGGCACGTCGCGCTCCGCGCGGCAGACGGGCGTCAGAGCTCGACACCCACGGTGACCGGTTCCGGTGTCAGCACGATGCCGAACCGGTCGGCTACCCCGTCGCGCACTGTGCGCGCCAGCTCGACGATATCGGCGGCCGTGGCGGCGCCCCGGTTGGTGAGCGCCAGGGTGTGTTTGGTGGACAGCCGGGCGGCGGCATCCGGACCGGGGAAACCCTTGCCGAAACCAGCGCGTTCGATCAACCAGCCGGCGGAGAATTTCACACCGGAGGCGGCAGGGAATTCGGGGAATGTCACATCGCCGAGCTGCGCTCGAACAGCCGCGCGGACTCGGTCGACCTGGTCGGCGGGGACGACCGGGTTGGTGAAGAACGATCCGGCGCTCCAGGTGTCGTGGTCGGCGGAATCGAGCACCATCCCCTTACCCGCGCGCAAACCGAGAACCGTCTCACGCACCGCGGCGGCCGGGCGGCTTTCGCCTTCGGCGGCACCCAGACGATCCGCGAGCTCACGGTAGGCCAGCGGGGCGCTCGCACCGGACGGGTCGAGTGCGAACTCCACCGCGAGCACTACCGCGTCGGAGCGGTGTTTGAGCCGGCTCGTCCGATAGCCGAACGCGAGGTCGGCCGGAGCCACCCAATGGGTTTCCCCGGTCGCGCGGTCCAGCAGCTGGACCCGGCGCAGCAGGTCGGCGACCTCCACCCCGTAGGCGCCCACGTTCTGTACGGGTGTCGCTCCCGCGGACCCGGGGATCCCGGACAGGCATTCGAGCCCGCCGAACCCCGCACGCACTGTTTTCGCGACCACCGCGTCCCAGTTCGCGCCCGCTTCCGCTGTCACCGTATCGGCGCCCAGCTCGACCCCCTCGGTGGCGATCCGGACCACGACGGCGGGAACATCATCGTCGGCGATCAGCAGATTGGAGCCCCCGGCCAGCAACAGCACCGGCACCGCGGCGGCGTCCAGGGCGCGCACCGTCGCGACCAGGGCTTCGGTGGTGGCGCAATCGGCGACGGTCGCTTTGCCGCCGACCCGCAGCGTGGTCAGCTCCGACATGGCTACCGCGGACCGCACCCGCGCGCCCGTACCGGCCAGCAGTCGTCGCAGTTCGTCCGCCGGGACAACCCGAGAAGTTCGCACGCCCAGACGGTAGCGTGTCCGGTCATGGCAACAGCGCTGGCGTATACGGCTCACTACTCTCATCCCGTCGCCGCGGTGCGCGAAGCGTTCTGCACGGAGAAGTACTGGAAGGACCGTATCGCCGCGGTGGGCGGGCCGAGCGCTCGTTTCGTCTCGCTGGATGTGGACGGGGAACAGGTGCGCATCGAGGTGGTGCAGTCCATCCCGGCCGATCTCCTGCCGCCCGCCATCACCGCCGTACATCCCGGCGATCTGATCATCCCGCGGACCGAGACCTGGTCCGGGATCACCGGTAGTTTCGAGGCCCGGGTCGAGGGTGCGCCCGCGGAAGTCCGCGGAACCATCACCGCCACCGACGAACCCACCGGCGCCGTCGCCGAGATCTCCGGGTCGATCGAGGTGAAGGTTCCGCTGTTCGGTCGCAAGATCGAGGAGGCCATCGGCGAGCGGCTCACCGAACTGCTGGCCGAAGAGACCGAGTTCACCAACGGCTGGATCGCCGAACAGCCGTAGCGCCCCGGCCCCGGATGTACAGGTCCGGGACCATCCGGCGGCCCGGCGGCACGCAACCGGGCGGTAACCTACCGCGCATGGCTCGCCGACTGGACTATTCCGCCCGCTACCCGCTGCACACCACCAAGGAGTTGTACGCGGCGCTGACGAACCGGGATTACTGGGAAGCCCGGATGGTCGAAATGCGGAAATACTCGCCCAACGAAGTGATCAGCATCGACGTCAGCGAGGACGGCATCGACGTGGTGCTGCACCACATCCTGCCGCGCGATGTGCTGCCCGAGGTCGCCCAGTCGGTGATGCGCAAGGATATGGTCATCACCCGCAAAGAGAGTTTCGGGCCGTTCGGTCCGGAAGTCGAGGGCAAGTACTCGGCCTCGATCCCCGCCGGTCCCGGCAGCCTGACCGGCACCACGCGCCTGTTCCCCACCGATACCGGCTGCACCATGCGGATGTCCTCGGAGGCCAAGGTCTTCATCCCGATGGTGGGACCCCGGCTCGAACAGCTCATGCTGGTGAATCTGGTCGACCTGTTCCGCGCCGAGGCCGAAGTGACCCAGAAATGGCTCGACGAACAAAAGCCCAGCAGCTGAGCCTCCCGCTCGGTACCCCGACCCGAGGGACCACGGGAACCAACCGGCTGCGCCGCAGCGACCGCAGACTCGTCCACGACCCGCGGATCGCCGGAGTACTGCGCCGCGCCGCGGACCCGCTGGTGGTCGATCTCGGTTACGGCGCACAACCGTGGACGACCCTGGAACTGGCCGCGCGCTTGCGTACGGTCCGCCCGGACGTCCGGGTAGTAGGACTGGAAATCGATCCGGCGCGGGTCGTGCCCGACCGCGACGGGGTGCGCTTCGCCCGCGGCGGATTCGAGTTGGCGGGGCTGCGACCGATTCTGGTACGCGCGTTCAATGTGCTGCGGCAGTATCCGGAGTCCGCCGTCGCCGATGCGTGGGCCACGATCCTGGCCGGCCTGGCCCAGGACGGCCTGCTGATCGAGGGCACCTGCGACGAACTGGGACGCCGCTGCTCATGGGTGGCCCTCGATCGTTCCGGCCCACGGACCTTCACCCTGGCCTGGGACCCGTTCACCGTCGAACGCCCTTCCGATCTGGCCGAACGACTCCCCAAATCGCTGATCCACCGCAATATCCCCGGCGAACGCATCCACACTCTGCTGTCGGCGGCCGACCGTGCCTGGGCACATTCCGCGCCGTTGGCGGTATACGGACCCCGGGTGCGCTGGCGCGCGGCACTGGAACTACTGCGCGAACAGGGCTGGCCGATCCACGATGCTCGCCGCCGGGTGCGCGATAACGTTCTGACCGTCCCGTGGACCACGGTCGCGCCCGAATGACATGCGGACTCGACTTGTGTCCCATCTCACAAATTCGGGTGCCCGACCACCGCTGACGTCGCCACGTTCACCACGTGCCCATACTCCGGCCTCATAGCCGGCACAGAAATATGCGGAAGAATCGCCTGCATGCCCACCAAGACCCTGTCGGTACCGAAGGTCAGTCGCCGCACCGCGACGATCGCCGTGATCACCGCGGTCGTGCTGGTGGCCGCCGCGCTGATCGGCGGTGAAGCCTACGCACGACACCGGATCGCGAGTTGTATCAGCACTCAGTTCGAGCAGGAGATGGGCTCGAAGATCGATGTCGGCTTCGGCGCCAAACCGCTACTGATCACCATGATCGACGGGAAGGTCTCCCGGATGAACGTGGACAGCGAAGGCGCCGAATTCGGCCCCGCGGTCGATATGCAGGTGCATGCGCAGTTCCACGACCTCCAGATGCCGGACGGCAGTAACAGCGCCAGCACGGTCGGCAGTTCGGACGCCGACGTCAGCTGGAGCAACGAGGGCATCTCCCAGACGCTGAAGGGTCTGGTCAGCGAGGTGCAGTCGGACCCCGGCACGGGACAGCTCACCATGCAGGTACTGGGCGGTTTCGGCGAGCTCCAGCTGACTCCGCAGGTCGTGGACGGCAAGGTGCAACTACAGGTCGCGCAGGCGCAGTTCCTGGGTATCGGGGTACCCGACGATCTGGCCGAAGGGGTGGTGAACATGATGACGGAGAGCATGCAGCAGTACCCGATGGGCCTGCAGCCGACCGATCTGAGGGTCACCGATAACGGAATCGAGCTGGACTTGCACGGTGAGCGAGCGGAATTGCCGCCGCCGGCCGAGGGAAGCACGTCCTGTTGAGTTGTCGTTTTTCGGCGGCGCCCCGGCGCCGCGGGTTCGGGGGCGGGGAGGTCCGGAGGGGGTGAGCGCGGGGATCGGGGGCCAAGGTTGGCTCACCGCGAAGGTTGCTGTGTTTTTGGCGCGCTGGCGCGCGCGGGTTCGGGGCCCCCTTGGTCTCGTTCTTCACTCCGCCGCTCCTCCGCTTCGCTCCCCCGCTCTGTCGCTCCAGAACGAGACGGGCCCCGAACCACCAACGCTGACCGGCCGCATGCGGAGAAACGGGGCTGGGTCGCATGCGGACAAACTGGCGGTAGGGGGATCAAACGCGCCGGGGGCGACGGCAAGTTCGGGTGGATGAGGCGGTGCGGGACCACGGATCTTGCGGAGTCGGGTTCGCCCATGGCTGAGGAGCCGTGGTTATCGGTGGCGCCGGCGGCGGCGTGGAGGTGGGCGCGGAGGCCGTGCCTACTCGGGGAAGGCGTCGAGGACCGCGCGGCTGCGGGAGAGGCCGAGGCGGGTGGCGCCGGCGGTGATCATCTGGGCTGCCGCCTCGGCGGTGCGTATCCCGCCGCTGGCCTTGACGCCGAGCCGGCCGCCGACGGTATCGGCCATCAAACGCACGGCATGGGGGTCGGCGCCGCCGGCTGGATGGAAACCGGTGGAGGTCTTCACGAAATCCGCACCGGCCTGTTCGGCTGCCCGGCAGGCCTGCACGATCGCTTCATCGGAGAGCGCGGCCGATTCGATGATCACCTTCAGGAGGGCGCGCTGTTCGATCGCCTCCCGTACCACGATGATATCGGCGAGCACGGCGGAGAAATCGCCTGCGACGGCGGCACCGATATCGATGACCATATCGACCTCCGCCGCGCCCTGGTCCACCGCGAGCCGGGCCTCGGCGCCCTTCACCAGCGAATGATGTTTCCCGGACGGGAATCCCGCGACGGTCGCGACCACCACGCCGGGTGCCCGCACCGGCAGCATGGCCGGCGAAACGCAGATCGCGTAAACCCCGAGCTCCCGGGCCTCGGCCACCAGGGCGGTAACATCCGCGCTGGTCGCCTCCGGGGCCAGCAGTGTGTGGTCGATCATTTCGGCCACCTGGGACCTGGTGAACGCTACGGAATCGGCCATGGCACGAGAGTCTGGCATACCCGGGGCGAATTCCGTTGCGGGCCTCCGGTTCGTCCGGAACACTCGTCCGCGGTCACCGAGTGAACTCGCCACCGGCTACCCAGTGAACTCACTATCGGCTACCGAGGAAAGGACGACGTTGCTGATCCGCCGCGAACGTTTCGCCGACAACAACGCTGTAGCGGCGGTACACCGGAGCGCGTTCGCCGCCCATTACGCGGCGTCGAGTCCGGGTGTCGAACAGGATCCACCCGAGGTCGCGCTCATGGGACAGTTGCGCAGCGATCCCGGCTGGATCCCGACGCTGTCCATGGTCGCGGTGGCCGACGAGACGGTCGTGGGCCATGTCTGTGTCACCCGCGCCACGGTGGGGCCGTTCCCGGTCCTCGCACTGGGGCCGATCGGGGTACTCGCGGACCGGCAGCGGGGCGGTATCGGATCGGCGCTGATGCACGCTGTGATCGGGGCGGCGGACGCGCTCGACGAACCACTCATCGGACTGCTCGGCAGTCTCGACTACTACCCGCGTTTCGGCTTTCAACGGGCCGAACGGCTGGGGATAGTCCCGGACGAGCCCGATTGGGCGAGTCATTTCCAGGTCCGGCCATTGACGGCATACGACTCTCAGATCCTGGGCGAGTTTCGGTATGCGGGGCCTTTCTATACGCTCTGAGCTGTGTTTTTGGCGCGCTGGCGCGCGCGGGTTCGGGGCCCCCTTGGTCTCGTTCTTCACTCCCGGCGCTCAGTCGCTGCGCTCCTTCGCTCTGGTCGCTCCAGAACGAGACGGGCCCCGAACCACCGAGGTCGGCCGGTCGCATGCGGGAAACGAGGTGGGATTGCATGCGGACAGACTGGCTATAGGGAAACAAACGCGCCCGGGGGCGGCGGCGAGTACGGGCGGGTGGCGGGGTCGGATGTGAACGGACCGGCGGCAGGGGAATCGAACGTGCCCAGGGGCGACGGCGGATCCGTGCTGGTTGGGCCGAGGTGTACGCGGGTGGTCGATGTCTGGAGTCGGTGGTGGGGAGGTGGGGACTGCGGCTGCGGCATAGGATTTCATCCGCGATCGATAGGATTATCAATGTCTCGAACCACTGCGGAAATACTTGTGCCGGCTGCCGCGAAACCCGATGACGAAGACAACCGGTACCTTCTGAAGTTCAAATCGTCGCTGGTCAAGCGCTGGTCGCATACCCGGATGGCCGAGCTGTACGAGATCGTGGACCTGTCGGTTTACCTGTGGGCGGTGGATCGGTCCGATGAGGCGCTCGCTGTCTTGCGTTCGGTTACCTCGGTGATCACCGAACCGCCGCGGACACGGGACGGTGTGGTCGATTACAACGTCTGGTGTCCTGTGGCGGCGGCCAACGCGCTCGAGGGCCGGCTGCTGCGGGGTCGCGGTGACGCCGCGGTGGAGGTCCCGGTAGCCCGGATAACCGGCGATCCGGGCTTGGCCGATAATCCGGACTTCATCAGGGAACAGGTGGCGGTCGCAGCGGAGAAGATGGCCGCGGCGGCGGCCGAGGGCTCGGTGAAGCGGGCCTGCCATCGGCTGTCCCGGACTCTGATCGGTCTGCTGTTACTTGCCGAACTCGCTGCCGCGGGGCACCCGTACGCCGACTACTACAACGCGGCCGAGGTGGCGGAACTGATCGAAACCGGCCGCGAGCTGCTCCGCACCCGCCTCATGGCGGCCGCCTGATATCGAGGCCGGGCAGTCCGCGGATGAACACGGCGGCCGAACCTGCCGCGCGCGGGCGCGCCAAATATGCTGACCGGATGGTTTCCGCCGTTCCCGTCTCCGACGATCGCCGATACGTGCTCACCCTGGGCTGTCGCGACCGTCCCGGCATCATCGCGGCCATCACCACGTTCATCGCCGAATTCGGGGGCTCCATCCTGGAGGCCGGTTACCATTCCGATCTCGAGACCGGCTGGTTCTTCACTCGGCAGTCCATCAAGGCATCGACCGTGCCGTTCGGTGTGGACGAGCTGCGAACCGGTTTCCAGCGGATCGCCGCCGAACTCGGCCCGGAGACCGAATGGCAGGTGCACGATTCGGGGATCCGCCGGCGGGCGGTGGTGCTGGTCAGCAAGGAGGGGCACTGCCTGCACGATCTGCTCGGCCGGGCGAGCTCGGGGGAATTGCCGGCCACGATCGAGGCGGTGATCGGCAACCATCTGGATCTGGCCGGGATCACCGAGGCGCACGGGATCCCTTTCCACCATGTGCCGTTTTCCAAGGACCCGGCCGAACGCGGGCCGGCTTTCGAGCGGGTTCGTGAACTGGTCGACAAACACGACCCGCATGCGGTGGTGCTGGCCCGGTTCATGCAGGTGCTACCGCAGCGGTTGTGCGAACACTGGGCTGGGCGGGCGATCAATATCCACCACAGTTTTCTGCCGTCCTTCGTCGGCGCCCGGCCCTATCATCAGGCGTTCGCTCGTGGTGTCAAACTCATCGGCGCCACCTGTCACTACGTGACGGCGGAACTGGACGCGGGCCCGATCATCGAACAGGACGTCATCCGGGTCGATCATGCCGACGAGGTCAGCGATATGGTCCGCCAGGGCCGCGACATCGAACGGGTTGTGCTGGCGCGCGGTTTGCGCTGGCATCTGGAGAGCCGGGTCCTGGTGCACGGGAAACGCACCGTGGTGTTCTCCTGAGCGGAGCCCGGCCTCAGCCCACGGCTTCGGCCGGTGCTCGCACCGAGACGAGCACCTCGCCGAGAATCTCGTTGAAGCGATCGATCTCCTCCAGATTGCCCAGATGGCCGGTGGGCAGCAGCACGAACCGGGCGAGATTCCCCGACTCCCGCAGCCATTCCGCGATCTGCTCGGCATGCACGGCCGGAGTCATATCGTCGGCGGTACCCGCAATCACAGTGGTCGGCACCGCGAGGTGGCGGGCGGCGTCGCCGAGATCCATCTCGGCCAGCAGCCGGCCGAACTCCGAGCGGACCCAGGAGCGGCAGGAACGGGCGATATTCATCCCGAACTCGATCACTTCGGGATCGGCGGCCAGAGTCATGATCTGCCGCGCGAATATCCACCGGACGGGCGCTACCGGCGGAAAGACGATCCGTGCGCTCAAACCGCCGCGACCGAGCCACATCGGCAGCGGCCAGACCCGGTTCAGCAGCGCCAGCCGCCGGTTGAAGAAGGGCACAACCGTGGTCTCGGCGACCAGCGAATGCGGTCCGGTATTGGTCAGCAGCACGGCGACGGCCTGATCCAGGACCCGCTGCGGGTACTTGCCGGCCCACGCCTGCAATGTCATCGCGCCCATACTGTGCCCGACCAGGACAGCACGCTGCCCGGGCCGCAATATCGCGTCCAGCACCGCGCAGAGGTCGTCGGCCAGCAGATGGCAGTCCAGTTGCTCGGGGGCGCCGAATTCGCTCTCCCCGTGTCCGCGCAAGTCGAAGGCGATGACCCGGTACTCCCCGGCGAACGCGTTGATCTGCGGATTCCAGTACTCGAGCGAACAGGTCCAGCCGTGGACGAGCACCACCGGCTGGGCATCACGGGGGCCGTAGGCGTGCACCCGGAGCCGAGCGCCGTCGGCGGCCCGCACATCGATGACCTCGTGCTCGACGGACGGCGGGTTCAGCGCGGCGTTCCGGTATCCGCCGCGGGTACGCAGGGCCGCCCGGTGAACTTCGAACAGCCCATCGATCTGACGGGCCAGAGCGGACAAAACCTGCGGCATCGTCGCACGCATCGACACTCCTTTGTGTTACTGATTGACACAGTAATACCTAGGAGCCGAGTCCGCCAGGTAGGCCCATCCACCTACCGCGAGTCCTTCCACATGCCATCCCACCCCCGTTTCCCGCATGCGGCCGGTCCACCTCGGTGGTTCGGGGCCCGTCTCGTTCTGGAGCGACCAGAGCGAAGGAGCGCAGCGACTGAGCGCCGGGAGTGAAGAA
>NZ_JBEYBT010000006.1:0-295294 GCF_040632335.1 Nocardia sp. NPDC019395
GGCTTGGGCCCGCGCGCCCCCCCCCCCGCTCCCCGGGGGGCCCCAGCGCGCCGGTGGGGGGGGGGGGGTGCCCCCTATCCCCCCCCCCCCGCCGGGCGGTCCGGCCGCGAGTGGTGGCGACAACCACAGCGGGTTCGGGGCCTGTCCTGGGATCTTGCGCCCGACGTAGTATTCGCTGGTGTCAGCAGCAAGGGCGGGTCGTACTCGTGGGCGTGCCGTCGACCGTGCAGGCGCTGCCGGTTCCGGCCGATACTTCGCCGTCCTCACCGCCGCCGCGCTGGTGACGGCATTCGCCGCGTTCACGCTCACCAGCCGCGTTACCGACTCCGCGGCGGTCGAACCGTCCCTCACAGCGCCGCCACCGGAATCAGCGCCCGCGCCGGGGCCGGCTGCCGATGAGCCCGAGCCGCTGGTCTTCGCCCCGCCGGATCTCGTCACCGGTTCCGGGATCGCCCAGTTCGTTGCCGAATACCGCGAGCGCTTCGGCGATACCGTGGCAGACCAGGTGTGGCTGTATCCCGATCACGGCAGTGTCGAACGTGCGGTACCCGGGCAGCCGAACCGCCTGGTGAGCTACGACTATCGGGGCGGGTTCAATCAGTCCGCCGATCTGACCACGCGACCGGTCGACACCCCGATCGTGGACCTGGGCACGGTGGATACCGGCGCGATCGATCGTGTACTCGCCGAGGCCCCGGCGACCACCCGGGTCGCCGGCGGTGCGGTCAGTCATCTGAGCTTCGAGGTCAACAGTTCCCCGCCGTTCGAGGGCGTGCCCGCGCTCAGCATCTATGTTTCCAATTCGTTCGATGAGAGCGGGTGGCTGCTGGTCGGTCCGGCCGGTGACATCCTGCGGGTCCGGCCGTTCGAGGGGTAGGGAACAATGCTGCAACCCGGGGAGAGCTTCGCCGGCTACCGGATCGTGCGCCGGGTCGGCGCGGGGGGAATGGGTGTCGTCTATCTCGCCGAGCACCCACGGCTACCGCGCCAGGATGTACTGAAACTGCTCCCCGCCGACCATCTGACCGACCCTCGGTTTCGCGCCAGGTTCGACCGGGAGGCGGATCTCGCGGCTCGACTGCGACACCCGAATATCGTTACCGTCCATGACCGCGGTGTGAGTGACGAGCAGCCGTGGATCGCCATGGAATATGTGCCGGGCACCGATGCCGCCGCGCTGGCCGGGTCGGCGGACCTCAGCCCGCGCCGCGCGGCACATATCATCGACGATGCGGCCCGCGGTCTGGACCATGCTCACCGCCACGGGATGCTGCACCGGGATGTGAAACCGGGAAATATCCTGGTCACCGCGGACCTGGACCGCGAGTTCGGGGAACGCGCACTGCTGACCGACTTCGGTATCGCCCGCCTCGCGCTCGGGGGCACCGACCTCACCCGCACCGGTGATGTGATCGCGACGGTGGCGTATGCCGCACCCGAGCAGTTCACCGGCGGTCCGGTCGATCACCGCGCGGATGTCTACGCACTGGGTTGCACACTGTTCGTCCTGCTGACAGGTGAGAAGCCGTTCGCTATGGACAGTGCGGCCGCCGTCATCAGCGCGCACCTGTACACCCCGCCGCCGGCGGCCTCCCAGCGAGTTCCGAACCTGCCGCCGGCGATCGACCAGGTGCTGTCCCGTGCGCTGGCGAAACAGCCCGGGGAACGCTACGACTCCTGCCGCGCCTTCAGCGAGGCGGCGTTGCGCGCCCTCGACACTGTGGCACCCCCCGCCCTGGACGCTGCGGCGTTCCGCACCCGTGAGACTGTGGCGACCCACGGCTCCGGCTCGGGGCCCCAGCCATCCTCTCCGCCCGACGCGGAGCGAAGCGTCACATTCGCAGAGCGAACTCCTGCGCCGGCTCCCGGCCCGGTGCCGAGCGGACCGGCCGCCGCCGAGCTTGCCGATGCCGCGATTACGCGGGGCGGCCGCCGGATGTGGCGCTGGTGGCTTCCGGTTGTGGTGCTGGCAGTCGCTGCCGCGCTCGGCGGCGGCGTCGGATTGGTGGCACGGGAGGACCCGGCAGCGGGCATTGCCGCCGTCGCGGAAGCAGACCCGGAGTCGGCGTCGCTGCCGAATCTGGTCACTGCCGCCGGGCTGTCGTCGTTCATCGATGCCTATCGCCGGGAGTTCGGCGACACCATTATCGATACAGCCACCGTCTACCCGGACTTTCTGCTGGTCCAACGGCTGGATGGCGGCAGCCCCCGGAACTTCCGCTTCGACGGCGACGGGTTCGGCGAGACGGGTGCCGCGGTCCCCAGCTACGCGGACGGCCGGCCGATCGATCTGGCCGATATCGACCTGCCGACATTGGCTGCCGTCTTGGCGGGAGCCCCGGCTTCGGTGCGCCTCGAACAGGGCGAGGTCGAACATCTCGGAATCGGTTTCGAGCTGATCGCGCCGGTCGACGCCGGGCCGAAGATCGACATCTACGTCGGGGACCCCGCGGGCAGCACCGGCCATATGTCCGTCTCCTTCGCCGGTTCGCCATTGGAAGTGTTTCCGGCGAGCTGAGCCACGAGTCCACGGTTACCAGGGGGTTTTCCTGCTCCGGAATCGGTGATGCGCCACGGCCGCCACCTGTGATGTAGCGGACTGAACTATGAATGGTTATATCGCTCCGATATAGTGGGTAATCGCATCCATTGGTTAGGTCTGTACGGAAGTCAGGGGGTGAAGCCCGGTGCTCGAACTGGCAATCCTCGGGCTGCTCCTGGAAGCGCCCATGCACGGCTACGAGCTGAAGAAGCGGCTCACCGGTCTACTCGGGGCGTTTCGGGCTTTCTCCTACGGATCGCTGTATCCGACCTTGAAACGTATGCAGGCGGATGGGCTGATCGCGGAGGAAGTGCCCGTGGGCATGGTGACGACCCGTCGTGCCCGGCGGGTCTACCAGCTGACGCCGGCGGGACGGGAGCGGTTCGGCGAGCTCCTGGCCGATACCGGCCCGCAGAACTACACCGATGACGGCTTCGGCGTGCACCTCGCCTTCTTCAGCCGCACCCCCGCGGAAGCGCGGATGCGGATTCTGGAGGGCAGGCGGCGCCAGGTCGAGGAGCGCCGAGAGGGGCTGCGGGAAGCGATCAAGAAAGCAAGCGGCTCGCTGGATCGCTACACCCGCCAACTCCATCAACTCGGACTCGAATCAAGCGAGCGCGAAGTGCGCTGGCTCAACGAGTTGATTGCGGCGGAGCAATCGACGAAGGCGGCACCACAGAAAGAGGGAAATACCGGCCATGAGTAGTGGAGACACCAACAAGTCCAGTGTTCGCGTCGCCATCGTGGGTGTGGGCAACTGCGCCTCGTCGCTCGTCCAGGGCGTCCAGTACTACCGGGATGCCGACGATTCCACGACGGTGCCCGGACTGATGCACGTACGGTTCGGCGATTACCACGTCCGCGACGTGCAATTCGTTGCCGCCTTCGACGTGGACGCCAAGAAGGTCGGCTTCGACCTGTCCGAGGCGATCTTCGCCAGCGAGAACAACACCATCAAGATCTCCGATGTGCCGCCGCTGGGTGTCACGGTGCAGCGCGGCCCGACCCTCGACGGCATCGGCAAGTACTACGCGGAGACCATCGAACTCGCGGAATCCGATCCGGTCGACGTCGTGCAGACACTGAAGGACGCCCAGGTGGACGTGCTGGTGTCCTACCTGCCCGTCGGTTCCGAAGAGGCGGACAAGTTCTACGCGCAGTGCGCGATCGACGCGGGCGTGGCCTTCGTCAACGCGCTCCCGGTGTTCATCGCCTCGGATCCGGAATGGGCCGAGAAGTTCCGCGCCGCGGGTGTGCCGATCGTCGGCGACGACATCAAGAGCCAGGTCGGCGCGACCATAACGCACCGGGTCATGGCGAAACTGTTCGAGGACCGCGGCGTCCAGCTCGACCGCACGATGCAGCTGAATGTCGGCGGCAATATGGATTTCAAGAACATGCTCGAGCGGGAGCGGCTGGAATCCAAGAAGATCTCCAAAACCCAGGCTGTCACCAGCAACCTGAAGAAGGAGATGGGCGTGGGCGATGTGCATATCGGCCCGTCCGATCACGTCGGCTGGCTCGATGACCGCAAATGGGCCTATGTCCGGCTGGAGGGCCGCGCGTTCGGTGATGTGCCGCTGAACCTGGAGTACAAGCTCGAGGTCTGGGATTCCCCGAACTCCGCGGGCATCATCATCGACGCGGTACGCGCCGCCAAGATCGCCAAGGACCGCGGTATCGGCGGCCCCGTCCTCCCGGCCTCGGCGTACCTGATGAAGTCCCCGCCGCAGCAGATGGCCGATGATGTCGCCCGCTCGGAGCTGGAGACCTTCATCATCGGATGAGATCGATGCTGCGGTATGTGGTGTCCGTAGCGGATTGATTTCTGACGGGTGGGCTCACTCTCATCGGGTTGAGGGTGAGCCCACTTTGTGTTCGGTGCGCGGGCCGGTGCGGCGATTCAGTCCAGTGATACGTAGACCTCGACCGATGTCGGTCCGACGTAGCGTTCGAGTTCGGCTGTGTGGGAGCGGGTTATCGTGCCCGCTTTCTCCGCTTCCCTGACTCGCGCCCATGCCGTGCGGAGTAGGTCGTACGGTTTTTCGGTGACCACGAACTTCGCGTAGCGCCCGGCCGGAACCCGGGTGAGGACATCGCCGGAATCCAGATCCGTCAAGCCGGTGACCTCGTAGCCGAGAACCGCTACCGCGTGGTCGTCCTGGCCGATATAGGCGGCGACCCGGGGCACGTCCTTCTCCCGGCTCAGGTAGCGGTCCCAGGTGAAGTTGACCAGGTCCAGGTCGCGGGCAGTTACTTCGCGGCCGGCCAGCGGGACCGTGAGTCCGGCGACCATACTTTCGTCGAGGGTGACAATTTCGAAATCCACAGCTTCCTACCTGCCCGCTGAATCGTCGTCTGCCAGTGCCACGAAAACCTCCACCGTGCGCTCGTCCGGGTAGCGTTCGTGGTCTCCGGTGTAGGAGCGCACCACCCGGCCGGCGGCTTCGGCGTCCCAGATGGCACGCCACAGCGTCACGATCGTTTCGCCGAGATCCTCACCGCTGAGCGTGAATCGGGCGTAGCGGCCCGCCGGGATCCGGGCGAGGATATCGCCGGGTAGTAGGTCGTCGAGGCTGCGGCAGCGGTAGCCGATGATATGGGTCAGGTACGAGTTGATCTCGGGGGCATGGTCGACGAACGCGCTGGCCGGTGGTCCGGGTAAGGCTCGGGCGAGGTTGCGTTTCCACGCTTGTTCCACCCGGGTGCGGCGCGGCCCTTCCACGGCGAGGGCCGGACTGCGAAGCACCATTCCCGCCACCAGTGTTTCCGGGCGGTCAACGACATTGAATTCCACCGGCGTAGCCCCTATGTCTCGTCATCCGTCGTCGCTCCAGCGCATATCCTCCCGCACGCCCGTCCCGGCACGAGCGTGGACCCGGTGCCGGCCGGTCGGATGGGCGACATCTCACTCTGGCCAACGATGCTGCCACGCCGACCGTTCCTTCGGTGGGATCACGGGCGGAATTCCATGGATCAGGGCACCGGAACGGTCACACCGGGCAGGATTTCGACGACCCGGGGTGGTGGCGGAGGCGGTGGCGGCGGGGGCGGCGCGAGAACCGGTGGGGGTGCCGATTCCGGTTCGGGCGCTTCGGGTTCGGGTACGTATTCCGGTTCGGGCTCCGGTTCGGGCACATAGGGTTCGGAGGCCGGTGGGATCACGATGAACGGTGGCTGCGGTTCCGGTTCGGGCTGCGGTTCCGGCTGCGGGGGTGGATTGAGGATGTCGTACGGGCCGCGGGACGGCTGCTCACTGGTTGCCGGTGCGGGGGCGGGCCCGGGACCGCCGGGTGGCGGATTGCCGATCTGTTCCACGGGGGTGTCGGCGAGCGCGCCGTCCATGGTCTGTTTCCAGATATCGGAGGGGATACCGGAACCGTAGATGCGGCCGCCGCCGGCCGTCATGATCGGGAGGTTCGCTTCGGTGCCGACCCAGACCGCGGTCGACAGCGACGGGGTGAATCCGACCATCCAGGCATCTTTGTTCTGTCCGGTATCGCCCAACTGGGTGGTACCGGTTTTGGCGGCCGAGGGCCGTCCGCTCAACCCGTGACCGCCGGAGTAGTCGGCGATCGGCAGCATCGCCGCGGCGGTGCGGGCGGCCACATCCGGCGGTATGCGCTGTTCCGCGGGCGGGGGTTGTTCACCGGTGCGCTGCTCCGGCTCGCCGCCCCGGTCCAGCAGGACCCGGCCGTCGCCACGGACCACCCGCTGTACGAAATACGGCTGGTGATAGCGCCCTTCTCCGGCGATGGTGGCGTAGGCCGAGGCCATGTCCAGGGGACGGACCAGATAGGTGCCCAGCACGATCGACGGCATGGGCTCGGAACCCATCTCGGTCAGCGATTGTCCCGGTACCCCGGGGATATCGTGCGGTATCCCGGCCTGGTGGGCCGCGTCCGCGATCGCCTGCGGGCCGTTGTTCATGGCGAGGGTGAGCCGGTAGAAGCTGGTGTTGAGAGATCGTTTGAACGCCTCGGACAGCGGACAGGTCCCGCAGGATTCGTTCTCGACGTTGCGGACGTCGACCCCGTTGACGTCCACCGGCGCGCTGTCGAACGCCCGCGACAGCGGAATACCCTGCTGTAGGGCGGCGAGGACCGCGAACGTCTTGAAGGCCGACCCGGTCTGTACCGGCGCCTGGGCGAAATCGAACCCGATCCCGTCGGCACCGCCGTAGTAGGCGCGTACCGCGCCGGACCGCGGGTCGACCGATACCACCGCGGACCGCAGTTCCGGCGGCTGACCGTCCAGCGCTCCGCCCGCCCCCGACTGCGCGGCCTGCTGTGCTCTGGCGTCGATGGTGGTGGTGATCCGCAGGGCACCGGTGTTCACCTCCTCCTCGGAGATCCCGGCGGCCGCCAGTTCGCGCAGCACCTGGGCCTTGATATGCCCTTCCGGGCCGCGGGCGACGATGTTCTCGTCGGCGACGGGTGGTGGGATCGTCGGCGGGAAGGTCACCCCGGGGCGTTCCCCGGGCGCCAGGGCGCGCATATCCACCATGCCGTTCAGGACGTAGTTCCAGCGCTGCAGCAGCTGGGGGAGTCTGGTCTCCGGATCCAGTCCGGAGGGGGAGCGGATCAGTGCGGCGAGAACGGCGCCCTCGGCGACGGTGATCTCGGCGACCGGTTTGCCGAAGTAGGCCCGCGCGGCGGCCTCGATCCCGTAGGCGCCACGGCCGAAGTAGATGGTGTTGAGGTAGGCGTGCAGGATGTCGTCTTTGCTCCATTCGCGCGCGATCTTGGACGAGATGATGAGTTCGTGCGCCTTACGGCTCACGGTGCGCTCGGAGTCCAGGAACGCGTTCTTGACGTACTGCTGGGTGATGGTGGAGCCGCCGCCCGCGTTCGCCCGGCCCAGGGCGTTGTCCCGGAGGGCGCGCAGCAGACCCGATGTCGAGAATCCGGGGTTGGTGTAGAAGTTGCGGTCCTCCGCGGACAGGACGGCGTCGCGAACGTGGTCCGGGACCTGTTCCAGCGGTACCGGCGTGCGATTTCCTTCGGGAGGGACCACCTTGGCGATTTCTGTGGTGCCGTCGGAGGCGGTGATGGTCGCCGTCTGGTTGACCGGCACGGTTCCGGCCGCCGGGATCTCCGCGCTCCAGTAGATCAGTGCGATCAGCAGCGCCGGTATGGCGACGAGTATGACAAAAAGCCATAGCAGCAGATGACGGATGCGCTGGCCACGAGTCCGGCGCGGCCGGAGGTACTGCGGGGGCCGGGGCGGGCGGGGTCGCACACCGGTGTCCAGCTGGTTCCAACCGGCGAGCGAGGGGTACTGCGGCGATCTGGGATTGCTGTTGCCACGCTGCGAACTGGACGAGCTCACGATCATCTCCTCCCGGAGCGTCGGAAAAACTCAGGCGCAGTACCGCCGGCTCTCAGGATACCCAGTGATCAGCTTTTGACGCCGCCCGCCGTGAGTCCGGAGATGATGCGTCGCTGGAACACCAGTACCAGAATTACCAGCGGTACGGTCACCAGCGTGCCTGCCGCCATAATCGCGGCATAGGGTTCTACCTGCGGATTGTTCCCGGAGAAGCGGGCGATGGCAACTGTCACCGGTTCGGTGTCGCTACCCGAGAGCACCCGGGCGAGCAGGTACTCGTTGACCGCGGCGATGAAGGCCAAGATCGCGGTGGTGAACACCGCCGGCGCCGCCAGCGGCAGCATCACCAGACGGAAAGCCTGGAGTTTGGTGGCTCCGTCGATCCGGGCCGCCTCCTCGAGCTCCCACGGGAGTTCGGCGAAGAAAGACGCCAGGATGTAGACGGTCAGCGGCAGCACGAAGGAGATATTGGGCAGGATCAGCGCCTGGTATTTGCCGATCCAGCCGATATCGGTGAACAGTTGGAACAGCGGCGTCACCAGGACGACGACCGGGAACATCGAGGCGCCCAGGATCAGCCCGGACACCAGGTAGCGCCCCTTGAAGGTGAGCCGGGCCAGTGCGTAGGCCGCCATTACCCCGATGACGAGAGCGATCGCGGTACTGGCCGCGCCGATGATCACGCTGTTGAGCAGAGCCTTGCCGAAATCGTTACCCCGGCTCGTGTCGAAGACGTCGCGGAAGTTGTCGAGCGTGATGTGGGTGGGCCACGGGGTGGTGTCGAAGGTGTAGGCGGGATCGCGGAATGCGGTCACCACCATCCAGTAGAACGGGCCCAGGCCCCAGAGCAGCACGATCAGCGCGCCCACGTAGATACGAGCCGAGCCGAGCCGCCGCCGCCAGGACCGGCGGGGCGGGGCGGGGGTACCGGTTTGCTGTGTTGTCACCGCGGTCATGCCTTCCGCTGCTCTTCCTGCGTCCGCACCGCGTTCGCACCCAGTACCTTCACGAGTACGAAGGCTGCCGCGAAGATCAACAAGAAGGTGATCGTCGAGAGTGCCGCCGCGCTGTTGGGCCCCTGCCGGGTCTGTTCGACCACCAGCACCGACAGCGTGCGTGTCGCCGGCAGATTATCGGTCATGATGGCGGGCAGGTCGTACATGCGCAGGGCGTCCATCATGCGGAACAGCACCGCCACCAGCAGCGCCGGCTTCACCAGCGGCATCGTGATCTGGGTGAACCGCTGCCAGGCCGACGCACCGTCCACCCGGCCCGCCTCGTACACATCGTTCGGGATCATCTGCAGACCGGCCAGCAGGAGCAGCGCCACGAACGGCGCGGTTTTCCACACATCGGCGACGATCACCGCGAAACGCGCCGGCCAGGTATCGGAGGTCCACAGGATCTCGGTGCCGAATATCGTGTTCACCAGGCCGTCGTACTGGAACATGAACTCCCAGAGCCGGGCCGTCACCGCGGTCGGGATGGCCCACGGGATCAGCACCGCGGCGCGCAGCAGCGCCCGGCCCCGGAAAGTTTTGCCCATGACCATCGCCATACCGAGCCCGATAGCGACCTCGACCGTCACCGTCACCACGGCGAAGAACAAGGTCACCCCGACCGCGGACCAGAACTCCGCCCCCAGGTTGCCGGTCGGGCATTCGGTGACACCGCCGGTGATCACCTGGCATTGGCCGACCAGCCAGTGCAGGTAGTTGTAGAAGGTGCTTTCCCCGTTGTCGACGAACCGGCCGGTCACGTCGTCGAGTTGGGCGTCGTAATGGAACGACATCCACAGCGCCCGGATCACCGGGTAACCGATCACCACGGTCAGCGCCAGTAGAACCGGCGCTACGAACAACCACGCCCGGCCCGACATCCGCGCGTTGTCGCGCAACCTGCTGAGCATCCCGCCGGTACGCGCTGCGTTCGCGGGCTTATCTGTACGGACCGACGCCTGCGCGTGCGTTCCGGAAGGATCCGACACCGTTCTCTCTCCTGGCTCGCCGGGTCCGGTTGAACAGTAACTACGATCCGGCCGTCTCGATGCCCTTCTGCATGCCGATGATCGCGTCGTTCACGGACTTGGTTCCGGTCAGGGCAGCATATGCGTTGTCCTGAATGGCTTTGGACACCGCCGGATAGAACGGGGTGACCGGTCGGGGCACCGCGCTGGCGATGGAATCCTTGAGGGCGGGCAGGTACGGCATCTTGGCGATGAGCGCCGGGTCGTCGTAGATCGATGCCCGCACCGAAGGCAGTGCGCCGGAGGCGATGATGTGCTGCGCCTCCTCGCTGATCAGGTACTTCAGGAAATCCAGTGCGGTGGCCTTGTTCTCGGAGTACGCGCTGATCGCGGCGTTGTATCCGCCGAGTGTCGAGGCCCCGATACCGGTGTCGCCGGGCAGGGGGGCCACGCCGAATTTGTCCTTGACAGCCGACGATTCCGAGGAAGCGTCACCGTAGGTCGAGGGCCAGCTGCGCAGGAACATGAGCTTTCCCTGGTTGAAGGCCGCTCCGCTCTCCGGCTCCTGGAAGGTGACGGCCTCGCGGGGGATGTCCCCGGCTTTGTAGGCATCCACCAACTGCTGGAGTCCGGCTCGTGATTGCGGACTGTTCACCGTGGGGGTGCGGCCGTCGGTGCCGACGAAGGTGCCGCCGAACGCGTTGATCACCTCGGCGGTGTTCACCGTCAGGCCCTCGTACGGCGCGAACTGGCCCGCATAGCAGCCGATCTGGTTCTCCCGCGCCAATGGGCAGCTGGCCAGCATTTCCGACCAGGTGCGTGGCGCGACGGGAACCAGGTCCTTGCGGTAGAACAGCAGCCCACCGTTGGTGTTGCGGGGGGCGGCGTACAAGGTTCCGTTGTAGGTCGCGCTGGCGACCGGCGGGGACAGCAGCGGCGACGTATCGATGGCGAACTGATCCTCCAACGGCTGTATCCAGCCCTTGGCGGCGAACTCCGCGGTCCACGGGACGTCCATGGCCACCACGTCGTAGTCCGGCGATTTCGCCCGCATATGTTCGACCAGGTCGTCGTACTGGGCGGAGGCGTCGTTGGACTGTTCCTTGTAGGTGACCTGCTCGTCGGGATGGCCGGCGTTCCATCGATCGATCACCTGTTTCACCGCGCCGGTCTCGGTGGTGTCCTTACCTTCGACGTAGGTGATCGGGCCTCGGCCCTCCTGGTTCCTGCTCAGCTGCTCATCGGTATCGCTGGTGTTGCACGCGGTGGCAAAGGTCGCGGTCAGCAGCGCGATCGGCAATAGCACGAGCGCGGCGCGTAGAGACGGCACCTTCTTGAAAGCCATCGCGGAACTCCAGGGTCGATACGTGAGCGGCAGCACAAGGCAACATACATGGTGCGAACGTCGCGTGTGGGGTAGTCCTGTACCAGAGGCGACCGCCAGACCTCCTCCACGGGCATTTCCACAGGTGGGCCGACTACGCTGACCCGTGATGACCACCGCGAACGCTGTATCGGAACGCCTGCTCACCAGGATCGGCGGACTGCTGCGCCAAGCCGAGTCCACCGATAACGAACACGAGGCCGAGGCCTTCCTGTCCGCCGCCCAGCGCCTGGCCACCAGATCGTCGATCGACCTCGCGGTGGCACGGGCGCACACCCGGAACCGGGAACGGGGCGCGACGCTGATCCAGCGGATGATCCCGATCGGTGAGCCCGGCCGCAAGGGCCTGCGCACCTATGTGCAGCTGTTCGTGGCCATCGCGGAGGCCAACGATGTGCGCTGCGATGTCGCCCGTACCTCCACCCAGGTGTACGCCTACGGGTTCGCCGCCGATATCGACGTCTGTGAGGCGCTGTACTCCAGTCTGCTGGTGCAGATGGTGCAGGCCTCCGACCGGTACATCAAATCCGGGGCCCACCGATCGGCGACCATGGAGAAGGTGGTCGTGGAACGGCGCCGCGGGCGGCGGGTCCGCAGGCTGGTCCGGGTTCCCGTCGCCGGGGTAACGGCCCGGCTCAACTTTCAGATGGCGTTCGCGGCCCGGGTCGGGGCACGGCTTGCCGAGGCCAAGGTGGAGGTCGAACGGGCGGCGACCACTCGGGACGAGCACGGGGACGTGCCGGTTTCCGAGGAACAGGCCACAGGCACCGCGCTCGCGTTGCGCGGTAAGGAGATCGAGCTGGCCGATTTCTACACCCGCAACTCCGAGGCGCGGGGAACTTGGCGTGGGCCGCAGACTTCCACGGGGTATGCGCCGGAAGCCCGGAAGGCGGGTGACCGGGCCGGTCGTACCGCGAGACTGGGGTCTTCACCGGAATTGGACGGGGCGCGGGGGCGGCTCGACGGCCCGGGCGGGTAACGATGTCGCGTGACCGGATCCCGGCGAGTCTTTGTGGTGGGTATCTGCCCCAGGTCCGTCGCGCCGATATCCATGGCCACGTGGTGACCGCCGCAGCCACGGTCGTCAGGCGGCCCGGACGGTGAATCCGGTACGGGATACGCAGCGCGGCAAGGTCTATGACGCCGAACAGTTGGTGCGGGCGGTATTCGACCGGGCCGCCGAGTTCGGGCAGCGCACGGTCGAGATACACGGGTCGCGACTGACGCTGCCGGTGGAACGGAAGTTCGCGTCGGTGGAATCGGTGCAGCGATACTGCGATCGGGTCCTCACGCTGAATTGGGTTGTGGCGAAATGGGAACGGGCGGGAGCGCCGATCCGGGTACGTGCCCGGGCGGGAACGGTTGCGGCGCATTACGAACCGGGGCCGGGTGTGCTGGCTGTTCCTGTCCACGGGGCCCATTCCGGTCGAGGGGGTGGCCCGTGGGCGTTGCGGGAGTTGGTGTTGTTGCACGAACTCGCTCATCACCTGGAATCGGAACCGGACGGGGTTGCGGCGCATGGGCCGGAATTCTGTGGCAGGTATGTGGAATTGGTGGAGGGGGTGCTGGGGGCGGAAGCCGGATTTCTCCTGCGGATCACCTTGCACGACTGTGGGGCGCGGCTCGGGTGAGATACGCCCAGGGGCGGGTTCGGGGTGGGTAGTGGACGGGGCTGAGGGGCCTGGTCCGGGGGGTTCGGGCTGTGAAGGTGATAAGGGGGCAGTACGTGAGACGCGAGGTGAGCACGTGAGGTGAGCAGGACTGTCAAGGTACGAGATCTAATTCACCTACCAGCAGTCAGTCAGCATCCGCCCCCACCCCCGTTTCCCGCATGCGGCCGGTCCGCCTTGGTGGTTCGGGGCCCGTCTCGTTCTGGAGCGACCAGAGGAAGGGAGCGCAGCGACCGACCGGCGGGAGTGAAGAACGAGACCAAGGGGGCCCCGAACCCCGCGACGCCGGAGGCGGCGCCAAAAACACAGAACCTTCACGAACTGCCCGCTTCCCACCTACCTTCGCCTCGGCGAGTCGCCGGTTACCGGTCGCGGGATAGGACGTCCCGTACCCGCTTCAAACGGTCGGTCCACCAGGTGGTGCGTTCGGGGTCGGGGTGGCGGTATTTCTCGAGGAGGGCGGGGTCGGGTTCCGGAGCGGTCCTCGGAACCGGGAGGTAACCGTCGACCGGATGCAGCGGATCGGTCACCAGATCGCCTTCGAAAAGGGTGACCGTGCCGAGTCCGCAGGCGTGGTCGAGTTCCGGTAGCGCACCGGCCAGCGCCAGTTGGGCGGACAGTCCGATGCTGGTCTCGAGTGCGGAGGAGATCACGCACGGCAGTCCGGCGGCTTCGGCGACTTCCAGGGCGCGGCGGACGCCGCCGAGCGGGGTGCATTTGATCACCGCGATATCCGCGGCACCCGCGACGGCCACTCGCATGGGGTCTTCCGCGCGGCGGATCGATTCGTCGGCGGCGATCGGGACGTCTACCTTGCGCCGGACCTCGGCGAGTTCTTCGAGCGTGCGGCACGGTTGTTCGGCGTATTCCAGACCGCCTGCGGCGCGGTCTATTTCACGGATGCTCCGGACCGCGGTGTCCACATCCCAGACGGCGTTGGCGTCCACCCGGATCGAGCCCCCCGGGCCCAGCGCCGACCGGACGGCTTCCACCCGGGCCAAGTCCTCGGGCAGCGCGCCGGGATGGTCGGCGACCTTCACCTTCGCGGTCCGGCATCCCGAACCGGCGACCAGCGCGTGAGCTCGCTCCGGCGATACAGCGGGAACCGTGCAGTTGATCGGCACCCGTTCCCGGACCGGTTCCGGCCAGCCCGCGCTCACTTGTTCGACGGTGGTTGCCAGCCAGTGGGCGGCTTCGCGGTCGTCGTATTCGGGGAACGGACAGAATTCACCCCACCCGCGTGGTCCGCGGAGTACTACGCCCTCGCGTACGGTTATCCCCCGGAATTTCGACCGCATCGGAATTGCGTAGACGACAAGCCTGTCGATCTCGGGCAGTTCGGTCACGGGTTCACACTAGTCATGAGCGGTCGTCGTCCCGGCGAACAGCGTATTGCCGTACTCGTGGGGCGTGACGGACGAAAGATTCATCGACGACATCGGCGGCCCGAGAACGGGAGTTCGAGATGAAGAACGCTGTACACGGCGCTACCGGCCACACCGGGAGCCGGTTCACGGCAGAGCTGGTGCCCCTGGGTATTCACCGGCACCCGGACGCCCGGAAGCCGGCGGCACCGGCGGAGATCGTGATCAGCCACCGCATCGAGGGCGGCGGGGTGGGCCCGCGAAGCAGTGCGTGGTCTCCGATGCCGCACGGTAGCGCATGGCGTATCGAGGAGCCGGCGTCCCGATGAATTTTCGAAAGATACGAACCGGCGTGCTGTCGGCTCTGCTGGGAGTCCTGCTGACCGTCACCGGCACGGCGTTGTACGTCGGTGCGTCCGGGCCGGGCGGGCAGCACGACGCCTGGCTCGACAGCTGGTCCGCCGCGCAGATGTCCGCCGCTGATGCGCGTGCGCCGAATTGGTCGGCCGATGGCTTCGCCGGCCACACCATCCGCCAGACCGTGCGCCCCACCCTCGCCGGCGAATCCGTACGGATCACCCTGTCCAACCTCTTCGGCGATCGTCCGCTGGCGATCACGGCGGCCACTGTCGCGAACACCGCCGCGGGGGCGGCGGTGCGTTCGGGCACGGTGCGCCCGATCTCTTTCGGCGGCGCACCGGGCGCGGTGATCCCGCGGGGCGCCGAACTCACCAGCGATTCCATCGACTACCCGGTCAACGCCCGGCAATCGCTCACCGTGACTCTCTATCTCAGCCGGCCGACGGGGCCCGCCACTTTCCACTACCTCGCCAACACCACCACGTATCGCGCGATCGGTGATCACAGCGCCGATATCGATGGTTGGGCGTTCACCGAATCCAGCAGGTCGTGGTACTACCTGTCCGGCGTCGAAGTCTCCGGCACACCGAACCGCGACGGTGTGGTCGCCTTCGGTGACTCGCTCACCGACGGCGCCGGAGCCTGGATGGATATGGACAACCGCTACCCGGATGTCCTGGCCGATCGGCTCGCCGTGGCCGGGCGACCGCGCGCCGTGCTCAACACCGGCATCGGCGGGAACCGGACCGTGCCGGATCCCACGTCTGCCGGCCAGAGCGCGGCCACCCGCTTCCGTCGCGACGTACTCGACAAGGACGGGATCGGCACCGTGATCCTGGTTTCGGGTATCAACGATATCGGCGCGAGTGAGCTGCTCGAACCATGGGCACGCCCGAACCCCGCGGTCACCGCCGACCAGTTGATCGCCGAATACCGCCTACTGATCCGGATGGCTCACACCGACGGCTTACGGATCGTCGGCGGCACCCTGCCGCCCTACCGTGGAACTCCGTATTTCAGCGAACGCGGTGAACAGGTCCGGGACGCGGTCAACTCGTGGATTCGCGGCTCCGGTGAATTCGACGCTGTCGTCGACTTCGAACGCGTGCTCGCCGATCCGTCGGACCCGGACGTACTGGCCGCCCCGTTCGACAGCGGCGACCACCTGCACCCAGATCCCGCGGGCTATTCCGCGATGGCAGACGCCGCCGCGCGCGTCCTGATCGGGAAAGCCGATCAGTAGTCGGCCCGGAGCTCCGGTGGCCGACTTCTGGAACGGCTCTCGGTTGCGAAATGTCCGGCTGCCCCGAATCGGGACAGCCGGACGACCGTGCGCACTGTCGTAGCCCGCGCACCGGTGGGCGTGGATGGTCAGAGGCGTTCGAGGATGGTGGCGTTGGCGAGACCGCCGGCTTCGCACATGGTTTGCAGCCCGTAGCGGGCGCCGCGATCGCGCATGGCGTGGACCAGGGTTGTCAGCAGCCGGGCACCGGAGGCGCCGAGTGGATGGCCGAGGGCGATCGCGCCACCGTTGACGTTCACCCGCTCCGGGTCGGCACCCGTATCGCGCACCCACGCCGAGACCACGGACGCGAACGCCTCGTTGATCTCGATCAGGTCGATATCGTCCATGGTGAGCCCGGCTCGGTCCAGGACCTTCCGGGTCGCGGGGATCACCGCGGTGAGCATGAGAAGCGGGTCGTCGCCCGCCACCGCGAAACTGTGCAGCCGGGCCAGGGGGCGCAGGCCGAGCTCGCGGGCCCGTTCGCTGGTGGTGATCAATACCGCTGCGCTGCCGTCGCTGATCTGGCTGGCGGTGGCGGCGGTGATATTCCAGCCGATCTCGGGGAAGCGTTCGGCCGTCGCCTCGTCGTAGTAGGCGGGGCGCAGGGCGGCGAGGGCGTCCAGGGTGGAACCGGTGCGGATGCCCTCATCGGTGTCCAACCCGGCCAGGGGTGCGAGTTCGGCGGCGAACTGGCCGTTCTTCGTGGCGCGGGCCGCTTTTTCGTGACTGGCGAGCGCGAATTCGTCGAGTTCGGTGCGGGAGATTCCCCATTTCGCGGCGATGAGTTCGGCGCTGATGCCTTGCGATACCAGGCCCTCCGGGTAGCGCTGCGCGAAGCCCGAGCCCGAGATATCGTCGGCGCCCCGGGCGCTGGCACCCATCGGCACGCGGCTCATGGACTCGACTCCGGTGGCGATCACCATGTCGTAGGCGCCGGCGATCACGCCCTGCGCCGCGAAATGCACGGCCTGCTGGCTGCTGCCGCACTGGCGGTCGACGGTGGTGGCCGGGACCGATTCCGGGAACCCGGCGGCCAGCGCGGCCCGGCGGGTCATGTTCACGCCCTGTTCGCCGACCTGGCTGACGATCCCGCCGATCACATCGTCGATCAGGACGGGGTCGACGCCGGTGCGTTCGACAACCGCGCGCAGGCTGTGCGCCATGAGGTCCACGGGGTGAACCGAGTGCAGGGCTCCGCTGGATTTGCCGCGTCCGATCGGGGTCCGTACCGCATCGACGATTACCGCGTCTCGCATGTTGATTCCTTCCGTCACCAGAGGCGTAACTCTGGCTAAAGTTATCTAAAGCCAGAGTAAGCGCTGGCATTACTCGAGGCAAGTGAGGGTCGTTATGCTGGGTGGATGGCAGCGGTGATGGAAGGCCCATTGGCCGATTTGAACTCGTGGAAACCCGACCAGTGCTCGATCGCGATGGCGCTGGATGTGGTGGGCACCCGCTCGGCCATGCTGATCCTGCGGGAGGCGTACTACGGGACCACCCGATTCGACGGTTTCGCGTCCCGGGTGGGCATCACCGACGCGGCCGTATCCGGTCAGCTGCGCAAGCTCACCGAAGCCGGGCTGTTCAAGAAACGCCCCTACCAGGAGGAAGGCCAGCGCACCCGGCACGAATACGTCCTCACGCACAAGGGATGCGACCTACTCCCCGTCCTGCTCGCGCTGATGCAGTGGGGCAATACCTACCTGCAGCCCGGGCCCCCGCCGCTGGAACTGGTCGAGGCGGCCACCGGCGACCCGGTTCGCGTGCAGGTGCGCAGCGATTCGGGTCGCGAGATCGGCGTCGACGAGCTGGGTGTGCGGCTCAACAAGGAGTGGACTGCGGTCCGACGCCGTGGACACGCAGTGTGACAAATGGGCGGGTTCGTCAGCCGTAGTGGTAGCGGCAGGCTGCTATTCGGATCTCATCGTCCACGACCTTGTACACCAGGCGGTGTTCGTCGTTGATCCGGCGTGACCAGTAGCCTCGGAATCCGTGCTTCAACGGCTCCGGCTTACCGATTCCCTCGTTGCCGTTGCGGTCGATATCGGCAATCAACTGATTGATCCGCTTCAGTAGCTTTCGATCCTGCGACTGCCGCCAGAGGTAGTCCTGCCGGGAATTCTCATCCCAGACCAGCTTCATTCGATCATGTCTCGAACGGTGCCCTCGCCCTCTTCCAGGCGCTCGATCGCCGAGAGTAGGCGGCGGGCATCGGCAGGGCTTCGCAGCAGGTATGCGGTTTCCCGCAGGGACTCATAGTCGTCGAGAGAGACCATGACCACGGGGTCGTGGCCGACCCGGGTGATCACGACCTCCTCGCGATCGTCGACAACGCTGTTCAGAACCTCGGCGTAGTGCTTACGTGATTCCGAATACGACATGGTGCGCATACCGACCTCCAGCTCTCACCCACGTAAAAAAAGTTGTACGTGGGTGAACCGGGGTGCTGCAAGGTGACCTGTTGGTCTCCGGGTCTCTGGGTCAGTTGAGGCGGCGGCCGTCGTCGGCGCCGAAGAAGTAGATGTTCTCGGGTCCGGGTGTGAGGTGGACCCGGCTGCCCTTGGCCGGTGGGTTACGCCAATCCGTGCGGGCCACGATCGTTTCCACACCCTCGGTGTGGTCGGCGGGCCGGCCGTAGATGAAGGCGTCCGAGCCGAGTTCCTCGACCACGTCGACCTCGATCTCGATACCGGATGAGCCGGCGTCCAGGTGCTCCGGGCGGATTCCCACGGTCACCGACGAACCTGCCTCGTCGGCGACCGAACGCGGCAGCGTCAGGGTGTAGCCGCCGACCCGGACCGCCCCGTCGGATACCGGGAGGGTGAACAGGTTCATCGCGGGCGAACCCATGAAACCGGCGACGAAAACGTTCGCGGGGTCGCGGTAGAGGTCGCGCGGGGAGGCGCACTGCTGGAGCAGACCGTCGCGCATCACCGCGACCCGGTCGCCCATGGTCATGGCTTCGACCTGGTCGTGGGTGACGTACACGGTGGTGGTCGCCAGCCGCCGCTGGAGCTGCGCTATCTGGGTGCGGGTCTGCACCCGCAGTTTCGCGTCCAGGTTGGACAGCGGTTCGTCCATCAGGAACACCTGCGGGTCGCGCACGATCGCCCGGCCCATCGCCACGCGTTGGCGCTGACCACCGGACAGCGCCTTGGGCAGCCGGTCCAGCAGCGGTTCCAGGTCGAGCAGGCGGGCCGCCTCACTGACGCGGCGCTGCTTCTCGTCCTTGTTCACCTTGGCGAGTTTGAGGGCGAAGCCCATATTCTCGGCGACCGTCATATGCGGGTACAGCGCATAGTTCTGGAAGACCATCGCGATATCGCGATCCTTCGGGTCGGCGTCGGTGACATCCCTGTCACCGATCAGGATGCGCCCGCCCGTGACGTCCTCGAGCCCGGCCAGCATCCGCAGCGAGGTGGATTTCCCGCAGCCCGAGGGGCCGACCAGCACCAGGAACTCGCCGTCGGCGATCTCGAGTTGCAGTTGATCGACGGCGGGCGTCTTCGCACCCGGGTACTGCCGGCTGGCGCGATCAAAGGTCACCGTGGCCACGGCTGTTCACTTCCCTTCACCGATTGGAACACGCGAAGTGGAGCGAATCCGCAACTTGTGCGTGGTCATGGCGTCAGAGGCTACCGCTGGTGTTCTCGAGCTCCGCATGGTCTGTGGTTTTCGGTGCAAATCGTGCCAGTGAACCGGGCCACTGTCCACCCGTCGGCGACCGCTGCCCGGGCCGTGTCTCATCGCTTCCTCCCGCGGCTGTCGAGACATGTCGGCTTCGGCCGGGTCGCGGTGGCGTACCGCGGCCTGAACAGCTCTTCTGCCCGGTCGCTTGGAGTATGGCCGCTGGTGGAGATCCGATCCGGTACGCCCATAGAGGCAGCCGAGTATGGATGTCAGCCCCGGCAGAACCGAAGAGTAGGGCGCGGCTGTGTGGCCGAAAATCCGTGTCGGCCGCCGCGCAAGTGTTGTAGCTGGTCAGCGATGGTGGGGTACGGTGCGGGGACCAGCGGACGCGGTGGCAGAACGTCGTCTGTTCCGGGTTCGCGACTTCTGCCCTTCACTGTGGTGAGGACCGTATGAGTAACGGCATCGGTAAGGCGGTTTTTCAGGCGGTCGAAGCGCTGAACCGGAATTTCAAGAGGGCGACCGAATCGATAGCGAATACCTTCTACCGGGATGGGGCCGTCCGTCCGACCGTGGCCGGGACGAATCATAAGGTCGGCGCGGACTCGGACGGTGCGGTCGAGGTCGAGAGAGGGGCGGGTCGGCATGCATCGGTCGATGACGCATCGGCGCGAGAGGCCCGTACTCGGGCAGGGCTGCCGCCGGAGTACCAAGCCACTGATATCCGTGCATTGCGGCCCAGGGATATCCGCCAAATGGATGACATACACGAGAACCGCCACGGTCTGGGCCAGCGGCCCATGGGCACCGAACGGGCTGACTTTACCGGGATACCGCTTCGCGGGAAGCCTGCCACGGACCTGAACATCCTGCTGGACCAGGCACGCGCCGCCGACGGTGGTGTCCGGCTCGTGATCGGTGGAGGTCACAAGTTCCGGCCCGCCGAACCCGGAGAGGTATTCGCGAATATGAATCCGGATGCCAGACCGGACGTGCTCGCGGATTTTCGCGACCTTTCGGCCTTTCCCGACGCTGTATTCGACGAGGTCAACTTGGAACGGGTGCCATTGAGAAACGCGCTGCAAGAGGGCGGTGCGGCGGAGATACACCGGGTACTGAAAAGTGACGGCCGACTGGTCATCGGTACAGGAACGGAGAACATAGTGCCCGCAACCGAACGCGCGGCGAATGTTCGCGCGCTGCGAGATGCCGGGTTCCGCGATATCGACTTCCTGGTGGCCAGGGACGATATGACGGAACCCCAACTGCACGTGAGTGACTGGTACGGGATTGTTGCCAGAAAGCCGGATGCGGCGGGGGCATCTCCCTGAACCCCCTCGTGACGCACGCGCCGCGTAACCCTCATCGGTTACGCGGCGCGTGCGGTGAGCGTGCCCCGGCTGCTATTTCGCCGGGACGAGTTCACCTTCCGGCCCGACCCGCGGGCGTTCCGGTTCCTTGGTGAAGAACAGCATGGCGGCGGCGCCGATCAGGCACAGGACCGTCATAACGATGAATCCGCCGTTGTAGGTGCCGGTCTCGGCGACGATGAAGCCCATCACCGAGGGGGCGATGATGCCGGACAGTGCGAAGCAGGCGTCCGCGAAACCGGCTGCCGTACCGGGCTGGGTCGGGGCGGCGTCGATCGAGGCGACCCACCAGATACCGCCGGTGACGAAGCCGAAGCCGACACCGGCCGAGATGCAGATCAGGGCGACGGTGAGGTTCCCGCGGAAGAACAGGATCGGGATGATCGAGGCGCCCGCCAGCAGTAGTGCCACTCCGATGATGACGAACCGCGACCGGATGCTCTGGGTACGCTTGTACACCCGGTCGACCAGGATGCCGCCCAGGAGCGCGCCGACCACGCCGGCCGCCCACGGCGCCACCGAGAATCCGCCGACTTCTTTGATGGAGAGGCCGAATTCGTGTTCCAGGTACTGGGGGAGCCAGTACATGAACGCCCAGAACATGAAGCCCCACGCGAAGTAGCCGAGGCCGACGAGCCACAGGTTGCGGTTGCGCAGGATCTCGCCCCAGTCGGTGCTCGATTCGTGGCCGCTGTCTTCGCCTTCGGTCTGCCCGGCGCGGATGTAGTCCAGTTCGTCCTTCGAGACGAACGACGCTTCATTCGGCGAGTTCTTCAGGAACGGGTAGGCGAGGATCACCCAGGCGATTCCGGCGATCGCGAGCACCCAGAACATGCCTTTCCAGCCGGTCAGTGCGATCAGCTGGGTGAGGATCGGACCGCCGACGAGGAGACTGCCCGATACCGCGACCCCGCCGATGAGCGCCAGCGCCTTACCGCGTTCCTGGGCCGGTAGCCAGCGGCTGGCGAGCCGGGTGGCCGCCGGGAAACAGGGCGCTTCACCGGCTCCGAGGACGATACGCAGCAGGATGAGGCCGATGAATCCGCCGGCGAACGGGGTCAGTGCCGTGGCGGCCGCCCAGATGAGCATGCCCACCATGAGCACCTGCCGGGAGCCGAACCGGTCGACCAGCGGCCCCGAGAGCAGGGCGAACAGCATATAGCCGATCGAGAACGCCGAACTGATGATGCCGTATTGCCCGGGGGTGATCCCGAATTCGGATTTCAGATCGGTGGCCGCGAACGAGATGGCACTGCGATCGACATAATTCACCACCACCAGGCCCAGAATGATGGCGATTGTCCACCAACGCGATTTCATAGCGTCTCCTTGATGAAGCAGTCGCGGGGTCAGATGACCCCGCGGGCCCGCAGGTCGTCGATAACCTCGGGACTGCGCCCGAGGTGGGTGAGGACCTTGTCGGTATCGGCACCGGCGGGTCTACCGGTGTGACGGATCGCACCGGGGGATCGGGTCATGCGCCACATGACGTTCTGCATGCGCATGGGGCCGAGTTGGTCGTCGTCGACAGTGGTGACCATGTCGGTGGCGACGACCTGGGGATCTTTCAGCAGATCGCTCGGCCGGTAGACCGGCGCCACCGCGGCGCCGGCTTCTTCGAAAACGCTGGTGACTTCGTCGCGGGTCCGTGCCGCGATCCAGCCGCCTACGTACTCGTCGAGCAGGTCGGCGTGTTCGGCGCGGGTGCGCCCGGTGGCGAACCAGTCCTCGTCGATCACTTCTGGATGCCCGACGATCCGCATCACCTTTTCCGCGATTGCCTGGGCGCTGGTCGAGATCGCCAGCCAGTGATCGTCGGCGGTGCGGTACAGGTTGCGCGGGGCGTTGTTCTGCGACCTGTTACCGGTGCGCTGCTGATCGATACCGAGCTGGTCGGCGTAGATCACGCCGGGGCCGACCGCGGTCATGATCGGGCTGAGCAGATCAAGATCGATAACCTGACCGGTACCGCCGTTGCGTTCCCGCTCGAACAGCGCCATCGAGACCGCCGACGAACCGGCGACTCCGGCGATGGAATCGGCGAGTCCGAAGGCGGGCAGGGTGGGCGGCCCGTCGGGCTGGCCGGTGAGATGAGCGAAACCGCTCATCGATTCGACCAGTGTGCCGAACGCGGGCCGTTTCGCGTACGGGCCGTGCTGCCCGAACCCGGTGACCCGCAACATGATCAGGCCCGGATTGCGTTCGGAGAGTTCCGCGTAGGAAAGACCCCAGCGTTCGAAGGTGCCGGGCCGGAAGTTCTCGACCACGATATCGGCCTCGGCGGCCAGATCCCGGAAGATCTGCTGCCCGTCCTCGGCGTTCAGGTCCAGTGTGACGGTCTGCTTGTTACGGCTGACCATCTTCCACCACAGCGGGATTCCGTCCTTGTCGAGACCGTGGCCGCGCATTCCATCCGGTTTCCGCGGGTGCTCGATCTTGATGACCTCGGCACCGAAATCGCCCAGGATCTGCGCTGCCAGCGGCCCGGCCAGGATGGTGGAGGCATCCAGGACCTTGATTCCGCGCAGCGGGCCTGTCGGCTGGTTCTCGTTCGTCTCGTCCGTCAAGTCCGCGCCTCTCAGTACGGCCGGGAGATGTAGCGGCCCGCGGGCTCACCGGTGACCACACCGTCGGCCAGTACGCGGTTACCGCGGACGAAGGTGTCGGTGACGGCGGCGGTGAGTTCGAAGCCCTCGAACGGCGTGTATTCCTGGGTGGATTCGGACTCCGCGGCGCGTACGGTCCAGGTGCGGTCCGGGTCGACGATCGCGATATCGGCGTCGACGCCCTCGGCGAGCCGGCCCTTACCGGGCAGGCCGTAGCGGTCGGCCGGGTTCGAGGCGATGAGCTGGGCGATCCGGCGCAGCGACAGCCCGCGCTTGCGACCCTCGGTGATCAGGCCGGGCAGCAGGTATTCGGTACCGCCGAAACCGGATTTGGCGGCGAAAACATCGTCGCGGTCCTCGCCGAATTTCACCTCGTCCTTGCAGCAGGCGTGGTCGGAGACGACCCAGTCGATATTTCCGGCGAGCAGATGCTCCCACAGTGCCTCGACGTCTTCGCGCGGGCGGATGGGCGGATTCACCTTGGCGCCCAGGCCGTTCGCGTTGTCGATATCGGTGAGCAGGTGTCCGATGGTGACCTCGCGGCGGAAGTTCACATGCGGGAACGCCTCGGCCATCTTCATGGCGGCCTTCAGCGCTTTCGCCGAGCTCAGGTGCAGCAGGTTGATATTCGGCAGGCCGGTCTCGTCGGCGAGGAAGGACGCGATGGTCACGGCCAGGCCCTCGGAATGCTGCGGGCGGGAGGCGCTGTAGGCGGCGAGTCCGCTGAGCTTGCCTTCCTGCTCGACGATCTTGGTGTAGGCGCTCATGATCTCGGCGGTCTCACAGTGCAGCGAGAGCGAGATATGGGGGGCCAGTTCGGGGAACTGTTCGCGGGCCTTCTGGACCCCGCGCATCACGAACTCGAAATGCGCGATGTCGTAGCGCTCGTCCTCGGGGATCATCAGGAAATCGCTCTGCGAGGTGGAGCGTCCGTGCAGGCCGTGGCTGCCGTAGAACATGAAGATCTTGAACGAGGTCACGCCCTGATCCGAGGCCAGATCGGGGATCTCGCCGATATGTTCCTTCGACATCGGCGCCAGGTGGAAGGCGTAGTCGATATAGCTGCGGCCGGCCGACGCGTCCAGCACCTCGGGGAAGAAGTCGGCGTAGGCGCCGCCCTTGTTCAGGTAGTACTGGCCGGTGCGCATATAGGTCAGCGCGGTGGTGACGCCGCCCTGCGCGCTGGCGCGGGATTCGGTCTGGGTGTCCTCGGCCAGCGGGTTGTAGATACCCCAGTGCTGGTGTGCGTCGACAACGCCAGGGAAGACCAGTTTGCCTGTGGCGTCGACGATTTCGGCGCCCTCGGCACTCAGATCGGGGCCGATGGCCGCGATCTTGCCGTCGACGACGAGGATATCCGCGGTCTCGCCCTCCGCGGGAGCCGCGTCATCGGTGCGTACGACGGTGCCGTTCTTGATCAGGTACGTGGTCATTTCTTCTCCTGGCGAATATCTGGACAGATTTTTTGTTTTCAGGCGGCGGCGGTCACGTGTTCGGCGGCCAAGAAGGCCAGTCCGAGCGCGGTGATCAGGCCGTTGCCCGCGAGATAACCCCCGGCACCGTGGCCGGAGATACCGATGGCCGCGCCACCCGAGGCGTACAGGCCGGCGATCGGTGTGCCACCGGCGAGTACTCGTGCGTGTTCGTCGACGACGAGGCCGCCCTGGGTGTGGAACAGCGCGGGGGTGATCGCGATCGCGATGTAGGGCGCGGTCAGCGGGTGACGGGTATCGGTACGACCCTGCCGGTCCGGTTCTTCCCCGGCGGCGGCGCGATGCGCGGCGGCGAGTTCGTCGTCGAGGGCCGCGACGGGCACCCCGATACTCTCGGCCAGCCCCGTCACGGTGGACGCGCGGACCAGTGAGCCGCTCTCGGCGACGGTGCGGAAATCGTCGAATACCGAGCACAGTTCTTCGATGTGCTCGTCGATGATGATCCAGCCGGTACCGCCCGGCCGGGCGGCGAGAATGGCGGCGAATTCCGAGTAGCCGGTGGTTTCGGGGGCGAAGCGGCGGCCCGTGCAGTCCACGATGACGCCGCCGTGCACGACGGTGGCCCACCCGATGAGCGTCTGGCTGCGCGAGGAGAGCGCGGCGTGGCCCTGGTAGGCGTCGAGGAAACCGCTGTCGGCGCCCAGTTCGTGGCCGATACGCAGCGCGTCACCCCGGCTGAACTGGCCACCGTGGTAATGGGCGTCGGCGATTTCGGGAAGGTGGCGGCGGACGAGGTCGCGGTCGGCGCCGAACCCGTTGGTCGCCAGCAGGACGGCCGGGGTGGTCAGGTGCTCGCTGTTGCCGTCTGGAGTGGCGATCTCGACGCCGGTGACCCGGCCGTCGGTGGTGTGCACATCGCGCAGGCTCATCGGCGCGATCAGCTCGATCCGGGGATGCGCGTGGGCGCGCTGCACCAGGTGCCGCAGCAGGCGGGAGCCGTGGCGGCCCGGGATGCTGTGGCAGCGGTCGGCGGTATGGCCGGGGTAGCGGAAATCGGTGACCAGTTCGAGCTCGAGCTCCTGGGTATCGGCCAGCCAGGTGACCAGCGAAGAGCTCGCTTCGGCCAGGGCGCGGGCCACACGCTGATCGGCGGTACCGGAGGTCTTGTGGGAGATGTCGTCGAGGAACTGATCGGGGCTGTCCTGGACGCCTGCCGCTTGCTGCCAGCGGGTGCCGGCGGCGGGGATCATCGCCGTGCACATGGAGGTGTTGTTACCCCGCTGGAAGTGCTCGTCGGCGTCGATCACCAGAACGTTCGCGCCCAGCTCGGCGGCGCGCAGCGCAGCGACGAGCCCGCCGCCCGCACCGGCGACGACGAGATCGAAATCCGGACCGTCCACGCTTCCTCCTACCGCGTTCCGGCTAGCGGAACGCCAAACTGTGGTCCCCTGCACTATGCACGTTCGACAATCTCGACACAAGTGCATGTTGGAACGATTAACTCCACAGAAACAGGCCACCGTGGGGTCGGACGCTTCTGGACAATCGTTTCGCTAAGCGGTACAACTTGTTCAGCCCCTGGTCGGGTCGCGTCGGTTCTGGCGCGCCCGGCGGAACGAATAATCGACCCGCAGAACGGAGCCACGATGGAGCCCACCAGTGGCGGCACCACCTCCGCCGCCCGGGCAGCCGAGGTACTGCTCGAGTTCGGTCGCCGGTCGAGCGCCCTCGGTGTCTCGGAGATCGCCCGCTCCACCGGGATCTCCAAGGCGGTCGCCCATCGCATCCTGACGACCTTCGTGGAATGCGGGCTCCTGCTCTACGAGCCCGAGACCCGCCGCTACCTGCTCGGCCCGGCCGCCGCGACCCTGGGCGCGCGGGCCCTGGACGTATCCCCGCTACGCCGGGTGGCCCGCGAGGCGCTGGTGGATCTCCAGCGGGCCACCGGTGAGACCGCGACGGTGACCGGCCGCCTGCCCGGCGGTCGCGTCTACCTCGACCAGGTCGAGAGTACGCAGGAAATCAAAATGACCGTCGAGCTGGGCCGCCGCTTCGAACTGCACAGCGGCTCGTCGGGCCGCGTCATCCTGGCGCATCTCTCCGAAGCGGAACAGGAAGATCTGCTGTCCCGCCCGCTGCCCCGGCTCACCGCGGCCACGATCGTCGACCCGGCCGCGCTGCGGGAGGTACTGCGGACGGCACGCGAGCGCGGTGTGTGCCGGTCCACGGGTGAACGGCAGGAAGGCGCGGGGTCGATGGCGGCGCCGGTTTTCGGTGCCGACGGTGCGGTGGTCGGATCGGTTTCGGTCTGCGGACCCAGCTATCGGATGACCGAAGAGGCATGTGACCGGCACGAGAGCGCCCTGGTCGAAGCGGCGCAACGGGTTTCCCGCGCGCTCGGCCACCGCGCCCCGGTGGTGGAATCGGTATGACACCGCGCAGCTGGCTGTATGTACCGGGACACCGCGAGGACCGTATCGGCAAGGCGATCGGCACCACCGCCGACGCCGTGGTGATCGACCTGGAGGACGCGGTTCCGGTGGGCGCGAAGGCGCGCGCCCTGGAAAACGCGCTCGACGCATTACGTACCGCGCCACCCGATCGCGCGATCTGGTTGCGGCTCAACGCTATCGGCTCCGACTGGCTCGAACAGGAGATCGCCGCGCTCGGCTCCGCTGTGTGCGCACCTGCCGGTGTCCGGTTGCCGAAGGCCGACAGCCCCGAAGAGGTGGCGGCGACCGCGGACCGGCTCGGCTGCCCCGTGCACGCCATTGTCGAATCCGCCGCGGGCCTGCTGGCGGCCCCGCAGATCGCACGATGCCATCCGCGGGTCACCGGGATCGCGCTCGGCGAAGCGGACCTCGCGGCCGATATGCGCACCGAACCCGAGGGACTCACCTGGGCGCGCGGCTGGATCGTCACCGCGGCGCGCGCTGCCGGACTGTCCTCGCCGGTCCAGAGCGTGTGGACGGCTGTGGATGATTCGGCCGGGCTGGCCGAGACCTCCCGCGCCGGCCGCGCCCAGGGCTTCTTCGGACGTTCCGTTATCCATCCGAATCAGATCGACATCGTCAACGCCGCCTATACGCCGTCCGCGGCGGAACAGGACCGGGCGCAGCGGATCGTCGACAACGCGACAGCGTCCCTGGCAGCCGGGGAATCCGCGGTTCTCGACGAGAACGGCAGATTCATCGACCCGGCCGTCGTCGCGAACGCTCGCGTCGTCCTCGACCGAGCCCGGGCCACAGCAGCACGAGGAGTGAAAGCATGACCGAACAAACCGTCACCGCGGGCCCCGACGCACTGTTGAACGCCGTGGTGGACACCGACGTCGACGTGGTCGAGCTCGGGCACCCGTATACGACGGGCATGCCGTGTTCGCCCAACCATCCCGGCTTCCGGATGACCCTCATCCGGCGGCACGGCGATATGGTCCGCCCCGACGGCGGTTCGGCCTCCAACGAGATCATCGTGACCGGCGGCCATGTGGGCACCCATGTGGACGCCCTCTCGCACGTCAGCCACTGCGGAAAACTGCACGGCGATATCGACGCCGAGGAAGCGCAGCGCGGTGGTCGCCACTCCCGGCACGGCGCGGAGAACATCCCGTTCATGCTGCGCCGCGGTGTGCTGCTGGATATCCCGCGGGTGCGCGGAGTCGACGCCCTCGACGCGGGACAAGCCGTCACGGAACAGGATCTGCGCGATGCGGCCGACGCCGCCGGGGTGACCCCGCGCCGCGGCGACGTCGTACTGATCCGCACCGGCTGGGCCCGCCACTTCGACGACCCACAGCGTTATCTCGGCCAGCAGGACGGTGTTCCGGGCGCCGAAGTGGGCGCGGCGCAGTGGCTGGCCGATGCGGGAATCGTGGCGACGGGCGCGGATACCACCGCGTTCGAGCATATTCCGCCGGGTAAGGGGCACAGCGTATTGCCCGTGCACCGGATCCTGCTGGTGGAGAACGGTATCCACATCATCGAACATCTGAACCTGGAGGCCGCGAGTGAGCGCGGGCTCACCGAGTTCACCTTCGTCATGGCGCCGCTGCGGATCACCGGCGGCACCGGATCGCCGGTTCGCCCGGTCGCGGTGGTGTCCCGATGAGCACAACCACTCGCCACGACCTCGAGGGCACAGTCGTCGGCCGCCTCGCGGCACTGGCCGACCGGACCCGCACCGACGGGCTCTCCGCGGACCTGCGCAAAGACGTCGCCCGACGTGTCCTCGACGTTCTCGGTAACTCCCTCGCGGCGCAGGGCCAGCCCTCGGCGCGCGCGGTCACCGCGGTTGCCCGCGACTGGTCCGGCGCACCCCGCGCCACCGGTATCGGCACCGGGGAACAGTTCCCCGCCGCCACTGCCGCGCTGGTCAACGGCACCCTCGCCCATTCGATGGATTCCGACGACACTCACCTGCCCTCGGTCCTGCACCCGTCCGCCTCGGTGGTCCCCGCCGCGCTCGCGGTCGGCGAGGCCACCGGTGCCGCCGGCGCGGCCGTACTCGATGCGGCGGGCGTGGGCATCGAGATCGCGGTCCGCCTCGGCATGGGCGGTTACGACGAGGAACTCGGTAATTCGGAGTTCTTCGAACGCGGCCAGCACGCCACCTCCATCTGCGGCGCCGTCGGCTCGGCCGCCGCCGCGGCCATGCTGTACGGCCTGGACGCCGAAGGTATCGCCGACGCCATGGGTATCGCCGCCAGCTTCGGCGCCGGCTTGCTCGAGGCCAACCGGACCGGCGGCACAGTCAAACGCGCGCACTGCGGCTGGGCGGCGCATTCCGGTGTCACGGCAGCGGAATTCGCGCGGCACGGCCTCACCGGACCACCCACGGTGATCGAGGGCCGCTTCGGTTTCCTGCACGCCTTCTGCGGCGACCGCGCCGATACCGCGAAAGTGCTGGACGGGCTGGGCGATCACTGGGAACTCCCCGGTATCTTCTTCAAGCCCTACCCCTGCAACCACTTCACCCACGCCGGAATCGACGCGGCCCGCATCCTGCGCCGCGACGGTCTCGACCCCGCCGATATCGTGGAAATCGAGCTCGGCGTGCCGAAGCCGGTACTGCGCACCATCGCCGAGCCCCCCGCGGCGAAGGCCGCCCCCGAATCGGGATACCACGCGGCGTTCTCGGGTCCGTACACAGTGGCACGCGCGCTGCTCGGTGGCTCGGGACTCGGTGTGGGACATGCCGATTTCACCGACGAGGCGGCCAAGGACCCGCGCACGCTCGAACTGGCGCGGCTGGTCACCAGCCGCAGCGACGACCGCTGCGACGAGATCTATCCGCATCAGTTCCCGGCAGTACTGCGGGTGCGCACCCGCGACGGTTCCCTGCACCAGGCACGCGTGGAACACAATCGCGGCGGTCCGGCGAACCCGCTCTCCGACGACGAGCTGACCATGAAGTTCGATCTCAACGTCGAGGGCCGGTTATCGCCCGAATCCGCCCGCGCCGTCGCCGGGTACGCGCTCGCGCTCCCCACCGCCGACTCGCTGGACACCCTGATGGCGGCCGTGCGCGGCTGACCTCGGTACACCGTTCGCGGACGGACCGTGTTCCCCCGGAGTTCCGGGGCGCGGTCCGTTCTCGTTCAGCGGTCGAGGAACTCCAGCAGGTCGGCGTTGAAGCGTTCCTTGTCCCCGGGGACGAGAGCGATACCGTGCGAACCGCCCTCGTAGACCTTCAGGGTCGCGTCGGGGATGATCTCCGCGGATTTGCGTCCGGTGGCATCGATGGGCACGATCTGATCGTCGTCACCGTGCACGATCAGTGTCGGCACATCGAACTTCCGCAGATCCTCCGTGAAATCGGTATAGGCGAACGCGTCGACGCATTTCACCCCCGCCTGGATGCTCTCGTGCATCGCCATGAACCAGAAAGCGTCCCGGTTTCCCTGAGTCACCTTGTTGCCCGGACGGTTCGCGCCGAAGAATCCCTCGGATGTGTCTTTCCAGAATTGCGAACGTTCTTCGATGATTCCGGATTTGATCTCTTCGAATACCTTCTCGGGTACACCTTCGGGATTGCTGTCGTTCTGGATCATCAGCGGCGGGATCGCCGAGAGCAGAACCGCCGAATGCACCCGCCCGGTCCCGTGCCGGCCGATATAGCGGGCGAGTTCACCACCGCCCATACTGTGCGCCACCAGGGTCGTGTCATGCAGATCGAGTGCGGTGAGCAGGTCGTTCAGGTCGTCGGCGAAGGTGTCGAAGTCGTAGCCGTTCCAGGGCTGGTCCGAGCGCCCGTGACCGCGCCGGTCGTGCGCGATCCCGCGGTACCCGTGGTCGGCGACATATTTCAACTGGTCATCCCAGGCGTCCGCGTTCAACGGCCAGCCGTGGATGAATACGACCGGGCGACCGTGCCCCCAATCCTTGTAATAGATGTCCACGTTGTCGCGAGTCGTACACACAGGCATGAGCGAAAGCCTCCTTCTGTGCGTAATCGCCGGCCCTGGCCCGGGCCGTGACAACGAGACGCGCCCGAAATGCTACCGGCGAGAATTCCCTGGAAAAGGACTGTATCCATCTGTTACGGAATCCATGCACGACCGTCGCCGAGGTCTCGGGGCAGTCCCGCGAACCGGCTCCCCGACGATGAGCTCATGTGGACGTTCGCTCGTGGCGTCGAGGGCCGGTCGGTGCCGGACACCGCTCATGTGGTCGCCGGGTACGCGCTCGCGCTGTCCACGGCCGAATCGCTCAGCACACTGATGGTGGTTGAACGCGACTGGTCCCGAGGGTCATGACGTCCCGAAGCTCGGGCTCAGATGCCGCCCTTCGGAAATTTCCCGCCGGGGCACCATCCTTCGTCGCCGGAATTCGCCGAACCGGTTGTGAGGCATTTCAGCAGAAACGCCCAGCCGCCTGTGGGGTCGAGGTCGGAGACAACAGCTCGTTGAGTCGAGGTTCCGGGGGCGGAAGTATTCGCGGCCGGAGCCTCCGCCAAGCTGGACGGCGCGACGAGAGTGAGACCGGCCACGATCCCGATTCCTGCAAAAGCCAGACGCAGTGGTGTACGCATTACCTACCTTCGAAATACGAAATGGTTCGCGGTTCGGGTTCAGATACCGGTCTCGGGTATTGCCCCGCCGGGGCAGAATTGTGGGGGTACGGCATTTGTCGAACCGGTTGTGATGCAGTCCAGCAGAAATTGCCAGCTTTGCGCGTCGATAGGACGCGCACTCGGAGTTTCGGACTGGTTTCCAGCCGGGGCCTCAGCCCAGCTGGATGGCGCGGCGAGACCGAGAGCGGTCACGATCCCGATTCCTGCAATTGCGATTCGCAGCGATTTACGCATTACCTACCTTCGAAAGACTTGCGGGCCGGCCGGTAATTCCGACGATCACCGGCCGTCTGCTACGGTACCGATATTCTCATCATCGGGAAATTCGGTACCGCTCAACGGTACTCGGGGTTTGTACGGTCTGTACCGGGTGCTACTTCAGCGGGATCACAATTGGGCGATATGCCCGGTTTATCGAACTGGTGCGAGATATCGGGACAATCACGGATTTCGCCGGGGCATTTCTCGTGTAGGCGGCGTTATCGAGCCAGGTGGTGAGGTCGTCGGGGCCGGCGGTGCGAACGGTGATGTGGTGCCGCGGATTCGGTGTAACGGCCGCTGCCGGCAATGGCGTACCACTGGATGATGCGGGTGGCGTCCGGCCGGGCGATGCCGCGACGATCACGACTCGGTGGCCGATGGAACCGGAGCCGGGGTGCGCACGTCCAACTTGTCGCAATGCAATCGGAACGGGCTCGAGCGCCCGTGGCAATCGGATCCGCTGGGTCTGATGGGGGTAGGACATGACGATGGTTGATTCGGCAGTGCCTGCGCGGCAGGGGGTTTGGGCGGCGCGCCAGGAATTCGCGTGCCAGTTCGGTGCGCTCTACCGGGCGGGTGGCTGTCCGCCGTTGCGGGTTCTCGCCGCGGCATCCCGGCAGCGGATTCATATGGTGCGTGGGGCGGTCGTTCCCGCGCCCGTCTCCGCGCAGCGGATCAGCGATTGGAAATCCGGTCGCAACGTGCCTTTTCGATTCGAATCGCTGGTGCCGGTTCTGGTGGTTCTCATAGAAGGGGCCCGCCGTCGCGGCAATATCCACGGAGTGCAGCTGAGCCTGCGTGCGTGGCGGCGACTCTGGGCGCAGGCCCGGGCCGGTCGCTCCGAACCGGCCGAGGGCGATACGGAAGCGCGGGAGCGGCAGCCGGCAGGTAGTGAAGCCCCGTGGTTCGCCGGTCGCCGGGACGCGATCGGTACGTTGCTCGGGTTGGTGGAGGATGCCGGGCAGGCGTCCGGCGAATCGCGGGTGGTACTGCTGACCGGTGCGTCCGGGGTGGGGAAATCCGTGCTCTTGACCGACGGTCTGCTGCCTGCACTCGGATCCGAACAGTCGCGGCGATGGGTGGTGCGGACGGTTGTCCCCGATCCGGGCACACCGCTGGTGGCGGTTGACCTGATCGCCGCGATCGGCGATGAGAAGAGCTGTAGCCGAGCGATAGTCGAGTCCGGGACAAGCGAACCGGCTGTCCGGCACCTCGTCGTACTCGACCAGTTCGACCGAGTTCTGAACGATCCCGGATTCGCCGGCATCGCCCGCGAGTTCTTCATAATGCTGCGGCGGCTGGCTCAGCACGCGGCGGTCCTGATCTCCCTGCGCTCCGCTTCGAATGTTCTCGCCCATTTCGCGGCCGGCGGTATCGAGCACCGCGAATTCGAGTTGAAGCCCATGACTTCCGGCGAGCTGCGCGGCGCCATGCGCGAAGTGTTGACCAGCGGTGGCGACCGGGTCGACAACGCGCTGGAGGAGGTGCTCATGGTCCGGGTCGGGGGGATCCGGGGCGATGGTGACCGATACGGCCGGGAACCCGCCGAGCTCCTGGTCCTGATGAAGACGCTGCGCGCCATGCTGCGAGGCCGCACCGGCACCGGGTTCCGGATCGGAAGCTACCGGCGGGTCGGTGGAGTCGACGGTGTCGTCCACGGGATGGCCGACTCGCTATGGGCAGAGTTGTCCACCGCGGAAAAGACCGAGGCGAAGCGGGTGTTGCTCGAGCTGATAGCGGTCAGCGACGATTCCGGTGATTCGCGACGCCGTCTCTCCTACACCGATTTCCGTCACGCTCTGGGTGCGAACAGTATTGCCGAGCGCGTCTTCGAACAGCTGGTCGCCGCGCGGATCGTGACCGTCGACGGATTCCAGGTCTATCTCAGTCACGAACTACTGCTCACCTGGCCGCCGCTGGCCGGATGGATAGGGGAGCAGCGCTCCCTGCTCCAGCGGATATGAACGAGCGAAGCGAGATCGCCGGCGGACTGCCGACGACCTCCTTCGAACAAATAGTTCGACTTCGACCCAGCTCTACTCCAACCAGCTTTTCCGCTGGTAGTACCGATCCATCTCCTCTTCCTCTTCAGGCGTGGGCTGACGACTGGGCGCCGTTGTCGCGGCACGTTCCGATGCAGGCGGAACCGGTGCCGCGGGTTGTTCGGGCCACGGCCGCGCGAGTGCATCCGTGACCCGCTGCTGGTGTGCCCGCAACCTGGGATCGTTCTCGACCCGCACGATCTCAGCGAGGACGGCCTGGCGTGATTCGGCCAGCGCGACGGCGTGCAGGCGCACGATCGCCTCAGCGAGGCTGTCGGGATCGAGGCGTCGGCCGGTATCGGTGAGCCGGATCGCCCGCAGGCTTCCGTCTGGTCCGACCTCGACGGATGCCACCTCACTCGTCGTAGTGAACCCGTTGAGCGCGGTGTGCAGCTGCTCGATATGACCGGTGAGCGGATCTATATCCGACATATCTCGATATTCCTGTGACGCGGACACTTGTCAGGGTCGCAAGGTATTCATGCCGTTCTACTACAGCACGACCAAGATCCCGAATGCGGTGTGGCCCAGGTTCCTCGAGCGGGTACGAGAGATCGCCGGGACGATCGGTGTCACCGCTCCGGAAACCATGCAGGACAACGGGGATCGTCATGACGTCTGGTTCAGCAACCCGGCTGTCGAGACCACGCTGAAGGTGAGTACCAACAAGAACACCGTGATCGCCGCACAGGTCGGTTGTCACCTTCCGCGTGCATTGCTGAGTTCCCCGATCGTTCCGACGTCCTGATGCCCCTGTGGACGGCGTCGCCGGCACCCGAGACATCGGTTGAATGGCTGAGTGAGGACCGCCCTCAGCAGGCCCGTTGCTGGTGGCCTATCCGAGACTGTTGATCAGTTGCTCTAGGCGTGGCTGGTCGAGCAGCGAGTAGATTTGGGCGATCCTGCCGTTGACGATCACGAAGGCCATGATCGAGACGGGCTGCTGGTTGGCGCGGATGATGACTGCTGCGCTGCCGTTTACCGTGATCGGCTGGAACGTGGCGTCTGGTACGGCGAACGTTGCCGCACGTCGGCTCACGTTCTCCGTGCCGCGGATGGTGGTGGTCGCGGCAGGCCTTGTGGCTCCGCCCTTGGCGTGGAATGTGATCTCGGGGTGCAGCAGGGTGAGGAGCGTGTCGAGGTCACCATGGCGGGATGCGGTGAAGAAGGCGTTGACGACGCTGCGTTGGTTGGCGCGGTTGGTTTCGATCTCGGCGGGGTCGACGGCGTGCACGCGTTGACGGGCACGGCTGGCCAGCTTGCGGGTGGCTTCGGTCGTCTTACCGAGGACGGCGGCGATGTCGCCGAACTGCATTCCGAAGGAGTCATGGAGCACGAACGCGAGTCGTTCGGGGGGAGTCAGGCTCTCCAGGACGATGTGGAGTGCCAGGTTGACTTGCTCGGCGAGAAGGGTCTGATCCTCCGGGCTCGGAGTCTGGTCGGGACGCAGGTGGAGTTCGGGACCGGTTGCGTCTGTCGTACTTTCGGGTCGTGCCGCTCGGGCTCTGAGCTTGTTGAGACATGTGCGTGAGACGACCGTGGTCATCCATCCGTCGAGGTTTGTCACGGCTGTGACATCCGTTGCGCCGGGGCGACTGAGGCGGACCCAGGCATCTTGGACGGCGTCCTGCGCGTCGGCGTAGTTGCCGAGGATCCGGTAGGCCAGCACGGTCAGCCGTTGGCGGTTGTCCTCGAAGTGTCGGCTGAGCTGTTCAGCAGGGTCCATCAGTCACGTCCTCAGGTTGCGCGGTGTCAGTGCTCATGACACCCCGACGACCGAGAACGTGACAGGAGCCCGATGTGACGACACTGAACCGATCAGCACCAACCCTAGATGCCTGCAAACGACGACGAACGGCGCTCTTGGCGCTGTGTCTGGCCGGTTTTGTGATCCAGCTCGACGTAACCATCGTCAATGTCGCCCTCCCGACGATCCAACACGACCTCCATGCCGCCACCGGAACGTTGGAGTGGATCATCAGTGGCTACGCCCTCGGGCTCGCCGCGCTGATCCCCTCGATGGGTGCACTCGGTGATCGCCTCGGCCACCGGCCCGTCCTCTTGGCCGGCCTGGTGGTCTTCGGCCTCTGCTCTGTCGGGGCGGCGCTGGCGCCCAGTTCAACGGTGCTCACCGGCGCACGCATCGGGCAAGGAATCGGTGGAGCAGCCATCTTGGCGCTCACCCTCGCCGTCCTGACTGACACCTACCCACCGGAACAGCGCGGACACGCTATCGGCTGGTGGGCAGCAACCGGTGGCGTCGGCTTCGGTGCGGGACCGATCGTCGGCGGCCTACTGCTCTCGGTGTCCGGCTGGTCAACGATCTTCTGGGTCAACGTCCCGATCGTCCTCGTCACAATCGGCTTGATCCTGCTGACCGTCCCCGGCGCCGCCCCGCCCTCCGACCATAGGCCGCTCGACATACCTGGTGTTGTGCTCGCGTCCGTGGGCTTGGCATCAGTGACCTTCGCGCTGATCACCGCGAGCGACGTCCCGTGGGAGCCAGTGCGAACCCTGGTGCCGCTTATCGTCGGCAGTCTCGTCTTTGTGGCGTTCGTGCAATGGCAGCGCCACGCCGGCGAGCCGTTGGTTCCGAGAGCGGTACGCGGCAATTCAGTGTTCATCAGCGCCTGCGCCATCTATTTCCTCAGCTATGTCGCTTTCAGCGGCACGCTCTACTACGTCACCTTGATGTTCCAGAACCTTCTCGGCTGGTCCGCCCTTCGCACCGGCCTGTCTTGGCTGCTGATGAACGTCCCGTTCCTCGTCGCAGCCCAGACGGCCGGGAAACTCAGCCAACGCTTCACGCCACGAGCTATCGTCACCACGGGCTGCGCCGCAGGCGCGCTCGGGGTCACAGCACTGAGCACGTGGTCGCCGACTACCCCATTCGTCGTCGCGGGAATTGGATACCTGGTCGCCGGAATCGGGTTCGGCCTGCTGGTTCCCGGGATCACCCACGTGGCCATGCACGATGTCCCTGGTCCCGTCGCAGGTGCTGCTTCGGCGATGCTGAATTCCTCCCGCCAGCTCGGTACAGCGGTAGGACTCGCGCTCGTCGGTGCCATCGGCGCAGCGGCGACCCAACACAGCTGGGACACGTCGCGATACGGGCAAACCCAAACTGCCTCCGGCCCCATAGCGACCGGGAACCTCCACGGAGTCCCATCGCAGATGCAGGCTGCAGCCCGCAACGCATTCGAGATCGGCTATCACGTCGCCCTCTGGATCTGCATCGCCGGCCTCCTCATCGCCGTGTTGCTTTCACTGCACGCGTTCAAACAGCGGACAGCATCCACGGGGACGGCACGCGCGAAGGCGCCGAGCCTGTGAGCCACGCCAACGCGGGCACTGACTCCGCGAGCCCGACTAAAGTCGCCCAACTGGTCGTCGACCAGAACGTCCCGATCCAGGAAGTCGCTGCGCGGTTTCAATGCCCGCTTACGTAGGCTGTCGGATCAAGCAGAGAAGGTACGTCGGTAGGCGGTTGGGGTCAGACCTGTGTGGCCAGCGAGGCGGTCGCGGAGGTTGGCAGCTGTCCCGAGGCCGCTTTGGTGTGCGATCTGGTCGATGGCGAGGTCGGTCTGTTCCAGAAGTCGGCGAGCGTGCTCGACGCGGACAGTGGTGAGCCATTGGTTCGGCGTACAACCCAGCTCGGCGCGGAAGCGTCTGTGGAGGGTCGCCGGACTCATCGCCGCCCGCGAAGCGATATCAGCGACCGTGATCGACTCGGTCGCTTGCTGCTCGGCCCAGACGAGCGCGGCTGCGAGCGGGCTCTCTGCTTCCCGGGGGAGAGGTCGTTCGATGAACTGTCGTTGTCCACCGGGGCGGTGACCTGGGAATACGAGCCGGCGCGCGACGGCCGCGCCGATTTCCGCGCCGTGGTCGCGGCGGACGATGTGGAGTGCGAGGTCGAGAGCGGCGGCGCTGCCGGCCGAGGTGAGGATGTCGCCGTCGTCGACGAAAAGGACGGCATCATCGACGCGGACGCGCGGGTACCGGTCTCGAAACTCCTCGGCCCACTGCCAGTGCACCGTGACGCGACGCCCGTCCAGGACGCCTGCCTCGGCGAGGGTGAACGCCCCACTGCACGTCCCGATCATTCGTGCTCCACGGTCATAGGCCCCCGCGATCGCCTCGAGCACGGCGGGGTGATGGGGTGTCGCCGTATCGGGACGGTTGGGGACGATTACCGTGTCCGCCTGATCCAAGGCCGGCAGGCCGGCGATGTCGGTCATCACGAAGAAGCCCTGTCGCATCGACACCTTCGACTCCCGTGCGCACATCCGGAAGTCGTAGAGCAGCCCGCCGACCTCGGGCCGGTCGATCCCGAGGACTTCGGTCAGGCACGCCAGCTCGAACGGGTTCGAGTCCTCGTCGACCAGGGCGACAACGGAGTGCAGCTGCGAGGAATCTTTCGACATGTGTCATTCCTTGCACTGTTGGGCGGGAAGCGCAAGTTCGAAGATCGGAGCATGGCGAACATGAGCACGAACATCGATACCGTCCTGGCATCGTTCCAGGAGCGCTGGAGCCCACGGATCCTGACCAGAGTCAACGACTACGAAGTCCGCCTGGCCAAGGTCGAGGGCAGTTTCGTCTGGCACTCTCATCCAGACACCGACGAGCTGTTCGTTGTGCTCGACGGCAGTCTCGACATCCACCTGCGAGAGTCTGGAACCGAGATGCTCGTGCACCTCGAGCGCCACGACGTCTTTGTTGTCCCGCGCGGAATCGAGCACTGCCCCGAGTCGCCGGACGGCGCAAGCGTGATGCTGCTCGAACCAACCGGAACACTCAGCACCGGCGACTACGAGGGAGACATCCCTGACCACATCAACTCAACCACCGGGATCCAGGTCTGACCCGGGCAGCGCACTGCGTCGGCGGGATCGCAATTCGGGCGATATGTCCGGTTTATCGCATGCGAACACGAATATCGAGACAGCACCGAATTGTGCGACTTCAGATACGCGTCGGATCGCTTGTGCGATCCGGCGTCGATATCAGGCGCGGAGGAGGGTGACGGTGCGGCCCGTAGGGGAGGTGACTTCGCTGAACGCGGTGCGTTCGGTGATCGGGGCAGCTTTTGCGCGGCGGTCGAATATGACGAGGACGCCGGTGGGGAGGTCCAGGCGGTCGAGGTAGCTGTCGAGTTGGGTGAGGCCTTGTTCGAGGGGGTCTTTCTGTTTGTCGGCCCAGACTTTGAGTTCGAGGGCTTCGCGTTGTTCGGCGCGGTGGCCGTCGGTGCCGGTGTAGGGCTGGCGGATGAGGAGGTCGATGCGGCCGCGGCCGACGCCGTATTCGCGGTCGATGTAGCCGCCGCCGTTGACGATGCGGTGGAGGAAGGCCATGAGGACGAGTTGGGGGGCGACTTCGTGGTAGCGCTGGTCGCCGGTGAGTATTTCGCCGTTCAGTTTCCAGAAGGCGGCGAATTCGGTGAGCAGGCGCTCGAAGTCGAGGCGGCCGTCGGGCAACCGGAACTGGGCGGGGCCGGGGACGATGACGGCTTCGATGCCGGAGCCCAGGACGCGGAGGATGACCTCGTTGTAGATCGGATTGGCGATACGAATGGGGTTGTTGGGAGCGATGAGTCCGAGATCGGCGGCGTAGGCGCGGGCGTCGTTGAAGGTGGGGTCGGTGTCGGGGGTGGCGCCGGCGATCAGCGGTTCGATGATCTTCTGGATGCGGGGTTCGGTGAGTTTGTCGACGAGCGAGTCGAGGTGAGTGGCGCGGGCGACGATGAGTCGTTCTTTGGCCTGGTCGATATGGTCCTCGGTGATGGTGGACTCGACCCGCATTTCGTCGATGATCTCTGCGGCGAGGGCGTTGACGAGCCAGGGCTGGCCCTGGGTGTAGTAGAAGGCCATATCCAGGGCGGGGGAACTGAATTCTTGACCGGTTTCCGCAGTGTGCTGGCCATACAGCGAGATCACCTCGTCGCGGGTGAAATCACCCAGACGGACGGATCTGACCTTGATGTTGAAGGGGCTGGCTGTGCCGAGGCGGTTGGGGTCGCCGCCGGATGCGGCTTTGTAGTCGCGGACATCGCGGAGTCCGCACAGGGCAATCGAGTGCACGAATCCGGGCCGGTTGGTGGTGTAGCCGGCTCGTAGTTGCCGGAGGGTGTTGATGAGGGCGTCGTCGCGCAGGGAGTCGATTTCGTCGAAGAACAGCACGAGTGGGCGTGGGCATTGGGTGACCCAGGTGGTGAGTCCGAGGTGGAGGGCGGTGCCGGGGGGTGCGTCGGGCCACGGGGTGGGGGGCATCAGTTCCGGTGGGAGGTGTGCGGCGGCCGCGGCGGAGCGGATCTGGCCGAGGAGTGCTTGTTCGGTGGCGCCGATATCGTGGGCAAACGAGCTGGCGGCTTCGCAGGAGAAGTGCAGGGCGAGGTAGTCGCCGGCGGCGGTGAGCTGGCGTGCGAGGTCGGCGAGGCTGGTGGTTTTGCCGGTTTGCCGGGGTGCGTGCAGGACGAAGTATTGGCCGCGGTCGATCATGCGGTGGGCGTCGGGGAGTCGTTCGAGAGCGGGCAGCATGTAGTGCATCTGTGGGTAGCACGGTCCGGCGGTATTGAAGTACTTCACGATCCTCCCCAACCTTGTATCCGGCCGCCCCGCGCGACCGCGCCTCCCGCAGCCTACGGTAACGGGGCATGGTCAGGATCGGACCGCGTGGTGCGCTGTTGGCAATCCGGTATGTGCACCGACCAGGTCGGCGGTGCGGTCATATCGCCTTGCGGTCAGACCTCCTGCAGGCGGCGGTCGGCGTCGTCGAGCCAGGCGGTGAAGCGGGTGGTGAGATCGTTGGGGCCCGCCGGGCGGACGGTGATGTGACGGCCGCGGGTTTCGGTGTAGCGGCCGTCGTCGGCGATGTCGTACCACTGGATGGTGCGGGTGGCGTCGGGGCGGGCGTACAGGGGGCCGATGCGCAGGCCGGCCGAGCCGCCGCCGAGGGAGGGGCGGCGCAGGAGGCGGCGGTAGCGTTCGCGGGGGCTGTTGTGGGAGTTGTCCTGTAGGTGGTGGCCCGGGGCGGGTTCGAGATCGCCGGGGTGGAACGTTTCGGTGGGGCGGGTGCCGGCCGGGTGGGCGGGGATGGCGCTGGTCAGGGCGCGGGGGAGCGATTCGGCGCGGACCAGGCGGCAGTGGACGGGGCCGTGGTCGTCGCCGCGGCAGCGTTGCGCCAGGGTGAGGGCGTAGCGGTGGTTGCGGGCGCCGACGATGCGGTACTCCGCGAGGCCGGTCGCGGGATCGCTGCGGCCGCCGAGGATTTCGATCCTGTATTCGGAGGTGGACAGGGTGTGTAGGGCGAGCCCGATACGTTCGAGTTCGTCGCCTGAGCAGCGGGCGCGAACGGCGGACCGGTGGGCGGCGAAATCGTTCTCGGTGGCGAATCTGCTGAGGTATTTCAGGGGGCGGGGGAACCGGTCATGGGCTTCGCTGTACCAGAGTGCGGCGAAATCCTCGGTATCCCAGGTCCATTCGGGCATCGGTGTCACTTCGTCGAGTCGGGCTCGTAGGCGGGGCGGGACTACTGACATGATCACTGTGCGAGGTCGTCGTCGGGTTCGGGGTTGTCGCCGATAACGCCGCCCGGGATGGTTTTCGGGGTCTCCCCGAGGAGTTCGGCGGTGTTCTCGTGGTTGATCAGGTAATCGGGGAGTCCGCGGGTGGATTCGTTATCGCCCTGCCCGCCCCGGGCGCCACCCATCGGGGCGCCCATCGGACCCGCACCCATCGGACCTCGGGCGGCCGGCGAACCCGGGGCGCCGCTCGGCCGTCCGGCGGATTCGGGGCCCGGTGCTCCGGGCACGGTGCGACCGGGTGCCTGTGGACTGCCCGGCGGGGTGCCGGGCGCGCCGGGCATTCCCGGTGTGCCGCCCGGCGGCGTGGTGACACTGCTGGGGGTGGTGGATGCCGGTGCGGGTGTCCCCGGCGTGGTGCCGGATGGTGTCGCGGGGGTGGACCCGGGTGTGGTGGACGCCGCTGTGGTGTCCTGCGGTTGTGTGGTGCCGAGTTCCTGCGGGGTGTCCTCGGTTTCCGGCGTCTCGCCCGGCGCCGTGGGGGTCCCCGGTGTGGTGGGCGTAGATGTTCCGGGTGCCGACGGAGTGTCGGGTGCGGTGCCCGCGGGCGCGGGCGGCACCGGGACGTCCAAGGGCTGGGTTGGGTCGATCGGTTCCGGGAAGGCCGGGATCAGCCCGTCGATACCGAGGAACGGCTGCACATAGTTGTCGTTCATCACGGCTTGGGCTTGTTCCTGCCGATCCTCGATGACACCGTCCCGATTGGTGCCGACCCACGGCCAGGAGTCCTTGTGCCACCACGCCTTCTCCTCGACGGGTTCGGGCAGCCGGCTCTTCGTATCGATGATCGCCTGCGCGGAATCCCAGACCCGGTTGCCGAGCTCGGTGAGCGGGGTGGTGAGGTCCTGAGCGGCGCGGGTGTAGCGGGTGATGGCGTCCCGCGCCGCCTCGGCGGCCTCGCCTTCCCATGCTCCGGCGATGGATTTACCGATACTGGCGGAGAATACTTCGACCCCCGCTTCCCAGTTCGCGGACAGATCGCTGTACCGGCCGGCGATCGAGAAGGCTTCGCCGCTGCCGAGCGGTGTGAACGATTCGCTGATCTCCACATGCTTGAAATGTTTGGACCGTTCCCCGCCGTCGGTGATCCGGGGCGGTTCGTTGCCGTTCACCGCCGGCCCCCCGGTATTCGCCGCTCGCGCAAAAGCATCTGCCCACCCCCGTGTTCGGTGCCGCCTATCGTTTGCGTGAGCAACTATATCCCGGTGGGAACGGCGGGGTGCCGCGCGCGGGTGGGTCGATGTTGCCGGCTTTTGAGGGTGCTGACACCGCAACGCAGATTACGCCTGGGTCAGTGCGTAGAGGAGGTGACGAAGTGCGTTCGCGTCTTCGTGGTCTTCGCGCCAGATGAGTCGCAGCTGCAGAGGAGGCGCGTTCACGTCGAGTTGTGCGAGCCGTCGCGAGCTGAGGTCGGCGTGGACTGTGAACTCGGGTAGTAGCGCGATCCCGCGACCGGTGGCGACCCAGTCACGGACCTGCGCAAGCCCGCCGACGGCAGTGAGATCGGTGTGGGGGCCGAGCCAGCGTTTGGTGGCCATCCAGAACGAGCAGCGGGCTTCTCTGCCGATCAGTCCTCCTGTCTGCGCAATCTCCTGCATCGTCACCGGATGTCCGAGTAGCCGATGATCCGGCGAGACCACGACGGTCATGGGGACCTCACGGACGTCCAGGTACTCCAGTGCTGAGGCGTGTCGGGCGAACCCGAGATCCCCGACGCGTTCTCCTGCGTCGAGGAGTATCGCGACGTCGATCTCGTCGCGGTCAAGGGCGTCGAGGAGCCGATCGCGATCGGGATCGGGGCGTAGGTGCACCTGGAGGTCCGGCCTCGTTCGGCGCAGGTCGTCCAAGACGGCTGGCAGGAGCTCGTCCGCGATCGAGGCCTGAGCTCCTACGACGAGCCCTGGAGCGGCGTGCAGTTGCTCCGCCGCGGCGTCGAGGGCCGCGAGCGCTTCGCCTGCGCCGGCGAGATAGGCACGACCGGCCATTGTCGGATGCATACCGGTCCGATCGCGAGTGAACAACGGGGCCCCGAGCTCGCCCTCGAGCCGGCGTATCCGATCGGAGATCGAGGATGGCGAAAGACCCAATGCGGCCGCCGTCCGGTTGACCGTCCGGTGCTCGGTCAGCGCGATCGCGGTCCGTAGTTGCTCCGTGTCCACGCCCTCACTGTAGGCAGGTGTTCGGATATTCCGAATGCTGATGCGGTGGTACCGGTCGAACCGAACGCGCTGACGGCGGACCGTTCTCCCTCGACGAACCAGTCTCGCCAGATCGAGGAGATCCATGTCCGAAACAGCGCCCGATCCCGCCAAGCGCCATGGCCGTCGGCCCACACCCCAGTTCCTGGGTATATCGCTGGCCTACTTCATGGTGCTGCTCGACACCACGGTGCTTGCTGTGGCCGAGCCCAGCATCATGGCATCGCTCCACACCGACGTGATCGGTGTCGGGTGGGCAACCACGATCTACACGATGGCGCTGGCGTCCGCTCTGGTCTTCGGCGGCAGCTCGGCCGACCGGTTGGGGGCCTACGGAGTCTTCATGGCCGGAGTCGCCGGCTTCGGCGTAGCGTCCTTGGGCTGTGCATTCGCGCCTACTCTGTCTGTTCTCTTGGTGTTCCGGGCGCTGCTGGGGCTGTTCGCCGCAGCCATCATTCCGAGCTCCCTGAGCCTGATCGCCGGCCTGTACCCGGACCCGGGCCGCCGTGGGAACGCGATCAGTGCTTGGGCCGCGCTCAGCGGCGCGGCGATGGCTGCCGGCCCCGTTCTGGGCGGGTGGCTCATCACCGTCGCCGACTGGCGGGCCGTATTCGTGATCAACGCTCCGATGGCCCTCATCATCGTGGCGCTTTGCCGGACATCGATCACAAGCACCCGGCACACTCGCGCCATCTCATGGCTACCGCATCTCGGACTGGCCGCAACATTGGCCACCGCGACGCTCGCGATCACCGAGGCGGGGCAACGCTCCTGGATTCCGGCAGCGGTATTCGGTCTCCTGGCCGGGGGGTTTGCGTACGGCACCGCCATGGTAGATCGAACCTCGCCCGCACCGCTGGTCGCGGTCGCACTGCGCGGCAACCGCCCGGTATGGACGGCTTTCGGATGGGGTGCCGCGGTCAACTACGCCCTGACCACAGTGATCTTCTCGCTCCCGCTCCTACTCCACACGAGCGCAGTGGCCGCCGGAGCGACGCTGCTGCCGATGACCTTGCTGGTCGCCCTGAACCCACTACTCACCGGGCGCATCGTCGCCGCCTACGGACCGCTGAGGCCGATCCGTATGGGCTTTATCGCCTTCCCGATCGGGCTGTGCCTGGTCGCGGTTGCGACGGCAGTCCAGCATCAACCGCTCGTCCTCGCTGCCGGGCTCTTGCTCTGCGGGCTCGGAGTGTCTTGGACACTGCCCGCCCTGGTGGGCTTCGCGGTCGACCACGCCGCCGCCGAAGCCACCGGCTCAGTCGGCGGCATCCTCAACGCCACCCGGCAGGTCGGCGCCACCATGGCCGCCGCTCTCGCCGGCGCCGTCTTGACCCAGCACCACAGCAATACGATCGCAGCCCTGCCGTTCCTGATCGCGGCGGCCGTCTGCGCCCTCGGCCTTCTCACTGCCACGACACAGCGCGTTGCCCGCCCAACGACACCATCCGTCGTTGCGACGAGCACCACGGAAAGGTAGAGCGCTACAACCGGATCCTCATACCGCGGCACCCGCGGGTGCCGGTGACGGCGCGGACCGCCCCGGTGACGGTGTGCCCGGAGGGACGCACCGGACAGCGTGGTGGTTCGATCCATTGCCGCAGGTGGGTATCGAGATCGGCGGGCGAGGGCAGGGCGATGGTGCCGCCGGTGCGGATGACGGATACGTCGTACCGGAACATTTCGGCGAACAGGGGCACATCGTCGGGTAGATCGGGCCGGATCAGGAACGACCACCGGTTCGAGCGCGGATGGGCCAGGATCGGCCCGGTCACGCCGTATCCGCGCGCTATTTCGGCGCGGACGCCGCTCCCGAGCACGGCGGGCATAGTGACAGCCCAGACGGTGGTGGCGCGCACGATGATCCGGCCGAGACCGGGCGGGTCGACGACGGCCGCCAGATCGCAGACCTCTCGGTAGTACCGGCAGCGGGTGGCCGGGGTATCGCCGAAGGCCGTGCGGTGCTTCATCTTTACGGCAAACCTCCTGTTCATATCGGTTATCGAAAGTGACCCGGCCGCCGTCCGGATCTGCTAGAACCGGTACGGGAGTTGGCGGGAGTGGGAGTTCCCGGCCGGGCGCGGATTCAGACAACACGCGTAACGGCCCGGTGGGACAGCGGATCCGGAAGTTCGAACAACACGAACGAATCCGCAGCATCTGTCCCACCGGGGCACCTATCCGATTCCCGATACGGGAACTTCACGAGACCCGAAGGGGGACGATGTCCGAGACGAACAGCACCCTGCCGCGCCGCCAACTCGGCCGCTACCTGCGCGAAGCCCGCGAATCCATCGGCATGACGCTGGTCGATGTATCCGCGCTCATGGAATGGAGCAAATCCACCCTGCAACGATTGGAAACGGGCCAGACCGACCGCATCCGCACCCACGACATCACCCTCCTGGGCGATATCTACCGCCTCACCCCGGAGGAGATCGCAGACCTGAAAGCCCTCGCGGAACAGGCCTCGGTCAAGAGCTGGTGGCAGGAATACGGCGCATTCATATCCCCGAACTTCGACATCTACATGGGCATGGAGTCCGCTGCCCAGGAGCTGACCTTCTTTCACCCCTCGGCCATCCCCGGAATCATCCAAACTCCAGCCTATTCTCGTTCGCTTGATCAGCTGTATTTCCCGAAAGAATCCGACGAACAGACCTGTAAACGAATCGAAGTCAGGCGCAGGCGGCAATCTGTGATCACACGGAGAATGCGTCCCGCGAAGGCAGCGATCCTGTTGCACGAATCCGCAGTGCGGACGATGGTTGGAAGCGCGAAAGTGATGGCCGCACAACTCCGCCAAATTGCCGATCTGAGTACTCAACCGAATATTGAGCTGCGCCTGCTCAGTTTCCGGGCAGGGCTACCGCTCGGAACGCCGATGGGACCATTCGTGATCCTCGACTTCGGCTCGGATCGTCGAGGAAACTCGGAACCCACCGTCGTATACGCGCAATCCTTCACTGGCGCATTCTTTTTCGAGAAGGAAGTCGATGTGAACAGGTATCGTAACGGGTACGAAGTGACCCGTAGTGCCGCGCTGGATGTTCGGCCGACTCGTGACCTGTTGCGCGAGATAGCGAGGGAGTATGAACGTGGACGTTGATCTAGCTGGTGCCAAGTGGTTCAAGAGCAGCCACAGCAGTGCGGGCCAGGAATGTGTGGAGGTCGCGTTCATCGAGCGCGGACTTGTCGGGGTACGGGACTCGAAGAATCTGCCGGGCCCTGCTCTGGTCTTCTCGGTAGAGGACTGGTCCAGGTTCACGGCCTCTCTGTGTGGCGGGGGTACAAGGTTATGAGCGTGAGTGTTGGTCCAGAGGGATGGGCCTGGTTCAAGAGCAGCTACAGCAGTGGCGGGCAAGAGTGTGTGGAGGTCGCGTTCGCGGATCGCGGGCTGGTGGGCGTGCGGGATTCGAAGAATCCGGCGGGCCCGACTCTGGTGTTCTCGTCGGATGAGTGGTCCAGTTTCACCGCACGTTTCGCCAGTTGACGCCTGCGTGCGGCCGGTCCGAGCGGTGAGGGGTACATCGAGTTTCTTCGCTGTACCCCTCACTCGAGTTAGGCGGGTGCGAGTGGTTCGGGCTGGCCGATGCCGGGTTGGCTTTGCGCCGGGTCGATCGGGGCGGGATTCTTGGGCAGCTGCGCCAGAACGCTGTTTACCCGATTGGCGAAATCCTCGTCTGACTGCATATAACGCTGCATGATCTCGCGATGCAGGACCTGGATATCGTCGATGATCCGGTAATGCTTCTCGAGGATGGCATGGACACTGTTGTCCGAACCCTTCCCCTTCTCGCGAAACCGTTGGACAAGAGTCTGCGCCGAGGACAATCGTGGATTATCGGCGCCGATGCCCCACTGGGCGGCCTCGATGTTCGAGATCGCCTCGGCCTCCTTCTGCATGGTCCGAATCAGCACCTTGAACCGTTCGCAGTCGCGATCGATATAGACGAATTCTTCCGGTGCGATCCTGAGGCCCAGGCTCCCATCGTGAGCCGCGGATATCAGATTGGACAGCGGGCCGGGTGGTGCGGGCTCATCGCTCATCTGGTTTCCCCCTTGCTGCGGTGTTTCGTAAGCTCGTGGGTATCACACGTTGGAAGGCAACGTGGGGACAACCTTTTCCGCGAATGTAACGCCCAGCTGGCAGGTGTCCATCTGTCCGGTATCCCTGTTCGATGCGGGATTGTCGAGATGGAATTCCAAACTGCCGCCGCGCATCTCGATATTGATCGAGCACACTTCGCTGGAGCGGGTTTCGTTCTTCCGCACCGAGATAGCCGGTCGGCCCGCGACGGTGAACTCGCGCCGATCGATACTGTAATGCTCACGCACGAACGGAATCGTCACGTTCGTCACCTGGACGCTGACCGCGTAGCCGTCGCCGCCTGCTCGAGCCCAGGCGCAACCCCGCCATTCGGTCCCACCCGGCCCCGTTGCATCAGCCTTATTGTCGGCTACCCCTTTGACCAGGTCTTCCGAGTCGAGTACCGACTGCGGGATATCGACGCACGGGTCGTATCCGCTGGGCACGGCGATCTGCAATCCGGTTTCGGTGAGTGTGCTGGTGGCGCTCGCCGGGCCCTCGGCCTCGTTCGCCGCCGAGGAATCACACCCCGCCAACGCGAATCCGGCTGCTACCAGCCCGGCCGCCAGAACCGGCCTCACAGTAGACCGCATAGTCCCCCGTCTCCCACACCGTGCCTGCATCGTCTACCGCGCGATCATAACGGACAGCCTCCCGGGCTGCCCGGCCTCGAACACTCGCACCGCAATCGAGGGAACTGCTTGCGAGTCCGCCCGGCGGGGCGGTTGATGCTCGTTCCGGAGTCGCGGTCGGCGCGCGCACTACAGAAACAGATCGATATGGCCGTGGGCCGGGTCGGCGGAACAGATGAACAGCTGCTGTTTACCGAGATCGCCGAGCATCAGCCCGGTCGGTTCGGACGGGTCCGGGTAGCCGTCCGCCGCGTTCTGGTCCTCATACGGTATCCAGCTGTAATCGGTGCCGTCCCATTCCTCTGAGGCGATGGTCAACAGCGGGTCCATCGGCGCGCCGCAGGTGGTGCAGGACAGCGTGACCGGGTCGGTCCGGCCCCACGGCGCCCAGCCACCGACCTTGCAGCCGGGCGCGACCGACAACTCCGACGAGTAGAAGACTTCCTCCGCGTTCTCGTACTGTGCTTCGTCCCACTCCCGCAGCGCCTCCGCCAGGGCCGAATCCATCCCCTCCGCCGGGAATGCCTTCGGGTACTCGATCACCGGTTCCGGGTGGACCCGGCAGGCATTGGGCACAAAATCTTCGCTCTGCACCGCCTCCGGCTCCGGTTGTTCGGCCAGGACATCGGTGATCTCGCCGCTGGCCCGCCAGAACAGCCGCGTACGCAGCGTCAACTCGCTGTCATGGGAGAACGGGCACCACAGCACCTGCAGCAGATCCGCGCCCGCGGGCGGGCGCAGGCTCGGCATATCCCGCGCGTACAGCTGGGCAACCGGCAGCATGGCTATCGGTTCCGTGGGCACACCTCGTTCTGCGGCCAGTGCCACCGGGAATACGTCGAGCGGCTTGTCGGGTGCCAGAGTGTCGGCGAGGATCCGGTCGATTGTCGCCTGCTCCAGTTCGGTGCGGTCGCGCCCGTAGGAGTCGGCTTCGATATCGCGGAGCAGCCGGACATCGGCCATCGACGGCGCCGTTGAACTGCCGAAGGCGCACTCGTGTGAGCCGTCGCACCGAGGCCAGGGTTCGTCGGCAGGCCACAGCAGCGGTCCCCCGATCGAGCTGTCGGCCGGGGTCACCGGTCCGGGCCGCGGATGCAGCCGGGTGGCGGTCCGCGCCAGCGCCGCGAGTTGCGGGAAGGCCTCGGTGATATCGGCGGGGCGACGGGGAGTGGTGCGGGTCAATCGGACTCCATGACGTCATCGAACGAAAGCCTGGGAAATACGGACGCTAGTGCGTTCGACTGCCCGGCCTTCTTCATCGATGGGAACAGCGAGGGGGCGCGCCGCGGTCGCGGATTCCACCGGTTTTGCCCGCGCGGCCCGGCACTGATCGGCGAAACCGGCGACGCGGTCGGCGGGCAGTCGACCGCTCACGCTGCGGTTACGCCACGGAGTTCTGGATTGTTCGGCGCGGTGCGGGTCGATTCGAGGACGTGCCGCCGGGTCGCTGCCGCGGCGGCGGCAGCGGCGAGCGTGATGATCACCGCGGCGATCGCGAACGATGTGGTGAACGACGAGCCGACCACCGGGATGACGATCAGGGGACCGATGACCTGGCCGGTCGCATAGGCCGTGGTCAGCACGGCGGCGGCCTGCGCGATATGGAGCCGCCGGGCGCACTCGAGGGTCAGGACGACGACGGCCATGAAGGTGGCACCGAAGGCGACCGCCGCGACCAGTGCGGCAACAAAGCTGCTCGATATCGCGGCGGCCGCGATACCACCGGCCTGCACCAGCAGAGCCGCCACCAGCGCCGGGCCGGTTCCGATTCGCCGTGCCACCGCGTGCCAGACGACCGTGCTCACCGCCGCCGCGAGCCCCACGATCGTCCAGACGAGCGCGCCCGCCGACGAGCTGCCGCTACCGGCTACAGCGGCCACGAGGAAGGTGCCGACGATGATGTAGCCGACGCCCTCGGCGAAATAGGAACCGAGCAACAGTTTCCAGGCCCGCCGCTCCGCCGGGTTACCGGTGCGGGTACCGGGTGGATCGGCGCGCGGGGTGTCGGGGCGGATATCCAGTACCAGTGCCGGAACCAGTAGGACCGCGGTGAGTATCGCCGAACCGATCCACAGGCCCTGCCACGACAGGTGTGGAGCGGCGAGCAATGTGTAGATACCGGAGCCCGCGATACCCACGCCGACGCCGGCGAACGCCACTCCGGGCGCGGCGCCCACGGACCGGTGCCGCGCCACAGTGGCGGCACAGGCGATGAAGATCGCCGCGCTGGCGGCGCCGGCGGTGAATCTCAGACCGGCTTGAACCCAGACTTCTGTCGTCGCGGCCATCGCCACTTCGCTCGCCACCAGCAGCAGTGACCAGGTCAGGAATGCCGCGCGGGTACCGAGCCGCGGCCGCCGCGCCAGCAGCAGCGCGCCCACCAGATAGCCGGCGTAGTTCCCGGTCGCGATCAGCGCGCCGTCTCCGGCGCTGATCCCCGCCGACGCGGTCATGATCGGAAGCAGCGGCGTGAAGACGAACCGCCCCACGCCCATCGCGGCGGCCAGCCCTGCCGCCGCGGCCACACCCACCGTCCGGCCCCGCGGCAGCGGAGCGGTCACCCTGTCCCGTACCTGGCTCACGCCACCGAACGCTACGAGTTCGCGGCAGCGTCCGGAAATGCCTGTTGAGCATGGGGTATACGCTGAACGTATGGACCTGCAGGTGCGGCATCTCGCCGCGTTCGCCGCCCTTTGCGAAGAGGGCACCTACACCGGCGCCGCCGCGCGCCTGCATCTCACCCAACCGTCCCTCACACGCACGGTCCAGGATCTGGAACGGATTCTCGACACCACCCTCGTCCACCGCGGCGCCCGCCGCCTCGAACTCACCGACGACGGCCGGGAATTCCACGCCCGCGCCCGTCGCATCCTCACCGACCTCACCGAACTCGAGGCCGATATGCGCGGCCGCGCCGAAGTGCGTCTCGGCTTCGCCTGGCTGCTGCCCGCGGAATGGTCCGGCCGGGTACGCGCCCGCTGGGAACAACTCGGCGGTCACCTCGCGATCCACCGCACCGACGACCCGGTCGCCGACCTCGACCGCGGCCGCCTCGACGTCGCGCTCGTGCGGACCACCAGAAACGGGACCGGCACCATCACCTGGCAGCGCATCGGCACCGAACGCCGGGTGCTGGCGGTGGCCGCGGACTCACCGGTCGCCGGACAGCGCGGCCTGCGCTGGGCAGATCTCGGGGCGCATCCCCTGGTGGTCAACCCGCGCTCCGGCACCACCACCCCCGACAGCTGGCCCGACCCGCATCCCGGCCGCGAGATCATCACCTGCGGAAACTTCGACGAATGGCTCGAACTCGTCAGCGCCGGCCGGGGTATCGGCGCGGTCCCAGCCATCGCGGTCCACCGCGCACCACACCCCGGAGTGGTCTACCGGGAGTTGCCCGATATCCCCGATTCCCCGCTCTACCTCGGCTGGCGCCGGACCCCACCGCCGTCACGCTCGACCCGCCGCTTCCTCGAAACCGCCCTGCGCGCCGAGTGAACGGTGGCGCATCGACAGCTACCGGCCACCCGAACAGCTGAATCGGCCCGTGGCCCGAACGTGCGATGAGTACCGACCACCGGATCCTTTTCCGGTGTCCTTCAGGGGCCGCAGCGCTATTGCCATGGATTGATAATGGGCACTCCGGCAGCCGCGAACGGCGAGGTGTCTCGGGTGGCGACGGTGAAGCCTGCGGCGGCCGCCATGGCGGCAATCATGCCGTCGGCGGTGGCGATGGCCAGTCCGGCGGCGCGAGCGGTGGACATGACGCGTGCGTATTCGGCGGTGGCGTCCAAATCGTAGGGCAGCACGCGGCCGGAAAATAGCGGCACCATGTTTTTTTCCAACTGCTCGGTGAGTAGGTCGCGTCGGCGACCGTCGGGCATGACGGATACGCCGTATCGCAGCTCGCCGAGGGTGATGGCGGTCAGATAAAGGGTCTCGATGCTCTGGCCGTCGAGCCATTCGACTACGCGGGGATCCGGTGTCGGGCGCAGGGGCTCGCTGATGACGTTCGTATCCAGAATGATCATCAGTCGAACGTCAGGGGTTCGGCCGGGTGGCGGTCGCGGTTGTTGAGGGCGGTGTGCTCTTCGCTGGTCAACCCGATCTCACGACCGGCCGCCGCGAGCATCGAGCCGAGCTTGACCCGCTCTGGCGGTTGTGCGGCGTCGGTGAGGATCGCGCGCATCTCGGCCTCGATGCTACGGCCGTGTGCGGCTGCTCGCTGGCGGATCGCTCGGTGTACCTCGTCGCTCAGATTTCGGACTGTTACGTTCCTCATCTGCAATCATCCCCTCTCATCTGCTATCGATGATGGCATAAATTTGATCTGATGTCACCGTGCTGAGGGTGGGCGGTTGGGGTCGACGTTCCCCATGGAGCTGCCCGCGATCGAACGTGGGCGCGGGGATCGAGTGCTCGAGACGATCCGGGCGGGCTGGACCTCCTGGCGGGGCCGGGCCGTGGAGCCGGTGATCCGGGATGCGTTGTGGCGGGTGGCGGACAGGTATCTCCCCGAGGGGACCGGGGCGGTCGGACGCCCGAGTGGCCGTTCCAGGCGGCTTCGGGTGCGCCCCGTCGGCCGTGAGATCCGGCTCTTCTCCGGCTGCGGGCTACTACCCTTCGGCGCGCCGCCGGTAGATGCCGTTGCTTCGCTCGAGGTACCCGTGGTCGACGAGATCGCGGCGGAGGACGGCGACATCGGGATCGAAGCATTCGCACAACTGGTTGACGATCGCGGTCAGTGAACGCCGGCCGCTGCCGATCGCGCCCAGCACCTGCCGCACGTCTGCCGAGGCCATGAGCCGGGCGACGTCGCGCGCGTCGTCGTCCGGGGTTCGCCCAGCCGACACCATGGCGGCGGGGAACGCGATCGGCGGTTCGCCGATTTCCAGCATCTCCGCGGTGAACGGTAGCTTCCGGTCGGTATCCCAGCCGGGCACTTTACGGACCAGAGCGATACCTGCCTGCCGGTATTTGTGCAGTTCCGGCAGGGCGAGGATCTCGCAACCCGGCCCGATCCGGCGCCGGAACTCCTGCAGCAGCGGAGTGGGTACAGTCCTTACTCCCTGGCGCTCATCGGCCAGAGTGACGCTGGTGGCGAAATACGGCTCGTGAAAGACCAGGAGGCCGCCGTCCGTCAGACGCGGCCAGAGCCGCCGCAGAAACCGCGCGTCGTCGGTCGGCGTTCCCGCGTCCAGCCAGATCAGGTCCAGTGGCCCGAGCCCGTCCAGTTCGGTATCAGTGACGTCGAAGAAGTTCCGGGCGATGATCTCCACCGGGCAGTACGACTCCGCGTCTTCGCGGAGTCGTCGCCATGAGTCCGCCGCGGAACTGCCCTCGCCGGACGCATCGTCGAAGGTGATAAGCCGTGGACGGTACTCGGCCGCGGCCGCTGCGGGATGCAGGAGCCAGGCCCGTTCGTCATGGCGGCCCTCGCTCAGCAGTCATTCTCGGTTCCCATTCCGGGGCGCAACAGCACCTTTTCGGTCATGCGGTATCCGCCTTGCTCGTTGTTGGAGGCGCCAGATCCTATCGCCCGCCGAACCCCATTTCCCAGCGGTTTTCGCCGGACCGATTCGTAACCGGTGACATTCGCAGAGCTCACCTGTTGAGCGCCCCGATTCGAGACGAAATCGCCGGCCGGTGCGGACTGCGGTGCCCGCCGAGGCTCTGCTGCGGCCGGGGGTGGCGCCGCCGACGCAGTAGCCTCGGGTGCGGGAGATCAACCCGACGACGAGGAGTCATGCAGATGAGCCGACCGGTTCGGATCGGAATTCAACTCCAGCCCCAGCACGCCCCCGACTACGGACTCATCCGCGACGCGGTGTTGCGGGCCGAGGATGCCGGCGTGGACATCGTGTTCAACTGGGACCACTTCTATCCGCTCTACGGCGACCCCGACGGCGCCCACTTCGAATGCTGGACCATGCTCGGTGCTTTCGCCGAGCAGACCGAACGCGTCGAGATCGGCGCACTGGTGACCGGCGGCGGCTACCGCAACCCCGACCTGCTCGCGGATATGGCCCGCACCGTCGACCAGATCAGCGGCGGCCGGCTCATCCTGGGTATCGGTTCGGGCTGGTTCGAACGTGATTACGACGAATACGGGTACGAGTTCGGGACCGCGGGCAGCCGCCTGAACCTGCTCAAGGAGTACCTGCCCCGGATCACCGGCCGGCTGGCGAAACTGAACCCGCAGCCCGTCCGGGAGATCCCGATCCTGATCGGTGGCGGCGGTGAGAAGAAGACCCTGCGGCTGGTCGCCGAATACGCGCATATCTGGCACAGCTTCGGCGAGCTGGATGTGTTCACCCGCAAGAGCGGAATCCTCGACGAGCATTGCGCCGACGCAGGCACCGAATCGTCGAAGATCGAACGATCGGTGGCCTGGCCGGGTACCGAAGCGGCCCCCGCCTACCTCGCCGCGGGCGCGACGCTGTTCACGGTGGGAATCAACGGGCCCGATTACGACCTGACCCAGGTCCGTGAGGCGGTCGCGTGGCGCGACCAGACCAATCCGGAGCCTGTCGCCGGTATCGCCTGAACACTTCCGAGTAGTACGGCTGGGTCCTGACGCAGCGCCGGGCACGGCCGTACTACATCCCTCTCTGGTGCCCGGCCGTCGCGAGGTAGATCGAGAGTTGCCGCACCGCGTCGGCGACGAAAGACTCTGTCCGGTCCGGACATCTGTCTTAGCGGGTTCGACCTGCACATCGGCGATTGCGCGTGATCCACGGATATTGCGCCGCCGGACACGGCCCGCCTAGCGTTCGCGCTCGAAGGGTTCCGGCGACCGAATCGTGCGCCGGTGCGAGTTCGTAACGAAATGGTGGGGGATCTACCGGTGAAAAAGAAAATACTGCTCTCGTTCGTGGCCGCCCTGAGCGCTGTGGGACTGCTCGCCGGCGAAGCCGGAGCCGAGGTGCTGCGGCTGCCCGCGCACGAGCAATCGATCAGCACGCCGGACGGCTGGCGGGTGGCGGTCGGACATCGTGACGAAACGGCGAACCGCGTCCCGCCGTTGAACGGTATCGGCACCACGCGCGAAGTCTTCGTCACGAATCAGGCGTACGGCCGGCTGGGCGGGGCGGGCTCTCAGCTCGAAGGTGCTGTGCTGAAGACCGGATACCACCTGGGTTGTGCTGTCGACATCGGTAGCGTGACCCTGGGCGCCTCGGTGACGGCCGGCATCTCGCCCGGCATCAGCATCAGCCCGAGTATCCCCACCCCGACCGTGGGCGCGAATATCGGTCCCACTCTGTCGGTGGCCCCGAGTTTCACCGTGAACCTGGACCTGGGCCAGGTCGTGGACCTCCCGCTCGGCGAGAAGCCGCTGGGGAATTCCGAGGCCTTCATCACCAACCGGGACGCGCACGTGAAGCTCGACGGGTGCGCCGGCCCCGCCAGTATCCGCTCGTACGCGATCATCGCGGTGAAGAGCGCGACCGCGGACGATTCGGTCGCCGTATACGGCGATCCGGTCGCTCTCTGACCTCGCGTGCCGACCATGATCGGGAAGCGGAAACGCCTGTCTTTGTTGCTGACTGCGGCCGCCGCGATGGTTCTCGCGCACTTTCCCGCTCCTCCCGCCGCCGCTGACGTCGTCGCGCCCGCACCGCACGAGCGGTCGGTCACCGCGGCGGACGGGCGGATATTACGGGTAGGGAACCGGCCCGAAAGAGTCGATCGGGTCGCGAGCGGGATGTTGTCCAGGCGTTCGGCATCAGTGGATATCGAGGCCTACGGCGCGTTGGCGGGCCGCGGGAAGTCGCCGCTGGAATCAGCGGAACTGGCCATCGGCTACCACGTCGGCTGCGCGGTTGCCCTGGCGGAGATCTCGGCAGGGGTGAAGTCTCTGCTGTCGGCGATCGGCTTGAGCGAGGAGGGCCCGTACCAGCGGGATTCCACCATCGTGGTGAAGCCCGACGAGAGCAAGCCGGAGTCGGAGAGTGAGAGCCGAATCTATCCCGGAATGACAGTCGCACCCGAAGTCACAATGTCACTCGCGACCGGATCGATCGCCGATATCCGGTTGGCGACGGCACCGGTTCGCAAAGGCCGGGCGGCAGCGGGTATCCGGCGTACACACATCACCGTCGAGGGTTGTATCGGGCCAGCCGCCATCAGGTCGTATGCGGTACTGACGACAAAATCGGCCCTGGCCGACGAAACCGTGGTCGTCTACGGCGATCCGGTTCTGCTCTGATGCGCGCGAATCGATAACGGACGGGTCGTGAGTGGCCCGCACGGGTTGGCACAACTCGTACGGGCCACATCGACCGCGTCGTCGCGGTGAGTCGTTACCGGACGCGACCGCGCCGCGTCCGGTAACGGCCTACGGGAGTCAGTTCCCCGAAACAGGCTGCTTCGGTGCCCACTGCGTGGTGCCGGGTGCGGCGTTCAGGGTGTTGACCAGGTCGACGGCGGCGATCACCAGGGTCGGTCCGCCGACGGCGATCGTGCCGATGATCCCACCGATGGTTGCGCCGGCGATGATACTGGCGATAACCCCTGGGCCGGTGACAATCCCGGTGAGCCCCACGAGTGCGCCGAGGGCCGTGCCGACGAATCCGCCGATAGCGGTGGCGATTCCGAACTGGGACGCGAAATTGTTCTGGGCCGCGAGGTTTTCCTGCGGGGAGGCCACGAACTCGGCGGCGGGCCGTGCCGCCGCGGGGTCCTTCACCGCGGTGAGTTCCAGGACGCGGTCGTCGTCCCGGACCGCGTGCGGCAGCGGGTATTCGGTGGTGCCCTCGCGGACCGCCAAGGGCAAAGTGACCACGGTGGCGCCGGATTCGTCGACGATATCGACGGTTTCGCCGTCTACCTCGAAGGTTCCGTGGGTGAGCGTGGTGACAACGGTCTTGCCGACCAGTTCAGTGCGGTAGCCGATATCGGGCGCCGCGGGTTCTGCGTGTGCGGCTGCCGAGCCGAACGTCGCAACGGCAAGGAACGGCACTACGGCCGTAGCAATCTGGCGGATCCTCATGGTGTCACATGTCCGATCTGATCACGGTGTCGCCAAGGATGGTTTACAGCCGGGACAAGCGCTCCGTCCGCGTACCGCCGGACCGAATGGGCTGGGTCCCGGCGGTTTCGAGCAAATGGGACATTACGCTGCCCGGGGTGCCCGAGAGAAGTATTTTCCAGGAAAATCCTAGAAAAAAGTTTAGATACCCGATGATTCGGATACTCAACTGCGCCTTGCTCGCTCGGGCTAACGGGGGTTATGCGGGCCGACCCGCAAGCCACGGATATCGAGCAACCCGGGCTGATGCGGCCGGATCGTGCCTTCGCCGCTGTATTGCCGCGGCCTCCGCCGGCTCCGGTGCGGATGGTTCCGGTGGATCGGACCGCACTTTATATCGGCGCGATGGTGAATGTACAGCTATCTGCAGTGATGCGCACTTGATAATGTATCTGTGTGCGTAGTTCCAGCTGACCGATTCGAGGAAAGAAGGAACGCCGATGACAACGGCACACGCTCAGCACACCGAACACAACCATGTGCACGGTCCGGATTGCGGGCATGTCGCGGTACCGCACGGCGACCACGTGGACTACGTCCACGACGGGCATCTCCACCGCGAGCACGCCGGTCACTACGACGAATGCGAACCCGAGGGTCATACCGAGCACGCCACCCACGAGCACGTGCACGGTGAGGGCTGCGGGCACGTCGCGGTACCGCACGGCGACCATGTCGACTACATCCACGACGGCCACCGCCACGCCCCGCACAACGGGCACTACGACGAGCACTGACCGCACACGCGGCCCCGGTCGTCACCGGCACCGTCGGGGCCGCGGAGCCACCGGGTGGCCCATGGGCTGATCGCGGGGCGGGGTGACCCGCGACGACGGCCGGTCGAGCCGCTCAGCGCGGGCGGAGCACGATTTCGGTCGGGTGTCCGTCGCGCGGTGTGTCGACGGCCGTCCGTACCGCACGGGCCACCGTTTCCGGCCGCAGGAATTCCGCGGGATCGTAGGGCCGGTCCTCTCCGGCCACGATCTCGCGCTGCATATCGGTGTCGATACGTCCGGGATGGATCGATGTCACCCGGATCGAGGGTTCCTCCAGCCGGAGCGCGTCCCCGAAGGCCCGCAGACCGAATTTGCTCGCCGCATACGAGGCCCAGCCGGCGTTCGCCCGCAGGCCGGCACCCGAATTGATGAGCACCACATGACCGTTGGCGGCACGCAACGCGGGCAACAAGAGCCGGGTCAGTTCCACCACGGCGATCAGATTGGCTTCGAGCGTCTCACGCCACTGACGCACCGAGGATTCGGCGATCGTGCCGAGATCGGCGATGCCGGCGTTGTGCACGAGAACATCCAACCGGTCGATCGGCGCCACCGCCTCGGCCACCGCGGTGTAGTCGGTGAGCTCCACCGGCCAGCCCGTGGCACCCGGGAGCTCCGACCGGATAGCGTCCAGGCTGCTTTCCGTCCGCGCTCCCAGCAGCAGTGCGTGATCGGGCGCGAGCTCCCGCGCGATCGCCGCCCCCAGCCCCCGCCCGGCCCCGGTGATCAGCGCCACAGGCCGCTCCCGGCCCGGCTCGTCCGCCGCATTCTCCACGCCCACAGCGTAGCGCCGCCGAAATACGACGCACACGCCCACGAAACCCGGCCGAGGTGAAATTGCCATCACCCACACCGCCCCGTTCCTCACACACGGGGCAAACTGCCTCCGAATGGCAAACCACCCATATCCCAACCCCGCGCCACCCGAGGCGGCGCCGAAAACACGAGCAAGATGTAGAGATGGCACATCCGGGTTTCACCCCCACGCAACTCGCTGCCCGCGCGGCGTATCTGCTGCGCGGCAACGACTTGGGAACCATGACCAGCGCCGCGCCGCGCTTGTATCCGCATATGTGGAGCTGGGACGCCGCGTTCGTGGCCGTGGGTCTGGCGCCGTTGAGTGTGGAGCGCGCCGTGATCGAACTCGACACCCTGCTCTCGGCGCAGTGGAAGAACGGGATGATCCCGCACATCGTGTTCGCCAACGGCGTCGACGGCTATTTCCCGGGCCCGGCTCGCTGGGAATGCCGGCTGCTGGCCGCCGACGCGCCCGACGGCCCGGATACCTCCGGGATCACCCAGCCGCCGGTGCATGCCATCGCCGTGCAGCGGATCCTGGACCATTCGCGCCGGCACGGGCGCAGTACCCGGGCGGTGGCCGAGGAATTCCTGAACCGCCGCTGGCCCGATCTGGTGCGCTGGCACCGCTGGCTGGCGCATGCCCGCGACCCGCTGGGCAGCGGCCGGATCACGCTGTATCACGGCTGGGAATCGGGGATGGACAATTCGCCGCGCTGGGATCGGGCGTACGAGAACGTCCTGCCCGGGGCGGATCTACCGCCCTACCGGCGGGAGGACGTACTCGTTATCGACGACCCCTCCCAGCGCCCCAGCGACCGCGAATACGACCGGTACCTGTGGCTGGTGGAACAGATGCGCCGTGCCCGCTACGACGCCGCCGAACTGAGCACTGTGATGGATTTCGCCGTCGAGGACGTATTCGTGACCGCGATCTTCGCCCTGGCCTGCGAGGTGCTCGGTCAGATCGGCGAGGAGTACCACCAGCCCAGGGCCGACACCAAGGAACTGTTCGCTTGGGCCGACCGGTTCCGCGCCGGCGTGATCGCCACCACCGATGCCCGCAGCGGCGCCGCCCGCGACTACGACACCCGTTTGGGGCGCTGGATCGGCACCGAAACCCTGGCCATGTTCGCGCCCCTGATCAGTGGTGGTCTGCCCCGCGCGACCGAACGCAACCTGCTGCGGCTTTTCGAGGGCCCGCGGTTCTGCGGTCATCCCGACCTGCGCTACGCGCTACCGCCGTCGACCTCGCCGGTTTCGAAGGATTTCCGCTCCCGTGAATACTGGCGCGGCCCGGTCTGGCCGGTGATGAGCTGGCTTTTCTCCTGGGTCTTCGCCCACCGCGGCTGGGCCGAACGCTCGTTCATGCTGCGCGCCGAGGCGTTGCGGCAGGCCAGCGACGGCAGCTTCGCCGAATACTACGAACCGTTCACCGGCGAGCCGCTGGGCAGTATGCAGCAGTCGTGGACGGCGGCCTCGGTGCTGGACTGGCTGGGCTGACCTCAGACAGCCGGCGAGGTGCCGGCCGGTTCGCAGGTGTCCTTCAGCGAACACCCGCCGCACGATCCGCCACAACCGCCGGTCGCCGGCGCCGGGGCGATGGCCTCGGCGGCCCGCGCCCCCGCATTGGCCCCGGCACCGAGGGTGAACAGCGCGATGACCAGCACACCGGCGGTTACGAGGATCCCGGTGAGCGCACCCGCGGCCAAGACCACCAGCCCACCGGCGGCGAGCAGGGCCCCGGAGACGACCGAGGTCGGCGCGGCGATCCGGTTCGCGGTGCGGAAGGCCGTTTCGTCACGCAACGCGGCTTCGGTATGAACGCCGATATAGCGGTTGCCGGGAAGCCGGCCGATGAGACCGAGCACGCCCATCGCCAGGGCAATCAGAGCCAGGACGAACAGCAGAATCGCGACGACAAACACCAGGTGAGAGTACCGCAGTGTTTTTGTGGCGCCGCCTCCGGCATCGCGGGGTTCGGGACCCCGGACGCGTTCGATCCCTGCCGCCCGCCTGTCCACATACACCCCACCCCGTTTCCCCGCATGCGACTCCACCGCCGCCTCCGGGGTGTTTGATCCCCCCTTCCGCCAGCCGGTCCGCATGCGACCCTCACCCCCGTTTCCCGCATGCGGCCGGTCCACCTTGGTGGTTCGGGGCCCGTCTCGTTCTGGAGCGACCAGAGCGAAGGAGCGCAGCGACTGAGCGCCGGGAGTGAAGAACGAGACCAAGGGGGCCCCGAACCCGCGACGCCGCAGGCGGCGCCAAAAAACACAGAGCCTTAGCGAACGGGCTTCCTTGTCACCTTCGCGGTCCGGCTCACCTCGCACCTTGACAGTCCTGCTCACCTCACGTGCTCACCTCACGTGCTCACCTCCCGCCTTCACGCCCGGCTCACCTCACGTCTTTATGTCCCGGTTCACACCACGACAGGCCCAGCCCACCTCACCGCACCCCGGCCCCGGCCCCGGCCCCGGCCCCGGCCCCCGAGGCGACGCCAAGAGACACAGCTTTTTGGGCTTGTCAGGGGGCAAGTCTTAGGCTGTCGACGACGGATTTCTCCCATCAGCAGCTAGAGAAGGCAGGGCCGTGCAGGACACCCGCGCAACCGAGACCGCCGGGCAGAGCTCGGCAGACACCGGCGCCCCCGGCCGGGCCGGCGATACGCCCGCCCACCGGTACACCGCCGCGCTCGCCGGGGAGATCGAGCGCCGGTGGCAGCAGCGCTGGAACGAGCGCGGCACCTTCCACGCCCCCAACCCTGTCGGCCCGCTGGCCGGGGAGGTGCCGGCCGATAAGCTGTTCGTGCAGGATATGTTCCCGTACCCGTCCGGGGCGGGTCTGCATGTGGGGCATCCGCTGGGATATATCGCTACCGATGTTTTCGCGCGGTATCACCGGATGCACGGGCGCAACGTGCTGCATGCGCTGGGGTACGACGCGTTCGGTCTGCCCGCCGAGCAGTACGCCGTGCAGACCGGTGCGCATCCGCGGGATACCACCGAATCCAATATCGCCACCATGCAGCGGCAGCTGGATCGGCTGGGGCTGGGGCATGATCGGCGGCGTTCGTTCGCGACCACCGATCCCGAGTACTACAAGTGGACGCAGTGGATCTTCCTGCGGATCTACAACGCCTGGTACGACCAGGAAGCCGATCGGGCCCGGCCGATCGAGGAACTGGAACGTCAGTTCGAAACGGGGGCCCGTCCCGCGCCCGAGGGTAAGGATTGGGCGGCCATGTCCGCGGCCGAGCGCCGGGCGCTGATCGATTCGTACCGTCTGGTGTATCAGACCGATTCGATGGTGAATTGGTGCCCGGGCCTGGGGACCGTGCTGTCCAACGAGGAGGTCACCGCCGACGGGCGCAGTGAGCGCGGCAACTTCCCGGTGTTCCGTAAACAGCTGTGGCAGTGGATGATGCGTATCACCGCCTACTCCGACCGGCTGATCGACGATCTGGATCATGTGGATTGGCCGGAGAACGTGAAGGCCATGCAGCGCAACTGGATCGGGCGCTCACGCGGGGCCCGGGTCGAGTTCGCCACCGCGGCAGGCGATGTGGAGGTTTTCACCACCCGCCCCGATACCCTGTTCGGCGCGACGTACATGGTGCTGGCTCCGGAGCACGAGAAGGTCGACGAGCTGACCGCCGCCGCGTGGCCGGACGGCGCCGATGCCCGGTGGACCGGCGGCAGCGCGACCCCGGCCGAAGCGGTCGGGGCCTACCGTAAGGCCATCGCCGCGAAATCGGATCTGGAGCGGCAGGAGAACAAGGAGAAGACCGGCGTCTTCCTGGGGGCCTACGCCACCAATCCCGCCAACGGTGCCCGGATCCCGATCTTCATCGCCGACTATGTGCTGAGCGGGTACGGAACCGGCGCGATCATGGCCGTACCGGGGCAGGACCAGCGGGACTGGGATTTCGCGACCGCGTTCGGGCTGCCGATCATCCGGACCGTCGAACCGTCCGAAGGGTTCGACGGCGAGGCATACACCGGGGACGGTCCGGCGATCAACTCCGATTACCTGAACGGGCTGTCCATCGCCGACGCGAAGGCGGCAATGATCGCCCGGCTGGAAGCCGACGGCCACGGCGCCGGAACCGTGCAGTACAAGCTGCGGGACTGGCTGTTCGCCCGGCAGCGGTACTGGGGCGAACCGTTCCCGATCGTCTACGACGAATCCGGCGCCCCGCATGCGCTGCCGGAATCGATGCTGCCGGTGCGGCTGCCCGAACTGGACGATTTCGCGCCGGTCACCTTCGACCCGGACGACGCGGATTCCGAACCTTCCCCGCCGCTGGCCAAGGCCACCGACTGGGTGCAGGTGGAATTGGATCTGGGCGACGGTCCGCGCACCTACCGCCGCGATACCAATGTCATGCCGAACTGGGCGGGTAGTTCCTGGTACCAGCTGCGCTACGCCGACCCCACCAATTCCGAGGCGTTCTGCGCGAAGGAGAACGAGAACTACTGGCTGGGTCCGCGCCGGGCCGAGCACGGCGCCGACGATCCGGGTGGCGTGGACCTGTACGTGGGTGGTGTGGAGCATGCCGTGCTGCACCTGCTGTACGCGCGGTTCTGGCAGAAGGTCCTGTTCGATCTGGGTGACGTGAGCGGTAGCGAACCGTACCGGCGCCTGTTCAATCAGGGCTATATCCAGGCTTTCGCCTATACCGACGCGCGCGGGGCCTATGTTCCGGCGGCGGAGGTCGTCGAACGGGACGGCAAGTTCTACTGGACCGATGCCGCGGGCGTCGAGGCCGAGGTGCACCAGGAATACGGCAAGATCGGCAAATCGCTGAAGAACGCCATCGCCCCCGATGAGATCTGCGATCTGTACGGGGCCGATACGTTCCGGTTCTACGAGATGTCGATGGGTCCGCTGGATACGTCCCGGCCGTGGGCCACCAAGGATGTGATCGGCGCTCACCGGTTCCTGCAGCGGGTGTGGCGGCTGGTGGTGGACGAGGAGACCGGCACGACCCGGGTCACGGAGGACAACCCGTCCGACGAGACCCTGCGCCTGCTGCACCGCACGATCGCCGGGGTGGACGAGGATCTGGCGGCCATGCGGGACAACACCGCCGGCGCCAAACTGATCGAGCTGACCAATCACCTGACCAAGGCCTATCCGAAGGGCGCGCCCCGCTCGGCGGTGGAGCCGGTGGTGCTGATGCTGGCCCCGCTGGCCCCGCATATGACCGAGGAACTGTGGGAACGCCTGGGTCACACCGGCTCGCTGGCCCACGGCCCGTTCCCGGTGGCCGATCCGGCGCTGCTGACCGCCGAGACCGTGGAGTATCCGATCCAGGTCAACGGCAAGGTCCGCAGCCGGATCCAGGTCGATCCCGAAGCGGATCGGGCCGCGATCGAAGCGGCCGCGCTGGCCGACGAGAAGATCGCCGCTCTACTCGACGGAAAAGACCCGCGCAAACTGATCGTGGTCCCGGGCAAGTTGGTGAACATCGTCGCGTGAGCCGTCGCCGATCCTCGCCGCGCACCGGCGGGGTTCGGTAGCGCAGCCGGTCACCTGTTGCGGCGCCGCGTCGACCCGGGATAATCCGGGCAGATCATCGTTGCGCGGATCGGTGGTCGCGGAGCCGGTCACGTTCGGTGGTAAGGGCGGCGTTCGCATCGCGGAGCGTGGAATTGGCGTCTTCGAGGTCGAGGATGCGTCCGATCGCGATGAGCTGGATACCCTGCTCGGACAGTGCGATGATGCGGCGTAGCCGAGTCAGGTCATCGCGACTGTAGCGGCGGGTGCCGCCCGAGCTGCGGGCCGGGGTGATCAGTCCGTTTCGCTCGTAGAGTCGCAGCGTTTGCACGCCGACACCGGCCAGTTCCGCGGCCACCGATATCGCGTACACCCCGTGGCTCGGTCCGGGCACGGAATTGCCTCTGTGATCCGTGTACGTCACTTCTTCGCTCACCTCCCGAGATTATCTGCTCCTGCCACTTGCACTCACCCCTCTCGAGTGCTAAAAATTATCTGTGTCAGTTGGCATAGATTATCTGGTTTCTCTTCGAGAGTGAAGGAGTGGACTGGAGGTGGCGACCATGTTGATGCGCACGGATCCCTTCCGGGATCTGGATCGCCTGACGCAGCAGGTTTTCGGCACACCCGCACGTCCGGCAGCGATGCCGATGGATGCCTGGCGCGAGGGCGATAATTTCTTCGTCGAGCTGGACCTTCCCGGCATCGACCCCGACTCACTGGATCTGGATGTCGAACGCAACGTGATGACTGTCCGGGCATCACGGCCCGAATTGGACGAGGGCCGGTCGATGATCGCCGCTGAGCGCACTCGCGGCGTGTTCAGCCGGCAGCTGTTCCTGGGCGAGAACCTCGATACGAGCGCGATCCGCGCCGACTACCGCGACGGTGTATTGCGGTTGGTTATCCCGGTCTCGGAGCAGGCGAAGCCCCGGAAGATCGAGATCGCCCGCCACGATCACGAGCGTCAGGCCCTCAACGCCTGACCGGCCCGGTCGGCGCCGCGGAGGGGCCGACCGTGGCAACGCGGGCCGAGGGGCCCGCCTCCCCGGCGCGACCCTCGGTTCTCCGATTCCATCCAGCCGTGGGCGGGTCCGGATCGCCGCGATTCTCCGGGCCCGCCCGCACTTCGAACAAGCGTGGATCAAAACTCACGATGACGATGACGATGACGACGACTTCCTCACCACCCGATCGCCGATCTGCCCACATCCGCGCCGAGCCCACCGCGGTCCCGGCCGGGCACGCTGCCGCGGATGTGTACTGGCCCGACCCCAGCCCGTTGGACCACTGGTGGACCGAGGTCATGGACGTGCCGTCCGGCCACGGCCTCGCCGCACTGGGGCGGAGGCCATGAACACGGCACCGCTCGTTCATCCGATGGACTCCTGAGACTCGCCTTTCTCGGCTAGCCTCCGGGCGTTCAGCCCTGCACAGGAGTCCACCGTGAAACCTCTCGAGTTATTCGTCGCCCACGAACCGGCCGGATCGCGGTCCCGCGTGACCTGCCGGTACAAATGCGGCAATGCCTGCTTCCACGAGGTACCCAACACCTCGTCGAACACCTACTTCGGGGATATCGTGGCCGGGATCTCCCGGCGCCGGGTCCTCCAGGGCGGTGCGGCCGCGGTGGTCGCGATCGGTGCCGTCGGCACCCTGGCGGCCTGCGGTGACGACGCGGACGCCGGATCGTCCGACGGCGCCCCGGGCACGGGTACCGGTTTCTCCCCGGTGGCTCCCAACACAGAGGACGCGGTCGTCATCCCGGAAGGGTACGAGCAGGGTGTGGTCATCCGCTGGGGCGATCCACTGTTCGACGACGCGCCCGAATTCGATTTCTTCGGCCAGACGCCCGCCGCGCAGGCGAAACAGTTCGGCTACAACAACGATTTCGCCGGGCTGCTGCCGATCGAAGGGCAGGCGGGTAAATACCTGCTCGTGGTGAACCACGAATACACGACCGAACTGTTCATGTTTCCCGGCTACCGGACCGAGGCCGTCACCAGGGAACAGGTCGATATCGCGATGGCCGCGCACGGCCTGTCGGTGGTCGAGGTACACGGTGAATCCGGAACCGGACGGCTGAAGCCGGTTTTCGGGAAGTACAACCGGCGGATCACCGCGACCACCCAGTTCACCGTGACCGGTCCGGCAGCGGGCAGTGCCCTGCTGAAAACCACCGCCGACCCCACCGGCACCAAAGTTCTGGGCACCATCAGCAACTGCTCCGGTGGTGTGACCCCTTGGGGCACTGTGCTTTCCGGCGAGGAGAACTTCAACGCCTATTTCGTGGGCGAGGCCGCCGATCCGGCGACCGCCGCGCGGCTGGAGCGCTACGGGATCGGCGAATCCGATTCCCCGCATTTCTGGGAGAAGTTCGACAAACGTTTCGATGTGGCGGCCGAACCCAACGAGTCCAACCGCTTCGGCTGGGTGGTCGAGGTGGATCCGTGGGACCCGCGGTCCACGCCGGTCAAGCACACCGCGCTCGGCCGGTTCAAGCACGAGGCCGCCAATATCCACGTGACCTCCGACGGCACCGTGGTCGCCTACAGCGGTGACGACGAACGCTTCGACTACATGTACAAGTTCGTCTCCTCACGCAAGATCGAACCAGGTACCGGCGCGGCCAGTCGCCGCCACAACCTGACCATCCTGGACGCGGGCACCCTCTACGTGGCGAAACTGACCGGTGATCACCCGGACCGGATCGACGGTTCGGGCACCGTCCCCTCGGATCAGGGCTTCACGGGTTCCGGCCGGTGGATCCCGATCCTGCGTACCGCCGAGGACGGCCGCGGCGAATCACTGGTGGACGGCATGACCGCGGAGGAGGTCGCGGTGTTCACCCGCCTCGCCGGTGACAAGGCCGGCGCCACCAAGATGGACCGCCCGGAGGATTTCGAGGCCAGTCCGAAAACCGGGAAGGTGTATGTGGCGCTGACCAACAACACCAAACGCGGTACCGACGGTAAGGCCGCGGCCGACGAGGCCAACCCGCGTAACGAGAACAAGAACGGCCAGGTCCTCGAGATCACCGACGACCACGCGGGCACCGAATTCACCTGGTCGCTACTGCTGGTCTGCGGTGACCCGGCCGCCGCCGATACCTACTTCGCCGGTTACGACAAAACGAAGGTCAGCCCGATCTCCTGCCCGGACAACCTCGCGTTCGACCCGTACGGCAACCTCTGGGTCAGCACCGACGGCAACGCGCTGGACGCCAACGACGGGCTGTTCGCGGTGGTTCTCGACGGTGATCGGCGCGGCGAGACCAAACAGTTCCTGTCCGTCCCGGCGGGCGGCGAGACCTGCGGTCCGGTGATCACGGAGGAACGGGTCATGGTGTGCGTGCAGCATCCGGGTGAGACCGACGACGCGTCGGTGGAGAACCCGGCCTCACACTGGCCGGACGGTGGCACCTCACAGCCGCGACCGGCGGTGGTCGCGGTCTGGAAGTCCGGGGGCGGCCGGATCGGCGTGGAGTAGTCTGCCGCGCCGACCCGGGATGACTACCCGCTGCCGGTGAGCCCGCCCATTCGGGCGAATCGGGCGAAATCGCCCTGCGCGCCGCTGTACACGTTCACATCGGTGGGGCCGTGGATACCGGGAATGGAACCGGAATCGGTCTGCTGCCAGAAGGTCCACGCGGGCCAGCGGCCCGGGACCTCGGGTGCGGGGCGGTCACGATAGTCGGCGATCCACAGCGGATAGCGGTGGAATTGATCGCTGTCGGCCATCGCGGCCCGCCAGAAGGTCGGATAGGTGTAGATGATCGGGACGCGGCCGGTCAGCGACTGCACCGTGTCGAGATAGCGGTGCGTCCAGTCGATCAGCGCGCCCGGTGGGAGTCCGCCGGAGTTCTCGATATCCAGTACCGGCGGCAGATCGAGGGGGCCGTTCTGGCCCAGCACCACCGCGGCGTACAGCGCCGCCTGGGGTTCGGGCGGCAGCTCCGGGCGCGCGTAGTGATAGGTGCCGCGCGCCATTCCGGCGACCCGCATCTGCAGGCTGTCCGGGACGAAGAACGGGTTGATGTAATCCAATCCCTCGGTGGCCTTGACCATGGCGAAATGATGTCCGGAGGCGCGCACCGAGAACCAGTCGATGAGCCGCCCGCCGCCGTGCTGCCAGGACGAGACATCGGGTCCGGTCGGCTCGGCGGTGGCGGCCGCCGGGAAACCGCCGAACCCCGCCGCGCAGACCAGCACCCCGGCCATCGCGACCCTGCGTGACAGACCCCGGACCGTGCCGCCACGCTCGGCCGCCCGGTTCCGGCTCGCGGGGGGTGGCGCTGTCCGGTGAACGCTCGAGGACCGGCCGGCGGCGGGCGTTCTCCGGCGAGTGGTACAACCCGTAGCCGCGGGGCGGGCCGCGGCGAAGATGCGGGTCATTTCGCCGGCGGTAGGGGTGTGATCGGGCGTTGTGGGCCCGCGCCGCAGGAGGCGGCGCAACGGTGCAGTCGGTCTCCGGCGGTGAAGTCTCATATCACCGACCATAAGCATCAGCAGAGCTTCTACCTGGTAAGACAGCGCCGTGTATCGTCCGGAAATCGGTGCGGTGCGATATTGCGCTCTCACAACTCGGTCGCGGTTCGGCTCTCCGTGGCCGTGGCGTACCGCATCTCGCAGGCCGATGGTGTCCGGCCGTTCGCTGGTCGGTGAGCAGCGCGTACACCCGGACCGGCACCTGCGTTTCGCGGTCCGGCCGACGAAAAATTCTGGCGTGGTGGAGGTTCGCGCCGGATACTGGTTTCACATCGGGTGGAGCCAGAGGTGGGTATGCGGGAAATCGAATTGCCGGCGGCTGGGTCTGTGCTGTCGGCCGGGGAGACATGGGGGATCTCGGGCACCGGCTTCTTGGCGCTGTACTTGCCGATCGTGATTTTCGCGGTGGGTCTCGGGTTCTGGTTGCGGCACGGGATCATCGGAGCCCACGCCGCCGCACCGCCGGGAGAACTGACCGCGCCCGAGCTGGGTCTGCTGACCAGCGATCGCCGGGCGGTGATGGCTTCGGTGGCGTTGCTGCGCAGTCACAACCTGATCGATGGGCACGGTCATCCGACCGGAGTACCGGCTCCCGCAACCGGGCTCGACCCGTTGACCGTGGCGGTGGCCGCACAGCTCGACGCTTCGAGACAGAGCATCGCGGGGGTGACTCGACGGGTTCATACGGTGCTCGATCTCCTGCGCGGCTCCCTGGTGGAACGCGGCTACCTTGCCGGCGGAAGTTTCAAGAAGAAGCTCGGCGAAGCGGGGCTGCCGATCGTAGTGGTCGGGCTCTTCGGGGTAGCCCGGCTGATCGCGGGGATATCCGCCGGCAACCCGGTGATCTTCCTGGGGATCATCCTGGTACTGCTGGGCTTGGCCTGGTGGCGGGTCGTGGCCGCGGTGCGGGTCACGCCCGCGGGCCGGACTACCTTGCGCGAAGCCGCAACCGGTCACCGGCACCTGCGTCCGGAGAACAATCCCTCGTACGTGACGTACGGGCCGGCGGCTGCCGGTCTGGCGGTGGCGCTGTTCGGGGTCCACGCACTGGTTCTGCTGGACCCGGCCCTGAATACGGCGATGCAGGGATTCGGCGGGGGATTCGCGAGCGGCGGTGGCGACGGCAGTGGGGGCGGTGACAGCGGTGGAGGTGACGGTGGTGGCTGCGGCGGTGGTGGTTGCGGCGGCGGTGGTGGTTGCGGCGGGTGCGGTGGCTGACCGGTGACCGGGCCCCTGCCCGAAGCGGCCCTCGGAATCGGCTGGCGACCGCAGATCTGCGGGCTGATCGACCAGTTGGACGGTCTCGATTTCTGCGAGGTGATCGCCGAATCGCTCACCGTCGGCGATAAGGCGGCGGGCACGGTGCATGTGCCCTACGAGCTGGAAGAGCTGCGCGCCCGGGGGACAGCGGTCGTCCCCCACGGGATTTCGCTATCCCTCGGCGGAGCCGAACCGGTGCAGGATGCCCGGGTCGAACATCTGTCGGTCTGCGCGCGAGCGGTGGGGGCACCCCTGGTGAGCGAACATATCGCCTTCGTCCGAGCGGGTGGCCTGGAAGCCGGGCATCTGCTGCCGGTTCCGCGCAACCGGGACGCGCTCGACGCACTGACAGCCAATATCGCCCGCACCCGGGCCGCGCTCGACGTCCCGCTGGCGGTGGAGAACATCGCCGCCCTGTTCGATTGGCCCGACGACGATTTCACCGAATCGGAATTTCTCACCGAGATCGTCGAGCGCACCGGGGTGTATCTCCTCCTGGACATCGCCAACGTGTACGCCAACGCGCGCAACCGCGGGCGTGACCCGCGCGCCGAACTGGCCCGGCTGCCCACCGAACGGATCGCCTACTGTCATATCGCGGGCGGCCACGTATCGGACGGCCGCTATCACGACACGCACTGCCATCCGCTGTCACCCGAGGTAATCGCTCTGGTCACCGAATTCGCTCACGATCACCCGGTTCCGCTCATGCTCGAACGGGACGGGAATTTTCCGCCGGCGTACGAATTGCTCGACGAACTCGATGCCCTCGCCGTCGCCGCGGCGCGCACCCCGATCACCGCCAGCGCGCGGGCCGGCCTGCGGTGAGCGGCCCGGACGGACCGAGCCTGGCCGAGCGCCAGGCCGCCCTGGTGCGCGCACTGGTGGCGGGGGAGGCCGTACCGCCCGGGTTCGACCGGGACGCGGTGCGGGCCGCGGCGCACGCGCTGCTGCACAAACGTGCCCGGGAGACCGCGGCGCGCTTTCCCGCCCTGGTACACGCCACCGGCCCCGATTTCACGGCGCGCTACATCGACTGGGCACGCGATCGCCCGAAGACCGGTACCGCGGCCGACGCGCTCCGGTTCGCCCGCGACAACGGTGTGCGGTGGTCGCCGGAAAAGCCCGGCCCGGGCGCCCGGATCGCGCGGCTGTTGCGGATTCGCCGATCGCGCTGAGCGGATACGCATCGTAGGGGTCCGAGAGCCCGCCGCCGGGCGCCGGGGGACGAGCGGCCCGGTTCCAGGATGCCGGCGGTCATCCGGCTCCCGGAGCGGCGCCACCCCGGCCCGCCGGGTCGTACACCTTTGACGTCACCGTGCGCGAATATCTCGTGACGCACCCTTACGCGCGCCACTGTCTATGCGTACATGTGAATGTCCCTACTCGACCCGAGCGAGGTTCGATCATGACGGTGACCGACGAATACCTGGCGAACAACGCCGAATATGTCGCCCAGTTCAGCGGCCCGCTACCGCTGCCGCCCAGTAAGCACGTCGCCGTGGTGGCGTGTATGGATGCCCGGCTGGACGTCTACCGCATCCTCGGTCTGAAAGAGGGTGAGGCACACGTCATCCGGAACGCGGGCGGTGTGGTGACCGACGACGAGATCCGCTCCCTGGCGATCAGTCAGCGGCTGCTGGGCACTACCGAGATCATTCTGATCCACCACACCGACTGCGGCATGCTGACCTTCACCGATGACGAATTCAAACGCGCCATCCAGGACGATACGGGGATCAAGCCCCACTGGTCTGCCGAGGCCTTCCCGGATCTCGAGGAGGATGTGCGCCAATCCATCCGCCGGATCGAGTCCAGCCCGTTCGTCACCGCGACCACGTCACTGCGCGGTTTCGTCTTCGACGTGTCCACCGGCAAACTCGACGAGGTGCTGACCTGACGCGACGTCTCGTCGAGGCCGTGACCGCCCGATCGAAGGCGGATTCCGGCGGCTAAGCACCCGCCGCGGCGTGGTCGCGGATCCACTCCCGGTAATGCGTGCCCGCCAGGTGCGCGTCCGGTCCCGCGATGAGCGCATCGCCGCTGACGGCCGCGAACATACCGGCCGTATCGTCGGTGACGACGATACGGTCGTCGTGCTCGGCCGCCAGGGTGATCCGGCCGAGGTCGTCCAGCGCGAAGACATCCGGGCCGGCGATATTGCGTATCCCCTGCAGCGGGGTGCGGGTAGCGACCTCGACGACCCCCTCGACCACGTCCGCGGCGGCCATGGGCTGGAGGCGAGTGGTGGGCAGGCGGACGGTGCCGTTATCGGAGGTCCAGGCCAGGACCGAGTCCATGAACTCGAAGAACTGGGTGGCACGGACGATCGAATACGGCGTCGGCCCCTGTCGTAGCAACTGCTCCTGCAGGGTCTTGGCCCGGTAGTAGTCCAGCTGCGGCACCTGATCCACCCCGACAATGGAGAGCACGACCTGGTGTTTCACGCCCGCGCGCTCACCCGCGGCGAGCAGGTTGTCCATCGAGGTGCGGAAGAAGTCCAGCGATGCCTCGTCGAAAGTCGGTGAGTTCGCCAGGTTGGTGACGACCTCGGCGCCTTCCAGCGCCTGGTCCAAGCCCTTACCGGTGATGATGTCGACACCGGTGGAAGGCGCCGCGGGGAGGGCCTCGTGCCCGGCCGCGGTGAGCTTCGCCACCACCTGCGACCCGATGCGTCCGGTACCGCCGACGACTACGTGTTTCATGTTCCCGCCCTTTCACGGCGTGCCACCCGGGGCCTTCCCGGGGATCTCACGAAGGTCGATTGCCCTGCTTGTCCGGTGATTCGCGCACGGTGGCCGAGGACGATCCCCGCCTTTTCCGCAGCGGCCGATTACCACGTTGCGTGTCCAGCAAACCAGCCGCGGGCCGGGGTGGGGGATCACCCGGTTCGGGTGAGCTTGGGCGAGCGGGCCATGCCGCCCGCGTGGAAGAACCCGACAGCTGATCTGTTCCGGGAGCGGCGCGTACCGCTGCCGCTCGCTACCGGATCCCGGCGGGATCTCGGCCGCTTCTAGTTGCGTTCGACCTCGATAGGGTGGGTCGCCAGCAGGGACAGCGGCAACGGCTGACGCCGCAGCACCTGCGCCCACATATCGGTTCGGCGCCCGGCGATCGGATCGCTGGGCAGCGCCGACACCACGATCCAGTCGTCGTTGGCCAATTCGCTGTCCAACTGGCCGAAGGTCCAGCCGGCATACCCGGCGAAGATCCGGACGCCCTCGACCAACGGGCCGATCCGGTCGGGATCGGCGTCCAGATCCACCAGCACCACCCGGCCGTCGACACGCCGTAGCCCGGCCACACCCTCGATGGACGAACCCACCCGGACGGTTCCCAGGCATAACGCGGCGTCACGTTTGACCGGGCCACCGACGAACAGGGTGCGGGGCTCCGCGCAGACCTCGTTCCACTGCGGCAGCACATCGGGCACGTCGGTTTCGCTGGGCCGGTTGAGCACCACCCCCAGCGTGCCGGCGTCGTTGTGCTCGATGATGTACACGACGGTACGGCGGAATGTGGGCTCGGCCAGGTCGGTCGAGGAAACGAGTAGTGTGCCGGCGCGAACTACCTGCTCACCTTGCCGGCTGCCGCGACGACCAGGTTCGGGATCGTGCCCGTCACCGCGGCCGCCCCGGGTCTTACGATCATCGGGGTCATCTGCCTGCGCCACCAGGCCATCATCGCAGTTTTGGCCCGATCGCGCCTCTGTATCTATTGCGCCGCCTTCGGCGTCGCGGGGTCGGGGGCGCTGTATGTATGGCTCCACCTTCGGAGGCGAGGGGGTTGTGGGCCTGTTGACCCTGGTCTCGGCGTAGGCCATCCGTGAAGGGGCGGGCTGTGTTATTGGAGGCGCTCCGCGCCTCGAGGTCGGGGCCCTATTAACCCCGCGTCTTCACTCCGGCGCTCGGTCGCTGCGCTCCCTCGCTCTGTCGCTGCAGACGCGGGGCGGGCCCCGACCGCAAAAGTTGACCGATCGCCGGAGAATTGAGGGGGTGGGCGTGAAGGTAGCGGGCGTGTTGTCTTCGGAGGTGCCGGGCTGTGTTCAGGGCGCCTCCTGTGGTGGTCGGGTGCGGACTGTTCAGGGAGCGCGGAGGGGGCGGTGTGTCTCGTAGAGTCAGGCCCATGCGACCCCCTGAGGTGCTTCTCGGCAACAGTGAAGATGTTTACGATTTCTACCGTGCGCACCGGCAGAACCGGATCCAGGCGATGGGGGCCTACGCCCTGCTCGGGCGGCGTTACCGGCCGCGGATCAGCTACGCCGCCGGTGCCCGGGCCGCGATCCGTGATCTGATCCGTGCCCGGACTCCGCTGCTGATCGCGGTCAATCACCTCTCCCGGCTGGACCCCTATACGCTCGCGGCGGCCGCCTGGCGCAGTGAATTGCGGCCGATCATCGGACGCACCCGAGTGCTGGCCAAGGACGAACTGTTCGAGGAGGAGAAACTGCGCCGCCGGATCGACATGATGGGCGGGATCCCGGTTTTCCGGGGTAGCGATCACGGATTGCGGGCGGTGAACGCGGCCGGGCAGCGAATGATGGATATCTGTGCCGAACGCCTGGCCGAGGGTGACAGCCTGGCGGTCTTCCCGGAGGGGACCTGCAACGACGTGGATCCGGCGCAGGTGCAGCCGGTGGGCACCGGAATCGGGCATATCGCTTTCCGGACCAGCAAATTGGGTGCCCGGCCGGTCCTGCTCAGCCTGGGGCTCAGTTACGGTCCGCGGGCCGATCCCACTGTCGAGCCGACCAAAGACGAGGCGAAATCGGCAAGCTTCCATTTCGGGGTGCCGCGCACCGAGCTTCCGACCCGCCCGGCGGAGATCTCCCGGTTGGTGCGAACCGATCTGCAGCAGGCGCTGGACGGGGCGGTCGCGGCCTACTGAGCGCGGCGGGCTACTGCGGCAATCCGAGCCGGTCGCGGGCCCAGTGCGGGACCATCGACAGATATTGCGGCCGGGTCTCGATGAAATGCCCGACCACCCGGCACATGGGCAGCGCGCCGAGCCCTTCGGCGCCGGTAGCGTGCAGCGCCGCTTCGACCAGTTCGCGGGCATAACCCTGCCCGTCGAAGCGCGGATCGATCTCGGTGTGGACGAACGCGCGCTCACCGGCGGTGTCCTGATATTCGATGTAGCCCGCGACCTCGCCCTCGACCGTGATCTCGAAGCGCTGCAGGGCGATATTGTTGCGGACCTCCGGCGGCATGGCTCGACGCTACTCGTTCGACCGGGAAAATTCGCTTCGATCGGCCGGGCGGCCCGGCGCGTCGCAGCTGATCAGGACATTTCGATGATCGCGCGCCCGACGATCTCGCCGCGGGCCAGCGCCTGGTACGCCTCGTCGGCCTCGGCGAGCGGGTAGCGGCGGGTGATGACCTCCTGCGGCCGAACCGTATTCGCCGCGACCATTCGCAGCAGGGCAGGCATATCGGTGCGCGCTTTCGCCCCGTAGGAGCCCAGCACCTGGAGTTTGCGCCGGACCAGCCGGGCCAGATCGATGGTGCCGGTAGACCCCGCCGGCGCGATACCCACAACCACGGCCCGGCCCCCGTCGTCGAGGATATCCAGTGCGGTAGCGAAGGTCGCCGGACTGCCGAGCGCTTCGAACGCCACCTCCACGCCGTAGCCGCCGGTGAGCTCCCGGACCCGGGCGGCCGCGTCCTCGGTCCGCGAGTTCACGGTATGGGTGGCGCCGAGCTTCGCCACCGCGGACAGTTTCTCGTCGCTGATATCGACGGCGATGATCTGACTGACCCCCGCGGCCGCCGCGAACTGCACGATGGAGGAGCCGACCCCACCGGCCGCGACCACCGCGATCCGGTCGCCGAGCCCGAGCCCGGCGGTGTGGAGCGCACCGAGTGCCGTGAACGAGCTGCAGCCCAGGATCGATACGGCTTCCAGACCGACTTCGGCGGGCACCGGAAAAACATCGGAGGCGGGGACGACGCAGTATTCGGCGAGGCCACCCATCGAGTACATGGCCAGCGGTGTCCCGTCGGCCCGGGCGAGCCTGGTGGTCCCGTCGTACAGGGTGCCGTTGAGCCGGTTGTGCGCGAAGAATTTCTCGCAGAGATCCTCGGCTCCGCGCACACAGTGGCGGCAGTCCCCGCACGGCATGATGAAACTGCACACCACGCTATCGCCCACCGCTACATTGCCGACGCCGTCGCCGACCTGCTCGACCACGCCGGAAACCTCATGCCCGAGCACGGCGGGCGCCGGGAACTTCACCTCGGACCTGAGCACATGCAAATCGGTATGGCACACCCCGCACGCGGTGACCCGCAGCAGCACCTCGCCTCGCTGAGGCACCGGAACCGGAATGTCCTCGACGACGAGCCGGGGTTCGTTTCCGTAGAAAACTGCGGCCTGCACGGCACCCTCCTCCACCATTCACACACTGCACGCCCGCGATAATCCGGCGCCTCGACCACCGTCTCAGAAAACGCCGGGGTTGGGGTCTGGTTCCTGTGTTTCGGCTGGCCGGTTGGTGGAGGTGGTGAGCGGGGCGGTTGGAGGGCCGAGAGTACGAACGGGCGAAAAGCCCGCTCAGGGGCTCACTGAACCCGGCACCCCGGCTGGGCACGCTCGGTACTCCCAGGACCGAAACCGTCCAGCATTCGCGGGGGTTCGCCGTCGCCCGAACCCACGACACCACCCGCGCCGCGAACCGCAGCGCCCCGGCGGTTGACGACCCCGGCTTCCACAAAACCGTGATCAACCCCCACCTCACCCAATCTGAGAGCACTGCTCTTGACTATTGAGCGCCGAGATGCGATCGTTGTTCACAACAGAGAGCGCCGCTCACAAAGGGAGAAACCATGACCGCCACCACCCGCTACCTCGCACCCTCCGGCTTCGACCCGATCTTCAACCGCGTCGTCAACCTGCTCCCGAAGCTCGGAATCAGCATCGCGGGATCCCGCCTGCTGGCCGTGCGCGGCCGGAAGTCCGGCGAATGGCGGACCACCATGGTGAACGTGATGACCACCCCCAACGGTCAGCGCTACCTCGTCGCCCCGCGCGGGCATACCCAGTGGGTCCGCAACCTGCGTGTCGCCGGCACGGGCGAGTTGCGACTCGGGCGCAAGACCGAGGCATTCACCGCGGACGAGATCGCCGACGCCGGCAAGATCCCGCTGCTGCGGCACTACCTCGAACGCTGGGGCTGGGAAGTCGGCCGGTTCTTCGAGGGCCTGTCCGAGGACGCCACCGACGCGCAGCTCGCCGAAATCGCACCCGGTTTCCCGGTTTTCCGGATCGACCGCACGCGGTGACCGGAAGACATACAGGTCAGGCGGCCGAAGCGGGGCGAGTCAGCAGGAAGTCGATCGCGGCCACATAGCCGTAACTGCCCATCCCGGCGACCACCGCGTCGGCGATGGGCGAGATGTAGGAGTGCCGGCGGAACTCCTCCCGGGCGTGCACATTGCTGATGTGGACCTCGACGATCGGTACACCCGGGATGATCAGGGCGTCGCGCAGCGCCACCGAGGTGTGGGTCAGCCCGCCGGGGTTGATCACGATTCCCGAGACCGTACCGTGCGCGCCGTGGATCCGGTCGATGATTTCGCCCTCGGAATTCGATTGGAAATGCGCGATCTCCCGGCTGCGCGCCGCGGCGGCCCGACGGCACAATTCGATTACATCCTCGAGGGTTTCCGAGCCGTACACCTCGGGCTGTCGCGTGCCGAGCATATTCAGATTCGGGCCGTTGAGGACCAGGATCGGACTGCTCGAGGTTTGCGGGAAAGCGGCATCGGACATGACAGCAACCCTACCGACACCCTGAGCGGGCGCCGATGGTTCTGAGCTACCGTGACGGGGTATCTCTGCAGTGGACGCGGACTTGCGGGGTAACGCAACACCGCTGCGGCTCGATCGGTAGCGTAGCGAACCCTGGCATGCCCGGACCGTCCGATAATTGATCATGGTCGGTTCGGCGGCGAGTTGGGTACGGCCACAACTACACACGGTGGGACCGGTTATGGTTTCGGGTTTGCGATCACTCGCAAGCAGGCATTTTTCAGGTACGGTGGTCTTGTTACTGGAGTGGCAAGAGTGAAGAGTGGGCGACATGGATGTGTGGGGATCCCGCCGCTTTCGCTTCCGGGGCGCAATAGCCCTTACGGGGGTGGCGGCTCTGGCAATAGCGATGGGATCGTGCGGGACCGGAACCGAGGAGGCCGGCCCCGAATCGGTCGTCGACCAATTCACCGAACTGCTGGACGAGCGTGATCATGCCGCGGCAGCCGAACTGACCTCTTACCCCTCGGCGGCTTCGGCAACTCTGGAGCAAATGTTCGACGGGCTAGAATCCGGCACCGTCGATTACGAGAAAACGCAATTCATCGAATTGGACCCCGAATCGGGCATCTTCAGCCTGGACGTGCACTGGAACTTCGGCGAGCGCAAGGACTGGTCCTACGGACTGGAAGGCACCGTGCGCAAGCTGTCGACCGGCTGGAAGATCTCCTGGGATCCGGGGGTCGTGATGCCGCAGCTCGCGCACAACCGCACCGTTCAGCTGGTACGCACCACCCCCGACCCGGCCCCGCGCGTGGTGGACAACATCGGCAAACCGCTGATGACCCAGCAGGACATCAATGTCATCCAGCTCGACCCGGCGCGGATGCCCGATCAGGTCGCCTCCACCGATAGGCTGGCCGCCGCCATCGAACCGGTCGCTCCGCTGATCACCGGAGCGACACTCCGCGAGGAACTGGCCGCGGCCGGCGGTAAACCCATTACCGCGGTGAGCCTGCGCGAAGGCGATTTCGCCATCCTGGAACCGGAGATGGCGCCGATTCCCGGCGTGGTGATGAAGAAGGAGCCGCGACTCGTCGTCTCCGATCGCCGGATCTTCTCGCCCCTGCTCGACGGTATGAGCAAGGTCTGGGAAGAGAGCCAGGACAAGCATTCCGGCTGGGGAGTGCAGCTGTTCGAAAACGGCCGGTTCGTCAAACAATTGGCCGGCTATCAGGGTCCGGCCGGGCCGGATATCGCCGGAACCATGGACCAGCGGCTGCAGCGCGCCGCCGAGGACGCGGTGGTCAGCGTGGGTTCACCGGCCTCGATCGTGGTAACCCAGCCTTCCACCGGCGCGGTGGTCGCCGTTGCCCAGAACAACTACTCGAGCGCCCAGGGGCCGGTCGCGTTCACCGGGCTGTACCCGGCGGGCGGCGCGATGGAGGTGTTCAAGGCGGTCGCCGGAGCATCCAAGGGTAAAGCCGCGAAGGATGTTACGGATCAGGAAGCGGTGGAAGCGGCGGCCCAGCTGGGGGTCGGAGTGGATTTCCGCGTACCGGGCCTGGACGAGGTAACCGGCCGGCCCGCGGGCGCGGGTGATGCCGAGCCGGTCCGCCAGGGCGGCGGATCCGACGCACTGCTGGCCAGTCCGTTCGGGATGGCGATCGCGGCGGCGGCGATCACCAACGGCACGCTGCGGCCACCGATGATCGAACGGGGTCGTCCGGGGGAGACCGACGCCCCGGCGGGGCCGCTGCCCGGGCCCGTCGCCGATGCGGCGCGCCGCGTGCTGCGGGACGGGATGAACGCACCGCAGATGGCACGGCTGCGCGGGTTCCGCGATGTCACCGGGTATTCGGCCAAGGCCGGTGACGACGGCTGGCTCATCGCGAATATGGGTGATCTCGCGTTCGCGATCCATATCGCGAACGTCGACAGCGGCGATATGGTCGTCCGAATGGGCGAGCGGATGCTGTCGTCCTTCGCCAAACCCGACGAGTGAGCCGGGCGGCCCGGGACTTCAGCTGATCACGCGCACGGCCGCCCGCCAGCCGAGCAGGAACAGCGCCAGTACCAGCGTCGCCACCACTATGAAGCTGAACGCTGTGCCCTGACCGCTGACCACTCGCAGCGCCATACCGACGACCAGGGTGCTCAGCCAGACCACCAGACCGGTCGGCCGGATCCGGCTACCTGCGAACGGTTCGTCCCCGCGGCGGCCGCGGTCCAGGAGGAACACGGCGATCCAGCCCACGGCCAGCCCGGCCGCGAACGGCCACACCGTATGCAGCAGGCCGGTGAGCACGGCCTCTTCGTGACTGCGGCGTCCGATAGCACAGAACAGCACCACCAGCAGCGAATCGGCAACGATCGGTCCCAGCCATCTCACAACAGCAGCCTAGTAGGCGGTGGCGCGGTGAAGTCCACCCCACCGGTCGGGGCCCGCCCGGTTCTGGAGCGACGGAGCGGGGGAGCGAAGCGGAGGAGCGGAGGAGTGAAGAACCGGGTTAATAGGGCCCCGGCCCCGCGACGCCGAAGGCGGCGCCAAAAACACAGTTCAGGCGTTGCGCCGGGTGAACTCCTTCTCGTATTCGTCGTCCTCGGCATTCCGGTTGCGGAACAGGAAGGCGAAAACGATCCAGCCGATGATCGCGATCAGCACGAAACTCACCAGCCGGTACACGAACGCGGCGGCCACGGCCTGTGCCGCCGGCAGACCGGCTGCCGCGGTGAGGCCGTAGATTAGCGTTGCGTCGACGTAGACGATGCCGCCCGGTGCGAACGGGATGGACCCGACCGCCTTACCCGCGGCGAAGGCGATCAGCAGGCCCGCCCATCGGGGGTCGCCGCCGATGGCATAGCAGGCGGCACCCAGGCAGGCGACATCCGCTACCCGATGGACCACGGCCCACCAGACGACCCCGGCCCCGTCGCGGGTGCTCAGATCCACCGATTCGACCTGGGCGAGCATGTCCCGGATCTTCTCGCGGCCCGCATCCGGCGCGCGTTTACGAGCCCGGTTGACCAGCGCCAGCCCGCGGCGCAGTACCCCCTCGAGGGTTCCGGGGTGCCGCGACGCGTAGTTACCCGCCCAGACCAGCGCCACCACGGCGGCCAGGGAGACGATGAGGTTGACCGGGCCGACCTGCCTACCGGCCAGCACGGTGCCCAGAACGCCGAGCAGGGCGAGTCCGGCCGCCGACACCACGCCGGAGAAGACGAGTTGCCAGGACGCAACCACCGGGCTCGCGCCCCAGCGCCTGGTCTGGCGATAGGTGAAAGCGGTCGAGAACACCTGCCCGGCCGGTAGCGTCACCGACATTGCCGTCGCACCGTAGACAACGGCCACCGATTTGCGCTGCGCGACCTCGACTCCGCCCGCCCGCAACAGCTGTTTCTGTACCCGGCCGAAACCGGACATCGACAGCATTTGCATACCGATACACGCCGCGACCCAGCCCCAGTGGATTTCGGTCAGTTTCTGCCAGGATTCGTGCAGGCGCGGGTAAAGGTAAACACCTTCACCGATCAGCAACAGCAGCAGAATCGAAACGGCGAGCCATTTGAGCCAGCGGAATCTCCGGCGGTGTTTCCCGCTCGGTGACGGTTTTCCGGCCGACGACACAGCAGAAGTATCCGCTGTATCTCCGTCGGCAGTCACGGGCCCAGCCTAATGGACGCGCCCGGACGGAGGGGGTACCCCTTATCGGTACTCGCGCGGACCCCGTGTTATGCGTGATCGACCTGGTCCGCGGGGGTCTCCGGATCGGCCGGAGCCGCGGCGGGCGCGGTATCCGCCGGGGTTGTGGAGCGGCTGGGCCAGGACAATCGCGTTTTGCGGCGCCGCCCGCGCAACTGCACCTCCTCGCCCGCGGTCCAATTCCGCTGTTCGCTCTCCTCGGCGAAATACAGCGCCGAACCCGAGGCAAGCACCCGGCCCGGATGATCCTTCGCGAGTTCGGTCAGCCGCGAGGCTTCGTTCACGGGATCGCCGATCACGGTGTATTCGAACCGATTCGCCGCGCCGATATTGCCCGCCACCGCCAGACCCGCCGAAACTCCGATTCCGATATCGAGGCCGGAAATCGGCCGTAGTGCTTCGCGTAGTTCCCGGGCCGCCGCCAATGCGGCCGTCGGCGCGTCCGGCCGGTCGAGTGGGGCGCCGAATATCGCCAGAGCGGCGTCACCGACGAATTTGTTGACGAATCCGTGGTGGTGGTCGATGACATCGACCACCACGCGGAAGAATTCGTTGAGCAGGTTGACCACCTCGGTCGGCGGCTGTTCGGCCGCCGTGGCGGTGGAACCGACCATATCCACGAACAACACCGCGACGAAACGGGTTTCTCCACCGAGTTCGGTGCCGTAGTCGAGCGCGCGCTGGGCCACCTCGGCGCCGACATGCTGGCCGAAGAGTTCCTGCAGGCGTTGCCGGCTCGCGGCCTCCTCCATCATCCGGTTGAAACCGACCTGCAGCAGGCCGATCTCGCTACCGTCGAAAACCTCGACCTGGACATCTCGCGGACCGTTCTGTACCTGGTCGATGGCTTGGCGGAGCTGCCGGACCGGGTCGGAGATACTGGAGGCCGTCAGCATGGACAGGGCCAGTGCCTGCATGATCACCACCCCGCACAGCAGCAGGATCGACACCGCCAGCGACTGCGCCGAGAACTTGATATCCGACGAGATCTGGGTGACGCACAGCAGCACAATGGCGATGGTCGGTGCGAAGGTCCCCATTCCCCAGGTCATCGCCATCCTGGTGCCGACGCCGGGGGTGAGCGTGTGATCGAAGCGGCCCGCGGTGAGCGCCTCGGCCGCGACCGGGCGCAGAATGCGTTCGCCCAGCATGTAGGTGAAACCGAAGACGATGGTCGCGGCCATACATTCGGTGATGATCACGGTGCCGGCCAGGGCCGGGGTTTCGGAGATGATGTCGGTGGCCAGTACGGCGCCACCGAGGATCCACAGCGCCAGATGCAGGATCGCCTGACGCAGCGGGGCGTGCAGGGTCGCCATCTGTTCCTGCCGGCTGGGTGGTCCGCCGCGTACCTGCCAGCGCATCACCGGCCGCAGCATCAGCGCCGAGGCGAGCACACTGAGCACCCCGCCGGTGAGGAACACGATCGCGGGGACGAGCAAGCCGATCTGCCGTGGTCCGGGCTCGTCGCCCTCGGGCACCGGTAGCCCGTACTGGATGAACGCCCACACCAATACGGCGCCGAAGGCGTTCGCGAGCAACATCGAGGTCAGGTACAGGGGCCAGCGCGTATGCATGGTCTGTTTGACCGCTTCCAATGGCGCTGACACGTGTACTAATCTAGCGTCCGGCCTCGGCGGCCCGGTGCTCCCGGGCTCGGGCGATAGGGTCGGGCGGGTGACCGAGCCGAAACCCTCTGCCGCGGACGCCGTTCATCCGATCGTCCGGCAGACCGCCGAATGGGCCTGGCGGCTGCTGGTGATCACAGCTCTGGTGGCGGTGCTCGCGGCGGCCGTGCGGCGCCTCGACACCGTGGTGATTCCGCTGGCCATCGCATTGCTCGCGGCCGCTTTGCTGGTCCCGCTGGTGGACTGGATGCAGCGCCGCGGTCTACCGCGGGGTCTGGGCGTGTTCGTCGCGCTGGTCGGTTCACTCGGCCTGGTCGCGGGGGTCGTGACCTTTGTGGTGGAACAGTTCGTGGTGGGCGTACCGCAGCTGTCCGACGAGTTCACCAGCAGCATCCACAAGGTGCAGGACTGGCTGATCACCGGTCCCCTGCATCTGAGCGACGAGCAGATCCGCACGGCGGGCGATGCGGCGATCCGGGCCATCCAGTCCAATCAGGACACGCTGACCAGCGGTGCGCTGACCACAGCGACGATGGTCGGCCATATCCTCACCGGCACCTTCCTCACCCTGTTCATCCTGATCTTCTTCCTCTACAGCGGATACCAGATCTGGGAGTTCGTCACCCGGATCGTGCCCCGGCCGCATCGCGAACGGGTGCGTACCGCCGGGGAACTGGGATTCGGTTCGCTGGTGGGGTTCGTGCGGGCCACGGTCGCGGTCGCGGCCGTGGACGCCATCAGTATCGGCGCGGGACTGGCCGTGCTGGGGGTTCCCTTGGCCCTGCCGCTGGCCTCACTGGTGTTCATCAGCGCGTTCATCCCGATCATCGGTGCGTTCCTGGCCGGTTTCGTGGCGGTGTTCATCGCCATGATGACCAAAGGTTTCGTGACCGCGCTGATCGTGCTGGGCATCATTGTCGCGGTGATGCAGGTGGAAGGCCATGTACTGCAACCCCTGCTGCTCGGCCGGGCGGTACGCATCCATCCCCTCGCGGTGGTGCTGGCGATCGCCGCGGGGCTGGTGCTGGGCGGTATCGCGGGCGGCTTGCTCGCGGTACCGCTGGTCGCGGTGCTGAACACCGCGATCCGCTCGCTGCTGGCCGAGGATCCAGAAGAATTGCTCGCGGAACTGACCGCGCCCGGCAGGGGTATCTATGCGGCCGAGCCGGATTCGCCCGAGCCCGAAGGAGCCGCGTCGGCGGACGGACCGGACAGCGGCCGATTCGATATCGCGGCCCTGTTCGCCGAAGCGCAACGGCGACTACCGCTACCACGAGCGACCACCACCGATACCGAAACACCCCACGCGCGGCCGGCCGGCCCGGGCGACTCGCCGCATCACCCTGCCGATGCCGGCGAAACCGGCGGGCAGAAGGTCTGACCGGGCCCGGGACGCCCACCGTATCCGGGAACGCCCTGATGCGGGATGGCGTCGCCGCTGGGTAATCTCGGACCTATGAGCGGGCCCGATCCGGTTTTCGACGATGCGGGTCCCGGCGGCCAGGTGGGCAACCGGGATCTGCGTGTTTCCGATGCGGAACGGGAACACGTCGGGGAGCTGCTGCAGCGCGCTGTCGGGTTGGGCATGCTCTCACTGGGCGAGTTCACCGAGCGGATGGATACCGCGTTGGCGGCCAAAACCCGCGGCGAACTGAATTCGGTGCTCATAGACCTACCGGGCGTCCGGCTGATCGGCGAACCCGCCGCGCCGCCGCCGGGCCACGGTAGACCCGCGCCGCTTCCGCAACCCGGTGACGCCGCGCGTTCGCCGCTCTCGGGTGTGGTGCAGGGAGGGACCATCCGGCCGCGGATGTCGGGAGTCAACCGCCGCGGAAACTGGCAGGTCGCGCCGGTGCTGCGGGTGAACAGCTGGCTGTCCGGCGTAACCCTGGATTTCACTCAGGCGGTGATGACGACTCAGGTGGTGGAGATCCAGGTCGACGACTACGCCAGTTCGCTCACCCTGGTCGTACCGCAAGAAGCGACGGTGGATCTGGACGGTCTGGAACTGGTCGGGTCCAGTGTGAACAACAAGGTGCGCAGCGGTCCGCCGATCGGCCCGCTGCACCTACTGGTACACGGCCGGGTCCGCTTCGGCTCGGTCACCGCCAAGCAGCCGTTCATGGCACATTGGCGGCGCCTGCTCGGGAGCTGAACCGCTTCGCGGCCGGGGAGTTCGCGCTATGCGCCGCCCCGGCCGTCACTCCGGGTCTTCGCGGCGGCGGAGCAATTCGTTCACACTGACCGAACGCCCCTCACCGTGCTGATGCCGGCCCGGATCTTCGGGATTGGGCGGCGGCATACCCGCCTGTTGCCGGCGGGCCGAACGCAGCCCGGCCATCCAGGATTCGATGCTGCTGCGTTCCCGGGGATCCGGACCCTGCTGCGCCTCCGTCGATCCGGCGGGCTGCCCGGCCGGACCGTCCGGTCGCGGCCAGGCGGGCGGTACCGGGCGGGCGGGCGGTTCCGGATTATGCTGCTGCCTCGGCATTTCCGGCGGCAGGCCCCGTGGGACGCGACGGGGCAGCTCCGGCAGGCCGGACTGCGGTGCGCCCGGAGACCCGCTCCCCGGATTCGAAATCCGGGGCAGGGGGCGGGGTTGCGAACCCTGATCCGGTGCGCCCCGATGATCCGCCGGGCCCGGTCGTTGATCGGGTGCGGGACGACGCGGCGGGGCGGGCGGCCGGGCCGGTCCGGGGTCGGGCCGGTTCCCGGACGGCTGCGGGCCGGCGGGGCGCGGCGGCGCCGGCGGCCGGGCGGGGCCGGCCGGGTGACCCGGTGCACCGGGTAGCCGTAGGGAGGAGTTCGGCCGCGGTTGCGCGGGGTCGTTGTTGATCCGCGCCTGCTGCGGGGTCGGGGGTACGGGGGGCGCATCCGCGGGGGTCGGATAGACCGTGCGACCTGTCGCCTGCCGGTTCTCCGCGTCCTCGACCGGTTCGGAGGCGAAAAGGCCGCGCAGGGTGGGGGTCGCGAAACCGGGACGTTCCGGCGGTGTCTGCTGACCGCCCGGGCTGCCGGGCCGGTCGGGACCGGCCTGGTTTCCGTTGGCGCCCGGCGGCCGGCCGGGGCCCGGTTCGCGGCCGCTCGGACCCGGTTGCGCGGACAGGGAATCGCTTCTCCGGCTGTTGTCGGGGACAGGGCCTCGTCCGGATTCGGGCGGCCGTCCGGTGCTGCCCGGCCCCTGACCGGCGGAAGGAGCATGTGGACCCCGGGCCGGTCCGCCGGCCGCGGGCCGTGGGCCGCCCGGCTGCTCCGGGCCGCGCACCGGCGCACGGTGATCCTCCGGGGCCGGACGGGTGTGCCGTCTCGTCGCGGCCGATCCGTCGTCGGGCAGGTTCCGGCCGGTTTCACCCTCGGCCGATTGCGGGGTGGCGCGTGGCCGGGTGGGGTCCGGCGGTGTCGGCATCGGTTGTTTGGGCGCGGTCGGTCCGGATCCGGCCGGGGCCTGCTTATCGGGACCCTTGCGCTGCCCCTTGGACACCGCCTTCATATGCGTCGTGGGCGCGGCGGCCTCGATCTCCTCGCGGGAGCGCTCGAGCACCGGCGTCTTGCGCTGTTTATCGGACGGGACGGCCGGCATCTGCATGGTTACCGGATCGGTGACCGGCGTGGTCTTGACCAGATCGACCAGATCGCCCGACCCTGGGCGCTCGTCGTCCAGGATCGGCTCGCCCAGGCCGATCTTCTGCTGGATCCGTTTCATCCAGGCCGGTGCCCACCAGCAGTCGTCACCGAGGAGTTTCATGGTGGCCGGGACGAGCAGCATGCGCAGAATGGTGGCGTCGATGATCAGCGCCGCGATCATGCCGTAGGCGATGTACTGCATCATCACCAGATCGGAGAAGGCGAAGGCGCCTGTCACCACCAGCAGGATGAGGGCGGCGGCGGTGATGATCCGCCCGGTGTGCGCGGTGCCGATGCGCACCGCCTCGGTGGTCGAGGCGCCCTTGGCGCGGGCCTCGACCATCCGTGACAGCAGGAACACCTCGTAGTCGGTGGACAGGCCGTAGATGATCGCGATGATCAGCACCAGCACCGGGGACATGATCGGCTGCGGGGTGAAGTTCAGGATTTCCGCACCGTTGCCGTCGATGAATATCCAGGTCAGGATGCCCAGCGTGGATCCGAGGCCGAGCACGCTCATCAATGCCGCCTTGATCGGCAGCACCAGCGACCCGAAGGTCAGGAACATCAGCACCGTCGTGACCAGCAGCACCACCGCGATCATCAGCGGGATCCGGTCCACCAGGGCGTCGATACTGTCGCCCTGGAGTGCCGGCTGCCCCCCGACCAGCATCGTCACATCGTCCGGTACATCGATCGCCCGCAGGTAGTCCACGGTCGGCTGGTAGTTGTCGGAGTCGAGCAGGGTCGCGCTCGTGCGGAACACATTCTCCTGCGTCGGGGATTCCGACGGCACCGCGAAACCGGCGGCGTCGGCCAGGCCGGGCGCTTTATCGGCCTCCTTCAGCACTTTCGCGATGGACGAAGTGTTCTCGCCCTGGAAGATCAGCTGGATCGGATCGGATTGGCGCAGCGGGAACGTCTTGTCGAATTCCTCCTGCGCGACCCGTGTCGCGTTATCCGGCGGCAGATACTTCTCGCTCATACCGCCGAAGGCCAGATTCTTGACCGGGATGATCAACAGCAGCAGCAGGATGCAGATCGGGATGGCGATCTTGAGGGGATGCTGCATCACCCAGGTGGTGGCGCGGCCCCAGAGACTGGACTCGACCTCTTCCGCGGATTTGGTCTTGCGCATCTTCTTGAAGCTCAGCATGTCCACCCGCGGTCCCAGCACACTCAGCATGGCGGGGAGCAGGGTGATCGAGGCGAGCGCGGCCATGGCGACGGTGGCGATGGTGCCGTAGGCCATGGATTTAAGGAAGCCCTGTGGGAACAGCAGCAGGCCGCCGAGACTGGCGATGATCATGGTCGCGGAGAACACGACGGTCCGCCCGGCGGTGACCACCGAACGTCTGACGGCGGCCCGGGTGTCGTAGCCCTCGGCCAGTTCTTCGCGGAACCGGCTGACTATGAACAACCCGTAGTCGATGGCCAAGCCCAGGCCGATCATCGAGACCACCGCCCCGACGAACGTGTTCACCTCGGTGAATCTCGTCAGCATCATGATGATGCCTTGCGCGGCGATGATCGTCAGGCCGCCGACGATCAACGGGAGACCGGCGGCCACCACACCGCCGAAAACGAAGAACAGCAGGATACCGACCGCGGGGATGGCCAGGATCTCCATCCGCTTCTGGTCGTGCGCCATGGTGTCGTTGAGCGTGCCCGCCACCGGTTGCAGGCCAGCGACCTGCACATCGACCCCGTCGATGAAGAAAGCGTCTTTGACGGCGCGATAGTTGCGGACCATATCGTCGTCGTTGTCGCCGACGATCGCGACGGAGGCGAAGGTTTTGGTCTTGTCCTTGGAACCGAACACCGCGGGCTGGGCCTCGCCGGTTTCGGTTTTCCAATAGGCACCGTTCACCTTCGCGATCTGGTCCGGATGTTCGCGCGGCAGGCTGTTGAGACTGTCGACGATCTTGTTCTGGAACGCGGGATCGGAATCGACGGTCTGGCCCTCGGGCGCGGTGTAGAGAACCAGCACGTCGCCGTTGTGATCGCGGCCGAACGCTTCGTCGGAGATCTCGGCGGCCTTCACCGACTCCGAGTTCGGATCGAACAATCCGCTGGAGCTGAGATGATCCGCCAGCCCGAGACCGTAGGCGCCCAGCCCCAGCATCCCTGCGACAACAACTCCGATAACGGCGAAACGCAGCCGGTAGACCAGATCGCCCCAGCGGGTGAACACTTTAAGCGACTCCTTGTGCGGGGCGAGAGGTGAGTAGCGCCGACAGCGGCCGGAACGGCTGCAGCCAGGCACCCTCGTCGGGCAACGAGTCGAGGCTCACCCGCGGGAGCGGTTCACGGAATACTCCCGGGATGTCCTCGAGGTCGACGAATTCGAGGGTATCGGATGTTACCGCCCAACTAGCGTGCTCGCGGAAGCCGAGTACCTGAACCGGGATACCGTCACCGGCCAGTTGTTCGAGCGGCTCGCGGAATGCCTGGCCATCGGCCGAGGCCACGATGATGCCGGCCAAGCCCGCGCCGCGGGTGCGTTGCGCGATATGGCCGAGCATATCCGAGTCGACATCGGAATCTTCGTCGATCTTGGGTTTGGCGAAGACGGCGTAGCCCACATTGCGTAACGCCTCGACCCACGGCCGCACCACATCGGCGGTGCCGGGGGCGATATTGGTGAACACGGTGGCCTCGGGTTCCACCCGCTGTTTCGCGCCGACCGAGAGTTCGGCGGTACGCGCCAGCAGCCACCGGCCCAGCGCGTCGAACCGGGGCCGGTAGGCGGCAGTGGGACGGCCACCGAGAATCGCACCCAGCCCCATGTCCAGGTTGGGCGCATCCCACACGAGCAGAACGCGCCGCAATCTGTCCGAATCGGGTCCGGCGGGCTCGCCGCCCGGTTCGCGCAGACTTTCGGCAACCTCATCGCCGCCGGGGGCCATCTCACTGACGCTCATCATTCGATCTTGCCCCATATGAACTCGTTGATCGCACTACCGGCCTGATGTGCCTTGCTCTCGAACTTGGTGACAGGGCGTTCGAAACCGATCGGTGCCGAATCCCGATGCTCGGCGCTGACCCCGCCGGTGGTCTCGTTCCATCCGGCGAGCAGGGGTTCTCCCGCGCCGACTTCCGCGATGTGCTCGGCGTATCCGGCGTGGTCGGTGGCCACGTGCAGAACTCCGCCGGTTCGCAGCCGGTCAGCGATGAGCGCCACGGTGGCCGGCTGCAACAGGCGGCGCTTATGGTGACGGGCCTTCGGCCACGGGTCCGGAAAGAACACACGCACACCGGTCAGCGATCGGGGAGCAATCATGTTCTCCAGCACATCTACCGCATCGCCGCGCAGCAGCCGGATATTACCTATCTCATCGCGTTCGACCCGCTGGACGAGTTGCGCCAGGCCCGGCTGGTAGACCTCGATACCGATCAGGTTCAGTTCCGGTTCGGCCTGGGCCATGGCCGCGGTCGCGGTACCGGTACCGCAGCCGATCTCGATGACGAGCGGGGCCCGGCGCCCGAACCAGGCGTCGGCGTCGAGGGGCTCGTCGGCCACTTCGCGGCCGATCAGCGGCCAGGTCCGGTCCCAGGATTTCTGCTGGTTGGGGGTGAGCGCGCCGCGCCGGGAGCGAAAACTGGTGACCCGCGGGTAGAGCCGGGAACCGGCATGCCGTCGCCGGGGACCTCCGGCGCCGCCGGAGGTATCCGACAGTGTGACCGGAACGGACTCGGGGCTGGGGTGCACGGCGTCGTTCACCGCTCTATTGTCTCGCATGGCAGGTTCCGGGACGCACCGGACCGGCCGCCGGCTACTCGTTGGTAGGGCGAGCCCGGTCCGTGCCCGGCGCACCGCGGGCGGTCTTCTGACAGAATGCGCACCGGAACAGGGGGTGCGTACGGTGACAGTCGAGGGATCGGACAGGTACATGCGTGAGGCGGGGGCGGCTGATCCGCTCGAGCGGATGATTTCGACATTGCGGATGGGCGACGGCGTGGACGCCGGTATCGCGAACGGTATCGAGGTGGCGGTCCAGCGCTGGCGGACCCTGCCGCGGGCACAGGTCGCGGGCCGGACCCGGTCGGGCCGGACCACGGTGGCCAGGGCGCTGGGACTGAAACACGGTGCCGAGACCGCGCCCGTCGACGAACCCGGTTTCCCGGACCCGGTACTCGACGCCGACATCATCATCTATGTCCTCGCCAGCACTCCCTCGCCGGGAGACCGGCGAATCCTGGCCGAGCTCCCCCCGGAGCGCACGCTGCTGGTGCTGAACAAGGCCGATGCGATCGGCACCAGCTGGGCCGACGCCGTAGCGGCCGCGGACCAGTACTCCCGGGCCTTCGGGCTCCAAGCGCATCCGATCGTCGGGGCGCTGGCCGCGCAGACGGTCGCCGGAGCGCTGCGCGAGGCCGATCTGGCGCTGCTGCGCCGGCACGCGGGCAACGGTTCCCTTTCGGCCGTATCGGCGGAGGCCTTCGTTTCCCCGGCCGCGGGACCCGATACCGAGCAGCGGGCCGAACTACTCGACCGGTGGGACCTGTACGGGCTCGGTTGTGCGCTCGCGGCCCTCGAACGCGAGCCCGGGCTGTCTCCGCAGACGATCCTGCAGATCCTGCACACGGCCAGCGGGATCGAGCCCGTGGCCCGGCTGCTCGGGCTGCGCTACCAGCAGGCGATATCCCGGCGAGCCGGGGGACTCGTGGACGAACTCACCCGGCTCGCGGCGCGGGCGGTTCCGCAGGGGCAGAGCCGGGCGCGGGCCCTGATCACCGAATACCTCGCCACCGACGAGGCGAGCTGGCTGGGCCTGTGCGGTGGTCTGGTCGATCCCGAGGTATCGCATCTCGCGGCGGGCTATCCACAGCCCGAGCCCGCGGACGCCGACGACGCCCTCGCCCGCGCCATCCGGTGGCGCGCGGTGGTCGCCAGCGATATGTCACCGGCCGCGCGCCGGGCCGCCGTTCGAGTGCACAACGGGTACGTACGGGTATGGGAACGGATGAGCAGTGTCGGACTCTGACCGGAGTCCGGGAGCCGGCAGCACCGGTTCGGTTCCCGCCCCGGGTGCGCAGCCGCCGGCCCCCTTGCCGGAAGCGGTCGCCGCGATCGTGGGCCGCTGGAATCCGCAGGGTATGTCGCTGCTGAGCACGATGACGGTCACCGGGAACAACGCGGCCGTCCGGCTCATCGGCCCGGACGACGCGAACACCACCCTGTTGCGCACCGAGTTGACGCGCTTCGAACCGCGGATCGAGCTGAGCGCGCCGGTGGCCGACGCCACGAATGCGGCGCCGGGATCGGTGACGCTGCTGGTGCTGGACGCCGGTGTGGTGATCGGCGCCGCCGAACTGGACCTTGTGCGGCGGCTGCGCGCGGAGGGCAGCCGGGTGCTGCTGGTGTTGAACGGAACCCACGCCCATATGGATTGGCAGCTGGTCCGCGACCGCAGCGCCGAACTACTCGCCGCCGCCGGACTGGACTGCGAGATCGTGCCGGTTTCCGCCCGCCTGGCACTCGCCGCCCGGACATCGGCGGATTCGGCGCTGCTCGACCGCTCCGGTCTCGCGCTGCTGCACGCCCGCCTCGCCGCGCTCACCACCGATACCGCCACCGCGGATACCCGCCGGGTCGCCGCCGCGACACGAGTGGTCACGCAGACCATCGACCGGATCGCGCAGGAGGAAGCGCTGCTGGCCTCGGGTACCGAAGCCGAACAGCTGCGCGCCGAACGCGCCCGGTTGCTCGCCGAACGCGACGGTGGCCGGGCGGTACTCGTATCCACCCTGCGGGCACAACTCAACCTGGCGCGGGTCGATCTGCTGACCCAGGTGGGCCACCGGGTCCGGGCGCTGCACGCCGAGGCACGTACCGAACTCGACCGCCTGGACCGCGCGGGCCGGCGCACCTTCCCGGAACGGTTGCGGTCCGCGGTCGCCGCGCTGACCGATACGGTCGACCGCGATATCGCCGCCCGGCTCATCGAGCTGCGGGCGCGAGCGGCGGCCGCCACGCCGGCGGCCGGTGCCGCACTACCGGATGAGACCCCCGGCTTCCGCCACGACCCCGCTCCCACACTCGGCCCGGATCCGCAACCCAGGGGCCGGGGTGTCGAAGATCACCTCATGATCGTCCTCGGTGCGTCCGCCGGGGTAGGCCTCGGCCGGTTGCTGGTCTCGCCGCTGGCCCTGGTGCCGGCCTTGGACACGGCCACGATTCCGGTGACCCTGCTGCTCGGCGCGGGCGCGGCAGCCTGGGTGGTGCGCGCCCGCCGTCAGCTCGCCGACCGCGATCACCTGCGGCAATGGGTGGCGGACGCGATCGCGAATGTGAAGGCTCAGCTCGAACAGCGCGCGGTGACGGCGCTGGTGGAGACCGAAACGGTACTCTCCGACGAGATGGTCCGGTCGGCTGCCGACCGGATGCTGGAGGTCGATCGCCGGGTCGCCGAACTCGAGACGGCGCTGCGCCGCGCCACCAGCGGACAGCCGGGCCGGCTCGCCGCATGCGCACGTGACCGGCAGATTCTCGAACAATGGGCGCCCGAGTCCGGAAAATAGTTTGTCCACCCCTATTGATAGGCAACCCGCTTCCATAGGGGTCGCAATACCGCGTTAACCTCTAGACAGGAACCTGGGCGTCCGCTTGGTCCTGGTGCATCTCGGTAGCTCCGGAGGTGTACCTTGCGGGCCGTAGTGGGCGCCTCACCCGCCAATGGTGGCGCTAGGTGTTTTCGCGCTGGTCACGGGCCCGAGGGCCAGGGCGGAGGCATCTTCGCCGCCCATTTCAGGAGAGTTTTCATGACCTCAGCGACCATTCCCGGTCTTCGTGGATCCGACGGCACCGCGCCGACCGAACACAGCGAACTGCTCGCCTGGGTTCAGGAGGTCGCCGAACTGACTCAGCCGGAGCGAGTCGTATGGGCGGACGGTTCCGACGCCGAATGGGATCGGCTCACCACCCAGCTCGTCGAGGCGGGCACCTTCAAAAAGCTGGACGAGAAGAAGAAGCCGAACTCGTACCTGGCGTTATCCGATCCCTCGGACGTGGCCCGGGTCGAATCGCGCACCTACATCTGTTCCAAGTCCGAAGCCGACGCCGGTCCGACCAACAACTGGGTCGACCCGGCCGAGATGCGCGCCACCATGACCGAGCTGTACCGCGGCTCGATGAAGGGCCGCACCATGTACGTGGTGCCGTTCTGCATGGGCCCGCTCGGCGCGGACGACCCCAAACTGGGCGTCGAACTCACCGACTCGGAATACGTGGTGGTGTCCATGCGGGTGATGACCCGGATGGGGCAGGCGGCGCTGGAATCGCTGGGCACGGACCGGCCGTTCGTGAAGGCGCTGCATTCGGTGGGCGCCCCGCTGGCCGAAGGCCAGGCCGATGTGCCGTGGCCGTGCAACGACACCAAATACATCACCCACTTCCCCGAAGACCGCGAGATCTGGAGCTACGGCTCCGGCTACGGCGGTAACGCGCTGCTCGGCAAGAAGTGCTACTCGCTGCGGATCGCCTCGGCCATGGCCCACGACGAGGGCTGGCTGGCCGAGCATATGCTCATCCTCAAGCTGATCTCCCCGGAGAACAAGGCCTACTACGTCGCCGCCGCGTTCCCGAGCGCCTGCGGTAAGACCAACCTCGCGATGATCCAGCCGACCGTTCCGGGCTGGCGCGCGGAAACCCTGGGCGACGATATCGCCTGGATGCGGTTCGGCAAGGACGGTCGCCTGTACGCGGTGAACCCGGAATTCGGTTTCTTCGGCGTCGCCCCCGGCACCAACCGCTCGTCCAACCCGAACGCGATGGAAACGCTGGAAGCCGGCAACACGGTCTACACCAACGTCGCGCTCACCGACGACAACGATGTGTGGTGGGAGGGCCTGGAAGGCGAGCCCGATCACCTGATCGACTGGAAGGGCAACGACTGGTACCTCCGGGAGACCGAAACGCTTGCCGCGCACCCGAACTCGCGGTACTGCACCCCGATGTCGCAGTGCCCGACCCTCGCCGAGGAATGGGACGATCCCCAGGGTGTGCCGATCTCGGCGATCCTGTTCGGCGGCCGCCGCAAGACCACGGTCCCGCTGGTCACCGAATCCTTCGACTGGCAGCACGGCGTGTTCATGGGCGCCACACTGTCGTCCGAGCAGACTGCGGCAGCCGAGGGCAAGGTCGGCACCGTCCGCCGGGACCCGATGGCCATGCTGCCGTTCATGGGCTACCACGTCGGCGACTACATGGCGCACTGGATCAATGTGGGCAAGAACGCCGATGCGGGCAAACTGCCGAAGATCTTCTATGTGAACTGGTTCCGCCGCGGTGACGACGGCCGGTTCCTGTGGCCGGGCTTCGGCGAGAACTCCCGGGTCCTGGAATGGATCGTCGGCCGGATCGAGGGTTCGGCGGAAGCCGAGAGCACGGCGATCGGGCATGTGCCGACGGCCGCCCAGATGGACCTGGCGGGTCTGGATGTGGATGCGGCGGATGTCGACGCGGCGCTGGCGGTGGACATCGAGGAATGGCGCGCGGAGATCCCGCTCATCGAAGAATGGTTCGAATTCGTCGGTGACAAACTGCCCTCCGGCGTACGCGACGAATTCGAGGCTCTGAAACAGCGCGTGCAGTAATTTCGGAGGTGATACGCGCCTCGAGGGGGCGGGGCGCTGTATCTATGGCTCCACCTTCGGAGGCGAGGGGTTGTGGGCCTGTTGACCCTGGTCTCGGCGTGGACCATCCGTGAAGGGGCGGGCTGTGTTGTTGGAGCCGCTCCGCGGCTCGAGGTCGGGGCCCTATCAACCCCGTGTCTTCACTCCCGACGGTCAGTCGCTGCGCTCCTTCCCTCTGGTCGCTGCAGACACGGGGCGGGCCCCGACCATGGATGTTGACCGAAGAGTGGGGGCGGGGCTCAGGGGGTTCCGGTTCTGCTGGTCGCTGCGGAGCCGGGGCGTCCTTGGCGCAAAGATTGACCGAGGCGGCGACGTCGCCGGGGTGGGCCTCGGGGTGCCGGGGCTTCATTCCTGCCGGGGAATGCTGTAGGTCCGGGTAGGTGGCTGTGCCGGATCGAGGTGTATTCGGCGACCCTGGTCGGGTCCTTGTGACCAGGGTGTTCACACCTGCGATGGAGGTTGTGCTTCCTCCTTCCGGTAGGGGTGGGCCCCGGCGCAGACGGATCCGTCCGGGGGCTGTTGTGAGTGATCGGGTGGCTTGTTGATGCTGGTGGGCCCAGTGGGGTCGACCGGTATATCGCCAGGTCCGGGTGTCTGCTATTCCACCGTGGGGGCGGGGATGGGGGCAGGGGGCAACTCTCCAGTGGTTGGTGGCTGCGCTCCCTTTTCCTGTAGCCGGGCTGGTGCGCCCTGGAATTCTTGCGGAGTTGTCTTCGGAGGCGTGCCGGCCGGAGTGTCGGTGACTCTGTCTGGGTCGGTCACGGTGATCTGTCGTGTGGCAGTGGGTGGAGGGGTATCTGTGCCTTATTCTGGATGTGTATCGAATCTCACGCTCACGCATTCCTGATTGCCGGACTGTCCTACACACTGATCGGCCCGCCTATTGCGCGATCCGTGGCCGAGCCGATCACCCGCGAGAGGTGGTTGGAAGATGGCCGAAGGACATATATCCCCGGAATCCGGTGACGCTGTTCCGGTGAGCACGCCACTGCACCGTGCCGCGGGCCGGTTGGAATCGGCGCTGCCCGAGGGGTGGCAGGTGGACGTGGTCGAGAGCGAGGACGGGGTGCGGGAATCCGAACCCTTTCTGCGCGCGTCGCTGGTTACCGATTAGTTTGCTCGACAGGGGGATTCCCGGTCGTATACGGGACCTCCTGTCGCGGGGGGTATTTCACGTATTCGCCGAATTCACGGCGTATCTATGGGAGGGTTTTGCTGCGCGGCAGCCGAACTCGTGCGTCTGTTTCCCCGGCTGGGGCCCTCTGTGGTGGCCCGCTACTCCCTGCCCGCGGGCCTCACTCCGAATTCCTACCTCGCGGTTCGTATTTCATCGAACGCACTATTGCGTTTTGTTGCTGGAGCGCGCATGATGTTAGCTAGATATCAGCTCGCTCCATTCATCGAACCGAAGACCCACGGGGAGTACGTTCATGGCGGTGCAAGTGATCGGCCGGGCGTTGATGACCAGCGACCAGACCGACCATCAAGCGAAAAGCGTTGGCAGCGGCGGCTGGGTCGTCTCGTTCCTACCGGGGCGCACCCTGACCACCGAACAGGCTATGGCCGCCATGCAGGCGGCCGAGGTGGTGGCGTACGTCGGCGGGCTGGCCGATCAGGTGGGGCTCACCACCCTCGAAACCGTCGGGCTCGCCATCCAGGAGTCGCCGTGGACCCGGGCCGATCCGGTTGTTCGCAGCGGTTGGCGGGACCGGATCGGTCGTGCCCGTCCGCAGATGGCGCTGTAGCCGCGTTTGTCGCGGTCAGCCGGGTTTGCCCGCGACGACCACCAAATTGCTGACGAGTAGCTCGCGGATCACCGGTACTCGTACCAGCCACCACGCCCAGCGCGGGTGGTAACGCGGGAACACCGCGTGCACATCCGCTGGTGTTCGCTCGGACCAGCGCACACCGTCGCGGGCGCGCACCGCGAACAATGAGACACCGAAACGGTTCTTAGGCTCCCGTCCGTATTTCCGGCGGTACCGCCGCGCCGCGTATTCGCCGCCGAGATAATGCCAAGGCCCGGTTTCGTGGCCACCGAACGGCCCCAGCCACACGGTGTAGGACAACACGATAAGTCCGCCCGGTTTCGTCACGCGCACCATTTCATCGGCCATCCGCCACGGATCCGGTACGTGTTCGGCCACATTCGACGAGAAACAGATATCCACGGCATCGTCGCGGAAGGGCAGTGCCATTCCCGAACCGCGCACCGCGGCCGGAACCGCGATACCCGCGGCATGCATTTCCGAGGGGTCGGGTTCGACCGGGATATACCGGGCGCCGACCCGGGCGAACTCATCGGCGAAGTAGCCGGGCCCGCCCCCGACATCGAGCACAGTGACGCCGTCGAGATCGCGACCGGTGATATCGGCATAGAAATCGCCCAGCAGATCGACACTGTCGGTGGCGATTCCGCCGTAGAACCGGGCAGGGTCGGTCTGCTCGAAACGGAAACTACGCAACAAACGCACCGACCTGCTCAACGTGGCCCGCCGCCCGAACCGGAACCCTTTCCGAACTCGCCCGGTCGCCCGCGGGGGTTTCGCCCCGAACCCTGGACCATCAGCGGTAGTGGTGGCGTCATTCCCCGCCCCGGTCGATATCCGGTCCACGGGTGATTCCTCGGCGAACACGCCGCCGAATCTACAGCCCACCCACAACACCTCTCCGCCGGTCACCCTTCCCGGGCGGGGCCCGCCCGGTTCTGGAGCGACAGAGCGAAGGAGCGCAGCGACTGAGCGCCGGAGTGAAGACACGGGATTAATAGGGCCCCGACCCTGCGACGCCGGAGGCAGCGCCATAGATACAGTTGGGGGGATGTCCATGTCCTGTTCGCGGGACCCGAACCGACCGGAGAAGCCTCACGTGCGCGAAGTACTTCTGCTCTGCTGGCGTGATACCGGCCATCCGCAGGGCGGCGGTAGCGAACGGTACCTGGAGCAGGTCGGGGCGCAGTTGGCGGCTCGTGGGGTGAAAGTGACCTTGCGTACCGCCCGCTATCCGGGTGCGGCCAGGCAGGAGCGGGTCGACGGTATCGATATCAGCCGGGGCGGGGGGCGGTTCACCGTGTACCCCAGGGCCTTGGCCGCGATCGTTCTCGGCCGGCTCGGCTTGGGCCCGCTGAAGGGCGTCCGGCCCGATGCCGTGATCGACACCCAGAACGGTATCCCGTTCTTCGCCCGGCTCGTCTCGGGTGCGCCGTCGGTGGTGCTGGTGCATCACGGGCATCGGGAGCAGTGGCCGGTGGCCGGTGAGCTGGTGGGCCGGATCGGATGGTGGATCGAATCGTCGTTATCGCCGCGGGTGCACCGGAAAGACCAGTACCTCACGGTTTCGCTGCCGTCGGCCGAGGAATTGGCGACGCTCGGCGTGGACCGGTCCAGGATCGCGGTTGTGCGCAACGGCGCCGAACCGGTGCCCGCGGATACTCCCACCGGTGCTGCCGGGGTACGTACTCCGGAACCGCGGGTGGTCGTGTTGTCCCGGCTCGTGCCGCATAAACAGATCGAGGATGCGCTCACCGCGATCGCCCGGCTGCGCGACCGGATTCCCACCGTCCATCTGGATGTGATCGGTGGCGGCTGGTGGGCGGACAAGCTGAAGGACCAGGCCGCCGCGCTCGGCATCGCCGATGCGGTCACGTTCCACGGTCATGTCGGCGAGCGTCGTAAGCATGAGCTGCTGGCCCGCGCGTGGGTGCATGTACTGCCGTCCCGTAAGGAAGGCTGGGGGCTGGCGGTGATCGAGGCCGCGCAGCACGGGGTGCCCACGGTCGGTTACCGCTCCTCACGCGGGCTCACCGACTCCGTTATCGACGGGGTGACCGGCCTGCTCGCCGATGACGCGGACCAGCTCGCCGCTATCGTCGGTGAACTCCTCGACGATTCGGCGGCCCGGACCATCATGGGTGAGAAGGCGCGGGCCCGGGCGCGGGAGTTCTCCTGGGAACATACGGCCGCGGGTGTCCAGCAGGTGCTGGCGGCGGCCGCGGCGGGGCGGCGGATCAGCGGGCTGATTTCGCCCGGCGAGGAGACGCCGGTCGTGGAGACCGAGGTCGCGGCAGGGGCCTGACCCGGGCCGGGTTCTTGTCTCAGCTGGACCGGAGGCGTGCGATGCGCGTGGAGACAACCATGAACAGCGGCGCCACCAGGAGTAACGCCCACAGGATATGTGCGCCGATCACCAGCGTTCGGTGCTCCGGTGCGGGCCGGGGTCGCACATCCGGAACCCGGTAGAGGTCCAGGTCACCCGTACCGAGAACCCGATCCAGTTGAGCGAGGGTGGTGGCGGACTCTCCCATCGGGCCAGGGGTGTCATGTTCGACAAGGACCCATCCGACGCCCAGCCGCGCGAGTTCGTTCGCCTCCCCGCCGGCGAGCAACAGATCTTCGACCTGCTGCGCGCGATTACCCTCGCCCGCCACGGTCCGGCCGTGGACGGGGAGCGCGCCGGTTTGCAGCACGTCACGCGGCAGCATCCGTGGCGCCGGGTCCAGAACCGGCGCGGAACCGCTGTACGGGAAGCGGCGGAACATCCCGCCGGGAAGTACCGCGATATCACCGGGCCCGTCGAATTCTGCGGCCACCTCGCTCCAGGAATCCGGGTAGTGGATCGCGCGCAGTTGCCCGCCCACGCCCCAGCCCAGGTCCGGTAGCGGGAGGATGAGCATCCCGATGAAAAGAACGGCCAGCGCGGGAGCGGAACGCATAGGCCGGTCGCGGTCCCGGGAGTCGGCTGTCCCCGTGCCCGGGGCCGAACCCGGTGCGCTGCCGCGGGCCGAATCCGCGGCCTCGGCGGAAACATCTGGGTGATCGGCCGGGGAGTCGGTGGATGTGGCGAGCGGCCGGTTACGTCGACCGGCCGGGGCCGAGCAGGCTGCCGCCGCGCAGAGCGCATATCCCGGGAGGGCCAGAGCGACGAACTTCTGCGTATCCCGTACCAGTCCGGCGCCGGGAATGTGTACAACCAGCCACTCCACAACGGTCAGCCCCGCCGGGGTCGCGGCGAGCGCCGGGAAGACGACCGCGACTGCCGCGAGGGCCAGGAGGACTCGGCGGGCCCGGGTACGTTCGGGATCGCCGTCCGAGGCGAGGACTGTGCGTATTCCGAGCACCACGACGACGAGCAGCAGGATTGTCGCGACCGCCGCCAGCGGTGTGGCCCGGGAGCCGGGGACCGCGTCGGCGTTCCAGATACCGCCCAGTCCGGCGAGGCTGCCGAGGGTGCCCAGACCCGGCTCCGCGCGGGCGGCGAACGCCGGGACACCCGCCGGATCCGAGGGTTCCGCCGCGACCCCTGAGACGGCGGTAGCCATCAGCCACGGTGCACAGGCCAGTGCGATCAGCGCGAGGACTCCCAAGAGCCGCCGCCCACCGGTCACCGTCACGGTGACGACCCCGGCGAGCAGCGCGCCGGTCGGGGTCAGACCGGCAGCTGCCAGGCAAACGGCCAGTACGGCCCACTCTCGGAAACCGGCGGACCGGGCATCGGGAACGGGCCGAGCGCCGGCCCGCCGAAGCGGGAGCGGCAAGCGGAACCGGCGGCCGTATGCGGTCATGTCTGTGCCCGGCGCCGGCGGTACGTCCCGGTCGGCGTCCGCCGTCGCCCACGGCATCCGGCGGCGCGCGGCGCCGCGAATCCGGAGGGCGGCCAGCACTGTCCAGGGCAGGGCCGCGTAACCGGTGAGCAGACTCCAATGCCCCTGCAGCAGCCGCTCCGCGACGTACGGGTTCCAGACCGCGACAGTGGCGGCGACCAGCTGCGCGGCGAGCGGAGCGCGCAACAGATCGCGAACCGATACCGCCGCGCCGTACCCGGCCGCCCAGAGCGCGACCAGCAGGATCGCCTTCACCATCAATCCGCCGTCGACGATCGGCGAGAGTACGGCGAGCAGGGCATCCTGCGGCACCGCCCGCGGCGCGGCATCGCCCAGACCGAGAGCGGAATCAGTGAGATAGGAGCGCGGGGTGCTCACCGCGTCGCGCAGCAGCAGATACCCCCGGGGCAGCAGCGGCCCGATGATCAGGAGCGTGAGCAGCAAGCTGTAACCGGCCGGGAGCCACCGCGCCCACCGGCCCGCTCGTCGTGTACCCACGGCGAGTCACCCTACGTTCGCCGCAACCCGACACGCCCGGGGCCCACCCCGGGTCCGCACCGGCTCAGCGCGGAGCCGAGGGCCCGGTGTCCCGAGTGCCCCTCGATCGCCCCTGAAAGGCAGCAGCACAATCCACGAAGTCGGCCCGCCCTGGGTGCGCAGCGATCGGCAGAGCTGAAGCCCCCGGGCTCCACCCCACTCAACCCTCTCAGTTGGTCAACCTTCCCGGGTGGGGCCCGCCCGGTTCTGGAGCGACCAGAGCGAAGGAGCGCAGCGACTGAGCGCCGGGAGTGAAGAACCGGGTTAACAGGGCCCCGCCCTCGAGCCGCGGAGCGGCTCCAAAATTACAGCCCGCCCCTTCACGGACGGTCCACGTAGAGAACCGGATGGTCTACGCAGCGAGCACCGACGGTCTACGTCGAGAGCAGGGTCAACAGGCCCCCAACCCCGCGACGCCGGGCGACGCCGTGTACACAGCGCCCCGACCCCGCGGCCCCGGAGGCGGCGCGGTGGACACAGCGCCCCCGCCCCGCGACGCCGGAGGCACCGCAACAGATACACCGTGGAAGACTTGCCCGCGTGCAGTCCGTTCGCCGTCTTCCCGCCGTGGCGGACATGACGCTGGTCACCGCGGGAGCGATGACCGCGAATATCGCGAGCTATCTGTTGCAGTTACTGGCCGGCCGCTGGCTCGGTGTGGCCGGTTACAGCGAATTCGCCAGTCTGCTGGCCGTCCAGTTGCTGTGCGCTGTTCCGGCGCTGGCCTTGCAGAACGTGGTGGCGCGGGAACTCGTTCACGGGGCCGATATCGCGGCGCTGCGTGTTCTGCGCTGGCGATGCGCCGCGCTCGTGGCGGCCGCGGTGGTGGTGCTCGTGCCGGTGGTGAGTGCGCTGCTGGAAGTCGGTATCGCGGCGGCCGCGGCCGCGTTGGGGTCCGCGCCCGCCTTGGTTGTGCTGGCCGGTGAGCAGGGAGTGTTGCAGGGCCAGAAACGGTTCCGGGGGCTCGCGGTGGTGCTGGGAGTGACCGGTATCGCGAAAGTGGTGCCGGCCTTGGTGGTGCTGGCCTGCGGTGGTGGCGCCACCGCGGCGCTGTGGGCCGCGGCGGGCGGTATCGCCGGGGCAGCGGTGTACGGGCGCATGGTGGCGGGTCCGGGGCGCGGTCCGGTCGAGGATCGCGGTGTGTTGTCCGGGGCGGAAGGTTCCGGTGTGGCACGCGTGGACGCCGGTGTGCGGTCCGGGTTGGCGGATGTGGCGGCGGTGCTGCGGGCCGCGCAGGTGCAGGCGGCGTTGATGGCGTTATCGTCCGCCGATCTGATCGTGGTCCGGATCGTGCTGGAGGAACCCGATGCCAGCAGATACGCCCTGGGCACCATCGCTACCAAGATCGCGTTCTGGTTGCCGCAAGCTGTCGGCGTGGTGCTGTATCCGCGGATGGCGCAGCCCGCGTCTTCCGGCTCGGCGGTGCGTTCGGCGCTCGCGGTGCTCGCCGGTATCGGTGTGGTCGCCGTGCTGGGGGCGGCGGTGGCGGCCCCACTGGCCCCGTTGTTCGCCGGCCGGGATTACGCCCCGATCGAGGGACTGCTGTGGTTGTTCGCGCTGCACGGCGCGATATTGGCGGTGTTACAGGGTGCGCTGCTCTCGGCGATCGCGGTGAACCGGACCGCGCTGGCAGTGCTGGCGTGGGTGGGTCTCGCGCTCGAGGTGGTCCTGATGGTGACGGCGAGCACGGTGACCGGACTCATCGTGACCGCCGCGCTCGTCGCGGGGGCGACTACCGCGCTGGTGTCGGTGCTGGTGATCCGCTCGGCAGCGCGGGTTTGTCCGTCGATCCTGCCCGAGGGCTCTCCGGGATGACCTCCGCGCCCGACTCGCTCATGCGTCGGGCGGTGGCTGCCGCGTGATTCGCGGTAGCGCCGCCAGACCGACCGCGATCACCGCGATGAGGGCGGGCACCTGTACCCAGAGCGAGTCGCCCATATAGCCGCCGGGCATCCGCCAGGGCCCGGTCGACAGCGCGGCGGCGGAGAGCGCGGTGCCGAACCCGGCCACGGCGGTGAGGGTGCGGCCCGGCAGCCGCGGGACGAACCGCAGAACCGCCAGGCCCGCGACCGTGAGTGCGGTTCCGACGGGCCCGGCGATCAGTGTCGCCGCCGCGGTGAGCCCGAGGCCGCCCAGTATCCACGGCGTGCGCCACACCGGTACCGGCGTCCGGGGAGCGCCCCGTGGCCCGCGCGGAATCGCGAGGACGAGCAGTGGGATGAGCAGGAGCAGACCACCGAATATCGCTACGCGGTACCACTTGTCGATCGGGAAGGACACCGTGACCGGTCCGGTGGCGCCGTCGGGTAACAGCCAGCCCTGTTGCCAGCCGTCGACCACGACAGGCTCGAGTTCCCGGCCGTCCGCGGTACGCGCCGACCAGCCGGCGTTGGTGCTGAGCGGCATGGTCAGTAGCTGGGTCCCGGTATCGGCGACAGGTGGCGGGGGCTGGGTGTTCACCAGGCGCAGCCTGTCGACGAAGAACAGTTCGGACGGTGCGACGAGCACATCCACTTCGCCTGTCGGCAGGGAAACCGGCTGGGCGGCGGCGCTTTCGGTGCCAGGCGCGAGCGGCGCACCGGGGTCGGGGCAGACCTGTGCGGGAACCGGGTCGCCGGAGCGTAATTCGCCCGCGGTGGCGGTGACGCTGGTGCGCACCAGCCGGCCGCCCACCGCGATGGTCGGCCCGATATCGCAACCGACGGTGACCAGCCGGTCCGCCGGCGCCGGCGGCGGGTACTGCGGACCGAGTACGTTCACTTCGGCCAGCCCGGCGGGCTGGGCCTGGTGGTAGCCGAGGGCGGTCGTATCGAGGACCGATTCCCAGCTGCGGATGCTCAGCTCGATCCGATCGGTCACCGTGGGATGCAGGTCGATCCGGGAAACCTCATGGGGTTCGTCGAGTTCGCGTATCTGCGGCCCGTTGCCGAGATTCACCGCGACCGAGGTCGGGGCGGCCGGCAGCCCGCCGAGCGAGGGGGCCAGTTCCAGGCCCGTGACCAGCGTGGGCTCCGGGAGTTCGATCGTCAGTGTCGGTTTCGGGCCCTTGGCGTCGCGGGCGGATTCCTCCGGGGCCGTCCAGCTGGTGCGCGGGTCGCCGTCGGTGGCGGCGAATGCCGAACCGCGCAGATCGCCGACATCGGATTCGCCGCGTGCCACCGGTCGTGCCGGGTCGGTCAGCAGTGCCTCCAACGCCGGTCCTTGGCGAGGGCGGACTCTGAGCTGTGGATCGACGGCAACCGGAGCCGGCACCGACAGTGTGCGGCTGAACGCACCCATTTCCTCCGGAGCCAGCCCCAGGCCTTTCCCGCAGCGAATCCGGTCCGGAGCGTCGAAACAGGCGGCGCGGCCGGGAAATTCCTGTCCGAGATCCCATCCGCTGACCTGCGCGCCCGGCGGTGGTGCCGGAAGGACGGTCCGGTGCCGTATATCGACCGGGACGGGAGCGTCGCGCACCGTGTAGTCGTCGATGCCGAGTTCGCTGATACCGAACTGTCCGCCGGTACTGCCACCTTCGGTCTGCCTGGCGGTGATCTTCACCCAGTCGGTCGATCCCACCGGCAGCGCGACCGATACCGGTTCGCCGGGTTTGGTGATCCGGGCCGAGACACTGCCGTTGTTGGTGCGTACCTCCACCCATTTCACCGGGTCGCCGATGGCGGCGGGAGTGGTCGTGAAACGTAACAGCCCCGACCGGAAGGGCTTGTCCATATCGAGCCGCAGCCATTGGCCGAGTGCGTATTCGCCCGCGTTGCTTATCCACGCGGTGGTGGGATCCCCGTCGACGATCGCCGCGGTCGAATTGCCCGGGGCGACACCACCGATCTGGGTGGCGTCGGCGGCCGAACTGGACGCGGTGACCGTGGCCCCGGTCCAATCACCTCGGACCGGTTCGGCTCCCGGTACCGCGTAGTCGGGCACCAGATTGTGTGTGCGGCGCGCGTCGCCGGGGGCGCGCAGCGCGGAGTTGTGGTTGTCGACCTTGCCGAAATCGGTTTCCCGGTCCATCGGTGTATCGGTCACCGTCACCGGGCCCACCGGCAGACCCGCCGCGGCCGCATCGCCTGCCAGCAGGGTCGGTTCGTGTGAAGTCGCGGGGTCGCGGTGGAGACGTTCCAGGACTTCCGGTCCGCCCTGCACCACCGGGACCGAGGCCAGTGGAACACTGTAGGCACCGGGCAGGTCGGCGGGAGCGCCTGTCCCGCTGCGTAATTCGACAGGGGTGCCGGGGGCCGGGGCGTCGACCCGGTAGATCTCGACCGCGGGGTACTCGGGTCGCAGATCGGCATCCACAACGAAATCGTCGCTGCCGGAATCATGTTCGATCGGTCCGCCGAACTCGGCTACCTTCTCCAGTCCGGGTGACCCCTCCACCGCGCTGTGGGCCAGCAGCGGCCGGGTCGACCGGGACGTATCGGGATCCAGGTCGTTGCGAAGTACCAGTATTCCGATGCCCTGCCCGCGCAGTGCGGCCGCCAATCCGTCGGACGGCCGGCCGTCTGCCACGAGCCGCTGGATCGAATCCATCGCCCGGATGGTTCCGGGTGGGGTCAGCGGAACGGCGTCACGTACCGACCAAGGGGTTTCGGCCAGCGCCTGTATGGGTTCGTCCCTGGTCAGCCCCCATACCTGGCTGCCGAACGGTGCGCCCGGTACCACCAGTGCCCGGGTATCGGCGGCATTGTCGCGCAACCAGTCCGCGGTCTGCTGCCAGTAGGCGGGTACCTGGTCGTAGGCGCCGCGCGGTGCGAGTTTGCCGGTCCAGGCCAGCGAGGTGGACAGGGTGAGCGCGGCCAGGATCAACATCGCCACCGCGACCCGGCGGTCACGATGCGGGTTCGCGAACGCGGCACGCCATTGGGCCGCACGCACCGAACCCGGCAGCGGCACCCGGGCCAGCAACTGCGCCAGACCGAGCACCAGTGGCAACCGGATCAGCGGCTCCAATTTGTGCACATTGCGCAGCGGCGCGCCACCCGAATCGAGGAATACGCGGATGGGTTCGGCGAACGGGCCACCCAGCTGTCCGACATAACCCGCGCAGATACCGGTCAGCCCGACGCACAGGATGAAAACCAGCCGCCCGCGCCCGGGCATCGACCGCAGGGCCAGCCCCGCCATCCCCGCGGCGGCGATGAGCCCGGTGGCCAGCACGGCGGCCGGCTGGGTGACCAGTACCGCGCCCGCGATGCGTTCCGGCGAGACGAACGGGGTCCAGCTGTCGGTGCCGCGCAGCACCTCACCCAGCGAAGCCCACTGTGTGGTGACCCCGGACGATTCGATGTAGTCGAGGAACGGCGGGCTGACCCGGCCGAGCAGCAGCAGCGGTACCGCCCACCACGCGACCGCCAATACCAGCAGCGGCACCCAGGCGCGGGTGAACCGCCACCAGGAAGGGTTGGGCCGGTAACTGGCCCACCACAGCAGCGCGGGCAGGAACGCCGCGACCGTGGCGACCGCGTTCACCGCGCCCATCAGCGCCAGCGCCAGCGCGCTGCCGGCCGGCGACCGCATACCGCCGCGGCTTCGGCGCCGGTACACGGTGCCGAGGGCCGCGGGCGCGAGCAGCACCCACGGCGCCAGCATCATGGGCAGAGATTCGGAGGAGATCGAGCCCAGGGTGGTCAGTACCCGGGGTGAGAGCGCGTAGGCGGCGGCCGCGATGATCCGCGAGCCGTGCCCGCCGATCCCGAGCGTTTCGCAGAGCTTGATCACACCCCAGAAGCCGGCCAGCAGCAGTAGCGCCCACCAGACCCGCTGGGTCACCCAGGCGGGAACAGCGAGGAGGTCACCGAGCGCGAAGAAAGCGCCGTGCGGGAAGAAATAGCCGTAGGCCTGGTTCTGCACCTGACCCATCGGGGCCTGGCTGCTCCACATGTGGGCGGCGCGGGCGAGGAAGCCGAGGGGGTTCTCGGCCAGGTCGTATTTGGTGTCGGCGACCGTGAGTCCGGGCGCCTGCAGGAAACTGAGCAGGAGAGCGATAACCACTGATCCGGCGAACCATGCAGCGGATCGCCAACCCGCGCGCGTCAGCGCGCCGAAAATACAGCCGGGCGTATCGGCGGGATCGGGCTGGTCGGGCACCGTGGGTCAGGCGTTCGGCGTCCCCGCCGCGAGTGCCGGGCGGGGACGGGACGGGTTCTGGGTGGGTCTCAGCGCTTGCCGTATTCGACGTTGTTCAGCAGCGAACTGTCCGCGTTACCGCTGCGGTCCACCTCGGGGCGAGTGTTCTGCTGCAGCGCTGCGGTAATGGCGAAGACCGCGATCGCGCCCAGCAGGGCACCGCCCACCGCGCTCGCAATACCGGGGACAGCAAACTTCATCGCAGCACTCCAAACTAGACGCGGCAGTATCCCGGCCAACCTAGCAGGAGCGCCCGGTGCTGTGTTTATCGGCGCGCCTTCGGCGCGCTGGTTTCGGCCCCCTCGGTCCATGCCGTCAGCCCTCGAGACTCGCGGCTTCGCCGCATGCGCTTCGAGGACTGACGGCATGGACGGGCCGAAACCGCCAAGGCCTCGCTGGACTCGGCACCACCGATCGGCACGTGAGGGGGTGGGGCGGCCTGACAGGGGCCTCGCTGGGTGCCGGTGCCGAGGTTCAGCTGCCAGGGCCGCGACTCGGTGGCGCCGATACGTTCAGCGCGCCGAGCAGAGTGCGCAGTTTGCTGGTGGTCTCCTCCAGTTCGGCCTGCGGGTCCGAGGCCGCGACAATGCCGCCGCCGGCGTATGCGCGTAGCGAGCGCCCGTCGGCCGACAGTTCCGCGCTGCGGATCGCGACCACCCAGCATCCGTCACCGGTCGAGTCACACCACCCGGCCGCACCGCCGTAGAACCCGCGGTCCTCCTCGTGACCGGTGATGTACTCCAGGGCCTGCGCGGTGGGTGTGCCGCAGACCGCGGGGGTCGGATGGAGCAGCAGGGCCAGTTCCAGCGCGCTCGGTGCCGGATCACGCAGCACGCCGTGGATCGGGGTGCCCAGATGCCATACGTCGCGAGTCCCCACGAGCTGCGCACGCGGGGCGACCGTGAGCCGGGCGCAGACCGGTTGCAGCCGTTCGGTGATCCAGTCGACGACGAACGCGTGTTCGGTCAGGTTCTTCGTGCTGGACGCGAGACGCTGTGCCGCCGCGCTGTCCGCTCCGGGGTCGGACAGCCGGGGCGCGGTACCGGCCAGTGGGTGCACTCCGACCGTGTTCCCGGTGCGCTCGACCAGGGTTTCGGGGCTCGCGCCCACCAGCGTCGCGCCCGTCCGCCCGGCGGGCGTGAGATCCACCGCGAAGATATTGGCGCGCGGGTGCCCGGTGAGCAGGTAGGCGGTGACGGTTTCCGGGTCCAAGGGCGCATCGGCTGCCGTCAGTACCGACCGCGCGGCCACCACTTTCCCGAGCGGTTGCGATGGGTCGGCGAGGATTTCGACCAGCCGCGCCACCCGGGCGCGGTGCTCGTCCGGCACCGGTTGTTCGCTCACCACGCGCATCCGGGGTAGTTCGGGAAGTGCGGCCGGGCGCCACGGTCCCGCGGTGTGGCGCAGATCGGCGGGCTCGATCAATGCGGCCGGCCGGCGTGGATCGAACGGCAGCGCGCCGACGACCGCCGCGGTGCCGCCGCGCAATGCGTCGACGGCCTGCCCCGGGTCGCGGTATTCGGTGCGAACTCCGCTCGCCCGGACCACGCTGTCGGGTCGTGCCAGGAGGAACCCGGTCATATCCCGACCGTAGCCCGAGCCGCGGACACCGGAGGCGGGCTACTTCACGGCGTGTTGGTTGTGCCCGTTCTCATGCGCCTGGGCCCGTTGCACCGGCGGGACCAGGAAGACCGGGCGGTGACAATGTTTGAGCACGGCGTCGGCGACGCTGCTGTGCACCAGCGCCCGCAACCCGGTGGCGCCGCGGGTGCCCGCGACGATGATGTCGACGTCCAGCTCGTCGGCGACCTCGACAACCGCATGCCACACACTGCCCGAGAATTCCTCGGTGCGGGGCTCGGCGTTCAGTCCGGCCAGTCCCGCCAGATGCACGCCTTCGGCGTTGATCTCGCGCGCGGTCGTATAGGCGATGTCCTCCATCTCCTCGTCCGGCACCCATTCGGGCTGCACCATCCCGGAGATCCCCGATATTCGCGCCGCCTGGCGCACCATCGGCTCCCAGGCGGTCAGCACCACCGCACGGTTGGCGGTGAGGAAGCGGCCGGCGTATTCGATCGCGCGTTTCGCGTGTTCGGAACCGTCGTAGGCGATGAGCATCAGATCGCAGGGCATGGCGACCTCCGGGGCGGAGTCCTGACGGATGATTCCAGATTACCTCCCTCCCGAAACCGAGCCGAGCTTCCGCGTCCACGGCGCGCGGGCTAACGTCGAACGATGCGGAAGATGCCGTTCGTCCTGCTCGCGGTGCTCGCCATGATCGTTACCGCCTGTTCGGGCGGTGACGGCGGTAGCCCGGGAACTACTCAGGGGGGCAGCCCCCCGGAGGCCGCGACGAGCGCGGCGCCCGCACCCTCGCCCGATACGGAGTCCGACTGCGCGGCCGAGTACCTGGGGCAATTCAGCACCAGGGAGAAGCTGGCGCAGTTGCTCACCGTCGGCGTCGCCGATACAGACGACGCGCTCGCTGTGGTGCGCGACCATCAGGTAGGCGGCATCTTCGTCGGCAGCTGGACCGATCTGTCGATGCTTACCGACGGCGGGCTCCAGCAGGTGACGGCCGCGGCGAAGGTTCCGCTGATGGTCACCACCGACGAAGAGGGCGGCCGTGTCTCCCGGCTGGACGACCTGATCGGGACAGCCCCGTCGGCCCGTGCCACAGCGGAGACGATGTCGGCCGACGAGTTCTACGACGCCACCCTGGAGCGCGCCCGCGCCATGAGCGACCTGGGTATCACGGTCGATTTCGCGCCCGATATCGATGTGAGCTCCCAACCCGACGATTCGGTGATCGGCGACCGTTCGTTCTCCGATGATCCGGCGGTGGTCACCGAATACGCGGACGCCTATATCCGGGCCATGCACGAGGCGGGCCTGGGGACCGTGCTCAAACACTTCCCGGGGCACGGCGCCGGAACCGGTGATTCCCACCTGGGTGCGGTTCAGGTCGCGCCGCTGCCGGAACTGGTGGACCGCGATCTGGTGCCGTTCCGGGAGTTGATCGACACCGGTTCGGCCGTGATGGTCGGCCATCTCGACGTGCCCGGCCTGACCACATCCGGGGTGCCCGCCAGTATCAGTCCGGAGGTCATGTCCCTGTTGCGGGAGGGTTCCGGGTACGGGGCGGCCCCGTATGACGGCGTGATCTTCACCGACGATCTCAGCGGTATGGCGGCCATAACCGACCGGCTGTCCATCGAGGAGGCGGTCGAGGCCACCCTGGTGGCCGGTGCCGACAATGCCTTGTGGATCAGTACCGATGCGGTGGGGCAGGTGCTGGATCAACTGGAGGACGCGGTCGCCGCGGGCCGTCTGCCGATGGACCGGGTGGATGCCTCGGTGTTGCGGATGGCCGATTACAAGCGGATTCCCCGCGCCTGCTGACCCGGCGCGTGGTGGTCACCCGGGGCCGGCGCCCCGGGTGCGGCGCTGATCGATCGACCCGGACTTCCCCGGAACTGCCTCGGAATCCCGGCGGCGTGAATGCGCCGTCGTGGGTGGTTCCGGGCCTGGTCAACTTACTTTGGAGTAATATAGAGGGCTCACTGCGGTAGGAGAACGTGATGGCGGGCGGTACGAAAAGACTTCCGAGGGCGGTGCGTGAGCAGCAGATGCTCGACGCCGCGGTCGAGGTCTTCTCGCACAAGGGCTTCCATGAGACCTCCATGGATGCTATCGCCGCCCAGGCCGAGATTTCCAAGCCGATGCTGTATTTGTACTACGGCTCCAAGGACGAACTCTTCCGGGCCTGCATCCAGCGGGAGGGTATGCGTTTCATCGAATCGGTCGCGCCGGCCGGTAACCCGCTGCTCAGCCCGCACGAACAGCTCCGTACAGCGCTCGAGGGTTTTCTCGGTTTCGTCGATTCCCACCGCAACTCCTGGCAGGTTCTCTACCGGCAGGCCCTCGGTCAGCAGGCGTTCGCGTCGGAGATCGAGAACGCCCGCCAGCGGGTTATCGAACTGACCGCCAAACTTCTGGAGTCCAGCGCCAAGCACGCCGAGCCGGGGACCAATTTCGATATCGTCGCGGTCGCCGTGATCGGTGCGGGGGAAGCGATCGCCGATACCGTCGCCAGTGGGCGCATCGATGTGGCCGAAGCGGTGGACCTGCTGGACGTGCTGGCCTGGCGCGGTCTGTCCGGGCGCAAACCCGAATCCGGCGAGCGTACCGAAACGGGCGAATAGTCCGAATTACCGTGGTGGCGCGGTTTTCTGCCGGTTTGCGCCGTGCCGGGCCCCTCCGTAATTTCTATGCCGAAAGCGGGTCGTCGTGGAGGACGGCGCCCGCGGGGAGGCAGTGTGTTCGGAATGTTGCGGCCGTGCCGGCACGGCGCGGCGAAATACGGAATCGACCCGGGGCTGTGGCAATCCCATATGTGTGGTTTATGCCTGGGTCTGCGGGACGGTGGGGGTCAGCTGGCACGCGCCGCGACCAATACCGATGCGATCGTGTTGAGTCTGCTGACCGAGGCGCAGGCCGATACCCCGGCTCCGCGGCGCACGGCCGGACCCTGCCCGCTGCGTGGTATGCGGACGGCGCGGGTACCGGTCGGGGCATCGGCCCCGGTCCGGCTCGCCGCCACCGCCTCGCTGCTACTGGGTTCGGCCAAGGTGCAGGACCATATCGACGACGGTGATACCCGGCCGCGGCTGCACCGGCCCATGCGGCGGGTCGCCACCAGTTGGTCGGCGGGCGCGCACGCCCACGCCGCGGATATCGGCCTCGATATCGAACCGCTGGTCGCGGCGATCGAGGCGCAGGCCGATACCGAATATCGCATCGCCGCCGCGCCCGGTCCGTTCGGCCGGTCCGATCTCGACGACCTGACCGTCGCCAGCAGTCGCTGCGCGGCCGAATTCTTCGCGCACACCGCTGTGCTGGCCGGACGCCCGGACAACGCCGATCCGCTGCGCACGGCGGGCGCGGAGTTCGGCCGGATCGCCCATCTCGCCGACGCGCTCACCGACTACACCGCGGACGCCGCCGCCGATCGTTTCAACCCGCTCGCCGCCACCGCGACACCACCCACCGAGGCCTACGATCTCATCCGGGAATCCGACCGGTCGTTGCGCGAATCGCTGCGCACGGCGGGGCTCGCCAGGGTTCCGTCGCTGCGCTGGGCCCTACTGGACCCGCTCACCACCGCACTGCGCCGCCTCGGCGGTATCGTCGCCGCTCCGGCCGGCGCGTCCACCGGGTGCGCGGTATCCGGCCCGGGCGCCCGCAATTCCACCGATCAGGGCCCCTTCGCCCCACCCCGGCGCCCCGGTGCGGGCGAATCGATCCAGCTGATATTCGCCCAGTACTGCACGGGTTACGCCTGCTGCGCCGACCACACCAACCCGTGCAGCGGCGAGCAGCGGGGGTCCTGGTTCAGCCGGGGCTGCGATTGCGGCAATTGCGGCGATTGCGCCAGCTGCTGTCCGGACTGCGGCGGGGGCGATGGCGGCGACGGGGGCGGCTGCTGTGAGTGTTGCGAGTGCTGTGAGTGCTGCGACTGTTCCTGCTGAGCCGGCGACGACATGCGGCGGGATTCAGTCCCGCTCCGGTCGCGGCCGGTCGAAACGCCGCGCCCACCGTCTGCAGGGTTCTTCCACCAGTGCGTGACTGGCCGCGGCGATCGGCAGCGTGAAGGCCACAGTAAGTAGGAGCACCGTCAGGAAATCGCCGTGGAAGGGCATGATCCCGAAAATCGGGAAGATCACCGACATCACGGCCAGATGCCAGATGAAGATGCCATAGGACCAGCGCCCGACAGTCGCCGCGGGCGCCGAGGTGAGCCAGCGATGGGGTTTGTCCACCCGCCCCAATATCAGCGGGGCGAGCAGCGCGAAGCCGACCACCGCGCCCAGGCCCATCTTCGCCGCGTACTGCCACGGTTCGGCTCGCGTCAACCCGGTGACCCCACCCAGATCGGTCCCCGACACCACGAAGGCCGCCGTCGCGATCGCCCACATCAGTGGCTGATTGCCCAGGATCCGGCGCCACCGGGCGCGCCGCTCGTCGCAGATCAGCTCGGCGAGCAGCATTCCGCCGGCGAACCATGGCAAATAGGCGGGCAGCCAGTTGTCCGCGTGGATCCCGCCCGGAGTCGGTACCGGGATGAAATTCCAGCTCAGACAGACCAGGCCCAGTATCAGTACGGCCGGTACCCGGGCCGCGGCCGCCCGGCCGCGCAGGCCGTGCAACAACCAGGCGAGCAGCGGCAGCACCAGATAGAAGGCCACCTCCACCGACAGGCTCCACATCTGGGTGAGCCCGTCGGTCAGCGTGAGCGGTATGAAGACCTGTAGTAGCAGCAGGTTGGAGAACCACACCTGCACACCGGCCGTATCGGCCGCCGCCGGTACCAGGATGAGTACCGTGCACACCACCACCCAGTAGGCGGGCATGATGCGCGCGACGCGATGTCGCAGGTAGACGCCGACGGTGGGTGCGTCGCCGAGTCCGCGCGCGGCCAGTGCGTGCGGCCGCCACAGCAGGAAGCCCGACAGCGCGAAGAACACCGCGACCGCCATATCGAAACGTTCCAGCAGCCGGCCGATAACCGGGATCGCGGTGGCTCCGGTCTGGAATGCCACATGGGTGACCAGCACCCCGAGTGCCGCCAGACCGCGCATACCTTCCAGCGCGGGAAGAAAGGACCGTTGACGGGCCGCCGCCACCGGCGGTTCGGACGGTGACGCGAGCAGGCGGGCGTCGTCCGTCGCGGTGGCCGGGAGGTCCTGGCCGAGGACGGGCGCGTCTCCGGCGCCGGTGGTCGGGGCCCCGGTCACCGGACCTCCTTCGAACCAGGTTCATGCGGTCCGCGGAGGCCGTAGCGAAGGAGGAGGTATCGCATCACCGGACCTCCTTCGAACCCGGTTCATGCGGTTCGCGGAGGCCGTAGCGGAGGCGGAGGTATCGCATCATCGGCCTACAGTCTGCCGCGCCGCTCCGGACATGGGGAAACCGGTATTTCACAATGCGCGTTAGACTCCCTCCGATTTGGGTCGGAATCCGGCCTCGCCAGCGCCTGGGTAACACTTCTGCTGTTAGTGTCAGGGCTCACGAGTGCCGCGGCGCCCCGCTGTACCCGCGGAACGACCTGTGTTCTACGACGAGGAGACTTTGCATGGCACTGAGTGCCGGAACCAGAAGGACGGTTGCCTGCGTGCTCGTGGGTCTCGGCGCGTTGCTGATCGTTGCCGCGCTGATGATTCCTACCTACACGATCAGCAAAATGGCCAAGACTCCCCTCGACCTCGAGATCACCACCGTCGCGGTCAACCAGAAGGACCAGGAGAGCCTGGTCCTCGACTCGACATCGCTGACCGAAGAGGGGCGCTCGGCAGAGGTCAACAAGAACGTTCCGCTCGTCTCCCAGCGTTTCCTCACCGTCGAAGATCCGTCCGACGCCGACGAGATGACGATCCAGGCCGGTAACACCCTGCGCCGGATCGACAAATCGGGCGATACCGGTGTGCTGACGGCCTACGTCGACCGGATCACCGTCGACCGCAAGACCGGTGAGCCCGTCGCCGCCGACCCCAACGGCTCGATCGCGATGACCACCAACAGCAAGGGCGAGAGCATCGCCGATCCGGTGAACCGCACCGGTCTGCAGTACCGGTTCCCGATCGGTACCGAGAAGAAGACCTACCCGTACTTCGACGTTCTCGCCCGGACCACCACCGATATGGAGTTCCTGGAAGAGACCGAGATCAACGGCACCAAGGTCTACCACTTCCGGCAGAACGTCCCGGTGACCGATCTTTCCAAGGTGGCCAACGCGCCGACCAACAAACTGAGCCTGCCCGCGGCGAAGTGGGGTGTCGAGGGCGGCGAAGAACCGATCACCATGTCGCGCTTCTACAGCAACGTCCGTGATGTATGGGTGGAGCCGCAGACGGGCACCATCGTCAAGGGCGGGGAGCAGCTGAACATCTTCTACGGGCGTTCCGCCGACAAGCCGGAAGTGCCCGCGCTGAAGGCGAATATGGTGTTCGACGCCGATACGGTCGAATCGCAGCTCGCGGTGGCGAAGGAGAACACCGACCAGCTGTCGCTGTTCGGGCGTGTCCTGCCGATCGTTTTCGGCATCGTCGGTGTCATCGCCCTGATCGCCGGTATCGTGCTCGGTCTCATGGGTGGCGGTTCCGGCCGGCCGGTTCGTAACGCCGGCCCGTCCGGTAGCCGACCCGGCGGCCCGGCGCCTTCGCCCGCGGATTCGGACGCGCCGACCACCACGCTTCCGCGGGCCGGTTCCGCGGACGCGCCGACGGAGACGATCAAGATGCCGAAGAACCTCTGAGTCGTACAGCGAGACCAGAAAGGCTCCCCGACCGATGGTCGGGGAGCCTTTCTGTATTCGCGGGCCGGGCGCGAACAGCGGCGTACACCCGCATTTCGCCGAGAACGGCCGGACCCCGCCCGGCGATTCGGGGCGGGATCCGGCCATGCGATGCCGGATCAGCGCAAGGTGGCGGTGAGGTGGGGATACCCCTTCTTCGGATGCCGCATCGCCAGTTCCCAGCCGTCCGCGACCTGATCCGCGTACACGTTCACGGTCGAGGGCAGCAGTACCGGTTTGCCGAACTTCACCGAATAGGAAGTCCGGCCCGGGACCCGGCCCTCCAGGGTCGACAGAATCGCCGCCGCCGACCACATACCGTGGGCGATCGCGCGGGGGAACCCGAATGCTTTGGCACCCAATGCCGAGGTGTGGATCGGGTTCTGATCACCGGACGCGTCGGCGTACCGGGTGATCGTCTTCTGGTCCACCTTCAGGGTCCGCAGCGGGGGCGGCGGCACCTCTTCCGGTTTCGGTTCGGGTTTCGGCCCGCCCGACAGCGATGTCTTCTGCTGGTGCAGGAAGGTCGTGACCTGCCGCCACACCAGTTCCCGCCCGACCCGGATCTCGCTGATCGCGTCCACCAGCAGCCCTTTGGGGTGCTCGCGGAGGTTCTCGATATGCGCGGTGATATCGAGCGGTTCGCTCATCGAGATATCGCGGGTGCGTTCGATCAGGTTCTCCGCGTGCACCGCGCCTACGGCGACGAACGGGAAATCGCGCTGCACCACCAGTTTCATCACCATCGGGAAGGTGATGACGAACGGGTAGGTCAGCGGCAGCGTATCGCCGAACCGGAGCCCGGTGGCCCGGCAGTAGGCGGCCAGATGCTCCGGATCCACGCGCAGACCGTCGAGCCGGACCTCCCGGTCCGGGATCGCCGATTTGCGGCCGGAGACGAACGGCAGCGGAACCGCGCCCAGGGCCGCCTTCACGTACAGGCTGCCGTTCTTCGGCGGGGTGTCGAGCGATATGGTCTCGGTCATCACGCGCCGATCATGCTCTGACCGCAGACGCGGACGATATTGCCGTTCACCGCGTTCGAGGCCGGGCTGGCGAAATAGGCGATGGTTTCGGCGACGTCCACGGTCTCGCCACCCTGGTTGAGCGAGGCCATCAGCCGGCCGCCCTCCCGGGTGGCCAGCGGAATCGCCGCGGTCATGGCGGTTTCGATGAATCCGGGGGCCACGGCGTTGATCGTGATGTTCTTCTCGGCCAGCGCGGGCGCTTCGGCGTTCACCATGCCGATAACGCCGGCCTTGGAGGCACCGTAATTGGTCTGCCCGCGGTTACCCGCGATACCCGCGATGGAGGACACATCGATCACACGGCCACCCTCCTTCAGCGCACCCGCGGCCACCAGGCCCTGGGTGATCCGGTGCGGGGCGGCGAGGTTCACGTTCAGGACGGCGTTCCAGCGGCCTTCGTCCATATTCGCCAGCAGTTTGTCCCGGGTGATACCGGCGTTGTGCACGATGATGTCGATACCGCCGAAACGTTCGGTGGCGAACTCGGCGAGCCGCTCGGCGGCGTCGGGGGCGGTGACATCCAGCGCCAGCGCGGTACCGCCGACCTTGTTCGCTGTCTCGGCCAGGGACTCTCCCGCGGCCGGGATATCGGCGACGATCACGGTGGCGCCGTCGCGCGCGAAGACCTCGGCGATGGTCGCGCCGATACCGCGAGCAGCGCCGGTGACCACCGCGACCTTCCCGTCGAGCGGCCGGTTCCAGTCGGCCGGTGCGGTCGCGTCGTCCTTGCCGACACGGATCACCTGGGCGTCCACGAACGCCGATTTGGCAGACAGGACGAATCGCAGTGTCGAGGCCAGGCCGGTGGCGGCCGGGGCGGCCTCGGGGTGCAGGTATACCAGCTGGGCGGTGGCGCCGCGCAGCAGTTCCTTACCGACCGAACGGGTGAAGCCCTCGAGCGCCCGCTGCGCGATCTGGCCATCGATGCTCCCGGCGAGTTCCGGGGTCGTTCCGATCACCAGCACCCGGCCGGACGGTGCGATGCTGCGCATGGCCGGCTGGAAGAATTCGAAGAGCTGCGAGAGATCCTCGACGCTGCCGATACCGGTGGCGTCGAAAACCAGTGCGCCGTATTTGGTTCCGGTGGTCAGCGAATCGGCGAAGGTGTAATCGTCCGCCAGCAGTGCGCGCAGTGGTTCGGCGACTCGGCCCTTACCGCCCAGCAGCACCGGACCCGGAAGCGCGGGTTCGCCGGCGATATAGCGCCGCAGCTTCTCCGGCTTCGGCAGGCCCAGCTTGTTCGCGAGGAACCCGCCCGGCGCGGAGTTGACGAACGATCCGTACAGGCTGGGTGCGCCTTTGCTCTTGGCTGCCACTGTTCCCACCTTTTCCTGTTGCTCGATGTGGTGTCTCGGTACCGGCGACCGCCTCGGGATGCCCCGATGGCCCTGACCTCGATGGCACTGACCCGCGCAGAGGCCAGGCCGTGAGGTTGTCCGGCGCACAGTCGCCGGAGGCGGTGTCGACATTGAACTTACTCCGGAGTAAGTTTATCGTAAACCGATCGCGGACGGGCGTCGGCCGCTGTGGCCGGATACCGCGGCCCGGAGCCCGGAAACACCCGATAATCTCGCCGACTCGACACCTTGGGAGACCCGAGTGACCACCACACCCCGTTCGACCCGTCCGATCGCCATCCTCGGCGGCAACCGAATCCCCTTCGCCCGCTCCGACAAGGCCTACGCCCACGCGTCCAACCAGGACATGTTCACCGCCACCCTGGACGGTCTGGTCAGCCGATTCGGTCTGCAGGGCGAACGCCTGGGCATGGTGGCCGGTGGCGCCGTACTCAAGCGGGTCGGCGAACACGGCATGATCCGCGAAAGCGTGCTCGGCAGCCGGCTCAGCCCCTACACCCCGGCCCACGATCTGCAGCTGGCCTGCGGAACCGGTCTGCAGGCCGTGGTCACCGTCGGTGACGCGATCGCGGCCGGCCGGATCGAGGCCGGAATCGGCGGCGGTACCGATACCACCTCCGACGCCCCGATCGGTGTCAGCGAACGGATGCGCGAATGGATGCTGAACATCAACCGTGCCCGCACGAACGCCGAGCGGGTCAAACTGGTGGGCCAGCTGCGTCCGGGCATGGTCGGCATCGAGATCCCGCGCAATGCCGAACCGCGCACCGGTATGTCCATGGGTGAGCACGCGGCTGTCACGGCCAAGGAATTCGGCGTCGCCCGCGAGGCACAGGACGAACTGGCCTATCTGTCGCACAAGAATATGGCCGCCGCCTATGAGCGCGGCTTCTTCGACGATCTGGTGACTCCGTTCCTCGGACTGACGCGGGACGACAACCTGCGTCCCAACTCGTCGGTCGAGAAACTGGCCACTCTCAAACCGGTGTTCGGGGTGAAGCTCGGCGATGCCACGATGACGGCGGGCAACTCCACACCGCTCACCGACGGCGCCTCGGCGGTGCTGCTGTCGAGCGACGAATGGGCGGCGGAACGCAACCTGCCGGTCCTCGCCCACCTGGTGGACAGCGAAGTCGCGGCTGTCGATTACATCCACGGGCCCGACGGACTGCTGATGGCCCCCACGTACGCGGTGCCGCGGCTGCTCGCCCGCAACGGTCTCACGCTGCAGGATTTCGACTACTACGAAATCCATGAGGCGTTCGCGTCGGTGGTGCTGGCGTCGCTGCAGGCATGGGAATCGGATCGGTACTGCAAGGAGCGGCTGGGGCTCGACGGCGCTCTCGGTGCGATCGACCGGACGAAGCTGAACGTGAACGGATCCTCGCTGGCAGCGGGGCATCCGTTCGCGGCGACGGGCGGGCGGATCGTTGCCCAGACTGCCAAGATGCTGGCGGAGAAGGGGTCGGGGCGGGCGCTGATCTCCATCTGCGCGGCCGGGGGGCAGGGAGTGGTGGCGATACTCGAGCGCTGAGTTTTTGCGGCGCCTGCGGCGTCGCGGGTTCGGGGCCCCCTTGGTCTCGTTCTTCACTCCCGGCGGTCGGTCGCTGCGCTCCTTCGCTCTGGTCGCTCCAGAACGAGACGGGCGCCGAACCGCCGAGGCGGACCGGTCGCATGCGGGGAAATGGGGTGGGGTCGGATGTGGACGGACTGGCGATAGGGGTTCAAACGCGCCCGCGGGCGGCGGCGAGGTCGGTGGGCCTTGGAAGGTCGGGGGTGGGTTGGACCGTGAAGGTGAGAAGCTGATCGGCCCGTGAAGGTGCTGTGTTTTTTGGCGCCGCCTGCGGCGTCGCGGGTTCGGGGCCCCCTTGGTCTCGTTCTTCACTCCCGGCGCTCAGTCGCTGCGCTCCTTCGCTCTGGTCGCTCCAGAACGAGACGGGCCCCGAACCACCAAGGCGGACCTGTCGCATGCGGAGAAACGGGGGCGGAGTCGCATGCGGACAGGTGGGCGGTAGGGAACAAACGCGCCGGGGGCGGCGGCGAGTTCGGCTGAGTGGGGGCGCATGCGGACGACTGGCTGTAGGGGATCAAGCGCGCCGGGGGGCGACGGCTGGGTCGGGCGGGTGGTGAGGTCGGAGTGGAGGAGAGGTCGGAGTGGAGGAAGGGGTGTGCGGCGCCCGGTCGAGGGGTGGGGCGCCGTGGGTGGGTTTGGTGGTTGTGATCGGTGGTTCGGGCTCGGAGGGGGCTGCTACTCGTTGCCTGGTAGTTCGTGGTGGCCGCCGAAGGCTGCGCGCATGGCGGAGAGGGTTTTGTCGGCGTATTCCGATTCGCCGCGGGAGGCGAAGCGCTGGAAAAGGGCTGCGGAAAGTACCGGGGCGGGTACGCCGATATCGACTGCGGCGTCGATGGTCCAGCGGCCCTCGCCCGAATCCGAGACGCGGCCGCCGAACGAGTCCAGGTTCGGGTCGGCGTGGAGTTGGGCCGCGGTCAGGTCCAGTAGCCAGGATGCCACCACCGATCCGCGCCGCCATACCTCGGTGACCTCCGCGATATCGATGTCGTAGCGGTAGTACTCCGGGTGTTCGAGGGGGGTCTCCTCGGCGGAGAACTCGCCTGCGGCGCGGTTGCCGTAATCGGCTTTGTGCAGGATGTTGAGCCCCTCCGCGTACGCGGCCATGGCACCGTATTCGATGCCGTTGTGCACCATCTTCACGAAATGGCCCGCGCCTGCCGGTCCGCAGTGCAGATATCCGTGTTCGGCCGGTCCGGGTTCGCCCTCTCGGCCCGGCGTGCGGGGCGCGGCGGCGACGCCGGGTGCGATAGCGCGCAGCAGCGGTTCGATATGCCGCACCGGGTCCGGTTCGCCGCCGATCATGAGGCAGAAGCCCCGCTCGCGGCCGAAGACTCCGCCGGAGGTGCCGATATCGAGGTAGTGGATGCCCAGCGGACCGAGTTTCGCCGCCCGGGCGATATCGTCGTGGTAACGGCTGTTGCCGCCGTCGATGACGATATCGCCGGGCTCGAGCAGATCTGACAGCTGATCGATGACCGCGCCGGTGGCGCCGGCCGGGATCATCACCCACACCACCCGGGGGGTGTCGAGGGTGGCGATGAATTCCGTCAGATCGGTACTGCCCCGGAAACCGTCGCCGAGCTCGGCGGTGAGGTCGGCGATCACCGCGGGATGGCGTTCACATCCCACCGCGGTATGGCCGGCCGCGACGATCCGCCGCACGATATTGGCGCCCATCCGGCCGAGCCCGATCATGCCCAACTGCATGTCACGTCCCCTTTTCCTGGGTAGGAGTCCGGATCGCACGTTGTAGTCGATTGTGCCCGGCCGTGCTCGGATTTCCGGGAGAAGGGTGTAACGACCTGTCCTCGGTGCCGATATACCGGTTGGCTCCGTGTATTCGCCTGACCCCCGACCCGGCGACTGCACGGGGCCACTTTGCTGTCCGGGCCCCAACCGTGCAGTGTCTCAACTGAGCCGCCGTACGGGCTACCCGATGGCGCAGCTGTGATCGATCAGGCACTGAAGATTACAGTTCGGACAACTATCGTTGGCGAAGGCTCGCGCCCGCGAGTCCCCGGACATATCGAGTGGGGAGGACGGTTCGTGAGCGGCGAATCGAACACCGACCGCGGCGACAGACACGACCCCGGCCGGCCGCGGCCGATGGACGGCGGCCCTCGACAGCCGCTCGACCACGGCCGCCCGCAGCAGCCGCCGCCCGCGCAACCGAATTCCGCGGATGCCGTCGCACCCGGTTGGCGCGGCGGCAGTTCGTGGTTGAGCCCGGCCACTGGAACGCCGTCGGGCCCGGGTTCGGCATCCGGGACGGATCAGCCGGAACCCTCCTCGGATTCCGTATCCGCAGGTGGGCCTGCTCCAACCTCCGGACCCACCCCCGCTGTTTCTCGTGCCCCCCGGCCCGGTGCCGAGCCGCCTGCCGCCCACCCGGGATCCGAGCCGGGACAGGTCCCCGGTGATCCGGCAGGCTCGGATTTCGCGACCCAGCAGCTGCCCCGCGCCCACGCCGCCGCCCCTTCCGCCGGTGCCTACACCGCCGCGGGCGTCGACGCCGATGCCCCGACAGAAGTCTTCGATTCGGCGGAGCTCACGGCACGCCTGTCCCAGGGCGCGGTGTCTCGGCCGGCGTACTCCGAAGATCCGGCGGCCACCGATGTCCTCGGCCAGGGCGGGTCGGTTCCGCCCGCGCCGCCCAAGGGGCCTCGCCCGGGCGGTTCCGGAGGGTCCGGTGGTGACGCCCGCCGCCCGAGCGGTGCTCGTACCGGGTTGCGCGATTCCGCGACTGCCCGGCGGGTGCTGCTGGTAGCGGCCGTGGTGTTCGGAATCGCGCTGGTGGGCTATATCGCGGACTTGGTGATGACATCCGGCAAGATTCCGCGCGGCGTAGAGGTCGCCGGGATCGCGATCGGCGGTATGGAAAAGGAAGAGGCCCGCGCGAAGCTGCAGACCACGCTCGACGCCCGCTCCGGCGAGGTGATCCCGGTGAAGATCGCCGATGTGCAGACCCAGCTGGTGCCCGGCGCCGCCGGTCTGGGCGTGGACTGGGACGGCACCTGGGAGCGGGTCGGCGGTCAGCCGCTCAACCCCGCCTCCCGGCTGTTGTCCTTCGTCGCCACCCGCGAGGTCACCGTGGCCAGCACGGTCGACGAGGCGGCGTTCACCCGCACGTTCGACGAGCTGCGGGTACACGATCATCCAGCGGAAGAGGGCGGCATAAAGTTCGAGGGCACCCGCCCCATCGCGGTGGACCCGAAGCCCGGCCGGGTCCTGGATCAGGCCGGCGCGCGGACCGTGCTCACCGACCAGTGGGCGACCGCGAGCACCCTGGACCTCCCCGTCACCCCGGCACCGCCCGCGGTCCGGCGCGACGCCATCGAACAGGCACTGCACCAGATCGCCGAACCGGCGGTGAGCGCCCCGGTGGTCTATTCGGGCAAGGGCTCGGGAGGCGCGACGCTGAACCCGGATCAGATCGCCGCCATCGTGAGTTTCGTGCCGGACGGTCACGGCGGGCTGCGCGTCGAATTCGACCACAAGGTCGCCACGGATCTGCTCGCTCCGCAGCTCGCCTCGACCGAGGTCGAACCGAAGGACGCGACCTTCACCTTCGCCGGTTCGCCCAGTGTTGTTCCCGCTGTGGTGGGTGACAAGATCAACTGGGCGAAATCGCTGGAGCAACTGCCGGCGATGCTGGCCGCGACCGGACCTCAGCGGACCACCGCGGCGATCTACGAACGGACCGAACCCAAGCTCACCACCCAGGCGGCGGAATCGCTCGGGATCACCGAGTCGATGGGTGAGTTCACCACCGGCGGTTTCTCCGGTCCGTCGGGTGTGAACATCCGTACGGTCGCGCAGAAGGTGAACGGCGCTGTCGTCAAACCGGGCGAGACCTTCTCGCTCAACGGGTACACCGGGCACCGTGGTGAGGCCGAGGGCTACGTGGAATCCGGGATCATCGACCACGGGCGCCCCAGCAAGGCCGTCGGCGGCGGGATCAGCCAGTTCGCGACCACCCTCTACAACGCCGCGTATTTCGCCGGGCTCGAGGACGCCGGCCATACGGAACACAGCTACTACATCTCCCGCTACCCGGCGGCCCGGGAAGCAACGGTTTTCGACGGCGCCATCGACCTGCAGTTCCGCAACAACACCCCGCACGGCCTGTACATCCAGGCCTTCGCGGACAGCTCCGAGGTGACGGTGCGGATCTGGGGCACCAAGACGGTGAACGTCGAATCCATCACGGGTGAGAAAACCAAGCCGACCGAGCCGGAAACCGTAACCCTGCCCAAGGGCGACGATTGCATCGCCTCCACGGGAGCTCAGGGTTTCACGATCTCCGATACCCGCGTGATCACCGATATCAATACGGGCCAGGAAGTTTCGCGGCATACGCGGACGGTGAAGTACGACCCGGTGCCCGAGGTGAAATGCGAATCACCGGAGGAGCAGAAATCGGAAGAGGACAAGCCCGAGGACAAACCGGATCCGACAGCTGTGCCGAGTAGTGGCAACGAAGGCAGTCGTCCCGGCAGTCGCGCGGGCGGTCGCTGAGCGAGGTCCCGCGCAGAACTTCCGCTGTTACGGCCGGTGCCCGCGGGCACCGGCCGTTGCTGTGCGACCGGATTGTGGTGGGCACGCTACAAACCGGACCGGTCCTGTGACCGGTCCCCGGAAGCAACCGGCCCGGCGCGCCGAAGTCCGAGGCGGTGCGCTGTGCGGACGAAGCCAGGTTCGGCCCGAAGTCCCGCTGTGAGCGTGCCTCGGATATCCGGAGGCACAGCGATCCCGGTTATCGAGCGCCGCCGCCTGCCGTATGTGCCCGGAGGTGACCTACAGTCGAGTGCGCATCAGCAGCACGTTGTACTGCCGGTGCACCGTGAGCAGGAAGTACAGATCACTGCCGGTTTGATACGGGAAGATCATCGGTGCGTAGGCCGTGGGGAGCGCGGCGCCCTCGACCAGGACGCGAGGCGGGCCCCAGGGGCCTTCCGGCGAGTCCGCGGTGCGCAGCACCACCGAATTGAACGGATCGGTCGTCAGCATCACGAACTTGCGCAGATGCTCGTTCCACTGCACCGACAACTCGGCCACGCCGTCGACGATCGGCGCGGCGGCCCGGGCATCGTTCGCCTTCCAGCCGTGCCCGTCCCAGTACTCGTAGGCATCCATATTCGCGATATCGGCCTCACGCACCCGGGAGACGAATCCCGGGTTCCCCCGCCCGGCCGGTGTGCCGTACCGGTACACGTAGCCGTCGGCCTTCACGAACGCGTTCTGCTGGAAACGTTCATAGCCGTCCACATTCCCGCGGCGGGTGGTGGGGAGCTGAGTCCAGGTGCGCCCGCCGTCGCCGGAGGAGGCGAGGGTGGCGAAGTTGGTGGTCCACTTGCCGTGGTCGCCCCACTGTTTCACCGACATCATGCTCATGTACTGCACGCCACCCACCGCGACACCGGCGGTGGGGATCAGACTGATCTCGATCCCCGGAATCTTCGGGCTGGGCAGTGGGTTCGAGACCGAGCCGTCGAACATGATGCCCTGAGCTGGATCCTGGGTGTGGCTGAAGAAAACGACATTGCTGCTCCACGCCCAGGCGCTTCCGGCCAGCAGATTCGGGAAACCGAGACCCGCCGAATCACCGAACGCGGTCAACATGGTGCCGGCTCCGTCGTCCCACATGATCCCGAGATCGGTGCCGAGCACGTTCACTCGCTCGGTTCTGTTGGGACTGTCCATCCCGGTCATCTGGAAAACGGCCTGGGTATCACCCGGCAGCGCCGGCAGACCACGAGGCTGCCCGTTGATCCCCGGAATCGGGTTCACATTGTTCGGGTCGGCCACGGACGGTCCGGCCAGGACGAGCGCGGCGGCAGCACCCACGATCCCGGCGCGCATGAGTACGGACAGCGGGCGTGTCATTCTCGGGGTCCTCCTGCGGGGCTGCGCGGTCTGCAGGACAGCCTAGATGTTCCAGCACCCGTGTGCCGATCTTCAGCTGTGTTTTGGCGCGCCCGTCTCGAAGGTGACAACGCGCCCGTCGCGGAGGTGACAAGCGGGGCCGCTCGCGAAGGTAGGAGGGTGAGCGGACGGTGCACTTTGGCCCGCAGGATCCGCACTTACCCCCGTCCGAACCTCCCTCCGGCCGAACCTCCGCCGCCCCTGGGCGCGTTTGATCCCCCTACCGCCAGTCGGCCCGCATGTGTCCCCGCCACCGTTTCCTGCATGCGGTCGGTCGGCGTTGGTGGTTCGGGGCCCGTCTCGTTCTGGAGCGACAGAGCGGGGGAGCGAAGCGGAGGAGCGCCGGAGTGAAGAACGAGACCAAGGGGGCCCCGAACCCCGCGACGCCGCAGGCGGCGCCAAAGAAACAGTTGCCGGAGACATCCGCCGTGCTGACCCTGCGGCACGCCGTCCGGGACTGGCTGCGGCGATTCGGGTCGTCCGGGCCCGTGGCCGTCGGTCTGTCGGGGGGCGCCGACTCGCTGGCGCTGACCGCCGCCACCCTGGCGGAGGCCGAGGCCGTGGACGCGCTCGTGGTGGACCACCAGTTGCAGGAAGACTCTGCCGAGGTCGCGGCGACGGCGGCGGCGACCGCGCGGGCGCTGGGGTGCCGTTCGGTACGCGTCCTTTCAGTCGAGGTGGGCCATACCGGCGGTATGGAGGCCGCCGCGCGCACCGCCCGCTACAGCGCTCTGGCGGCCGCACGCGGTGACCGGCCGGTGCTACTCGGCCACACACTCGACGATCAGGCCGAAACCGTTCTGCTCGGGCTCGGTCGCGGCTCGGGGGCACGCTCGATTCAGGGGATGGCCCCCTTCGACGACCCGTGGGGCAGGCCGCTCCTGGGTGTCCGCCGCGTTGTCACCCGCCAGTTCTGCGCGGATGTGGGCCTGTCGCCGTATGACGATCCACACAACAGTTCCCCGGAATTCACCAGGGTTCGGCTGCGCACCGAGGTGCTGCCGGTACTGGAGGATGTTCTCGGCGGTACGGCGGCCCTGGCCCTGGCCCGCACCGCCGAACAGCTGCGCCACGATAATGCCGCGCTCGACGAATTCGCTGGAGAGCTGCTGGTCAGAGCGGAATCGGCGTCCCACGGGTTGTCCTGCGAGGTACTCGCCGCCGCCGCTCCGGCAGTGCGGAGCAGGGCCGTACGTGCCTGGTTGCTGGCCCGGGGGGTCCGGGGTGTGACCGGAGCGCATATCCGGTCGATCGACGAACTGGTGGTGGCTTGGCGCGGCCAGGGCGGGGTCGCGGTGGGTGGTGCGGAGCGGGGGACCAGGTTGGTCGTGGTCCGCGAGCATGGCAGGCTGACACTTGCCCGCGCCGACCGGGTGAGCCGCGACCGAAGGGAAACCAGCTGACGTGTACGGGGACGATATAGCTTCGGTCCTGATCACCGAGGAACAGATCGAGGCAAAGGTCAGCGAGCTGGCCGAACTGCTCTCCAAACGGTATCCGGCCGACGCTCCCGAAGGGGATCTGTTGTTGGTGGGGGTACTCAAGGGCGCGATCTTCTTCATGACCGAGCTCGCCAAGGCTCTGCCGATTCCGACCCAGATGGAGTTCATGGCCGTCTCGTCCTACGGTTCGTCCACCTCGTCCTCCGGTGTTGTGCGCATCATGAAGGACTTGGACAAGGACATCGCCGGGCGCAATGTGCTGATCGTCGAGGACATCATCGATTCGGGGCTGACGCTGTCCTGGTTGATGCGCAACCTCTCCACCCGTAACCCGGCTTCGCTCGAGGTGGTCACCCTGCTGCGGAAGCCCGATGCGCTGCGTACACAGGTCGAGGTGGCGAACGTGGGTTTCGATATCCCCAACGAATTCGTGGTCGGCTACGGCCTGGACTACGCCGAGCGCTACCGGGATCTGCCTTATATCGGCACGTTGCACCCGCGGGTCTACGGCGGCGAAACCGACTGAACCCGGTGTGGGCGGGAGGGCTGGTAGCCCTCCCGCCCACACTGATGGATCGGGGAATCAGGCAGGGATCGCGGGCGGAGCCGCGAAACCGCCGGCGACGGCCCGCGGGCCGAATTCCAGGATGGTCGGCCGGGTATCGTCGGCCCGCCAGGCGACCGCGAGTTCGCACGGCGGCATACCCGTGAGTGGCCGCGCGGTGAGTCCGGGCCAGCGGTACATCGGTACGTTGTTCTCCGCGAGCAGGCACAGGCCCAGCCCCAGGCCGACGGCTTCGAGCCGGTCTTCCGGGGTGGCGGCTTCCGCGCCGATCGTCACGGGACGACCGCTGCGGGCGTCGTTGCCGAGCCAGAATTCACGGACCGCGCCTGCCTCGGCGGGCAGTGCGACGAACGATTCGTCCATGATGTCGGCGAAGTCGATCATTTCCTGATTCGCGCGTGGATGGTTCTCCGGGAGCAGTACCCAGCGGCGCTCGGTCCGCAGGACCTGCCATCGGTAGCGGTTGGGATCGGGTAGCGGAAGCCAGACCAGCGCCAGATCGGCCTGCCTGCTGGCGAGACCGCTGGAGGGGTCGGTCCAGGCGGCGGGGTGCAGAGCCAGCCGGTGACCACTGGCGCTTTCCAGATCGTTGACCAGTCCGCGGCCCAGGGTCGATTGCAGGCCGACGCGCAGTACTTCGCCGGCTTCCTGCAGCGAACCGTTGGTGGTCTCCCAGAGTTCGAGGATTTTGCGGGCGCCGCTGAGCAGTTCCTTACCGGCAACCGTGAGTGCGACGCTGCGCTGGTTGCGATCGAACAGGACCACATCGAGCTGACGTTCCAGCTGCCGGATTTGACGCGACAGGGTCGGTTGGGCGATGTGCAGCCGCTGGGCGGCGTTGGTGAAGTGCAGTTCCTCGGCGACGGCGACGAAATACCGCAGATCGCGCAAATGCGGGTCCATAGCACCTTGCTATCAGAATCGTTGCTGAATTTCCAGCCCTAATATGTTCGGATGGTCCGCATAGCGGCCTCGAAACAGTCGGCAGGTTTGTTAGTGACAGCCTATTCGGTCTCGTGGTGATGTGCATCATGAGTTTCACGGCCCGCGGTCTGCGGGTCGTCCGCGGACGATACGACGTAAAGCATCCGGCATATCCAGTGGTAGGGCTGTTCATGGAATGTGTCGTGCCACCTCGGGAAATGAAGTCGCGGGTCTACTCGATGTGGCCGCGGCAAACGCTTGTCGCCCGGCTTCTGCCCGACTATGCCTGTAAAGTGACATTGATCACAATAGGGTTTCGATACCTATTCGATATCGCAAACAGCAGCGCCGCGGCACGTCGGTGACAGGCCGCGGCGCGCGTTCGAAAGGACCCTCAGTTGTTCCGGATGCGCTCCTCGTAGGCCTTGCGCCGCTCGGTGTCCACGTCGCCGAGGAAGGTTTGCGCCGATCCCATCGACCGTCCCAGGGCATCACCCACCGATTGCGGCAGCAGGTTCACGAAAACCGACATGGCGCCCGCCGCGCGCGTTACCCGCGCCTTCGGCCGGGGTTTGGCGATGAGCCGTACCACTGCCGCGGCGATATCCTCCGGTTCGGCGGCCGGTAGACCCTTGGGGGCCGGGACCCCCGAGCCGAGATCGGTGTTGGTCAGGGTCGGCAGCACCGAGGAGAATGCCACGCCGGTACCGCGGTACTCCTCGCGGAGCGTGTCGGTGAAGCCCAGTACCGCGTGCTTCGACGCGTTGTAGGTGGCCAGACCCGGAATATGAGTTTCGCCGGCCAGTGAGGCGATATTGATGATGTGCCCGTGCTTGCGCTCCAGCATCCGGGTCAGCGCGATCTTCGAGCCGAGGATCACGCCGTAGACGTTGATGTCCAGGATCCGTCGAGTGATCTGATCGGGCTCCTCGACCAGCCGGCCCGTCGGCATGATCCCGGCATTGTTGATCAGCACGTCGATCGGGCCGAGTTCGCGCTCCACATCGTCGAGAAATGTGGTGAACGACTGCTGATCGGTGACATCCAGCCGGGCGTAGTGATCGAAATCGTGGTCGGTGCCGGATTCCTTGACCGTTTTCTCGTCGATATCGCCGATCGCGATCTTGGCGCCCAGTTTCGCGAGCGCGAGCGCGGTGGCCAGGCCGATCCCGCGCGCGCCGCCCGTGATCACGACAACCTTGCCCCGGATCGAATGAGTTCTGGTCAACGGTTTTCTCCCTTGAGTCGGAGCAGGGCTGCGATATCGATCCGGCGCCTACCGCGCGCACCGGCCGCGCGCATGGCGCCCAGACCGATCAGGATCTTGTTCAGGTCGTAGGGCATCCAGGTGAGTTCGCGTTCCTGCGTCGGCAGCAGCGGCGTGGTGATGGCCTTGGCTTTGCAGTACTTGCGGACGCCGTTGGCGCCACCCCAGCGGGCGCCCACACCGGAATCGCCCCAGCCGCCCATCGGGAGGGCGAAGTTGAACAGGTTGGCGAAAATATCGTTGATATTGACCGCACCCGCGTTCAACGCCCGGGCGACCCGCTCGCCGCGGGCCTTGTCGCCGGTCCACACCGAGGCGGACAGGCCGTACACGGAATCATTGGCCATGCGCACGGCCTCGGCCTCATCGGCGACCTTCATCACCGGAAGGGTCGGCCCGAAGGTTTCCTCGGTGATGCAGGACATGCTGTGGTCGACATCGGCAAGGACGGTGGGTTCGAAGAAGGTGCCTTCGCCGGTCCGTTTGCCGCCGGTGAGAACTTTCGCGCCCGCGGCAACCGCTTCCTCGACGTGCCGGGAGACGATGGCGACCTGACTCTCGTTGGCCATGGCGCCCACATCGTTGCGCGGGATGCGATCGTCGCGGCCTTGGCGCAGGGACCGGACGTTCGCTGTCAGCTTCGCGATGAACTCGTCGTAGACCGGTGCCTCGACGTACACCCGCTCCACCGAGATACAGACCTGCCCGGAGTTGAACATGCCGCCGAACGCGATCCCGTGCGCGGCGCGATCGATATCGGCGTCGGCGAGCACGATGGCCGGATCCTTGCCACCGAGCTCCAGGCTGTACGGAATCATCCGGGCCGCGCACGCGGCGGCGATCCGGCGGCCGGTGGCGGTGGAGCCGGTGAACTGGATGTAATCGGCGTTGTCCACGACCGCGGCACCGGTCGCGCCCGCTCCGGTGACCACGGACAGCACCGGCGGCGCGCCGATCTCGGACCAGCCGCGGGCGAGTTCGAGGGCCGACAGCGGCGTGACCTCGGAGGGTTTCAAGAGCACGGCGGCGCCGGCCGCCAGCGCCGGGATCACATCGAGGATCGGCATGGCGAGTGGGAAGTTCCAGGGTGTGATCACACCGACCACCGGGTACGGCTCGAAGACCGTGGTCAGCCGTTTCACCCGGGACAGGGGGCTGTGCGGCGAGGGGTGTTCGTCGGCCAGGAACTTGGGTGCGCGTCGCGCGTAGTAGCCGATCAGATCGCTGCCGAAGATCGGGTCGATGAGGGCGTCCACCCGGGGTTTGCCGGTTTCGGACTGGAGGACGTCGGCGAGATGCTCGGTATTGTCGATGATCCAGTCCTGCAGCTTCAGCAGCCATTCTTTGCGCCCGCTCGCGCCGATGGCCGCCCATTCGCGCTGGGCCTCGCGTAATTCGGCGATCCGCGCGGCGACCTGCTCGGCCGGCGTATCCGGCACACTGCCGACGATCTCGCCTGTCGCGGGATTGAGAACTCGGATATCCGAGTCGGGGGGCCGGCCGGCGGCCGGCGGGGTATCGGGTCGTGCCGATTCGCTCTTGGTCACTGCTGTTCTCCCACTGCGTCGTGCTGGAACCGCTCGTGGCCGATCACGGGGATCGGCGCACAGGACCGATCGTGACACAATTCATCGGTAATCGCCTCAACATCTCAGGGATGGGGCGTGGCCGGTCATGGACACCGCGCCCGGTCACGGCATCCATCGGTGGATCGGTTACAGGTTGTCCCGGGCCAGCCGGCGCAGCGGCGGCTCGGTAGCCGGGGGAACCCGGCGGTCGGGTAATTCCGCGAGGAGGGCGGTGGTCGCCTCGGCAACCGCGGCGACCGCCTTGTCCACCGCGGGTTTGGTGGCCGAACTGAGCCCGGACAGGCCACCGACCTTGCGCACATATTGCAGTGCTGCGGCGTAGATCTCCTGCTCGGTAGCGGCGGGTTCCAGACCTCGCAAGACGGTGATGTTTCTACACATGAATGCACACTAGCTCCGGACCTATGCCTGTGACAGGCCAAGCAGAAAATGTGAAAACACTTCGACCGGCCGGTTGTGTACGACATTGGCCGGGCCGACCCGGGTGACGAGTCCTACACTCACGGTATGGCCGCTGCCGTATTGCCCACGCCGACCCCTTTCCCCTATCCGGAGCTCGACAAGCGCGAGGAAGATCATTGGTCCGGTGCGCAGATCGACGACGACCGCCTGCGGGCCCTGTCGCTGGGTGCCTTCTATTCGGCGCGCTGGGACGCTTTCCACGATGCACTGCTGCTCGGCCCCGAACGCGATCATCCGCTCGGTGACCGGCGCGAGTTGGCCATCGATACCCTCACGGGAGCCTGGGGGATCACCGACGGGACCGAGGCCCGGGCCTCGATGGAACAGCTCCTCGAAGGCATGCACGCCCCGCTGTACGCCCTGGTGCACCCACTCGTGACCGCCTCGCTCAACGCCAGTGAACGCGACCGTTTCGGTGAGCGCGCCGACCGCCACCGCGCCTTCCTGCGGCAGGTCGCTTCGTTCCGCGGGATCGACAATTCCGAGACATTGGTCCGTGACTACGACATCTGGTCCCAAGCCATCAAGATCGGGTTCACCGATCATCTGACTCGCCCGCTACCCGCCGATATCCACGCCTGGGATCTGGCCCGGGTGGTCGCGGTAGCCCGCATGGCCTACACCGCCGGCTACATAGAAGCGGACGTCGCCTGGGACTACCTGGCCCGCGCACTACCCCTGGCGAAGCGCAAATACCGCAACTGGCGCCAGTTCGGCGACGCCTACCTCACCGGCTGGACCTACTGGCAGGCCTGCGAAGACCTCGCCGAACTCAAGGACGGCGGCGTCGATCGCCGGTTGGAACTGCTCCGCCTGTGGCTGCGCCCCACCAGCCCTTGGCGCAAGATCGCCCTGCACTGATATCTGTCCCCGCCTACGCCCGGTGAGCCCTCGTTTCGGCCCGGCCCGGCTTTTCAGCCGGGCCGGGCCGAAACCTCGGTGCACCGGAGGTGGCGCCGAAGGCTCAGATCCCGGGTAGCGAACGCAGGATCCCGCGACCGTAGCGCTGGAACTGCGTATCGTCGACCATGCCCAGCGAATGCCGTTCGACCAGCAGTTCCCACTCCGAGTAAAGGTGGGCCACGCTCGGGTCGGCGGGGCCCGCCGACCCGTCCAGCGCGACCAGCCGGATCGCGAAGTTGACGGCGTAGCTCACCCGCTCGGTATCGGGACGATCCAGGCCGGTGAAGCACATCGTTGTGTTTCCGTCGTGGATCTCGATCAGCGGCCGGCGGTCGGCGGGCCCGTCGCCGGCGGAGAGCGATCCCGGCTCCTCCGTCGCGCGAGCCATCATGATCATCGAAATCGGCAGCTCGTGGGCGTACGGTTCGTCGGCACCCAGTGACACCAGGAGCAGGCGGGCCGTGGTCACCGTCAGGAGACAGGGATCGTCGGCGCCGATCGGCGGATGCGCGATGACGTAGGCGGTTTCCAGTACATACTCGTCCTCGGTGACGAGGCAGTGCAGATCGGTCAGGGCCGATTCGCCGCGGCCTGTCACCGACATCCGGCGCACCGCCCGGTCGACGTCCGCACGGGCCGGGCCGTGGTCGGTGGTCTCGACCGGCGGCGCCTTCAGTTCGGGAGCGTGGATATCGATCCGCTGCGCGGCCAGGATCTGGTCGTTGATGCGGGAGACGATTCCGGCGGCCGCCGGTACGTCGTGCTCGGCGATCAGGACCGGCAGCGGTGTCCGGTCGGCCGGCACACCGACCAGTACCGGGGTCGGATAACGCAGGTAGATCTCGATGACCACCGCGTCGTCGGCGCGCCGGCTGAGGCGTACTTCCAGCAGGTCGGTGACCGCTACGTCGAGCACCGGCTCGCCGTCGGTATCGGTTTCGCCGTCGGCGCCGGGGCGCAGGACGATCAACCGTCCCGCTCCGTGCCGGACGATTGCTGTGGGTGTCCGTAACTCGACTATGTCCATACCCCCTGCGCTCAGGTCGTACGTCGATCATCATGGGTCGGGCGTGCGTGCCATGATTGTGATCACTACGAGATATCACAGACCACGACGCCGGGAACCACTGTGGTTTTCCGGCCGTTTACCTGTTGAACTGCATCACCAGCCGAACTCCTCGCTTGCGATAAGTCAGGAAGCGCGATGTATCGAATAGACCGTACGCGGTAACGTGGCATGTCCGCATCCGAATCCGCCCACCGGGCGGCTACGGAAGTGGGTTGCGCCGCCAGAGACCGACGCATCGCTAGGCAAAACGCGGAGACGCCTGAAAGGACTGGCCGCCCGGCCGACGCTCTATGAACCGCAAGACAGTGTTTCGCACCCTGGCGATAATCGCGGGCATTCTGCTCGTGATCTATCTGTTCAGTTACTTCGGCAACGACACCCGCGGCTGGCAGAGCGTCGATACGTCGGTTGCCCTCAGCCAACTCTCCGACAAGGAGAACGTCACCAACGTTCAGATCGATGATCGCGAACAGCAGCTGCGGATCGAGCTGAAGAACGGTAACGACGCCACCGAGGGCCAGAACAAGATCATCGCCAAATATCCCGGCGGTAGTGACACCTCGGCGCAGATCTTCCGAGCTGTCCAGGATTCCGGCGCGCAGTACAACACGGTCGTCAAACAGGAGAGCTGGCTCACCCAGATCCTGTTGTTCGTGCTGCCCATGGTGATCCTGCTCGGACTGTTCATCTTCGTGATGTCCCGGATGCAGGGCGGTGGCCGTGGCGGAATGATGGGCTTCGGCAAATCCAAGGCCAAACAGCTGTCGAAGGATATGCCGAAAACCACGTTCTCGGATGTGGCCGGCGCCGACGAGGCAGTCGAAGAGTTGTACGAGATCAAGGATTTCCTGCAGAACCCGGTGCGCTATCAGGCGTTGGGCGCGAAGATCCCGAAGGGCGTGCTGCTCTACGGTCCGCCCGGTACCGGTAAGACGCTGCTCGCCCGCGCCGTCGCGGGGGAAGCCGGTGTGCCGTTCTTCACCATTTCCGGCTCGGATTTCGTCGAGATGTTCGTCGGCGTCGGTGCCTCCCGGGTGCGTGACCTCTTCGAACAGGCCAAGCAGAACAGCCCGTGCATCATCTTCGTCGACGAGATCGACGCGGTCGGCCGGCAGCGCGGCGCCGGGCTCGGCGGTGGCCACGACGAGCGCGAACAGACGCTCAACCAGCTGCTGGTCGAGATGGACGGTTTCGGCGACCGCACCGGCATCATTCTGATCGCCGCGACCAACCGCCCCGATATCCTCGATCCCGCCCTGCTGCGGCCGGGCCGGTTCGACCGGCAGATCCCGGTCAGCAATCCCGACCTGGCCGGTCGCCGCTCCATTCTCCGGGTGCACTCCCAGGGCAAGCCCATCGCTCACGAAGCCGATCTGGACGGTCTGGCCAAGCGGACCGTCGGAATGTCGGGCGCCGATCTGGCGAATGTGATCAACGAGGCCGCACTGCTCACCGCGCGGGAGAACGGCTCGACCATCACCGGTGACGCGCTCGAGGAATCGGTGGACCGGGTGATCGGTGGTCCGCGCCGCAAGAGCCGGATCATCAGCGAACACGAGAAGAAGATCACCGCCTACCACGAGGGTGGTCACGCCCTCGCGGCGTGGGCGATGCCCGATATCGAGCCGGTCTACAAGGTGACGATCCTGGCCCGCGGGCGTACCGGCGGTCACGCGATGACGGTGCCCGAGGACGACAAGGGCCTGATGACCCGCTCGGAGATGATCGCGCGGCTGGTCATGGCCATGGGCGGGCGTGCGGCCGAGGAACTGGTGTTCCACGAACCCACCACGGGCGCGTCCTCCGATATCGATCAGGCCACCAAGATCTCGCGCGCGATGGTCACCGAATACGGTATGAGTTCTCGCCTCGGTGCCGTCCGGTACGGCCAGGAACAGGGTGATCCGTTCCTCGGCCGGTCCATGGGCACTGCCTCGGACTACTCGCACGAGGTCGCGGGTGCCATCGACGAGGAGGTCCGCAACCTCATCGAGGCCGCGCACACCGAGGCCTGGGCGATCCTCAACGACTACCGCGATGTGCTCGACGATCTGGCCACCGCGCTGCTCGAACGCGAAACTCTGCACCGTAAGGATCTGGAAACCATCCTGAGCGCGGTGGAGAAGCGGCCGCGCATCACCGCGTTCAACGATTTCGGTAACCGGGTGCCGTCGAACAAACCCCCGGTGAAGACCCCGGGTGAACTCGCCGCCGAACGCGGTGAGCCCTGGCCGCCGGAACCGAAGGTGCCCGCGGGCGTCGTACCGCACGATCCCGCGGCCGCCGGCAGCGTGCCGCAGCCTGCCGGATATCCGGGTGGGCCCGCCCCGCAGCCCGGTTTCGGACAGCCGCCGGCCGGCTATCCGGCACCGCAGCAGCCGGCACCCGCCTATCCGCGGGGCACAACGCAAGGGTCGCGTCCGGATTACGGCGCGCCCGCGGGCTGGTCGGCGCCGGGTTGGCCGCCGCGTGAGCAGCAGTCACCGCCCGCCGATCGTGGCTACAGTGCTCCCGCGGAGCAGCCGCGCCATGCCCAGCCGGACCAGAACCACGGCGGACACAGCGGTCAGGGCGATCCCGGTCACGGGTCCGGTGAAGAGCCGGGCCGTGGCGACGCGCCCTCCTGGGACAGCCCGAACGGTCGGCAGTAGACCGGCGCCGATTACGCTCGGACAGGTCGGCGCCCGGTGAGTACTGCCGCGCCCGAGATGTGGAGGTGTCCTCGAATGTCGGCCAATCAGCAGACCAACGGCCAAACGACCGGTATCCCCGCCGAATTGGGCGAGACCGGCGGCCCGGCGCCGGAGCTGATCGCCCGGCACACCGGTAAACCGTTCGACCAGGCGCGAGCCGAGGCGGCGGTACGGGACTTGCTGATCGCGGTGGGGGAGAACCCGGACCGGCCGGGCCTGCTCGACACTCCGGGCCGGGTCGCGCGTGCCTACCGGGAAATGTTCGCCGGGCTGTACGTGGAACCGGACGCGGTGCTCAACACCACGTTCGACGAGGAGCATCAGGAGCTGGTGCTGGTCCGCGATATTCCGATGTACTCGACCTGCGAACATCATCTCGTGTCGTTCCACGGGGTCGCGCACGTCGGATATATCCCCGGCCCGCACGGGCGGGTGACCGGATTGTCGAAACTGGCGCGGCTGGTGGATCTGTACGCCAAACGTCCCCAGGTACAGGAGCGGCTGACCAGCCAGATCGCGGACGCGGTGATGCGCAAATTGGACCCGCGCGGAGCGATCGTCGTCATCGAGGCCGAACATCTCTGCATGGCCATGCGCGGTATCCGTAAACCCGGTGCCAGCACCACCACGTCGGCCGTCCGGGGACTGCTGCAGACCAATTCGGCCTCGCGCTCCGAGGCCCTCGATTTGATCCTGCGCAAGTGACCGATCAGCGACCGGCCGCCGCCGTGCCCACTCTGACCGGTGTCGCGCCCCGGCCGGGCGTCGCGCCGCGCCCGGGCCGGTCGTGTGTGGTGATGGGCATCGTGAACGTCACCAGCGATTCGTTCTCCGACGGCGGGCGCTACCTCGATCCGGACCGGGCGATCGAACACGGGGTCCGCCTGTACGAGTCGGGTGCGGACATCATCGATGTGGGCGGGGAGTCGACCCGGCCGGGGGCCGCGCGGGTCGATCCGGAAACCGAGGTCGAACGGGTGGTGCCGGTGATCTCGGGGCTGGTCGCGGCCGGTGTGCCCACCAGCGTCGACACCATGCGAGCCGTTGTCGCGGAAGCGTCCATCGGGGCCGGTGTCTCGGTGATCAACGATGTCTCCGGTGGCCGTGCCGATCCGGCAATGGCCGAGGTGGTGGCCGCCGCCGATATCCCGTGGATTCTCATGCACTGGCGGGCGGCCGCCGACTACCGGCACACCGGACCGGCCGATCACTACGACGATGTGGTGGCCGAAGTCCGGGAGGAACTGGGGGTCCAGGTACGGCACGCGGTCGCCGCGGGTGTGGATCCCGCGCGGATCGTCCTCGACCCCGGCCTGGGGTTCGCGAAAACCGCCGAGCACAACTGGGCGCTGCTGGCGGCGCTGGACCGATTCGTCGCGGACGGGTTCCCGGTGCTGATCGGGGCCTCGCGCAAGCGGTTCCTGGGTTCACTACTGGCCGAGGACGACCGGCCGCGCCCGCCCGCCGGTCGGGAGACAGCCACGGCGACGGTTTCGGCGCTCGCGGCCTGGCATGGCGCTTGGGGGGTCCGGGTGCACGATGTGCGCGGTTCGCAGGACGCGATAGCGGTGACCGATGCCTGGCGCCGCGCCGTCCCGACGGGAGCGCTCCGATGAGCACCGGGGCCGCGGACCGGATCGAACTGCGCGGGCTGCGAGTGTTCGGCTACCACGGTGTTTTCGAGCACGAACGCCGGGACGGACAGGAGTTCGTCGTGGACCTCACCGTCTGGACCGATATCGCCGCCGCCGCGGCCACCGACGATCTCGCCCACACCGTGGATTACGGCGCCCTCGCCGATCTCGCCGTGGGCATCGTGCAAGGTCCGGCCCGGAACCTGATCGAAACGGTCGCCGCCGAAATCGCCGACCGGGTCCGTACGGTGCCCGGTGTCGCCGATGTCGAGGTGGTACTGCACAAACCGGGTGCGCCGATACCGCACAGTTTCGCCGATGTCCGCGTGGTCACCGCGCGCCGCCGTGAACAGGCGTCCCCATGACGTACGCGGTTCTTTCCATCGGTTCGAATATGGGGGATCGCCTGGAACTGCTGCGCGGTGTTGTCGCCGGGTTCGGTGCGCGGATCCGCGCCGTATCGCCGGTGTACACCACCGCGCCCTGGGGTGGGGTGGAGCAGGACGATTTCCTCAACGCCGTCCTCGTCGCCGAGGATCCGGATTACGACTGCCGGGCCTGGCTCGAGCACGGGCAACAGCTCGAACAGGCCGCCGGCCGGGAGCGGACCGTGCGCTGGGGCGCCCGCACCCTCGATGTGGATATCGTCACCTGCGCCGAACCGGTATCGGGCGGGCTCCGGGTGTGCCGCAGTACCGACCCAGATCTGACCCTGCCGCATCCGCGGGCCCATCAGCGCGCTTTCGTGCTGGTCCCCTGGCTGGACGTGCAGCCGGAAGCGACGCTCGCCGTCTCGGGTGTCGACTACCCGGTGCGAGAGCTGCTGGCGAAGCTGGACCGGGCCGAGGTGGCGGGGGTTCGCCGTACGGCCCTCACCCTCACTCCGGCCGCGGGAGCCGCACCATGACCCTCGGGAACAGCGATAAGAACACCAGCGGCGGCGACGGCCCCGATATGAAGCTGAAACCCACCCGCGTCCGGGAGTTGCTGGCCAATGTCCTCATCGCCGCCGTTATCGCCTGGGTGGCGACTCGCGTCGCATACGGGAGTTTCCCGCCGATCTCCACGATCGCGGGCGCGTCTCTGTACCCGGTAGCGGCGCTGGAGGTGGTGCTCGGGTTCTATATCCGCACCCGGGTCAGCAACAGTCAGATCGGTGCCGACGGGCGCCGCCTGCATCCGATCACCGTGGCCCGGGCGCTGGCGCTGGCGAAGGCCTCCGCGCAGGTCGGTTCGCTGGCGGCCGGAGTCTGGCTCGGTTTTCTGCTGTGGATCTTCCCGCAGCGCGGCGATCTGCGGGCCGCCGCCGCGGACTACCCCGGTGCCCTCATCGGCTGCGGCGCGGGTATCGCGCTGGCAGCCGCGGCATTGTGGCTGGAGTACTGCTGCCGGGCCCCCGACGATCCGACCGACGATCCGGCACCCTCCTGAGCGTGCCCCCCGTATCCGCCCCGGTCGCGCGCGGCCCGCGGATGGCCGTGCCCCACAGGGCCGCAGCGGCTGCCTTCGTGATCGATCACGCCCTTTCCGACCTGGGAATGACCGCATATCGCGGCTACCCTTGCGGACATGGTTTCACCGTCCCGCAGTAGCTCTTCCACGCGTCGCCGGGAAGATGTGGGAAAGCTCTTCCTCGGCGCTCTGGTCCTGCTCGGTCTGGTGGCCAGTGGTTTTCTCGTGCTCAGCGACCGGGTCCAGATCGTCCGGGTCGGATTGGTGATCGCGCTGTGGGCCGCGGTGCTCGGCGCATGGGCGGTGAGCCGCTATCAGACCAAGGTCCGTGATCTGCGGCGGACCTACGAGATCGAACTCGAGCGGGAGATCAGCGCGCGGCGTGAACACGATCTCGGTGTCGAGGCGCGGGTCCGTTCGGAGGTCGGCGCGGACGCGTCGGAGATGGCCGCGTTGCGGGCCGAGCTGGCGGTTCTGCGGCGGCAGTTGGAGCGGCTGTTCGACGGGGAGCTCCCACCGGAGCGTCCGGCGCTGCGGGCTTCCGTCACCCGGGTCCAGGAACTGCCGAGCGCTCAGGACCGGCCCGGTCTCGCGACCGCCCTCTCGGATCCCGGGGCGGGGGAGCGCGGGGCGGTCGACGCCTGGGCGAACGCCGCCGCGGGCTGGTCGCACGCCGCGGACGCCTGGGTCGACACCGCGGCCGCCGGCGAACCGGATGCCGGCACCGGGGAACGCAGCACCGCCACCCCGGTCTACGAGAGCGATTATCCGAGCCGGCCCCGCTTCGCAAGCCCGCACGACGACCCGGTGACCGCCGAAACAGCCATCGTGCGCCTCGATGACGATTCGCCGCCGACCTCCGATATCTCGGGACCGAGCTGGTCGGATGCCTTCACCGAGGTTTTCGACGACCCGGATTCGGCCACCGGCGAACCGTACCGGCCGCCGAGCTCCACCGAGCCCGTGCAGGGCCCGCCCGAGCGGCATGAGGTGATTCACGGTCCACCGGCGCAGGAAGCCGCGGCGGACCTTCCGGCCGCGCCGAAATCCGAGATCCCCAAGAAACCCACGACCGGGAAATCCCGGGATCGCGCCAGCCGCGCCCCGGCGAAAGCGGCCGTGCGGTCACTGAATTCCCGGCGCCGTCGCGCCCAGGCCGCCGATTCCGGCGGCTCACGGCGGTTGTCGGTCGCCGAGATCATGGCAAACCTGAGCAGGGAAGAGGAGCAGCGCAGCCCCTGAAGTGCGGTGCATATCACCCGGTGCGCCCATGGCGCATCAGCGGACCGTGGTCCTATCCTCGACTCGTAACGTCCGGTACCCGCCAAGCGGGACTGGAACGACTTCGAGAGGACACTGTTGACCTCGCCACGCGTGACTCCTGGCAATTCGGCCGCGAGTGGTGATCCGGCGCCCGCACGATTGACGGTAGGAATCGTTTCGGCGGGACGTGTGGGATCAGCTCTCGGCGCCGCGCTCGAGCGCGCCGGACATGTGGTGTTCGGCGTCGCCGCCATCTCCGATGCCTCCGTGCAGCGGGCGCATACCCGGCTGCCCGAATCACGGATCCTCCCGGTCGAGGAAATCGCTGCCAGCAGCGAACTGCTCATCCTGGCGGTTCCCGACGCCGAGCTGGCCGGATTGGTGCGGGGTCTCGCGAGCGCGCATACGGTGCGGCAGGGCACGATCGTCGCCCATACCTCGGGCGCCAACGGCATCGGCGTTCTCGAGCCGCTGCGTGAGGCGGGTGCGTTGCCGCTGGCCATTCATCCCGCGATGACCTTCACCGGTCATGACGAAGATCTGTCCCGTCTGGCCAACGCCTGTTTCGGGGTCACCGCGGCGGACGAGATCGGCTACGCGATCGCGCAGTCACTGGTCATCGAGATGGGTGGCGAACCGGTCCGGGTGGCGGAGGAGCACCGTACGCTCTACCACGCCGCGCTCGCGCACGGTAGCAACCACCTGGTCACCCTCGTACTGGACGCCGTGGAGGCCCTGCGGGAAGCGCTGGCGGGACCCGGACTGCTCGGCCAGCAGACGGTCGACGACCAGCCCAACGGGCTCCCGGAGCGATTACTCGCCCCGCTGGCCTCGGCTGCGCTGGACAATGCTCTGCGCCGCGGCCAGGCCGCATTGACCGGCCCGGTGGCGCGCGGCGATACCGCCGCCGTCGCCGCCCACCTCGCGGCGCTGACCGCGGCCGATCCACAGGTCGCCGCCGGTTACCGCGCCCTGTCGCGGCGTACCGCCGAACGGGCTCAGGCCCCCGCCGAGCTGCGTGAACTGCTGGAGGAACACCGATAATGCGCCGCCGACGCTTCTGCCCGCGCGGACCGCATGTTCCTACTTCGAAGGAGGCTGCACGATGGAATTGAACCTGCGCGGTGCCTACCGCGACGGTGAACTGACCGTGCAGCACGACCCGGCCGTGCTCGGCAAGGTCGTCCGCGCACTGCGCCGCGCCGGCCGCACGGTCGGCCTCGTACCCACCATGGGAGCGCTGCACGAAGGACATCTGGAACTGGTCCGCCGCGCCAAACGCACCAACCAGATCGTGGTCGTATCGATATTCGTCAACCCGCTGCAGTTCGGCGCGGGCGAGGATCTGGACAGCTATCCGCGCACCCTGGACGCGGATGTCGATATGCTCCGCTCGGAGGGCGTCGCCTTGGTATTCGCTCCGAGCGCGGCCGATATGTACCCGTCCGGCCCGCGCACCACCGTGCAACCGGGCCCGCTGGGCGCCGAACTCGAGGGCGCCTCCCGGCCCACCCATTTCGCCGGAATGCTCACCGTGGTTGCGAAACTGCTACAGATCGTGGCCCCGAACGAGGCATTCTTCGGCGAAAAGGACTACCAGCAACTGGCCCTGATCCGGCAGATGGTCCAGGACCTGAATTTCGACGCGAAGATCGTCGCGGTCCCGACGGTCCGCGAAGCCGACGGCCTGGCCCTGTCCTCCCGCAACCGCTACCTCGACCCCACCCAGCGCGAACTCGCGACCACCCTCTCGGCCGCGCTGCTGGCCGGCGCCCGATCCGGCGCCGCGGGCGGCGGATCCGTGCTGGATGCCGCACGCTCCGTCCTGGCCGCCGCCCCCGCGATCGAACTGGACTACCTGGAACTGCGCGCCGCGGACCTGGGCCCCGCCCCGGAAGCCGGCAACGCCCGCCTCCTGATCGCCGCCCGGATCGGTACCACCCGATTGATCGACAACGCCGCCGTCCAACTCGGCACCGAACTGGACGGCCACCCCGACGCCGACACCACCCCCGCCCCGGAGCGAACGGCGCAAACCGCCGGCAGCCCGACAGGAGCAGAACAGTGAGCGCTCGTTTAACTGCAGGTCCCGGTACCAGGCGGTACCCAGGCCTCAACGACGCACGTCCGCCCGTTATCTCGCGTTCTTCCGGATGGTCAGCCTTTGCGGTCGGGGCCCGCCCCGTGTCTGCAGCGACAGAGCGAAGGAACGCAGCGACTGAGCGCCGGAGTGAAGACACGGGGTTAACAGGGCCCCGACCATGCGACGCCGGAGGCGGCGCCAAAGATACAGAAGGGCGACGATGATGTTGCGGACCATGATGAAATCGAAGATCCACCGGGCCACCGTGACCCATGCCGATCTGCATTACGTCGGATCGGTGACCGTGGACCAGGACCTGCTCGATGCGGCCGATCTGCTCGAGGGCGAGCAGGTCTGCATCGTCGATATCGATAACGGTGCCCGGCTGGAGACCTACGTGATCGCCGGCGAGCGCGGGTCCGGTGTGATCGGTATCAACGGGGCGGCCGCGCATCTGGTCAATCCCGGCGACCTGGTCATACTCATCGCGTACGGAATGATGGACGAGGCCGAGGTGCGCGATTACGACCCGAAGGTCGTTTTCGTCGACTCCCGGAATCGCCCGGTCGAGTTGGGTTCCGATCCGGCGCATGCCCCGGAGGGCTCGGATCTGATCAGCCCTCGCAACCTTTCCCTGGTCTGAGCGCCGACGGTAATCGGATGCTTCTGACCATCGATGTCCGCACCACGAGCACCGTTATCGGCTTGATGAACGGCGCCGGTTCGGATGCGGAGCTGGTGCGGCACTGGCGGATCCACACCAATCCGTTGCATACCGCCGACGAGTTCGCGATGAATCTGCGCGGTCTGGTGGGTTCCGATCTCGACGAGGTGACCGGGGTGGCCGGCCTGTCCACCATGCCGCCTGTGCTGCGGGAGATGCGGCTCATGCTGGATCGTTACTGGCAGCATGTGCCTCAGGTGCTGGTGGAACCCGGCGTGCGGACCGGTATTCCGCTGTTGGTGGACAATCCGAAAGAGGTCGGTGCGGACCGGATCGTCAACAGTCTGGCCGCCTATCACGAGTACGGCACGGCGGCGATCGTGGTGGATTTCGGTGTGTCCATCTGTGTCGACCTGGTGTCGGCGAAGGGGGAATTCCTCGGGGGTGTGATCGCGCCGGGGGTCGAGACCGCGACAGAGGCGCTGATCGAGCGGACCGCGCTGCGGCGGGTCGAACTGGCCCGGCCGAGGTCGGTGGTCGGTAAGAACAGTGTGGAATGTATTCAGGCCGGCGCCGTGTTCGGTTTCGCGGGTTTGGTGGACGGGCTGGTCGATCGGATCCGTGACGATGTGGACGGGTTCGCCGGCGACGATATCGCTGTGGTGGCGACGGGCCCGGCGGCGCCGTTGATTCTGGACGAGTCCGAGACGATCGAACATCATCTGCCGCATCTGACCCTGACGGGTTTGCGGTTGGTGTACGAACGCAACCAGCGGCGGGGCCGCGGCTGAGCAGTTTCCGTATGTGACCTACGCCGCTGTGCCGGGTGTGGCCGCGTCGGGTCCGGGTTGCTAAGCTCTTCTCGTGCTGTCCCGCGTGCGTACCCAGGAGTGTTGTCGAGGCTGATTCGCCTCGACCGTTCGAGGCATCCCGAATTCCTCGACCGTTCTCATTCCTCCTGGAGATGCGCATATGCGTTCCCCTGTTCTCTCTTCCACAGTCCGGCCTTCGGCTCGTGACACCGCTGCCGCTGCCGCGAATCCGATACCCGATCGTCCGATTGCCCCGGCATTGCCGACTCGCCTGCGCCCCGCCGATCTGTTGCGGCTGACCGATGAGACCGGCGAGGACGTTCTGACCGGCCGTTACGATCATGTACTTCCCGCAGACGGCCGATGGCCGCTCGTGGACCGCTGGGCCACCCGGCTCGTCGCAGATGACGAGGTCGATATCTGGCTGATCAGCTGGACCCCGGAGAAATCCACGAAATTGCACGATCATGCCGGTTCGCTCGGTGCGCTGACGGTGCTCAGCGGTGCGCTCGCCGAGTACCGGTGGAACGGCTCCGAACTCCGGCACCGGATTCTGGCGGCCGGTGACCAGGCCGCGTTCCCGATCGGCTGGGTACACGACGTCGTGCGCGCCTCCGAGCGGATCGCCGTTTCCGGGCAGTCCGGCACCGGCCCGCTGGAGCCCACTCTGAGCGTGCATGCGTATTCGCCCCCGCTGACCGCCATGTCCTATTACGAGGTGACCGGGCACGGCAGCCTCCGACGCACCAATACCGTCCTCACCGACCAGCCCGAAGGTGAACTCTGATGCCGACGCTGACCATCGATCAGATGCTCGACCACGCCCGCTCGCAGTTGCGGCGGATCCAGCCCGTCGAATTACCGGCCGCATTGGCGCGGGGCGCGATCCTGGTGGATATCCGGCCCGCGGCGCAGCGGTCGCGGGAGGGGTCCCTGCCCGGAGCGCTGGTCATAGAACGGAATGTGCTGGAGTGGCGGCTGGACCCCAGTAGCTCGGCCCGGCTGGCGCTCGCCGCCGATCACGATGTCGAGTGGATTGTCGTGTGCTCGCAGGGTTACACGTCGAGCTTGGCGGCGGCGTCCTTGCGTCAATTGGGGTTGCACCGGGCGACCGATCTGATCGGCGGATATCAAGCGCTGGTGGCGGCCGGCCTGCGCACGGTCGCGACCGGGGCCGAGCACTTCACCAGGGAAGTCCGTTCGCTCGCGGCTCTGTGAATTGTTCTACCGGGCGGCGAATGCGACCGGAGGACAATACATTTCCGTGCCTTCTGGATAGCGTCGGAATTTCCGAAGCAACCAAATGGTCTATTTTTCCGGCCGGCGTCGCCGCAGCTCGCTGTGCCGATTCCATATCGCGAGCTCGAGGGGCGGGCGGCTGACGAATCGATTTGCCGTGCACGCTAGGGTGGTTCGCTGTGAGCAACCCGAACTCCTCGTCATCCGGCGGCTCCGCGGGCGTTGTTCCCGCGGGGCGAGCAGGCCGCTCCGCGGAAGTCGACGACGTCCCCGAGCAGATGCGGATCCGGCAGGAGAAGCGGGAACGACTGCTCGCGGCGGGGGGCGAGGCCTATCCGGTAGCGGTGCCCCGCACCCACACGCTGGCCGAAATCCGTGCCGCGCATCCAGATCTCGCCGCCGATACCGCCACCGGCCAGCAGGCCGGTGTGGCAGGGCGCGTCATCTTTATGCGCAATACCGGGAAATTGTGTTTCGCGCAGCTGCAGGAGGGCGACGGCACAACGTTGCAGGCGATGATCAGCCTCAACGGTGTCGGTGCGGACGCGCTGGCGGCGTGGAAGGCCGATGTGGATCTCGGCGATATGGTTTTCGTGCACGGCGAAGTGATCTCGTCGCGTACCGGGGAATTGAGCGTAATGGCCGATTCCTGGTCCATGGCGTCGAAGGCGCTGCGTCCGCTGCCCGTCGCCCATAAGGAGATGAGCGAGGAGTCGCGCGTCCGTCAGCGTTATGTGGACCTGATTGTTCGTCCGGAGGCTCGGCAGACCGCCCGGACCCGGGTCGCGGTGGTGCGGGCACTGCGCAACGCGCTCGAGCACCGCGGTTTCCTCGAGGTCGAGACGCCGATGCTGCAAACTCTGCACGGCGGCGCCGCGGCCCGCCCCTTCCGGACCCACTCCAATGCGCTCGATATGGATCTCTACCTGCGCATTGCTCCGGAACTTTTTCTCAAACGCTGTGTTGTCGGGGGGCTCGAGCGGGTCTTCGAGATCAATCGCAACTTTCGCAACGAGGGTGCCGATTCCACCCATTCTCCCGAGTTCGCGATGCTCGAAACATATCAGGCGTACGGCACCTACGATGACTCCGCGCGGATGACCCGGGAATTGATCCAGGAAGTCGCTCAGGAGGCTCTGGGAACTCAGGTCGTGACACTGGCCGACGGTACGGAATACGATCTGAGCGGCGAGTGGACAACCGTCGAGATGTACCCGTCGCTATCGGAGTGCCTGGATGTCGAGGTGACTCCGGAAACAACTGTTCCGGAATTACTGGCGCTCGCTGAACGGGAAGGTCTGGAAATTCCCGAAGGTAAGGGTTACGGCCACGGCAAACTGGTGGAGGAGCTCTGGGAGCACTGCTACGGCGACAAGCTGTACATGCCGACTTTCGTCCGTGATTTCCCGGTGGAGACTTCCCCGTTGACCAGGCAGCACCGGTCGCGTTCGGGGGTCACCGAGAAGTGGGATCTGTATGTTCGCGGCTTCGAGTTGGCCACCGGTTATTCGGAGTTGGTGGATCCGGTGATCCAGCGTGAACGGTTCGTCGATCAAGCACGACTGGCCGCCGCCGGCGATGACGAAGCAATGGTTCTGGATGAAGACTTCCTGTCCGCGATGGAACACGGGATGCCGCCGACCACCGGAACCGGCATGGGAATCGACAGGTTGTTGATGGCCCTCACCGGATTGGGAATCCGGGAAACGATACTGTTCCCAATAGTGCGGCCCGCCGGCCGTTGAGCGAACGGTTTGCATAGCCAACCGCTCGTCTTGGAATTTTCCGAATTCGAGGTATTCTTGCCTCGGGTAATCGGCCTGATTTTGCGGGCCGCACGATTTCGAGAGGACGTTCATCTCATGGCAAAGAAGGTCACCGTTAGCCTGATCGACGATGTCGACGGTGAGTCCATCGCGGACGAGACCATCGAGTTTGCAATCGATGGGGTGTCGTACGAGATCGACCTGTCGTCGTCGAATGCGTCGAAGCTTCGGGACGAGTTGGAGCAGTGGGTTTCCAGCGCTCGTCGCGTGAGCGGCCGTCGCCGGGTGAAGTCCGCTGTCGCGGCTGCCGGGGGGAGCAGCAAGGGGCGCGCCACCATGGATCGTGAACAAAGCGCCGCAATTCGTGAGTGGGCGCGCCGGAATGGTCACAAGGTTTCCGCGCGGGGTCGTATCTCCGCCGATATCACCGACGCGTACAACAAGGCCTCGAAGGGTTAGTTCTACTTTCAACTGTCGTTCGCGAGGGTTTTCTCCGCACCGGACGACGGCAGGTCTTCTCGATAGCCAATTGGAATTACCGCTGGCCCCGGCGTTGTACGCCGGGGCCGCTGCGGTCAGTGATATTCATTGGCCGGTGGTGTTCAGTCTTGCCCGAGTACCCGCTCGCCCGGCACCATGAAGGGGTTGGTTGGACCGGGCCCGGTGCGTCAGGCACTGCGGGGGCCGGGGTGGTGTTCGGCAGTTGCTGCCGGTATGGAGAGGTCAGGTATCGGCACAGTGTCCGGATCCGTCGGTTCGTTCCTGCGTTTCACCGATGACGAAGGCCGCCGGCGTGAGGTGATGTTGAGCCCCGACCGGCAGCGGATCACGATCGGGCGTTCGGCCGGAGCGGATCTTTCGCTGCGCTGGGACGCCGAGGTATCGCGATTACACGCGGCGGTGGAATATCTCGCCGCCCAGTGGACCATCGTCGACGACGGCCTGTCCCGCAACGGCACGTACGTCAACGGTGAACGTCTCCAAGGTCGTCGTCGGCTCATGCCCGGGGACCGTATCCGGATGGGTACCTCGCTGGTGTCCTTTCACGATTTCAACGGTGTCGCCGACGATGCCACCCGCGCCTCCGGCAGCAGCACGCCCACCGTCCGGTCGCTGACCGAGGCGCAGCGCGGTGTGCTCATCGCGCTGTGCCGCCCCTACAAGGGCGACCCCGCGTTCGCCGCTCCCGCGTCCAATCAGCAGATCGCCGACGAACTGTTCCTCAGCGTCGACGCCGTCAAGACACACCTGCGCGCGCTGTTCGCCAAATTCGGGGTCGAGGACCTGCCCCAGAACCAGAAACGCCAGCGGCTCGCGGCGCTGGCCATGCGCAGCGGGCTCATCGCCGATCGCGATCTCTAGGCGCGGGCGGTCCGGGCCACATTTGTGTTCGCTGTGGGCAAAACCCGAGTGGGAAACGATTCCGTGGGTATGGGCGTTATGAATGAATAACGCTGCGACCGGCTACAGATCATTAGGGTGGACCGGCGGCGGCAAGTACCCCCGCCAACTAGAGTGGGAGGCGGGGGCCGCAACCCCTGGCCTTCATGGCAGGCTGAAGTCGACGGTTGTCCACGACACACCACGGCGTGAGCCGGCCATAGAGTCCGGAGCAGGAGAGTGAGGGAGCGATGTTCGAGAGGTTCACCGACCGCGCGAGGCGTGTCGTCGTCCTGGCCCAAGAAGAGGCCAGGATGCTCAACCACAACTACATCGGCACCGAGCACATCCTGCTGGGTCTGATCCACGAGGGTGAGGGTGTCGCGGCCAAGTCCCTGGAGTCGCTCGGCATCTCGCTGGAGGGCGTGCGCAGCCAGGTCGAAGAGATCATCGGCCAGGGCCAGCAGGCCCCGTCCGGTCATATTCCGTTCACCCCGCGCGCCAAGAAGGTGCTGGAGCTGAGCCTGCGCGAGGCGCTGCAGCTCGGCCACAACTACATCGGCACCGAGCACATCCTGCTGGGCCTCATCCGTGAGGGCGAGGGTGTCGCGGCGCAGGTGCTGGTGAAGCTCGGCGCCGATCTCAACCGGGTCCGCCAGCAGGTCATCCAGCTGCTGTCCGGGTACCAGGGCAAGGAACCGGTCGAATCCGGTGCCCGTGGCGAAACCGGTACCCCGTCCACTTCGCTGGTGCTCGACCAGTTCGGCCGTAACCTCACCCAGGCCGCGCTGGAAGGCAAACTCGACCCCGTGATCGGCCGCTCGAAAGAGATCGAGCGGGTCATGCAGGTGCTGAGCCGCCGTACCAAGAACAATCCTGTCCTGATCGGCGAGCCCGGTGTCGGTAAGACCGCCGTGGTGGAGGGCCTGGCCCAGGCGATCGTCAACGGCGAGGTCCCCGAGACGCTGAAGGATAAGCAGCTCTACACCCTCGACCTGGGTTCCCTGGTCGCGGGCAGCCGCTACCGCGGTGATTTCGAGGAGCGCCTGAAGAAGGTGCTCAAGGAGATCAACACCCGCGGCGATATCATCCTGTTCATCGACGAGCTGCACACGCTGGTCGGTGCGGGTGCTGCCGAGGGCGCTATCGACGCGGCCTCGATCCTGAAGCCGAAGCTGGCCCGCGGTGAGCTGCAGACGATCGGCGCCACCACCCTCGACGAGTACCGCAAGTACATCGAGAAGGACGCCGCCCTGGAACGCCGCTTCCAGCCGGTCCAGGTGGGCGAGCCGACCGTCGAGCACACCATCAACATCCTCAAGGGTCTGCGTGACCGCTACGAGGCCCACCACCGGGTCTCCATCACCGACGGCGCCCTGGTCGCCGCCGCTACCCTGGCCGACCGCTACATCAACGACCGGTTCCTGCCGGATAAGGCGATCGACCTGATCGACGAGGCCGGCGCCCGGATGCGTATCCGCCGGATGACCGCCCCGCCGGACCTGCGCGAATTCGACGACAAGATCGCCGACGCGCGCCGGGAGAAGGAATCGGCGATCGACGCGCAGGACTTCGAGAAGGCCGCGCGGCTGCGCGATAAGGAGAAGCAGCTCGTCGCCAAGCGGGCCGAGCGCGAGAAGCAGTGGCGCTCCGGTGATCTGGATGTCGTGGCCGAGGTCGACGACGAGCAGATCGCCGAGGTGCTGGCCAACTGGACCGGTATCCCCGTCTTCAAGCTCACCGAGGAGGAGACCACCCGTCTGCTCCGTATGGAGGACGAGCTGCACAAGCGGATCATCGGCCAGGAAGACGCCGTCAAGGCGGTCTCGAAGGCCATCCGCCGTACTCGTGCCGGCCTGAAGGATCCGAAGCGTCCGTCCGGTTCGTTCATCTTCGCCGGTCCGTCCGGTGTCGGTAAGACCGAGCTGTCCAAGGCGCTGGCGAACTTCCTGTTCGGCGACGACGACGCGCTCATCCAGATCGATATGGGCGAATTCCACGACCGCTTCACCGCCTCGCGGCTCTTCGGTGCCCCTCCGGGCTACGTCGGCTACGAGGAGGGCGGCCAGCTCACCGAGAAGGTGCGCCGCAAGCCGTTCTCCGTGGTGCTGTTCGACGAGATCGAGAAGGCCCACCAGGAGATCTACAACACCCTGTTGCAGGTCCTCGAGGACGGGCGCCTCACCGACGGCCAGGGCCGGACCGTGGACTTCAAGAACACGGTGCTGATCTTCACCTCGAACCTCGGCACTTCGGATATCTCGAAGGCTGTCGGCCTGGGCTTCACCCAGTCCAACAAGGAGGGCTCGAACTACGAGCGGATGAAGCTCAAGGTCAACGACGAGCTGAAGAAGCACTTCCGGCCCGAGTTCCTCAACCGTATCGACGATGTGATCGTCTTCCACCAGCTCACCACCGAGCAGATCGTGGAGATGGTGGATCTGATGATCGACCGCGTCGGCGTGCAGTTGAAGAACAAGGATATGTCGATGGAGCTCAGCGATCGGGCCAAGAGCCTGCTGGCCAAGCGTGGTTTCGATCCCGTGCTCGGTGCCCGGCCGCTGCGTCGCACCATCCAGCGCGAGATCGAGGATCAGCTCTCGGAGAAGATCCTGTTCGGCGAGATCGGCGCCGGCCAGAACGTCGTGGTCGATGTCGAGGGCTGGGACGGCGAAGGCTCCGGCGAGGATGCCCGGTTCACCTTCACCCCGAAGGCGAAACTCACCAAGGACGACGGTGAGAAGAAGCCGGAGGTCGTGCTGACCGGCGCGGGCGAGGGTAGCACCGAGGCTGCCTCGGGCGAGTAGAGAACATCCGTAGCGAAGGGCCTGTCCGGCTGTATTGCACAGCAGGACAGGCCCTTTCGCATATCCGGAGCATTGGACCGTGGCTGCGGAAATTCGGCGGCGAGCCGGGTACGGGCGCGCGTAGGGTGGACGCAAGGGTCCACTTCGACTGGGGGTACCGATGACCGATCCCGATCAGAGCCTGATCGCTGTCCTGCTCGACCGCTCCGGCTCCATGCAGTCGATCAAATCCGACACCGAGGGCGGGCTGGCCGCATTCTTCGAGGAGCAGGGCAAGGTCGAAAGAACCGTCCGGGTGACCTTCGCCCAGTTCGACACCGACTACGAATGCTTGTACTCGAATATCCCCCTCGAGCAGATTCCGCAGCCGATCCTGCACCCACGCGGCGGTACGGCGCTCTACGACGCGATCGGGAAGCTGGTCACCGATATCGGTGCGGAGCTCGCCGGGCGTCCGGAATCCGAGCGCCCCGGCACGGTGATCGTCGTGATCCTGACCGACGGCCACGAGAACTCGAGCCGGGAATGGACCCATTCCGCCGTGCGTTCGCTGATCGAGCAACAGCAGAACGACTACAACTGGGACTTCCTGTTCCTCGGCGCCAATATGGATGCCGTGCAGATCGGCACCCAGCTGGGGTTCGCTCCGCAGCAGTCGATCACCTACGGCGCGGCGCCTGCCGGTGTCCAGGGAGTGTTCCGCGCGGCCGGGGCGTATTCGACTCGCTTACAAGGTCCCGGGGACCCGGGTTCGGCCCGCGCCGCGGGGTTCACGGAAGAGGAGCGTCAGGCGGCCGATCCGGGAGAGTAGCCGGCTCGGCCCATATTCACGACGGCGGCGGAACCCGATCCGCTGTCACCGGATACGGCAGGTGCCGCACCTTATTCTCTTGTTACGGGACCTGTTTCGGCGGGCTTCGGGGTAGCGCCACGCACGGGGGATCGGTCGGACGGCGAAACCCGCTTGTTCTCGCTCGACCCGGCCCGGGACCGCGGCGGTTCGTCCGGATCGATCGCTATGCGCAGTGGGCGGCTCGGCAGCCGGGCCGCGACGCGGTAACCGCCACTCGGTTTCGGGCCGGCGGTGAGGGCGCCACCGAGCGCGTGGGCGCGTTCACGCATGGCGATAATGCCCATTCCACGCGTCGGACCGGTGTGTTCGGGTTTGCCGGTGGGCCGGGTGTTGTCGACGGTGAGGTCCACGGAATCGGGGGTGAACCGCACTGTCACCGTGGCCTCGGCGCCGGTGGCGTGCCGGATGACATTGGTCAGCGATTCGGTGACGATCTGGGTCGCGGCCTCGTCGATGGCCGCGGGCAGAGTATCGGCTGTTCCTACTACCCGGGTATGTACCGTCAGCCCGGCCATACGGGGTTTACGGAGGAGTTCGTCGAGGTCGGACATGGTCGGATCGGGCTCGCGCGCCGGTGGAGCGGGTGCGGCAGGTGGGGCGGTTTCCCGGCGAGCCGTGTCGGAGCCTCTGGCCGGTTCCGCCCCGCCTGTCCGAGCCGGCCGGCCGAAACTGCCACGCCGGGGACGTTTCTCCCGGTTCCGATACGCGGTTGTGCCGGTGTCTCGCGGCTGGTCGTCGTCGCCGGGCGCAGCGGTTGCGCTGGGCTCCACGGACTGGATCGCGTGCCGCAACGCCTGCACATCCTCGAGCGCGTTCCGGCTGGTGGTCTTGATCTCGGCCACCGTCCCGGCGGCCTTCGCAGATTTGTTCTCGACCTGCTGCAGTGCCATCCCGGATTGCACATTGATCAGCGAAAGATTGTGCGCCACCACGTCGTGTAGCTCGCGCGCGATCAGCAGGCGCTCGGTGTTCACCTCGAGTGCCCGTTGCCGCTGCGCCGCGGTATCGGCGGCGGCGTCACGCTCTCGGCAGGCGCGCACGAGCGCACGGCGCTGCATCGCCAGCACCAACAGTGCCGCGGCCAGCGCCGGCCAACCCAGTAGCCCGGCTATCTCCCAGCTCGTCATTGCGAACTCTCCACGTGTATCACCCTATTCGCCCCTTGGCCGAAGTCGGCGCTGCACACCCGGATTCTCGGTCTCGCGAGGATATTCCGGGGTCGAATCCGCCGGTTCGGGACGAAACGGTCGGTAGCGGCGCGATACCGGCGGCAACTGCGGCGTGACGGGTGCCGACGCGGGTATGGTCCTATGATGGTCGACCAGCAAGTACGTGTACCGGACCTGTCAGCACGGCCATACGAGCTGACAGTGGAACGGGTGATGAAAGCCTCGCCCGAACTGCTCTACTTGGCATGGACCCAGGGGTTCGATATCTGGTTAGCGGCGCCCGGGACGTTACGAATGCGGCCCGAGGTGAACGAGCCGTTCTACTTCGAGGCCGGCGGCGAGGGCGGAACGCGTCCGCACTACGGGCGTTTCGTACGGCTCGAACCGGGGCGTCTCGTCGAAATGACCTGGGTGACCGGGCCGGGCGGTACCGAGGGCGTGGAAACGTTGGTACGAGTGGAGTTCGTCAAACAACCCCGCGGTATCCGGTTACGTCTGCGACACAGCGGTTTTGCCGATGAGGCCGCACGCGACCGGCATCGGGCCGCCTGGCCCCCGGCGCTGGCCCGGCTCGACGAACGAACCGCTGCGGCCGGCTGACAGGTACGAGTAGGTTCGAAACCGACCCGAACGAATCATCTTCGAAAGGATTGTGATGCCCACACGTACCGCGCGCACCGCATGGACCGGTGGTCTGCAGGACGGCTCCGGCCAGGTCGATCTGGTCAGTTCCGGGGTCGGCAAGTACGAGGTGTCCTTCCCGAAACGTTCCGCCGACGAGGCCGGCGGTACAACCAGCCCGGAGGAGTTGATCGCGGGGGCCCACGCGTCCTGCTATGCGATGGCGCTGTCGAACGAGATCGCCCAGGCCGGTGGTACTCCGGAGAGCCTCGACGTGTCGGCAGCGGTGACGCTCGGCCCGGATCCGGCCGGCGGCTTCCGGATCAGCCGTATCGCGTTGACAGTCCGGGGCCGGGTATCCGGCCTCGACAACGCCGGTTTCACCACGGCGGCGGCCGCGGCCAAGTCGGGGTGCCCGGTCAGTAAGGCGCTGACCGGAGTGGACGAGATCACGCTCGACGCGGCCCTGGAGTCCTGAGCAGCTCCCGGGCTCCCCTCGTCGTCTGCGGGGAGTCCGGGACCATCCGGGCCGGTGTGTGGGCCGACGTGGCGTCTCCTACGGGAACTATCGGGGTTCTCGAGTTGATCTGATTCGTACCCCGACGCTGCCCGGGCTGTACCGGAGCCGGAATCACGGTGCGGGGGTGACAGTTACCGCTGCCGGGGTATCACTTCGCGTGCTCCACTCGGTGAGCGCGGCGAAAGCGAGGCCTATACTCACCCAGAGTGTGGTTGAGACCGCCAATGACGCCGTCCGGAACTCCCACAGCAGCGTTGCCGGGAAATCCGCACCCACCTCGTTCACGCCGGGCAGAAAAACGTAACCGAGTGTCGTGATCAGCACGAACACCGCGACCGCGGCGATGAGCCGGATGGTTGCGAGCTGCGCACGCAGCAGGTTCCAGATGTAGACCCCGGCCACGACGGCGACCAGTCCCAGTACGACGGCGGCCACCCACAACAGAGTGCGTTCGTCGATCGTCTCCGGATCACCTACCGCGGGTGGGTTGGCCGGGTACTTGAAGAACGGCACGGCGACCACCGCGAGCCAACCGCCCAACCCGAGTCCCAGCACCAGCCGTGGTCCGGGCAGGGAGGTGAACCGGCGGGCGTAATGTGCCGCCGTCGCGATGATCGCGCCGAAGGCCATACCCGCGAGGGCATTCGCCAGGAATTGGCCGAACTTCTGCCACGGCCTGCTGACCACGGCATCGTCCTCGCCGTGACTGTGTCCGGTTCCGGCCTCTGCACCGTGGCTGTGCCCGGCCTGGGATTCGTGCGAATCCGCTGTCGAAGCGGCCGACTCCTCGATGGCGATGGCCGCGTCCACTTCGGGTTCGCCGACGAAATTCCCGACGACACCCGCCAGTAGTCCGGCGATCAATCCGGCGAGCAGACCACGGATCAGCAGAGTCCGGAACGATCCGCTCAGTGGCATGGGACGCCCAGGAGGTGGCGTCCGTCGTGCATCAGCTCGTGCAGGAACATCCCGCTGCGGGATATCGCGCCCTGATCGAAGCCCACCAAGTAGAGAGTCAGCAGCGCGAGTAGTACGACACCGGCTGTGACGAGCACGGTTGCCGCGGTATCGGCGGCCCGGCTCGGGGTGTGGACGATGGCCATGATGTGTCCTCCTCCGGGAGTTCGCGTCCCGTCGAGTGCCATGCGTCGGTGCCGGTGTCTGGCTCACTCCGCGGCAGCGGAGCACACAGTGGCGCGACCGCTCCGGAATCTCACCGGATTACCGCGTCACCTTCGCTTATCCATCGAACTGTGACACCGGAGCCGCCGGTCGTCAATATGTTGCCGAACAAAGCGCTGGTCACGCCACTCATCGCGGCGTGACCAGCCCAGAGATCAGGAGGCGGGCTTACCCGCCACGTCCAGCACCACTTCGAATTCCAGCAGCGACGCACCGGTGGCGACCGGCTTGTTCTGCTGACCCGCGTGGGCTTCCTTGGCCGGGCCGTCACGCCAGGCCGCGAACGACTCTTCGGAATCCCACTGGGTGACCACGAAGTACCGGTTCTCGCCGGCGGTGGGCCGCAAGAGCTGGAAGCCGAGGAATCCGGGGGAGTTCTCGACCGCGTGCGCACGGTGGGCGAACCGCTTCTCCAGTTCGGGTCCCGCGCCCTCGGGAATCTCGATCGCATTGATCTTCACAACAGCCATACTGTATATATTGCGCCGCCTCCTGCGGCGCAGGTTCGGGCCCCCCTTGGTCCCGATTCTTCACTCCTCCGCTCCTCCGCTTCGCTCCCCCGCTCCGTCGCTCCAGAATCGGGACGGGCCCGAACCACCGTGGTGATCCACGACGAGCGGGTGGCGGGTGTGCCTACCGTCGGCCGGGTATGAATCCTCGGGCAGGGGGGCGGCCGGGCCGGAATACACTCTTGTCGATGTTGCACGACGAAGGCGGGACCGGAGCCCCCATACTGCTGCTGCACGGTTTGATGGGCAGCGCCCGGACCTGGGCGGACCAGATCGGCTGGCTGCGCGGCCACGGTCACGTCTACACCTTCGACGCCGCCGGGCACGGGCGCCCGGCGCCCGCCGAATTGACCACCGAAGCGTTCGTCGCGGATCTGGCGGCGGCCACCACCGATATCACCGAGCCGATGGTGATCATCGGCCATTCGATGGGTGCGCTGCACGGATGGGTCTTCGCGGCTCGGCATCCGGGGCGGGTGCGGGCCTTGGTAGTGGAGGATATGGCCGCGGATTTCACCGGCCGCACCGCCGCCGGTTGGGCCGCCATGATCGCGGCCTGGCCGCAGCCCTTCGCCGACGAGGCCGCCGTGCTCGAGTACTTCGGCCCGGTCGCCGGGCGCTACTTCCTGAACTCGTTCGACCGGACCCTGGACGGTTACCGGCTACACGGAGATATCGCGACTTTCCGGGATATCTCCGAGGAATGGGGAACACGTGCGTTCTGGGGGGAATGGGCCGAGGTGGGCGTTGCGGCCCTGCTGATCGAGGGCGAACACACCATCACCCCACCGGGCCAGATGCGCCGCATGGCGGAACTGCATCCGCGCGCCGAACATATCGTCGTCCCCGGCGCCGGGCATCTGGTGCACGACGACCAGCCCGCTCGCTACCGGACCGAGGTGCGACGGTTCCTCAACCGGATACTCGCCGCGGAACCCGCGCCGGGCCACTGACCGGCCGGACCCACCTGTGCCCGTGCCGGTCGGCGCGAAACCGCCGGTTCGCGTCCGGCCGGGCAACCCGTCCTTCCAGCGTGCGCCCGTTGCCCGCCTCAGCCTTCACCGGCCAGCGCGAACCGTCCGTCCAGGGTTTGTTCGATCAGTCCGTCCACCAGGAGCGAATCGAGGGCTCGGTCGCGCTGCCCGGGATCACGGGTCCAGGCGAGGTCCAGGCGGATCCGGTCCACGGGCTCGTGCGCGGCTCGCAACACGTCCAGCAGCCGGCCCCGTGCCTGCCGGTCGGTGCCCTCGTATTTCTGGGTTCTGCGAGTCGATTCCAGAACCGGCCGGCCGGCCGTGACCCACGCGCAGCGGGGGAGCGGGCAGTGGGTGCAGTCCGGTGTGCGGGCAGTGCACACGGTTGCTCCGAGTTCCATCAAGGCCGCGGAGAACACGGCTGCCCTGTCCACCCGGACCGGTAGGAGTGCCTCGGTCTCCCGGAGATCACGGGCCGCCGGATTTCCCGCCTCAGCGCGCCCGTGTACGGCCCGGGCCACCACCCGGCGAACGTTGGTATCCACCACCGGTACACGCTGCCCATAGGCGAAGCAGGCGACCGCACGGGCGGTGTAGGCGCCGATGCCGGGCAACCCGAGCAATACCTCGACATCGTCGGGGACCTCGTCCGCGTGCTCGTCGGCCAGAACTTGCGCGCATTCGTGCAGCCGCAGCGCACGCCGCGGATATCCGAGCTTGCCCCAGGCGCGGAGCACCTCGCCCGCGCCGGCCGCCGCCATGGCCGAGGGCACCGGCCACCGCGCGACCCACTCCCGCCAGACCGGTTCGACCCGCGATACCGGCGTCTGCTGCAGCATGATCTCGCTCATCAGGATCTGCCAGGCGCTCACCCCGGGCCGGCGCCAGGGCAGATCCCGGGCGGTACGGTCGTACCAGTCGATCAGGCTATCGGTATCGATCGGGGCCGGTTCGCTCACATCACGGCGGCGCCCGCCCGTATCCGGTACTCCGGCTGTCCTACTGCTCACCTGACCCGCTCCGTCCACCTCACCGTGCGAAATCACCGGCAACGCGCGGATGGATGCCGCGCCGTAACCGGACCGAAGCGGGCGGCAATATCGAATCGTGCAGAATGGACACCATGCCTCAGTCCAACCCGGTGAGTGCCTGGAAGTCGCTGCGTGAAGGTAACGAGCGCTTCGTGAACGGCACGCTGCAGCATCCTAGTCAGGGAGCGGCCGACCGAGCCAAGCTCGTCGGCGGCCAGAGCCCCACCGCCATACTTTTCGGTTGCGGTGATTCCCGGGTGGCGGCGGAGTTGATCTTCGACCAGGGCCTCGGCGATATGTTCGTGGTGCGGACGGCCGGCCATGTGATCGATGCCGCGGTGCTGGGCTCGATCGAGTACGGCGTGGATGTCCTGAACGTTCCGCTGATCGTCGTCCTCGGCCACGACAGCTGCGGCGCGGTGAAAGCCACCCTGGACGCGCTGGACGGCGGCGCCGTGCCCGGCGGATTCATCCGCAGCATCGTCGAAAAAGTCACCCCGTCGATGCTGATCGGCCGCCGCGAGGGTCTGAACACGGTGGACGAACTCGAAGCCCGCCACGTCGTAGAAACCAGCCAGTTGCTCATGGAGCGGTCGAAGATCGTCTCCGAACGCGTGGAATCCGGCGCCTGCGCGATCGCCTGCGCCACCTACAAACTGGCCGAGGGCCGGGCACAGCTGCATCGCGTGGTCGGCGAAATCGGGGAGACAGTCTGACGGCCACTCGGCCGCGGCCGGCCGGAAGACACCGGACGCGCGATCAGCACAGTGATGCCCGGTCGCAGCTTCCGGTGTGCCGTTGACTGCCCGCGCCGCCCGATGCGCTTACCGTTGACACGTGTTGGAACCGACAGGACCGTTACCGCCGGAGATCTACTGGCGGCGTCGCGTTTTTGCCATCGGAGTACTGGTCGTCGCGCTCGCGGTGGTGATCTGGGTGGCCGTGACCGTATCCCGCGGCGGGGATTCGCCCGGTGCGACCGCCGTGACGGCATCCTCCACGACGAGCCCCGAACCGGCGGGAGGTCCGGCGGCGGCGTCCAGCACGACCTCCGCCGGCGGATCCACCACGACCAAGGCGAGCGAGCCGTCGAGCCCGGCACCTGCCGCATCCGGGGAGTGCGCGGACCAATCGCTGGCGGTCAAGATTTCGGTCGCCCAGCCGACCTACCGGACCGGTGAGGAACCGGTCTTCGGAATCGTGATCACGAATATCTCCGGCGAGCCCTGTACCCGCGATATGGGTTCGGGTCTGCAGCGCGTATCCGTGCACAGCCTGGACGGCGGGCGTCAGCTGTGGGCCAGTACGGACTGCTACCCCGACGGGGAACCGGATCTGCGGACGCTCGACCGCGGCGAGCAGGCCGCGTTCACGGTCACCTGGACCGGGACGACCTCCCAGCCGGAATGCGCCGGGGAGCGCGTACAGGTCCCCACCGGCGCCTACAACGTGGTGGCGCAGCTGGGATCGGTGCGGAGTGCCCCCGAACCCTTCAACATCACCTGAGGGTGTTCCGCCGGGCGAATCTGTACATCGGCCGACGTGAGGGCGGAGCCACCGCGATCACTTCTTGGTCAGACCCGCCAGCCGCAGTGCGGCGCGCAGACCGGCCACCTCGTGCAGCGTCATGGATGTGTCCTTCCCGGCTACACCGGGCGGTACCACCGCGGTGGTGAAACCGAGGCGTTCGGCCTCGGCGAGCCGGCGGCCGGCGGCGGTGATCCGGCGGACTTCGCCGGCCAGCCCGACCTCGCCGAGGATCACCCAGCCCGGCGGCAGCGCGGTATCGCGGGCCGCGCTCGCGATGGCCAGCGCGATCGCCAGATCCGCGGCGGGTTCGGTGAGCCGCATCCCGCCCACCGTCGCCGCGTAGACGTCCTGTTTGCCGACGTAGAGCCCGCAGCGGCTCTGCAGCACCGCCAGAACCATGGCCACCCGGTTGTAGTCCAGTCCGCTGACGGCCCGGCGCGGTGCGGGGACCTGGGTGTCGACGGTGAGCCCCTGGACCTCACCGACGAGCGGCCGTTTCCCGTCCATCGCGACGGTGATCGCCGTACCGGGAACCGAATCGGCCCGGTGGTGCAGGAACAGTCCGGAAGGATCTGTGACACAGGCGATTCCATCGTCGTGTAATTCGAAACAGCCCACCTCGTCGGCACTGCCGAACCGGTTCTTGATCCCGCGAACCATCCGCAGTGTCGAGTTCTTGTCGCCTTCGAACTGCAGCACCACATCGACCAGATGCTCGAGCGTGCGCGGCCCCGCCACCGCCCCGTCCTTGGTGACATGCCCGACGAGCAGTACCGCGATCCCGCTCGCCTTGGCCAGAGAAGTCAATGCCGCGGTGACCGCACGAACCTGGGTGACGCCCCCGATCACGCCGTCGCTATCGGCCGCCAGCATGGTCTGCACCGAATCGACCACCAGCAGAGTGGGTTTCACCTGATCGACATGGCCGAGCAGCACCGACAGATCCGATTCGGCCGCCAGGTACACGCGATCGTGAACCGCGCCTGTCCGATCCGCGCGCAACCGCACCTGCCCCGCGGATTCCTCCGCTGTGACATACAACGCCCGTTCGTCGCGCTGCCGCGCCCATCGGTGCGCGACCTCGAGCAGCAGGGTCGATTTACCCACCCCGGGTTCCCCGGACAGCAGCACTACCGACCCGGCGACGATTCCGCCGCCCAGCACGCGGTCGAGCTCGGAAACCCCGGTCGGCCGTGCGGTAGTGGTCTGCGAATCGATCCGCGAGATCGGTGCGGCGGCGGTGCTGGGGAGCATTGCCTTCCGTCCGGCCGAGGCTCCGGTGGTCCCCGCGGCCGGCAGTGCCTCGTCGACGGTGCCCCACGATCCGCAGCCCGGGCATTTGCCGACCCATTTGGCGACTTCGTGGGCGCACTCCGAACACCGGTACACGGCTTTGGTCTTGGTGGCTGCCACAGGGTCGAACCTTACGCAGGCGGACCGACAGGGCGGGGGTGGCACATCCGGAGGGTGCTGGGGCTGGAGGTTTGGGCGAGATGCGAGAAATCACGCGTGAATGCGGGCGGGGGGACTGGTTGGCAAAGGTGGGAAGTTGATCAGTTCGTGGAGGTTCTGTGTTTTTGGCGCCGCCTGCGGCGTCGCGGGTTCGGGGCCCCCTTGGTCTCGTTCTTCACTCCCGGCGCTCAGTCGCTGCGCTCCTTCGCTCTGGTCGCTCCAGAACGAGACGGGCCCCGAACCACCAAGGTGGACCGGCCGCATGCGGGAAACGGGGGTGGGGGCGGATGCGGACAGACGGGCGGTAGGGGGATTAAACGCGCCGAGGGCGGCGGCCGGGTCGGCTGAGTGGGGACGGATGTGAACCAACGGACGGAGGGTAGGGGATTAAACGCGCCGAGGCGGACCGGCCGCATGCGGAGAAACGAGGTGGGTTTGCATGCGGACAGACGGGCGGCAGGGGGTTTAAACGCGCCAGGGGCGGCGGCCAGGTCGGATGGGTGGGGCGATGTGGACGGACCGGCGGTAGGTGGATTGAACGCGTCTGGCGGCGGGTGGGCCCAGTGGCTCGAGAGCGCTGGGCGCGTTCCGGCCGAGGCCTCGCCGGAGCGGGTGTGCGGCTGGGCTTTGCTCGGCTCGGCTCGGGTGGCGGGCGAAGGCTCAGTGGCCGCCGGCGGGGCCGGTGGTGCTCTTGGAGAGGTCCGATTCGTGGCGGGGGGATTCGAGGCCGGCGTCGACCGGGACCTGGACCAGGACCGAACCGTTTTCCTTGAAGTTGAACGAGAAATCGTAGGTGAGGCCGGGGGTGAGGTTCTGGGTCAGGCCGGTGACCTCGATATGCGCGGGCTTTGTTTCGCCGGCTGCGGTGTTCACGGTCTCGCCTGTGTTGTGGGTTTCCGCGCCCGCCGAAGGAGTCGAGACCACGACTGTTTCGGAGGGGGAGATCTCGAGTTTGTCGCCCTCGGCCGGGGTGACCTTCACCGTGCCCAGGTCCGTGGTGACGCTGGTGAGTTCATCGGTGACCGTTTCGCCGGTGTTGATGATCGACAGCGCCAGGGCGGCCTGACCGCCGGCGGTGTTGGTGTGGGTGGTGGTTCCCGGGTAGACGATATGCACATCGCGCAGTGCGATGGTGCCGATATCAGCGGTGTTGCCGTTGATCGCGGAGACCTGATCGGCGGTTTGTGAGATCTTGCCGGCGCCGCAGCCGGACAGGATGAGTGCGGCACCGGCGGCGAGGGCGGCGACCGTCGCCAGGCGGCGCCGCCGAGTCGAGACGACCGGGCTCGCGGCGGTCACAGCAGTCAGGGCAGTCACGGGTTGTCCTCCATGTCCGAGTGGGCGCACTCCAACTAGGCACTGTAGTAGTCGCTCCGTGGTGCCGGGCGCACCGGGCGGTGTCAGGGGGTATTGCGTGATCCGGACTGTGTGATTTGTCGCACCCCGCGGGCGGGTGTGTCGCCTTCGGGGGAGTGGCCCGCGAGCTCTGTCCGGGGTGCTCCCCTGGCGGTTGCCCGGTGGTGACTACGGTTATCGCCGGCCGGCTCGCTGACCGGTAACGATTCGGCTTCCTCCGGTCGGCGACCCGCACCCGGGTGGGCCGCTTCCCGGGGGCTCGGACGCGTAGGGTGACGACACCCGTTCGGCCGCAACGTGATGCACACCAAACTCGGTCTGTCAAGCCCCAGTACCTGGTCGTTGTGGCCCTGACCTGCGCACTTGATCGCGCCGTTATCGAGTCGCGTGTTAAACTGTGAACATCGAAAGGGGCACGGGACACATGATTTTTAAGGTCGGAGATACCGTCGTTTATCCCCATCATGGGGCGGCTTTGATCGAAGCTATCGAGACCCGCACCATCAAGGGTGAGCAGAAAGAGTATCTGGTCCTGAAGGTCGCACAGGGTGACCTCACTGTTCGGGTTCCCGCGGAAAACGCGGAATACGTCGGCGTTCGCGATGTCGTGGGCCAGGAAGGTCTGGATCGGGTCTTCCAGGTTCTGCGGGCGCCGCATACCGAGGAACCCACCAATTGGTCCCGCCGTTACAAGGCCAACCTCGAGAAGCTCGCCTCCGGCGATGTGAACAAGGTGGCCGAGGTCGTCCGCGACCTGTGGCGCCGGGAACAGGATCGTGGTCTGTCCGCGGGCGAGAAGCGGATGCTGGCCAAGGCTCGGCAGATCCTCGTCGGTGAGCTGGCGCTCGCCGAGGGGACCGATGACGGCAAGGCCGAGACGCTCCTCGACGAGGTTCTCGCCGCGGCGTCCTGACCGTGCACGAACCGGACGGTACCGGCCGTGACGCCGGTACCGTTACCGCATTGGTTCCTGCCGCCGGTCGTGGTGTGCGCTTGGGTGCAGATGCTCCCAAAGCGTTCGTCCCGATCGGCGGCAGACCCATGCTCGGATTGGCGGTCAGCGGCCTGATGGCTGCCGGAGTTGTCGACGAGATAATTGTGATGGTGCCCGCCGAACTCGTCGAGGCAACGGCAGCCCTGTTACCGCCCGCGGCGCCCGCGCGAATCGTGGCCGGTGGCGCGGAGCGCACCGATTCCGTGCGTGCCGGGCTCGCGGCCGCCGGTGACGCCGCATACTTCCTGGTTCACGATGCCGCGCGGGCATTGACCCCACCTGCGCTCATCGCCCGGGTGGTGGCCGATCTCCGCGCCGGTCACCGCGCGGTTGTGCCGGTCCTGCCGGTGGTCGATACGGTGAAATCGGTCGATTCGGCGGGTCTCGTAACGGGTACGCCGGACCGTTCCGCGCTGCGCGCGGTCCAGACTCCCCAGGGTTTTTCCGCCGATGTGCTGCGCCGCGCCTACGAGCATCCGGAAGCCGCGACCGACGATGCCGGTCTGGTCGAACGGCTCGGTGTCGGGGTGCGCACAATCCCTGGCGACCCACTCGCGTTCAAGATCACGACTCCGCTCGATCTATGCCTGGCCGAAGCTGTCCTCGATGGGAAGCAGGCGGTGAGCCCGTGCTGAATATGCGGGTCGGGATAGGCACCGACGTCCACCCGGTCGAACCGGGGCGCCCCTGCTGGATGGCGGGTCTGCTGTTCGACGGTGAAGACGGTTGCGCGGGCCACTCCGACGGCGATGTCGCCGCCCACGCGCTGTGCGACGCGCTGCTGTCCGCGGCCGGGCTGGGCGATGTCGGCTCGGTATTCGGGACCGGCCGTCCGGAATGGGCGGGGGTTTCGGGCGCCGCCATGCTGAAGGAAGTGCGGCGACTGCTCGAGGAAGCCGGCTATGCGGTGGTCAACGCCGCAGTGCAGATAATCGGCAACCGTCCGCGGATAGGTCCGCGGCGGTCGGAGGCGCAGCGGGTGCTGGGGGATCTGCTCGACGCCCCTGTCTCGGTTTCCGGCACCACCAGCGACGGGTTGGGTCTCACCGGCCGCGGGGAGGGTATCGCCGCGGTCGCCACCGCACTGCTGCACTGTCCCGGGCGGCTGAGCGAACAGCCCGGCGACCGGTAACCGAGAGAACACCGGTTCAGGGCCAGCGAAGCCGCTTCGCCCGAGAAAGGCCGAATGGGAGCCGAGGGCCCAGGCGATATCGCCGAAGGTGGTCTCCCGATTCCGTACCGAGCCGGGACGCCGGGCCCGCATCCGGTAAACGATCGGTGCGGCCGACTGCCGGAGTTTCGGTCGTTGCGGCTACCCTGCCCATATCCCCGCTGCACCACATCCGAGTGCAATCCACATACGAAACTAGGATCGACTGCCGTGACGCTGCGCCTGTTCGACACCGAGAAACGGACCCTGCGTGATTTCACGCCGCTGGTACCCGGACGCGCATCGGTGTACCTGTGTGGCGCGACCGTGCAGGGCCAGCCGCATATCGGCCATGTGCGCAGTGGTGTCGCTTTCGATGTTCTGCGCCGCTGGCTCGCCGCAAACGGCCTGGATGTGGCGTTCATCCGCAACGTCACCGATATCGAGGACAAGATCCTCACCAAGGCGGCCGCGGCCGGCCGGCCCTGGTGGGAATGGGCCGCTACCCATGAGCGGGCGTTCGATCAGGCCTATCGGGAGCTCGGCGTGCTGCCGCCGTCGGCCGAACCGCGGGCGACCGGCCATATCACCCAGATGGTCGATTTGATGCAGCGGTTGATCGACCGGGGGCACGCCTATGCCTCCGAGGGAAATGTGTATTTCGATGTGCGCAGTTATCCGGACTACGGCCATTTGTCCGGCCATCGGCTCGAGGATGTGCACCAGGGTGAGAGCGCCGGGATGGGCAAACGCGACCCCCGGGATTTCACGTTGTGGAAAGCCGCGAAACCGGGCGAGCCGACCTGGCCCTCGCCCTGGGGGCCCGGCCGTCCCGGCTGGCATCTGGAATGCTCGGCGATGGCGGAGTTCTATCTCGGTTCCGAGTTCGATATCCATTGCGGTGGTATGGATCTGGTGTTCCCGCACCATGAGAACGAAATCGCGCAGTCCAAGGCGGCCGGGCACGGATTCGCTCGATACTGGTTGCACAACGGCTGGGTGACCATGGGCGGCGAGAAGATGTCGAAATCGCTCGGCAATGTGCTGTCCATCCCGAACGTGCTGAAATCCGTTCGTGCCGTGGAATTGCGGTTCTACCTCGGTAGTGCGCACTACCGGTCCATGCTGGAATATTCGGATAAAGCACTGGCCGATGCCGCGCAGTCCTATCAGCGGATCGAAGCATTCGTGGCGCGGGTGGCCGAACGTGGCGGCGATATCCCGATGGGTAAATGGACCGACGGTTTCGCCGCCGCCCTGGACGACGATCTCGGTGTCCCGAAAGCGCTCGCCGAAATCCATCACGGGGTGCACGAGGGTAATCGCGCTCTCGATGCGGGTGTTCTCGACACCGCCCGCGAACACGCGGGTCAGGTCCGCGCGATGCTCGATGTGCTGGGTGTGGATCCCCTGGACCCGCACTGGCACAGTGCCGCCGATCATTCGGCCGCCGACAGCGCCCTCGACGTGCTGGTACAGGCCGAACTGGAACGGCGCCAGCAAGCCCGGGCGGCGAAGGACTGGGCGACCGCGGATGCCGTACGCGATCGCCTGCAAGCGGCCGGCATCGATGTGACCGATACCCCGAACGGTGCCGAATGGTCGCTGGGCACACCTACACCTGGAAAGGCAGGCTGATGGCCGGCAATTCACAACGTCGTGGTGCGATCCGCAAGGGTGGCAGCAAGAAGGGCGCGGTGGTCGGGTCCGGCGGTCAGCGTCGCCGCGGACTGGAAGGTCGCGGGCCGACACCGCCGGCCGAGGCGCGTACGAAGCATCCGGCGGCGCGCAAAGCGGCAGCGAAAGCGCGTGCCGCCCAGAGTGGTTCGCCGAGCCGCGGTGCTCGCCCGGCCGGCCGGCGGGGTGACGACGGTCCCGAATTGGTCCTCGGACGCAATCCGGTGGTGGAATGCCTGCGTGCCGGGGTTCCGGCGTCGGCCCTGTACGTCGCGGTGGGCACCGAGAACGACGAGCGACTCACCGAGAGTGTGCGCATTGCCGCCGATACCGGAATCTCCATCCTCGAGGTGCCGCGCACCGATCTGGATCGGATGAGCTCCAACGGATTGCACCAGGGTATGGCGCTGCAGGTGCCGCCATACCGGTATGCCCATCCCGATGATCTCCTCGCCCGGGCCCAGGGGTCGGCGGCACCAGCGTTGCTGGTGGCGTTGGACAATATTTCCGACCCGCGCAATCTGGGCGCTGTCGTACGTTCGGTGGCGGCGTTCGGCGGGCACGGTGTGGTGATCCCGCAGCGTCGCAGCGCGAGCGTGACCGCGGTGGCCTGGCGGACCAGTGCCGGCGCGGCAGCCCGGTTGCCTGTCGCCCGGGCCACCAACCTCACTCGCACGCTGAAGGATTGGGCTGCCAAAGGGGTTCAGATCGTCGGCCTGGACGCCGGCGGTGACACCTCGCTCGACGATTTCGACGCCACCGGCCCGACGGTGATCGTGGTCGGGTCCGAGGGCAAGGGTCTGTCCCGGCTCGTCCGGGAGAACTGCGACTCGATCCTGAGTATCCCCATGGCAGGGCAGGTGGAATCGCTCAACGCCTCCGTAGCGGCCGGTGTCGTACTGGCCGAGACGGCCCGGCAACGCCGCGCCTGACCTGCCCGGCGAGCACTCCACCCGCCCGGGCCCGCGGCGTCGAACGGGGGCACCGGACACGCGGTCCGGCGGCGATTCTGCCGCGCCCGGAACGCAAAACCGGCACAGCACCGTAGAATTCGTTCTGTGGTGATACCCAGCGCGCCCATCGGAAAGCCGATCGAGCACCCGTACGCAACGGTGGTGCTGTTACTGGGCGTCCTCAGCCTCTTCTGTTTCGGGCTGTCCGGGCCGGTGGCGTGGGCGATGGGGAAACGAGCGCTCGATCAGATCGACGAGTCCGGCGGCGCATACGGCGGCCGCACTCAGGTTGTCGTCGGGTTCACTCTCGGCGTCATCGGCACGATCCTGATGGTCCTGATGGCACTGCTGTTCGTACTGGTATTGCTCGGCGACGGGTGAGGCGAGCTCAGTCGAGGCTCTGCTGGCCGGACCATTTCGCGGGCCCCCAACTCGGCCATTCCTCGCTGATCGAACCCGACCACATCGGCTGCCGGCGTTCCCGGAACGCCGCCATCGCCTCGCCCGCGTCCCGGCCGTCGGAGATGTGTTCGTTCAGATCGGCCTCCAGCTGCCGGACCATCGCGGGTTCGAGCCCGACCCCCTCCCACAGCAGCCGTTTCGACAGCGCCGCGCTCAGCGGAGCCGACCCATTGGCGATATCGTGCGCGACCGCCATCGCGGTCGGCAGCACCTCCCCGGCAGGAAGACAGGCATTGGCCAGCCCCATCGCCTTGGCTTCGGCGCCGTCGAAGGTACGGCCGGTGAGCAGGATATCGGCGGCATTCGCCAGACCGGCCAGCCGCGGCAGCGTCCAGTGCGCGTACCCGTCGGCGAGGACCCCGCGCCGCACCTGGCTCAGCGCGTACACCGCGTCATCGGCGAGATAGCGCAGATCGCACTGCAGGGCCAGCGCCAGCCCGGCCCCCACCGCATGCCCGTTGACCGCCGCGATAACCGGTTTACGGACCCGGAACGGCGGCGGATCGATACTCGCACTGACCTCGCCCACCCTGTCGGACAGGTCGGCCCCGGCACAGAAAGCGGGTGGGGTCCCGGTGATGACCACGACCCGTATCGCGTCCTCGGAATCGCACCGCTTCAGCGCGGCCCCCAACGCCGCGGTCATATCGGGGCTGAAAGCGTTCTGTTTGGCGGGCCGATTCAACGTGAGGACGGCGATGCCCGCAGAGACATCGACGAGCAATTCCGAACTCATGCCGGTGAGTGTATGGCGCCTCGGCAAATGAGGGGTCCCGGCCCCCCGGGGCACCCCACTCCAACGCACCTTCGAAGCTCAGCCCCCTCCGACCCCACCCGCCGCCGCCAGGCGCGTTCAATCCCCCTACCGCCAGTCCGTCCACATCGCCCCCACCCATCCGACCTGGCCGCCGCCCCTGGCGCGTTTAATCCCCCTGCCGCCCGTCTGTCCGCATGCAAACCCACCCCAGTTTCCCGCATGCGGCCGGTCCGCCTTGGCGGTTCGGGGCCCGTCTCGTTCTGGAGCGACCAGAGCGAAGGAGCGCAGCGACTGAGCGCCGGGAGTGAAGAACGAGACCAAGGGGGCCCCGAACCCGCGACGCCGCAGGCGGCGCCAAAAAACACAGCAACATTCACGAACTGCCCAGCTTGTCACCTTCGCGGCACGAGCATCGCCGGCATTTTCGATCTGCACGCAATCGCGCAGATCAGCGCAAGACCTTTCGGCTTATCGCGTACTTGTGCACTTCGGTCGGACCGTCGTAGAGGCGGAAGGGGCGCATATCGCGGAAGATCATTTCGACGACGGTTTCATCGCTGACACCGATTCCTCCGAGAATCTGGACGCAGCGGTCGGCGACCTTGAAAAGTTCCTCGGAGACGAACGATTTCGCCATCGAGCTCTCGTGACGGGCCTTTTCGCCCTGATCCATGAGCCAGCACGCGTGCCAGATGGTCAGGCGGCATTGGTGCAGAGCGATCTCGTTGTCGGCGATCATGAAGGACACGCCCTGGTGTTCACCGAGGGTTTTGCCGAACGCCGTACGGGTCTTGGCGTGTTCGACCGCGATGCTCTGGGCCCGTTCCGCCGCGCCCAGCCAGCGCATGCAGTGGGTGAGCCGCGCCGGGGCCAGCCGCAGTTGCGCGTAACGCAGCGCTTGTCCCGCTTCGCCGAGCAGCGCGGATTTCGGCAGGGTCAGGCCCTCGAACCGGACCACGCAGTGCCCGGCCACATAGTTGCGGTCCATGGTGTTCATCGTGCGTTCGATGACGATCCCCGGCTGATCGCCGTCGGTGAGGAAGAGAGTGGGGCCCGCCGGGAGGTGCGGGTTCTCGGCGAGCTTGGCCATGATGATCCAGGTCTTCGCGCCGTTCGCGCCGGTGATGAGCCATTTGCGGCCGTCGACGGTGAAATTCTCGCCGTCGAAGGTGGCGGTGGTGGCCAGCTGGCCCGGATCGGAACCGGCGCCGTCGGGTTCGGTCATGGCGAATACCGAACGCTGGTGCCCATCGATGACCGGTTGCAGATAGCGTTCGGTCTGCACCGGGTCGGCGATCTTGGAGAGCAGGAACATATTGCCCTCGTCGGGAGCCGCGCAGTTCATCGCGACCGGGCCGAGGGTGGACCAGCCGGCCGCCTCGTAGAGGACAGCCTGTTCGATATGGGTGAGCCCGCGGCCACCGAGTTCGGCCGGCGCCTGGATGGTGAGCAGTTTCTCGGCCCGGGCGAGTTCGACGAGTTCCTGCCGGAGTTCATCGGTCGGTCCGTGCGCGGTGAGGCGGGGGTCGCGCTCGTAGGGCACGATCTTGTCGGCGACGAATCGGCGGATCCGGTCCCGCTCGGCAGCCAAGTCGGCGGGAATCGTGAAGTCGATCATGTTGTCACCTTCGTTCCGGGAGCGTTGGCATGAGCATACGAAACCCCGCCACCCCGACTGAAGGCACCTGCCAGCACAACCGGGTCCTCGCCACACCCGCACCCCCTTCGCACTTATCCCACACCAACTGCCCGCATCCGACCGCATCCCTTCCCGCCTGCGGCCGGTCCGCAACCAGCGCGCCAAAAACACAGCCCAACCACGGAGCGCGAACCTCCGCCGCAAACCCCGTGCCCGTGCCCACCTGGGAACCTCACCCCCTCCGAATCTCACCACCCGCCCGACCTGGCCGTCGCCCCCGGCGCGTTTGATTCCCTTACCGCCAGTCTGTCCGCATCCGTCCCCGCCCTCGTTTCCCGCATGCGGCCGGTCGACCTTGGTGGTTCGGGGCCCGTCTCGTTCTGGAGCGACCAGAGCGAAGGAGCGCAGCGACTGAGCGCCGGGAGTGAAGAACGAGACCAAGGGGGCCCCGAACCCGCGACGCCGCAGGCGGCGCCAAAAACACAGAACCTTCACGAACTGATCAGCATCTCACCTTCGCGCGCTGGCTCTGCTGATCACCTTCGCGGTCCGGCTCACCTCACGCCTCGACGCCGCAGGCACCACCAAAATACATTTACCGCACCTTCGCGACCTGTCGCCGCTGCGCGCCGATCACCCGGCAGATCAGGTAGATCACAAACGAGATCGTGGTGACGAACGTCGAGACCGGGGCCCCCGGGGCCAGGGACAGCAGGATCCCGCCGACCGCCGAGATCTCGGCGAAGATCACCGCCAGCACCGTGGCCCGCACCGGGTCCGCAGTCAGTTGCGCCGCCGCCGCAGCCGGTGTGATCAGGAGCGCGAGTACCAGCAGCGCGCCCACGATCTGCACCCCGAACGCCGCGGTGATACCCAGCATCACCGCGAACAGAATCGACAGGGCGCGAACCGGCACCCCGCGGGCCACCGCGACCTCGGGATCGGTACTGGCGAACAGCAGCGGACGGTAGACCACCGCGAGCACCGCCAGCACCGCGGCGGTGCAGGTGGCCAGCAACGTCAGCCCACCGAATCCGACACTGACCACCTGCCCCGTCAGCAGCGAGAACTTCGATCCGGCGCGTTCGGGGCCGAGCCAGAGGAACAGCACCGAAAGGCCGAGGCCGAACGAGAGCACCACCGCGATCACCGAGTCGCGTTCCCGTGCCCGGGTGCCGAGCACCCCGAACAACACCGCCGCGACCACCGAACCCGCGATCGCGCCCACCCCCACCCCGGCGCCGACCAGCAGTGCGGCCGCGGCGCCGGTCAGCGACAGCTCACTGGTGCCGTGCACCGCGAACGACATCTGCCGGCTGATGATCAGCGGTCCGATGACCCCGGCCAGTAATCCCAGCAGTGCCGCCGCGAGTACCGCCTGTTGGACGAAGTCGTAGCCGAGCAGGTGAACGGTGGTCTGTAGATCGAAGACCTGGGTGACCACATCGGAGAGCTTGTCCATCTACCTGTGTGCCTGTCGGGATTGTTGGATGAGGTCGGCGGTGTGCGGGGTACCGGGGTCGCCGTGGCAGTGCGCCCCGGCGGTGCCGAGCGCGTCCATCGTGTCTCCCGTGCCGACCACCACCAGCCGGCCGCGTACGCGCAGCACATCGACTTCGGTCTGATACAGCTCGGACAGCACCGCCGAGGTCATCACCTCGTCCGGGGTGCCGATCCGGAACTTCCCGTCGACCAGGTAGAGCACCCGGTCCACCAGCGGCAGGATCGGATTGATCTCGTGGGTGACGAACAGCACCGCGGTCCCGTGTGCCCGGCGCCGGGCGTCGATCAAACCGGCGACCAGTTGCTGACTGGCCAGGTCCAGGCTCAGCAGCGGCTCGTCGCAGAGCAGTACCGCTGGATCGCCGATCAGCGCCTGGGCGACCCGCAACCGCTGCTGCTCGCCACCGGACATACTTTCCAGCGGAGCCTGCGCGAATGCTTCGGCACCTACCTCGGCGATGGCGGCGGCGACTTTGCGACGGCGTTCGGCCCGGCCGCGCAGACCCAGCCCCCAGCGATGTCCGTCGACTCCGAGGCCGACCAGATCGGTGCCGCGTAACTGCACCCCGGCATCGATGGTGCGTTGCTGCGGGATATACCCGATGTCCGGGTGCCCGGCCCGCGGCGCGGCTCCGCCGATCCGGGCAGTGCCGGAAGCCAGGGCGAGTTGGCCGAGCAGCACCCGGAGCAGAGAGGTCTTACCGGACCCGTTGGGTCCGAGCACCGCGATGAATTCGCCGCGGCCCACACTCAGGTTCAGTTCCCGCCACAGGGTGCGGTCGCCGAACGCGAGCGTGGCCGATTCGAGCGCGACGGCCGGCGGCGCGGTCCGTTGCGAGCCGGGCAGGCCGTTGCGGGCGTCGGCCGGCGCATCTCCGGCAGGCGGATGGGCGCCGTTACCGTTCGGCCCGGCCGCGGGGCCCATCGCGCCCGCCGCGGGCGTGGAATCCGCACCGGGCCGTGCGCCGCGACCGCCCGGCGACGCGGTTTCGCTCATCGGTTTCATCCGTTCTCGATCCGGGTTGGTCTCAGCTGATCGCATCGGCCAGCGCCTGCGTGTTCTGGGTCTGCCATCCCACGAAATCGAGGCCGGGCGGCAGGGTCTCGGTCACTTCGACCACCGGAATTCCGGCCGAGTCGGCCGCTGCACGCAGGTCCTGGCTGACCTTGTCCTCGGTTTGGACGTTGTAGACCAGTACGTCGATCTGCTTACTGTTGATCAGGTCCCGGGTTGCGGCGACCGCCGCCGGGGCGGGGTCGGTTTCCTGTTCGATCGCGTTCTGGTACTCGGGCGGTGTCCGGTCGACGGTGCCGGCGTCCTGGAGCAGGTAGTACGCCAGCGGTTCGGTCTGCAGGATCGGGGTTCCGGGGTGATCCGCGGCGATACGGTCGCTGAGGGAGGTGACCTGGTTGAGCCGGTCGGTGAACTGTGCGGCGCGGTCGGCGTATCCGGCCGCATGGGCGGAGTCGAGTTCGCCCAGGGCGGTGCTGATCTGTTCGGCGACGGCGGCGACTGTCTCCATGTCGTACCAGAGGTGTTCGTTCGTATCGCCCTGGATCTCGGGGTCCCGCGCGGCGGCGGCTTCGACGGTCCGCTGGCCACGGCCCTCGATCGCTTTCGACATGAACTCGTCGTAGTGCCCGCCGTTGTAGACCACCAGATCGGCATCGCTGATCTGCGCGGACTCGGCGGCTGAGGTCTCATGGGAATGTGGATCGGCGGCGGGGTCGGAGATGATGGCAGAAACTTCCGCATCCGGGCCGGCGATCGAGGTCGCGATATCGGCCCAGACGTTTGTCGACGCGACTACTGCGGGTTTCCCGGAATCGTCGCCGGTGCCCCCGCAGGCGGTGAGCGTTGCGGCTGTCGTGACGCTCACGGCGAGGAGTAGAGCACTGCGGGCAGATTTCAGTGACACGGCAAAGTCCTACCAGGAATAATGGAAATCGTTTCCGTTTTACTTTAGCAGTCGGTTGGAAGGTGGTTGAACCGACCGCCCGGTCTTGGATGGGGTGTGGAGGGTGTGCCGTTGGGGGAGGAGGGGCTGGGTGTGGGCGGTTCGTGAAGGGAGGGGGGAGCTGGCTTGCGAAGGGTTGGGTGTGGGGTGTGGGGTGTGTTGAGCTCGCGAAGAGTTGGGGTGTGTGGCGTGCTGCGCTCGTGAAGGGGTGGGGGTGTGTGGCGTGCTGCGCTCACGAAGGGTGGGGGTGTGTGGCGTGCTGCGCTCACGAAGGGTGGGGGTGAGCTGGTTTGTGAAGGCGGGAAGCTGATCGGTTCGTGAAGGTTCTGTGTTTTTGGCGCCGCCTGCGGCGTCGCGGGGTTCGGGGCCCCCTTGGTCTCGTTCTTCACTCCCGGCGCTCAGTCGCTGCGCTCCTTCGCTCTGGTCGCTCCAGAACGAGACGGGCCCCGAACCACCAACGCTGACCGGCCGCATGCGGAGAAACGGGGCAGAGGTCGGATGCGGACAGACCGGCGGTAGGGGAATCAAACGCGCCGAGGGCGGCGGCCGGTCGGTTGAGTGAGGGGCGGATGTGGACGGACTGGCGGTTGGGGGATTGAACGCGCCGGGGGCGGCGGCCGGGTCGGTTGAGTGGGGGGCGGATGTGGACGGTTGGGGGATTGAACGCGCCGGGGGTGGCGGGTGAGGGCGGCTACATCCGCGAAGGCTCGGGCGCGCATCGGACCGGACGCGCCCGATGGTGGCGGCTCGGCGGTGGGGTCGGGGGCGTCCGGACGAATACTGGGCCGGGGCGGCAACCGGCCCGCGGCGGCATGGTATGCCGCCGCGGGTGGGGTGGGGTTGTGCTCTCAGGCTCCCAGGAGCTGGGCGCAGCGGAGCAGGCCCAGGTGACTGTAGGCCTGTGGGTGGTTGCCGAGGGACCGTTCGGCGACGGGGTCGTACTCCTCGCTGAGCAGGCCCGTCGGGCCGGCCACGTCCACCAGTTGCGCGAACAGTGCTTCCGCGTCCGAGCGTTTGCCGATCAGCAGGTAGGCCTCCACCAGCCAGGCCGCGCAGAGGTGGAATCCGCCTTCGCCGCCGGGCAGGCCGTCGTCGTGGTGGTAGCGGTAGACCGTGGAGCCGCTGCGCAGCTCGGCTTCGGTGGCCACCACCGTTGCCGCGAAGCGCGGGTCCGTGGGGTCGATCAGGCCGCTGAGTCCGATGTGCAGGGTCGCCGCGTCCAGGTCGGTGCCGTCGTAGGCGGCGGTGTAGGACTGGACCTCGTCGTTCCAGCCCTTGGCTTTGACCTCGTCGGCGATGGTTCGGCGCAGCGGGATCCAGTCGGTGTCGACCGGGCGGTCGAATTTCTCGGCGAGGGTGAGGGCGCGGTCCACTGTGAGCCAGCCCATCACCTTCGAGTACACGTGGTGGCGGGGGTTGCCGCGGATCTCCCAGATGCCGTGGTCGGGTTCGGTCCAGCGGCGCTGTACCGCCGAGACCATGTTGTGCACCAGGTCCCAGTCGGCGTCGGGCAGTACCTTGCGCGGATCGGTGATGCCCTGTTTTTCGCGTGCGTGGGCCAGCGAGGTGATCAGGTCCACGATCGGGCCGAAAACATCCAGCTGCACCTGCATATTCGCGGCGTTGCCGACGCGCACGGGGCGTGATCCGGCGTAGCCGGGCAGCTGGTCGATCACCGCTTCCGGGGGCAGGGTCTCGCCGTAGATGGTGTACAGCGGGTGCAGGCGTTCGGGGCCCGGCAGGGTTTCCAGTACGCGGTGTACCCAGTCCAGATAGCGCTCGGCTTCGTCCAGTGAGCCCAGCGATACCAGCGCGCTCGCGGTGAGCGCGGCATCACGCAGCCAGCAGTAGCGGTAGTCCCAGTTGCGGACGCCGCCGATATCTTCCGGGAGCGAGGTGGTGGCGGCCGCCAGGATCGACCCGGAGGGGGCGTGCACCAGACCGCGCAGAGTGAGCGCGGAACGTTTCATCAGATCCGGTTTGAGCCGGGGCAGGTCCAGCGTCCGCGCCCATTCCGACCAGTACAGCTCCGCGTTACGGCGCCGTTCCGGTTCATCGATGGCGGCCGGGCCGAGATCTTTCGATCCGCAACGCAATTCGAGGATCACGGCACCGAGCGACGGGTCGATGACGGCGGTGGCCGAATCGTGGACGCCGTCGCTGTGGATCTGCCATTGGACGCCGGGGGAGCGCAGTACCACCGGGTCGTTGGTGCCCCACACCCGCAGGCCGTCGCTTTCCACTTCGATGGACACCGGCACCTGGCCGAATTCCGGCCGCGGTGCGAAGGTGACCTCGGCGGGGGTCGCACCGGTGATCACTCGGGTGAGGTCGGTGCGGTCGGGGTCGACGTCGTGTGGGAGATAGTCGACGACCTGTAGTTTCGCCCATCGCGTCTCGACCGTCATGGTGCCGTCGACGTAGCGCTGCGACAGCGGCAGGCCCGGCCGCTGCGGGGTCACGGAGAAATGACCGGCGTCGAGACCGCCGAGCAGGTGCGCGAATACGGCCGCCGAATCCGGTTCCGGATGGCAGAACCAGGTCACGGTGGCATCCGGCGTGAGCAGAGCCACCGACCGTGGGCTGGCGAGCATGGACAGTCGTTCGATCGGCGGTGCGCTGGCCCCGGCCAGCCAGGTCCGCCGCTCCTCGAGCAGGAAAGCCAGCGCGTGCGAGACGGCCTCGGTGCTGTCCACCCGGTACTTCGCGACGGAATCGCCTTCGCCGACCTTGATCCCGATATCGGGACCGCACAGAACCCGGAAGGCTTTCTCGTCGGTGACATCGTCGCCGAAGAACACCGCCGCCGACGCGCTCTCCTGATGCCGCACCGTGCTCAGCGCGGAACCCTTGTCCGTCGGGACCACGGCCAGTTCGATAACGGCCTTGCCCTCGGTGACCTGTACGCCGACCCAGCTGGCCGGACCCTGCTGCGCCTGATCGAGCGCCCGGCGGCCGATCTCGGGGGTGGCGTTGCGAACGTGCAGGGCGACGCTGGCCGGTTTGACCTCCACGGAAGCGCCCGGATTCTCCGTGGCGATCGTATTCAGCGCGGCGACCACTTCGCGCAGCAGTTGTCTGGCGTCGTTATCGATGGCATGGACGAATCCCACATCGAATTCCGAGCCGTGGCTGCCGATCAGTTGTACTTCGACCGGTAACCGCGAGAGCGCGGCCAGATCACGCAGGGCGCGGCCGGAGATGACCGCGGCCGTGGTGCCGGACAGCCCGGCCAGCGCGCGTAATGCCCGCACGGATTCACCGTGCGGGTAGGCCTTGGACGGATCGGAGACGATGGGTGCGATGGTCCCGTCGTAATCCGATGCGACCAGTAGCCGAGGTACGCGCGCGATTGTCGCCAGCGCTCGGCGGAGTTCCAGTGGCAGATCCTGTGCGCTCACACATCCAACCTATGGATCGGAGTTTTCGTTAAGAGGGGGCGCGCATGACAATACTGTGTCATCATCCCTCGTCCGATTCGGCGGGAAGCGTGGACGGTTTCCTGCGGTGTGCGCGGGTTACGAACGGCTGCCGAGTAGCAGGTCGACGGTCAGTTCGAGGCGTTCGGAGACATCGGTCGCGGAAGCGCGGCGGGTGAGCCAGGCGACGAGGTTCGACAGCCACACATCGCTGATGACGCGAGCGATGGCGAGCTGGCGGTCGGTGGGATCGCCGTCGTTCATGGCGCGCGCGAACACCCGGTCCATCACCTTGCCCACTCGGTCCACCTCGGCGGCGGCCGAGGCGTCGGCGAACATGAAGGCGCGGGTCATGGCCTCGGTCAGCAGCGGATCCCGCTGCATCATCCGGGTGATCTGGGAGAGCAGCGTATGCATCCGCTCCTCCGGCGATTGGCCGGCCAGCGGTTTGCGCTTGCCCTCGAACTGCTCGAATTCCCGGGCCAGGGCCGAGACCAGTAGATGGACTTTGGACGGGAAGTACCGGTACAGCGTTCCCACCGCGACATCGGCCCGTTCGGCGACGGCCCGCATCTGCACCGCGTCGTAGCCGCCCTTGGAGGCCAGGGCGAGGGTCGCGTCCAGGATCCGCTTGCGCCGTTCCCGCTGGGCCGCCGAGCTCAATTCGTCCTCCCGCAGCGTGGTGACGGGCGCGGCGGAGGCCGCATCCGAGTCGCCGGGCTGGGAACGGGAGGGGCTGGCCATGGAGCGGAGTCCTTTCCGTGACGTGATCTTGCGCGTGCTGCGGCCGGTGGGCGCCATGCCTTGACTTCCGCCCGCCGAGGATATTAGAACATGTTCTAGGTGTGGGAGTCACGCCGGAAAGGCGGTATGGACTGTGACCATCGCCACCACTGACGAGCATAAAGCCGTTCAACAGTCGATGAGCGGGTGGGCTGCAGCGGCGAAACCGATTGCAACAATGCGGGCCGATACCTCCGGCTTCTGGCGTTCGTACTGGCCAACGCTCACCGAACTCGGAATCTTCCATGTCGCGGTGGCAGAGGAGGTCGGTGGCGCGGGCGGATCGGTCACCGATCTGGCCGTATTCCTCGAACAGGCGGCACACGACCTGGTCGGCGGGCCGGTACTGACGACGGCGGTGGCCGGGCTGGTGACGGCCGGCGCCCTGCCGGAGGATCAGCCCTGCGGGGTCGCGCTGGATACGGTTGTCGCCGACGATGCCGAACCCGGCGCGGATGCGGCCGTCCCGGTGCTCGAATCGGGAACGCTGAACGGCAGCTGGGAATCGGTGCTCGGCGCCGCGCCCGGCACCGCGGTACTCCTGCCGGTTACCACCTCGGGGGGCCGGCGCTGGTGCCTGGTGCCGCCGGATGTGGCCGGGCTGCAGGTCGAACCACTCGAACCACTCGATCTGGCGATGCCGCTGGCCCGGGTGCGTTGCACCGATGTGCGTGTGGACCCCGCCGCGGTGTTCGCGCCCGCATTCGCGGTGGAAGACCTACTGGTCGCGCTGGCCGTCGCGGAACTCGCGGGCGTGACCGGGTGGTGTCTGTCCACCGCGGTCGAATACGCCAAGGTGCGCGAACAGTTCGGCCGCAGTATCGGTTCGTTCCAGGCCGTCAAACATATCTGCGCGTGGATGCTGTGCCGGACCGAGCTCATCCGGGCAGTGGCCGCCGACGCCGCGGCCGCCGTCGATTCCGGTGCCGCCGAACTGCCCATCGCCACGGCGATCGCCGCGGCCATCAGCCTGGACGCCGCGGTGGAGACCGCCAAGGACTGCATCCAGGTGCTCGGCGGTATCGGGTTCACCTGGGAGCACGACGCGCACCTCTATCTGCGGCGGGCGGTGGCGCTGAGCCAACTGCTCGGCGGCGGTGAGTACTGGCGTAGCCGGGTCACCGAATTGACCCGCGCCGGGCAGCGTCGCACCACCGGTGCCGACCGGGTGTTCGCCGACGCGGCCGCGGTCGGCGGCGATTCCGGCGCCGTCACCGATGAACTCGCGACCGAGGTCGCCCGGATCGCGGCCCTGCCGGCCGAACAGCAGCGCACCGCGCTGGCCGAAGCCGGCATGATCATGCCGCACTGGCCCGAACCCTACGGTCGCGCGGCCGATCCGATGACCGGCCTGGTCATCTCCGAGGAGCTGCGCCGGGCCGGGCTGACGGTCCCCGATCTCACCATCGGCGGCTGGGCGATCCCGACCCTGCTGCAACACGGAACGCCCGAACAGATCGAACGTTTCGCCTGGCCGACGCTGCGCGGCGAGGTGGTCTGGTGCCAGCTGTTCAGCGAACCCGGGGCCGGTTCGGACCTCGCCGCGCTGCGCACCAGCGCCGAACGAACCGACGGCGGCTGGATCCTGCGCGGTCAGAAAGTGTGGACCTCGCTGGCCAAGGAAGCGAACTGGGCGATCTGCCTGGCCCGCACCGATCCCGCCGCGCCGAAACACAAGGGCATCAGCTATTTCCTGGTCGATATGCGCAGCGCCGGAATCGATATCCGGCCGCTGGTGCAGATCACCGGTGAGGCCCGGTTCAGCGAGGTGTTCCTCGACGAGGTCTTCGTACCCGACGACTGTGTGGTCGGCGCGCTGGGCAACGGCTGGAAGATCGCGCGCTCCACGCTGTCGGCCGAACGGGTCGCCATGAGCGGCAGCGGGATCGGGCCGGCGCTGGAGGAACTGATCGCCAAACTGCCCGCCACCGGACGGGGTTCGGAACTTCGCAACGACCGGCTGGGCGGTTTCGTCGCCGACGCGATCGCCGGGTTGCTGCTGGAACAACGTGCGGCCGTGCGGATCCTGGCCGGTGCCGATCCGAGCGCGCAGAGCAGTGTGCGCAAACTGGTGGGTGTACGGCACCGGCAAGCGGTCGCCGAGTTCGCGGTACAGGTAGCCGGCCCGGCCGGTGCGCGAACGACCGAGGACACCTCGGAATTCCTGCTCACCCGCTGTCTGTCGATCGCGGGCGGAACCGAGCAGATCCTGTTGACCGTGGCCGCCGAGCGGATCCTGGGCTTGCCCCGCGACGCGGCCGGTTAGATCGTTCGACGACTGGAGAGCAGAACGTGGACTTCACCCGAGACGAAGCTCAGGAGGCGGTGGCCGAGGTCGTCGTCGGACTCCTGGAGCGGGAGGCGGCGCGCGACAGCGAGCTGTGGCCGAAACTGGCGGCGACCGGTCTGCTGTCGGTCGCGCTACCGGCGCGGTTCGGCGGCGACGATATGGGTATCGACGCGGTATCGGTACTACTGACCGAACTGGCCACCGACGCCGTCGCCGCGCCTGCCCTGCCCACCCTGGGTTTCGGCGTACTGCCCCTGCTGGGCGCGGTGCCCGAGGCGGTGGCCGCGGAGGTTTTCCCGGCCGTTGCGGAGGGCGCGGTCCTGACGGCGGCCATCAGTGAACGCGGTGCCCCGCTGACCACCGAGCCCACGACCAAGGCCGAGGTGTCCGGTGATACCGCGCGTATCACCGGCTACAAGGTGGCGGTGCCCTGCGCGGATCAGGCCCGCTGGCTCCTGGTGACCACGGATTCCGGTGTCGCCCTGGTGGATTCGAACGCATCCGGCCTCTCGTTGGCGCCGTCCGCGGTTTCCGGGGAACTACCGGAATTCTCGGTGAAACTGGACGGGGTCGCGATCCCGGCCGACCGGCTGCTACCCGATGCGGGCCCGCGGCTGCACCGGCTCGTGCTCGCCGCCATCGGCGCCGCCGCCGACGGGTTGCTCTCCGGCGCGGTGAAACTCACCGCCGCGCATGTCGGCACCCGGCACCAGTTCAACCGGCCGCTCGCGGAGTTCCAGGCGGTCGCGCAGCAGATCGCCGATCTGTACGTGGTATCGCGAACACTGCACGTCGCGGCGGTTTCCGCGAACTGGGCGCTGGGCCAGGACGACTCGGGCCCCGAACAGCAGCAGCGGATCGACGACGATCTGAACGTGCTGGCCTACACTGTTGCCGCGGAATTGCCGCGTGCCATGCAGAAATGTCACCACCTGCACGGCGGTATCGGGGTGGATGTCACCCACTCCATGCACCGCTACTACTCACAGTCCAAAGACCTCGCCCGCTGGCTGGGCGGCGCCGCGCTGCGGCTCGAACGATTGGGGGCAGGGTGTTCATCGATCTGACCAGCGAACAACGCAAACTTCGCGCCGACCTGCGCGCCTATTTCGCCGATCTCGTCACGCCGGAGGAGGACGCCGAGATGGCGGTCAACCGGCACGGCGACGCCTACCGTGCGGTGGTCCGCCGGATGGGCAGCGACGGCTGGCTGGGTGTCGGCTGGCCGAAGGAGTACGGCGGCCAGGGCTTCGGCCCGGTCGAACAGCAGATCTTCTACAACGAAGCCTCCCGCGCCGATGTCCCGCTGCCCCTGGTCACTCTGCTGACCGTCGGCCCGACGCTGCAGCAGTTCGGTACGAGTGAGCAGAAAGAGAAGTTCCTGCCCGGGATCCTTTCCGGCGATATCCATTTCGCGATCGGCTATTCCGAACCGGAAGCCGGCACGGACCTGGCTGCGCTGCGCACCAGCGCGGTGAAGGACGACGCCGGTGATTGGGTCGTCAACGGCCAGAAGATCTTCACCACCGGCGCGCACGAGGCCGATTACATCTGGCTGGCCTGCCGCACGGGTTCGGTGGAATCCCGGCATCGCGGAATCACGATTCTGATCGCCGATACCTCCGATCCGGGCTATTCGTGGACCCCGATCATCACCGCCGACGGTGCGCATCACACAAATGCCACCTATTTCGACGATGTCCGCGTTCCGGCGGGCATGCTGGTCGGCGAGGAGAACAAGGGCTGGCGGCTGATCACCACTCAGCTCAATCACGAGCGGGTCAGCCTGGGCCCGTCCGGCAAGATCGAACAGCTCTACGACAAGGTCCGCGATTGGGCCCGCCCCCGGGCCATCCTCGACGAACCCGAAGCGCAGCGCGCACTGGGCCGCATCCACGCCATGACCAGGCTCAACGAACTGCTGAACTGGCAGGTGGCGGCCACTGCCGACGATAAGGACATCGATCCGTCCCAGGTCATCGCGGACGCCTCGGCGACCAAGATCTTCTCCACCGAGTCCCTGCAGGAGGCGGGCCGCCTGGCCGAGGAGATCATGGGACGCTTCGGCGACCCTGCGGACCCGGCAACCGCCGAACTGATGACCTGGCTCGACCGCCGCACCAAACAGAACCTGGTGGTCACTTTCGGTGGCGGCGTCAACGAGGTGATGCGCGAACTCGTCGCCTCCGCGGGCCTGAAATTGCCGCGAGTGCCACGCTGATGCGGTACTCCACGTCGACAAGGAGCAGCGTGCCTGATCCCAGTACTCCGGAAGCGATCACCGCCGCCGCCGAGAAGATCATGGCCGCCGGCGCCAGTTCTCCCCGCCCCGGCCGCGACCCGGTGAACCAGCCCATGATCAACAACTGGGTGGAAGCCCTCGGCGACACCAACCCGGTGTACGTCGACGAAGCCGCCGCCAAGGCCGCCGGTTTCGACGGGATCGTCGCCCCACCGGCCATGGCCCAGGTGTGGACCATGCTGGGGCTGGGTGGCCGCCGCCCCGCCGACGATCCGATGGAGTCCACCAACGCCCTGCTCGATTCCGCCGGCTACACCTCGGTGGTCGGCACCAACTGCGAGCAGATCTACCACCGCTACCTGCGGCCCGGTGAAGAGGTGAACATCACCAGCGCGCTGGACAGTATCGTCGGCCCGAAACGGACCGGGCTGGGTGAGGGTTTCTTCCTGACCTACCGCACCAGCTGGTACGTCGGTGACGAACTCGTCACCGAAATGCTCTTCCGCATACTGAAATTTGCGCCCGGTACCGGTGCCCCGGCGAAGCCCTCGGTCGCGGACCGGGTTCGCCCGCTGGTCTCCCACGACACCGAATTCTTCTGGGAAGGCACCAAAGCCGGGGAGCTGCGGATCCAGAAAACCCCCGACGGAACGCTGCGCCACCCCCCGGTGCCCGCGATCTGGCAGGACAAGGCCGAACCGGTCGACTATGTCGTGGCCTCCGGTAAGGGCACGGTGTTCAGTTACGTCGTGCACCACGCCCCCAAGGTCCCGGGCCGTGCTCTGCCGTTCGTGGTCGCGCTGGTGGAACTCGAAGAGGGGGTGCGGATGCTGGGCGAGCTGCGCGGTATCGACCCCGAGAAGGTCGAGGTGGGGCTGGAGGTCGTCGCCGGTTTCGAGAAGCTGGACGACGATACGGTGCTGCCGTTCTGGAAGGTGATCGCATGACCGCCACATTCGATCCGGCCGCTGTCCGGGTCGGTACCGAACTGCCCGAACTGTCGATCCACGCCGATCCGACCTTCGTGATCAGTACCGCACTGGCCACCCGGGATTTCCAGGATGTGCACCATGACCGGGACAAGGCCGTCGAGCGCGGATCCAAGGATATTTTCGTCAATATCCTCACCGATACCGGGCTGGTGCAGCGGTTCGTCACCGACTGGTCCGGCCCGAGCACCGTGGTGAAATCCATATCGTTGCGCCTCGGGGTGCCGCTCTACGCCTACGACACCCTCACTCTCACCGGGAAGGTGACGGCGATCGAGGGCGCCGATATCCACCTCGAGGTCGTCGGCAAGGACAGCCTGGGCGACCACATCATCGCGAAGGTCGTCGCGACCCTTGGACAGGGGGGCCCGGCATGAGCGAGTCAGGCCCGGAGGCGGCAGCGGAGCGTAACCACGTAGGGCCCTCGCTCATGCCGAATCGACACCGCATGAGCGAGTCAGGCCCGGAGGCGGCAGCGGAGCGTAACCACGTAGGGCCCTCGCTCACGCCCATTGGATACGGCGTGAGAACTGCAGGCGGAGCGAGGGCTTTCGTGGCCCGCGGAACGAGGTTCGTGTGACAACATCCGATCATCCACTGTCCGGCCGGGCCGCTATCGCGGGTATCGGCGCCACCGATTTCTCCAAGGAATCCGGTCGCAGCGAACTGCGGCTGGCGGCGGAGGCGGTGACCGCGGCCCTGGCCGACGCGGGACTGACACCGGCCGACGTCGACGGTCTGACGACCTTCACCATGGATACGAACCTGCAGGTCGCGGTGGCGCGGGCGGTGGGTATCCCGCAGCTGAAGTTCTTCAGCCATATCGGCTACGGCGGCGGTGCGGCCTGCGCCACCGTGCAACAGGCGGCGATGGCCGTGGCGACCGGAGTCGCGGACGTCGTGGTGGCGTACCGGGCGTTCAACGAACGGTCGGTATCGCGGTTCGGGCAGTTCTCGAGCTCGCTCGCCGCCGCGCCGACCTCTTCGGGAATCGACGCCGGCTGGTCCTATCCGCACGGACTGGGCACGCCGGCCGCGCAGGTCGCGATGGTGGCCCGCCGCTATATGCACGTCTACGGCGCGACCAGCGCGGATTTCGGCCGGATCGCCGTCGCCGATCGTAAACACGCCGCGGTGAACCCCAACGCCTTCTTCTACAACAAGCCGATCACGCTCGAGGATCATCAGAAATCGCGCTGGATCGCCGAGCCACTGCATCTGCTGGACTGCTGTCAGGAATCCGACGGCGGGGTGGCGATCGTGGTGACCAGTGTGGAACGGGCGCGGGATCTGCCCAACCCGGCGGCCGTGATCACCGCCGCGGCCCAGGGCAGCGGCGCGGACCAATACGTGATGACCAGCTACTACCGTGACGCGCTGACCGGGCTCCCGGAAATGGGTCTGGTCGGCGACCAGTTGTGGGAACAGAGCGGATTGCGTCCCGACGATATGCAGGCCGCCATTCTGTACGACCACTTCACTCCTTTTGTGCTCATGCAGCTGGAGGAACTGGGATTCTGCCCACGCGGCGAGGCGAAGGATTTCATCGCCGACGGGACTATCGAAATCGGTGGAAAGCTACCGATCAATACGCACGGCGGCCAATTGGGCGAGGCGTACATCCACGGGATGAACGGTATCGCCGAAGGAGTCCGGCAGTTGCGCGGAAAATCGGTGAATCAGGTCGACCAGGTGGAGAACGTTCTGGTCACCGCGGGCACCGGGGTTCCGACCTCGGGACTGGTACTCAGCGCCGACCGCGCCTCCTGACGGGCGGAGCCGCGGCCGGCCGGCCCGGCGAATGCGGATGTATGTGGACCACGCGCCCGGAGCACGGGCGTATGCGCTGGGCGCGTGGACCGGCAGCGATAACCGGGGGTGCGGGTAGCCGAGCGATTCCGCCGGGATGAACCGTCGATCCCGATGGACTCGAGCCGGGACGCGGCCGAATCCCCGGCGGATAGCTCGTCTACCGAGACGGCACCCGGTGCGGGTGGCCGCGGCGATATTCACGGGTCTCCTGGAACGCTTGTGAGTTTTCACAGCGGGGAACAAGATATAACTGTCGATTACGCAATGGGCAGTACGTTTGCCGGCCAGGAGCTGGTCCAAGTGGAAAAGTCGCTATTTCATATTGTCGAATCGCCACCGGACCGGCCGTCCGGCATGTAACTATGTGGCTGTTCTCAGCTGTGCAAGTTTTCGAGGTATCGGGTTGGCCGGGTCGCGGGCGCTGATCGCGCGCATTGTGGCGGTGTTCGCGCTGCTGTTCTGCGCTGTCCTCGCCCTGCGCGGATATATCCCCGGGATGCCGGACAGTCCCGAGGAGAACGCGGACAGCACACCCGCCGTCCTTTCCGTCGTCCTCATGCCGGTGCTGCTCACCGTCTCGATCGTGGTGCTGCTGGCCGGTGTCATCGCCAGCCAGCACCGGCTGCCCCTGGCCATGCCCGACCTCGACACCGACGAATCCGAACAGCCCTGGCAACTCGGCCGCCTCGGGTTGATCGTGCTGTTCCTCCTGGCTGTCGCCGGAGTCCTGGCAGCGGTCGCCTTCGCGGTCTATTTCATCGGATTCCAGCGCACCGCCGAACAGGTTCCGGCGGCACCGCCGCAGAGCTCCGAACAGACGACCCGGCCTGTCGCGCCGCCGGGTACCGAAGAAGACCAACCGGTGCTCACCGGCACCGGTCTGATCCTGGCCACCGCCTCGGCCGGCACGCTGGTCGCCGTCGCGGTCACCGGACTGGTCGTCGTCACCGTGAATACGCAGCGCCGGGAGCGCCGGGCGGAGGACGAGGCAGTCGCCGATGCCGCCGCCGAGGAACTGCGCAGCGAAACCCTGTCCCTGGTCAAGGCGGCGGAAATGGGTTTGGCCGCGATGAACGCGCCCGGGCAGGACCCGCGCACCGCGATCATCGCCTGCTATGTGGCGATGGAGCGCGGCCTCATCTATGCCCAGGGAGCCGCCCCGCTGGCCTCCGATACTCCGATGGAGGTGCTGGCCCGGGCGTTCGAACGCGGTGCCCTGCACGATGCCTCGGCCCGTGAACTGGTCGCGCTGTTCGAAGAGGCCCGGTTCAGTCCACACGACATGCTGGCGTGGCAGCGGATGCGCGCCGAACAGCTACTGCGGGTGGTTCTCTCGGATCTGGGTGCGCCGATTCCCGCCCCGGCTGCTTCGGAAGAACCGGACCCGGCCGCCTATATGCCCGGCGCACCGAGCGGGATGGGGGGCCGGTGACCAGACCCTGGATAGTCGTGGCCGCGATCCTCGCGGTCGCCGGATTCGAAGCCGTGGCCTTTGTCCGGGCCCGGGAATTCATGCTGGTCGCCGCCGGAGTCCCGGTGGCGATCGCACTGTGCTGCTTCGTCTGGGTGCTGTTGCGCCCGGAGAAGAAAGAGAAGGAATTCGTCGACGAGATGGCCAACGGGCCCGCCGAAATGCTGCACCACTGGCATGCCCGCGCCCAGATGCTCGCCGACCGTGCCGACGGGAGCCGGGCTGATTGGGACCGGCACCTGCGTCCCCTGCTGGCCAAAGAATTCCAATTGTCCGCCGGGCTGCGAGTCAGCAAGAACCGGCGGGCGCTGGAAAGTGCCGGGGTCCATCTGTTCGGTGCCGAGCTGTGGCGCTGGGTGGATCCGGCGGATTCGGCGTTGCGTGACCAGAACACGCCCGCGCCGGGTCGAGCGGCTCTGGACGAGATCCTGAGCCGCCTTCAGAGAATGTGAAACGGGTCGACACATTGCGAGAAATGACATGACACTGCCCTTGGACGCGACTGTCCAGCGAACCGAAGCCGTGCTCCGGGAGGTATCCCGGGTCGTGGTGGGTAAACGCGAAGAGCTACAGCTCATCATGATCGCGATACTGTCCGGCGGGCATGTGTTGATCGAGGATCTGCCCGGCCTGGGCAAAACGCTGATTGCCCGATCGTTCGCGGCCGCTCTCGGTTTGGATTTCACCCGGGTGCAGTTCACCCCCGACCTGCTGCCAGCGGATCTCCTCGGCTCCACGATCTACGACATGTCCACCGGCCGGTTCACCTTCCGCCGGGGCCCGGTGTTCACCCATATGCTGCTCGCGGACGAGGTGAACCGCACCCCGCCGAAAACCCAGGCGGCGTTGCTGGAGGCGATGGCCGAAGGGCAGGTGAGTATCGACGGCGAAACCTTCCCGCTGCCACAGCCGTTCGTCGTACTGGCCACCGACAACCCCATCGAATACGAGGGCACCTACCCGCTGCCGGAAGCTCAGCTGGATCGTTTCGCCCTCCAGTTGCGGCTCGGCTACCTCTCCGAACTCGACGAAACCGAGATGATCCGCCGGCGGCTCGAACGCGGTGCCGTTTCGCCGCGGGTACATCAGGTGGTTGACGCCCAGGGGCTGATGGAGATGCGGCACGCGGTGGAATTCGTCTCCGTGCACCCGGATGTGGTGGGTTATGTGGTGGCCTTGGCCGCGGCGACCCGCGGTCACGCACAGGTGGAGGTCGGGGCCAGTCCGCGGTCGGAATTGGATCTGGTGCAGATGGCACGCGCCCGCGCGCTGCTGAACGGCCGCGACTATGTCATCCCCGAAGATGTGAAATCCCTCGCCGTGCCCGCGATGGCGCACCGGATCACCCTGCGGCCGGAAATGTGGGTGCGCCGGATCCGCGGCGAGGATGTGATCGGCGAACTACTGCGCCGGCTCCCGGTTCCGCGCGCCGCCACCCGATGAGACACCGCGACGCCAGGGCCACAGTGGAGGCGAAGCTGCGATGGCGCCCCGCCCCACTGACCTATCTGCTCGCCATCGCCTCGGCCGTCGCGCTGCTCGGTGCGGTGATAACGGCCAGCTGGCAGCTGGTGGTTTTCGCGGCACCCATGCTCGGGGTCCTGGCCAGTGCGCCATGGCAGGTGAACCGCACCAGGATCCAGGTGGACGGCGGTGGGACACAGCGGTGTTTCGAAGGTGAGCAGGTCACCGTCACCATCGCCGCGTTCGTCGACCAGGGGCACGCCCTGTTGCGCTGCCGGCCGGTGGCGACCCAGGGGATGACGGTCACCGTGGACGAATCATCGGATTCCGGGACCGCGCCCGCCGGGTTGCGGTTGACGGTATCGGCCCAACGGTGGGGCCGGTATCCGCTGTCGGTGCGGGTGGAAGCGCTGAGCCCGGCCGGGATGGCGCTGGCCACCGCGACCCTGCCCGCCGGCGAAATCTTCGTCTATCCGATCACCGATCCGCAGCGGATGCGCCTGCCGCGCACCGAACTTCCCGAACGCCTCGGGATCCATCTCACCCGTAAGCACGGACCCGGGGTGGAATACGCCGATATCCGCGCCTACGCTCCGGGTGACCAGTTGCGCATCGTGAACTGGCCGGTGAGTGCCCGGCGGGGCCGGTTGTATGTGACCGAACGCCTGACCAACCGGTCCGCCGATGTGGTCGTCCTGGTGGATACGTCCCAGCAGGCGCCCGGCCCGGCCACCGACGCGCTCGAACAGTCGGTCCGCGGCGCGGCGCAGGTGGTGCAGTCCACCCTGCAAGCCGGCGACCGCACCGCCGTGGTCTGCCTCGGCCGGTCGCCGCGCTGGTTGCGCCCCGATATCGGCCGCCGGCAGTTCTACCGGATCGTCGACACCGTGCTCGATGTGGGGGACGAACATATCCCCACCACCGGCACGCTCGCCCCGTACGCCGCGGTTCCGCTCGGCGCGATCGTCATCGCGTTCTCCACACTGCTGGACACCCAGTTCGCGCTCGCCCTGATCGACCTGCGCAAACGCGGGCATGTCGTGGTGGCGGTGGACGTACTGCGCGGCAGCCCCTTCGCCGACGACCTCGACCCCATCATGGAGAAGATGTGGCAACTGGAGCGGATGTCGATGTACCGCGATATGAGCACGGTCGGCGTGGATATCGTCAACTGGGCCGCTGATACCCGCCTCGACCAGACGATGCGCCTGCTGCCCCAGCACCGCCGGAGGATCCGGGTGCGCCGATGATCAAATTTCTCGCCCATCTCTCCGGGACCCTGCTGGTGCTGCTGGTCGCACTCGTCCAGCCCTGGGCGGCACCCGCCGCGATCATCCTGGTGGTTATCGGCCGCTGGTGGCGGCTCGCGGCAGTCGGCGCGGTCCTACTGGTGATCGGAGTCCTGGGTCTGTCGCAAACCAGCCTGATGGCAGCCGCGGCCGCGGGCTTGGTCTCCACTACCTACTTGTTGAATATCGCGACCGTGACAGCGCCGCGCGGGGTGGTCCCCACGACGCTGCCCTCGGTGGTCGGCGCGGTCCTGTGGACCGGCGCGGCGGGCGCGGCGGCAGTGCTACCGATCGAACTGGCCTGGTCGCCTGTGGTGGCACCGGTTCTGGTGATCCTGCTGTCCTCGATCCTCACGTACAGCATCACCGCGACCCGGAGGCGTCCGGCGAAACCGGTACCAGAGGCAGCGGAGGGTTCGGCAGCTCCGGGCTGAGCGGGACGCGGCGAGAACAGTGGCACCTGGGTGCGACATAGTCCGGCAGGCGCCGGTCTTTGTCGATTCGTCAGCGCCTGTCGTGCTCGGGTTCCTGCTCTGACCGGTGCACCCTGGCGTTGAGCAGCAAGCATTACGTGCTCGCCCTCGGTCTCCTGGAATGCGACGGCCGCGCGCTCTCATCGATCCCGTTCGACTCTATCCGGGTCGTGGATGCAGTTTGACTCTCCTGTAAGGGGAGACAGGAAGGTACTCGTATGGACGACGAGACGCTCTTCACTATCGGGGCACTGGCTACGCGGACCGGTCTCACGGTCAAGACGATCCGGTTCTACTCCGATAAGGGGATCGTCCCGGCGACCAGTTACAGCCCGGCCGGCTACCGCCTCTACGACACGCGTGCGCTGGCACGTCTGGAGTTGGTCCGCACACTGCGCGAACTGGATATCGATCTGGCGACCGTGCGGCGCATCCTGGCCCGCGAGACCTCATTGAGTGAGGTGGCGGCGGCGCACGCGGACGCGCTCGATGTGCAGATCCGGACGCTGCGGTTGCGGCGTGCGGTGTTACGGGCGGTGGCCGAACGGGACTCGAACCCACAGGAGATGGATCTGATGCACAAATTGGTGAACCTGTCGGAGGCCGAACGGCACCGCCTCATCCATGATTTCGTCGACGGCACTTTCGGCGGTGTCGAGGCCAACCCCGCTGTCGTGGAGTTGCTGCGGTCGAGCATGCCGGACCTGCCCGGGGAGCCCACCACCGAGCAGGTCCGGGCTTGGATGGAACTCGTGGAACTGGTGCGGGACGACGACTTCCGGGCGGCGGTGCGCCGGATGGCCGAATATCAGGCGAAGGAGCGGGCCGAAGGCGACACCACGGGTCTGCACCATGAGCTCACCGAGGCCGTGCGCGAAGAGGTGAGCCGGGCGCTGGCGGCCGGGATCGCACCGGAATCGGCGGCGGCGCAGCCGGTGATCGCGGGGCTGACCAGGCAGTATGCCGAGACTTTCGGTAAGGAGGACGGCCGTCCGCTGCGACGCTGGATTCTCGAACGTCTGGAGGTCGCCGATGACCCCCGGGTCACCCGGTACTGGCAGCTGGTGGGAACCATCAACGGCTGGCCCCCGCTTCCCGACCTGGAACCGGTGTTCAGTTGGTTCGGCCTCGCGTTACGTGCGTCGCTGGTGACCGAGCGCTGAACTCGACCGTGTCACGCGGTGGCGCGCAGGTACTTTCGTGCCCAGTCGGCGAAGCGGGTGAGCGGGAGGCCGAGATCCCTGGCGTACTGCGGGCGGCCCGGCTGGCCGGCCACGTTCAGCCATTCGTGTCCGGCGCCCATATCCGGCATTCCGGCGGCGCGTGCCTGTTCCTCGGTCATATCCGGTGCGGGGAGTCGCGTACCGAGCGCATCGGAGAGGACCGCGGCGATTTCCGTCATCGATAGGTAGTCGCTGGCCAGTTCCAGCTCTACTCTGTCGAAACGCTCCGGGTCGGCGATGGCCGCGGCGGCCGCGCTGCCGATATCGTCCACGGCGGCCAGCGACAGCCAGGTCTCGGGGTGCAGCACACTCACCAGGCCGCCTGCGATTCCGCGGGGGAAGAGAAATGCCATGGACGGCAGGAAGTTCTCCATGAAGAAGCCCGGTTTGAGCAGGGTCCAGTGCCGAAAACCGGCCGCGCGGACGTAGTCCTGGATCGCGCTCTTGGCGCCGAGCGTGGGTTCCATCGAGGTCCAGCGGCCTTCGGCCCAGCCGGGGGTTTCGGTGTGCTGCCCGGCGCCGGAGACCGATGTGTGCACGAACTGCGGCACCCCGGCGGTCTTCGCGCCGTCGACGAGGTTGACGCCCTGGGTTACTTCTCCTTCGAAATCGAAGCCGGTGGCCGTCATACCCGGCATCTGCACGGAGAAGACGGCGCGTACGCCCTCGGCCGCCCGGGTCACGGAATCCCGGTCGTGCAGATCGCCGGTGACCAGTTCGGCACCGAGCGCCTCCACCGCCTTCGCCCGGTCGGTCGCCGGGTCGCGGACCAGGGCACGGACGGGCACTCCTGCCGCGAGCAGGGCGCGGGCGGTGGCGCCGCCCTGTCTGCCGGTGGCGCCGGTGACCAGTACGGGTGCGGAATCTGTGGACATGCTGCTCCTGAGGTCCGGACGAATAAATGGCGGGGCCCGCCGTTTATATTCCGGTACGATACGGCGGGGCCCGCCACTTAGCAACCCTGGAGATGACGCAATGCCCGAAAGTCAGCGCGCCGACGCCCGGCGCAACTACGCGCGCATCCTCGCCGTGGCCGAGGAGGAGGTCGCCGCCCACGGTGCCGACGCCTCCCTGGAACAGATAGCCCGCACCGCGGGCGTGGGCTCGGCCACCGTGCGCCGGCATTTCCCCACCCGGCAGGCATTGCTGGAGGCGGTCTCCCAGCATCGGATCGAGGCCCTGCGCGTCCGCGCCCGCGACCTGTCCGGTGAGAGCGACAGCCGAAAGGCGCTCCTGGACTGGCTGAGCGATGTTGTCGACTACTGCGTATCCGCCCGGGGACTGGCGGCCGCGCTGTCCTACGACGACTCCGGTTCCGATCCGGTACACGAGAACGCCTGCTCGGCCAGGCTGTACGACGCGGCGGACCCTTTGCTGGACCGCGCGATACGCGACGGCGTGGTGGCGAAAGACGTCACTGTCGCCGAACTGATCACGCTGATCGTCGGCATCGCCCTGGCCACGGAACACGGCGCCGATGCCGCGACCCGTGCCGACCGGCTCTTCCGGCTGGCGGTCGCGGGACTGAGCCCGCAGATCTGAGCGAGGAGCGGGCCTTGCGGGCCCCGGCGGGGGACTCTGCCGCCGCGCCTCCCACGGCTTCCGGGATGCCGCGTTAGCATCCAAGATCGGCGGAGATATTCGCAAGCCCCAGCAGATCGTCGGCTCACGAAAGCAGGTCGATGAAAACCATTCTTGCGCAGCTCGTTCGAATCGTCTTGCTAGCCGTATGCCTGGGCCTCGGCACCGCCGGGGTCGCCCGAGCCGACCCGGTGGCGCCGAACCCCGTGCTGGTGATCGGTGGATTCGATGCCGACCTCGGGATCATGGAGAAGCTGCGGGAGGCGCTGGCCGACGACGGGCATGCGGCCTATTCCATGGTTCTTCTCAGCGTGCCGTCCCTCTCGGGTTCGCCGACCGGTTCCGCTCCGATCGCCGAATCGGCGGGAGCGGTCGCCGACACCGTGGCAACCATCCGGCAGGAGACCGGAGCCGCCCGGGTCGATCTGGTCGGCCATTCGATGGGTGGGCTCGCCGCACGGCACTACGTCAAGTTCCTGAACGGCCTCGAATCGGTGGGGACCTACGTCGATATCGGCACGCCGAATTCCGGCCAGATCCTCGGCGATCTGTGTGGCTTGTTCTGGCCCGGATGCGGCGATATCGCACCCGGTTCGGAGTTCCTGCGGGAACTCAACCAACCGCCCGCGGTGCCGCTCGGTCTTCCCGCCTACCACCTGTTCTCGGAAAACGAGGGTCCCGAACGCAGGCCGCTGCCAGGCGCGTTCAACGCGAGTGTTCAGCAGTTCTGCCCGGGTCGTCACGTGATACACCGTGACGAGCCCCGCGACCGCGCATTCCAGCAACTGATCGCCTCCGCGCTGCGCGGGGGCCCGCTCGCCACGACCTGTCCGTAGCGGTTCGCGCTACGCCTGCGGAGCCGAACCGCCCACCGGGACCCGTTCGATCGTCGCGAGCCAGCCCGGTGCGCCGGTGTCGTGGAACCTCGTCCCGACCCGCTCCGGTTCGATGGACTCGATCCGCCAACCGGTACCGGGCCCGAAGGCGGTGTCCAACTCGTCGCGGCGGACGGGGTGCGGGCCCGGGTCGGGTCCGGTATCGCTGAAGCACAGCACATAGAGGGTTGCCCCGGGTTCGGTCACCGCAGCCAGGCCCGCCACGTACTCGGAACGCTCGCCCGCATCCAAAGTGTGGAACAGTCCGCTGTCGAGCACGGTGTCGAACCGGCGCTCCAAACGTTCCAGGTGGAGGGCGTCGGCCGTTGCGAACTCCGCCTCGATACCGCGCTCGGCAGCAGTCTCGCGCGCGGTCGCCAGCGCGGTTTCGGCGACGTCCACGCCGAGCACCGGTAGACCCTGAGCGGCGATGAGCAGCGTGTTCTCGCCGGTCCCGCATCCCGCGTCCAGTACCGCTCCGCTGAATCCGCCGGCGGCGACCACGCGCTCCACCGCTGGCTGTGGTCCGCCGAGATCCCAGGGTGCGGGACCGTCGTGGTACGACGCGTCCCAGGGCCGCCCGGCCATACGTTCGTGGCTGGTCGGGGTCCGGCCGTCGAATGGATCGTCGGTTGTCGGTCCCGATCTATCCGGCACCTGCGTCACTTCCTGTCGGTTTCGCTGAGATCAGAATTCGAGTGCGGACCAGTCGATTGCGATCGGGAAAGGGAAGCTGATCCGAATCCCTGTGCTATCGGCTCGCGTCCATTCGCCGGCCATCAGGTAATTGGCCGGATGAAGTGGCCGTACACCCGGCGGCAGTTCACCAGGTCTTGTTTCCAGTGCGTACGCGCGGATTGTCGCGATTGCGCTTTCCTCACGCGCGAGGGTGATCTCCCAATACCAGGGGATCCCGGCTCCTGCGTAGCGGGCCTTCTTGGACTCCATATCCGATTGCGTGTTCGACGGCGACAACACCTCGCCGACCAGAAGGGTGTCGGCAGCACGAATGTCTTGGTAAGGCGAGCCCAGACACCGGTGCACCAGGAAATCCGGTGTCAAGAAGTCGATCTTACCGTTCTCCCCGAGGAAGACATTCGTCTCGGTGGTGACCCGCCAGCACTGGTCGGGTGTCGTCCGGTTGACCTCGCGGGTGTGCTGTTCGAGCGCCGCCCACAGCCGGTTGGTGAAAACCTGGTGTTCTGCCGGACCCCGGCGGACCCATACGACACGGCCGTCCCAGAGCTCGATCTGCGCGGCGATCTCCTCGGGGAGCTGCTCGAGTTCCTCCCAAGTCATGTACTCGGGCAGTTCGGGCCGGTCGACGCGCGGCAGGGACATACCGCCATCGTAGGCGTCGAAGGGGCGGGGGCACCGGATACCTGGAAAGCGCGTGGCCGGCTACCTTCGGTGAGGTCGCCGGCCACGCTACGTACGGAATCACCTACTCGGCGTAGGTGAGCACCACATCTCCCAGCACCGGGGCGTTCTCGCGTTCCACGGCCGTAGCGCTGACGGTCAACCGGCCCGGTTCCTGCCAGATCCGCGACCGCAGCGTTTCGCCGGGGAACAGCACGCCCGCGAACCGCGCCTTGAACCCGGTGACCCGTTTCGCCGCCGACTCCAGCACCGTATCGGTGGCGGTTTTGCAGACGATCCCGTATGTGCACAGCCCGTGCAGGATCGGCGCGGGAAAGCCCGCGCCCTTGGCGAACTCGGGATCGGAATGCAGCGGGTTGCGATCACCGCAGAGGCGGTAGAGCAGCGCCTGCTGCGGCAGGGTCGCGGTGGTGACATCGAAATCCGGTTCCCGGTCGGGGAGTTCGGCTTTACTGCTGGGACCGCGTTCACCGCCGAATCCGCCTTCACCACGGGCGAAGATCGAGGACCGTTCGGTCCACAGCGCTTCCCCGTCGGAGCCGGTGATGGTGAATTCCTGCACGATCACCGCGTTCGAACCCTTGTCCCAGAGTTCGCTGATCCGGCCCGTACGGGTCGCTTTACCCGAGGCGGGCAGCGGCCGGTGCACCTGGATCTCCTGTGCTCCGTGCACCACCTTTGCCAGGTCGATATCGACGCCGGGGAACTTCACCTTCGGTGGCTCGGTATCACGCAGGGTGTGCGCGACGGTGGCGAAGGTGGGCAGGACCTGCGGCTCCCGGTCGTCGAGGTAGCGCAGTTCGGCGGGGTCGGTCCAGCGGTGGCCCGCGCCGATACCGAGGTGGTAGAGCGCGATATCGGACGCGTTCCAGGAGAATTCCTTGCTCGGCAGTTCCGCACCGAGCGCGACTTGTGGATCGATGGGCATAACTTCTCTCCTCGCCTCAGGCGGCGGACCCGGTCTTCTTACGTTCGATGATGTCGTGGACCGCCAGATAGCCGAAAGCGATCGCCGGGCCGATGGTGGCGCCGGGGCCGGCGTAGGTGTGGCCCATCACCGGAGTGGAGACATTGCCGGAGGCGTAGAGACCGTCGATCGGGCTGCCGTCTTCGCGGAGCACGCGGGCGGCGGTATCGGCGACCAGTCCGCCCTTGGTGCCCAGGTCGCCGGGCACCATCTTGGCCGCGTAGAACGGGCCCTGTACCAGGGCGGCGAGGCAGGGGTTGGGTTTGACGGTCGGGTCGCCGTAGTAGCGGTCATACTGGCTGTCGCCGCGGTGGTAGTCCTCGTCTTTGCCGGTTTCGGCGAACGAGTTGAACCGTTCGACGGTGGCGGCGAGCTTATCGGCGGGGACCCCGATCTTCTCGGCCAGCTCCTGCAGAGTGGCGGCCTTGACGATGAGATCGTTCTCCATCCAGCGGGAGGGGAACTTCAGGCCCGGCTGCAGGCTGGCGAACATATAGCGGTTCCGGTAGCGCTGGTCGAACACGAGCCAGGTGGGGATGTTCTCACCGGGCCCCTCGCCCTGCCCGTACTCGCCGCCGTACATGGTGTGCACGGCTTCGACGTAGGGAGCGGATTCGTTCCCGAACCGCTCACCCTGCGGATTGATCATGATCGAACCGGGCAGGTTGCGCTCGGACAGGGCGAACCAGGGCTTACCGCCCTTGAAGATGGTCGGGCCCCACCACGCGTCTTCCATGAATCCGATAGCCGCACCCGCGTCCATACCGGCGACGATGCCATCACCGGTATTGGTGGCCGCACCGGTTGTCCACTCAGTGGTGATCGGCTCCCGCTGGTACTTCGAGCGCATCTCGGCATTGTGTTCGAATCCGCCGCTGCCGAGTACCACGCCGTGGCGGGCGGTGAAGCGAACTGTCTCGCCGTTATGAGTGGCCTCAACTCCGGTGACCTTGCCGTCTTCGATAATTAGCTTGGTCATCGGGGTGTCGAGCAACAGGGGCACATTCGCGTCCATGAGCCCCTTGCGCATTCCGGCGATGATCGCCTGGCCCATCACCATCAGATGCTTGTTCGTGAACTTGGCCCAGTAGGTTCGTGCGCCGACCCGCAGGGCCCGCAGCATGCCCTTCGGATGGCGGCGGATCAGATTCAGGCGGACGAAGTCGGCCTGGGTGACCGCCACGTTCAGCGGAGCCTTGGAGTAGGGCGGATGGATATTGAACCGCTCTTCGCCGAGGATTTTGGCGTTGAAGGGTTTCGGCTCACAGGAACGTCCGCCGGCCCGGCCGCCGGGAGCTTCGGGGTAGTAGTCGGAGTACCCCTTTACCCAGGTCATCTTCAGGGGAGAGTGTGCGAGGACGAAGTCCATGGCTTCGGCGCCGCGGTCGATATAGGTGTCGATGCGCTCGGCGGGCACCACGTCGCCGATGATGCTGTGCAGATACCTGCGGGCTTCCTCGCGGTCGTCGGGACCACCCGACTCGCGCAGCGCCTTGTTGCCGGGGATCCATACCCCGCCGCCGGAGCGTGCGGTGGATCCGCCGTAGTACGGCGCCTTCTCCAGGAGCACCACACTCAGCCCGTTGTGCGCGGCGGTGAGGGCGGCGGTCATCCCGGCGGCGCCGCTGCCGACCACCACCACATCGTATTCCCGATCGTTCATGTAGAACACGTTATAGAATGAGGGCGCTGTTGGTCTATGTTGTGTGGCAGAAGACTTGCCGACGGCTGAGAAACTCGTTTCAGTTTCCGATGGAGTTGGATAGATGGCGCAGGATTGGGACCAGACCGCGGACGTGGTGGTCGTCGGCTACGGAGCGGCCGGAGCCGCGACGGCTCTACAGGCCACCGAGGACGGTGCCGAGGTCCTCGTCCTGGACCGGTTCACCGGTGGGGGAGCGACATCGCTGTCCGGTGGCATCATCTACGCGGGTGGCGGGACCTGGGTGCAGCGCGCGGGCGGTGTCGAGGACACCTCGGAGCTGATGCTGGCCTATCTGGAGCGCGAGGTCGGCGACGCGGTCTCCCCGGCCACGCTGCGCCGGTTCGTCGAGGGCAGCCCGGCCATGATCGACTGGCTGACCGGGCACGGTGTGCCGTTCGAGGCATCGCTGTGCCCGTACAAAACCTCCTACCCGAACAACGACTACTACCTCTACTACTCCGGTAGCGAGATCTCCGGAGCCTTCGCCGATATCACCCCGCGGCAGCGCGGCCACCGCGTCAAGGGGTGGGGCACCTCGGGTAAGAAGCTGTTCGCGCCGCTGGCTCGCTCGGCGGAGAACAAGGGTGTACGGGTCGAATCCCTGACCACGGCCACCGCGCTTGTCACCGACGACACCGGCGCGGTGGTCGGCGTCGAATGCCGCACCCTGCGCGACGCGCCCGCCCGGGTCCGTACGCGCTATACGCGGATGGCCGCGGTCGCCGCCAAACCGGGTATCTACTACCCGCCCCTGCGCCGTGCCCTGGAAAAGCAGCTCGCCCGCCTCGACCGGCGATACGGCACCACCATCCGGGTGCTGGCCCGGCGCGGTGTGGTGCTGACCGCGGGCGGGTTCATCGCCAACCGGGAAATGCTGCACGCCTACGCCCCCGCGTACAAGAACGGGCTCGCACTGGGCAGTTCCGGCGACGACGGCAGCGGTATCGAGCTCGGCCGCGGTGTCGGGGCCGCCACCGACCGGATGGGAAACGTCTCGGCCTGGCGGTTCCTGCTGCCGCCGAGTTCATTCGCCGGAGCGCTGCTCGTCGACGGAAAAGGGCAGCGGGTCATCGACGAGACGCGCTACGGTGCCGCGGTCGGTGACGCACTCATCAACCGGCACGACGGTACCGGCTGGCTGCTCGCCGACGACGCATTGATGCGCACCGCTCTTTCGCAGATCGGACCGCAGGCCGCCTGGTTCCAGCGGATGCAGTTCGAGGTCATGCGGCGCAAGGCCAAACGCGGCAAGACCCTGGACGCGGTGGCCGCCGCCGCGGGTATCGACCCCGTCGGACTGCGGGAAACGGTGGCGGCGCACAACAGCGCCTACGCCACCGGCGCACCGGATCCGGTGGGTAAACCCGCCGAATATGTCCGCCCGGTCGGTGCCGGGCCGTACTGGTTGCTGGACGTCTCGATCAAGCCCAGCCTGACCAACCCGTGCCCGATGTTCACCGTCGGCGGCTTGAAGGTCGACGAGGACACGGGTGCGGTCAAGGACGCCGCCGGCGGAAACATTCCGGGCCTGTACGCCGCCGGCCGGACGGCCGCTGGGATCTGCGTGAACTCCTACGTCAGTGGCCTTTCGCTGTCGGACTGTATTTTCTCCGGCCGCCGGGCGGGCCGGAGCGCGGCGGGTGAACAGCCCGTCGTCGAGGGTTCCACCGGCCGCACTGCCGTTCGAGGAGGCCGGGCGGAAGACGTCTGATCTGCATGAAACGGCTTGGGCGCGGCCGGTGAGGTTGTCGAGTCGGTCCGGGCAGCACCGGCGGCGAAACGATGGAGCGCTACCGGTCTCAGGAGGGATTGTCGGTCGGCAGGATTTCGAAGTAGCTGTGCCTGTCCAGTGGCGATAAACGTCGGAAGTCGCTCTCGTCCAGGGTGAAGATTCGGTTTGTTTCGTACCGCGCAGCCAGAACGACGCCGAGGGCGTCCGCGAGATCGAGTTCCATAGCGGCGTACTTGTCCCGTATATCTGCGGCTTGGGTGAAATCGTCCAAGCCGAGAGGGGCGAACTCGTCGTACGATTTGGTCACTCTGTCGACCAGCGCTCGGAGTGCGGCTTGCGCGATGGAGAAGTTGTTGGTGCGGGCGCGGATCAAGTGGTCGAGTTCCGTCATGACCAGCGGGGAGTAAATGAAGTCCCGGCCTGCGGTGTTGAAGAATTCCGCGCACCGCTCGTGGTCGGGGTCGCGGCGCGCGAAGACTGCCATCAGGGCCGACGTGTCCGCGACGATGATCATCGCTTGCCTGCCCGGCGCTGCATGGATTCGACCATGGTTCGCTTCTGCTCCGGAAGGTCCATCGGTTCCATGTCGAAAGTTGGCAGTGGCGGTGGTCCTTCCTGGCGCTTGACGTATTCCTCGACAGCTTCCGCGATGATCTCTGACCGTGATCGGTGCATTTTGTGTCGCAGCCGTTCGAGGCGATTCAAGGTGGTCGCCGTAAGCGACACACTCACTTGGCGCGTAGTCATGTATACATGATAAATGACCCGAGGCCTGTTGTGCAGGAGCACGGCCGACGCCGGCTCGGGCGCCCGTCGTCGGTGCCGAGAGCTGATGCTTCAGCGGCTCCGGCTTGCCGATACCGGCGAAGGGGTCGGCAAGTGCGGCGTCGATCTGCCTGTTCGCCCGGCCTCCGCGAGAGTCGGGTAGTCGATGTAGCCTTCTGGGCCGCCCACGTACATCAGGTGAGTGTCACGTATCTCGTTCAGGGGAGCGCCGATACTGAGGCGCTGCACCAGGTCCGGGTTGGCCAGGAAGGCGCGTCCCAGGGCGATGAGGTCGGCTCCGGCGGCCAGCAGGCGTTCGGCCTCCCGCACGATGGTGCCGGGGTCGCGGGTATCGCCCGATTTCGCTGGATTGGTTATCAGAATGCCGGGCCAGATCTCCCGGAGCCGCCGCAGAAGTGGATCGCCGGGATCGATTTGGACGATATGCAGGTAGGCGAGGTTCGAGTCGGCGAGCGCGGTGACAAGTGCCGGATAGATGACCGCGGTATCGTCTTCTTCGATCCCGTTGGCCGGGTTCGCGGGCGAAATACGCAGCCCGACCCGCTCGGGCCCGATGGCCGCGGCCACCGCCTCGACGACTTCGACAGTGAAACGGATCCGGTTCTCGACCGAACCGCCGTAGGCATCGGTACGCCGGTTGGTGTTCGGGGCCAGGAACTGATGCAGTAAGTAGCCGTTCGCGCTGTGCACCTCCACCCCGGCGAAACCGGCGGCGACAGCGTTGCGTGCGGCGGCAACGAAATCGTCTACGGTCGAGTGGATCTCGTCGATTGTCAGTTCCCTGGGGATGACAGCCTCTTGACGACCGGTCGGTGTGTGGATCGTTTCGGGTAGTGGGACCGGCGACGGGGCAACCGGCACCAGGCCGCTGTTATCGGGATGGCCGACCCGGCCGCCGTGCTGGAGCTGCAGGAACATATGACCCCCGGCCCCGTGCACAGCGTCGGTGACGCGCCGCCAGCCTCGGATGTGCTCGGCGCGGTGGATGCCGGGAATGTTGGCGTACGTCTGGCCCACTTGGTTCGGGGTGGCGGCCTCGGCAATGATCAGCCCCGCGCCTGCTCGCTGGGTGTAGTAGGTCGTCATCAGGTTCGACGGGGTGCCGTCGGCTTCGGCCCGGTTACGGGTCAGCGGTGCCATGACCAGGCGGTTCGACAGTTCGAGGTCGCCGAGGTGGGCCGGGGTGAATAGAACGCCGGTTGCTGTGGTTGTCATGGCGGTACGGTAAGACCTGACATTGATGTGAGTTTCAAGTCCCAGGGCGGAACTGCGAGGTGAGTATGCGGATCGGGGAGCTGGCGCAGCGTACGGGTGTCAGTGAACGATCACTGCGCTACTACGAGGAGCAGCGGATGCTTATCGCTGACCGGACGCCGGGCGGACACCGTGACTACCCGGAACAGGCGGTGGACCGGGTGATTCATATCCAGGAGTTGTTCGCGGCCGGGTTGTGCAGCAAGAAGATCGCGCAGATTCTGCCCTGTATGCGGGATACCGACGGCGGCGGGAACGAATCGGCGACACCCGAGCTGGTCGGTGAGCTGGAGGTAGAGCGTGATCGGATCAACCGGATGATCGCCGACCTTCTCCGCTCCCGTGAGGTGCTGGACGAGGTGATCGAACGAGCCGGTTCGGGATTCGCCGCCACGCGAGTGTGAGTCCGGAATCCGAACCCCGGGCTCTCGAACTGGCCGACGGGCGCACCTGTCGTGTCCGAGTGGGCGGTGCGTGGGGCGGTCGGTCCGATGGCACGGTCGGCGCCTACCGTCCGGTGCGGTCTCGATCGCCACTGGGCTGTATATCCATCGTGATATCATCGACATACGACCTGATATCCCGGAGGTGGTTTTGTGGCCAGGACCGTGATCGATCTCGACGATGAACTGCTGGCCGAGGTTTCCAAAGCGCTCGGGACCGGCACAAAGAAAGAAACAGTCAATGCCGCGCTCCGCGATGTTCTCGAAACACGCCGGCGGGCATTGGCGTTGACTCGGCTACAGGACGCGGCGGCTGCGGGCGCGGTCGATCTGGAGTTGTTCGCGGACAAGCGGAACTATCGGCGGTGAGTGCCGCCGAGTTTCTGATCGACACCAGTGCGCTGGTACCCCTCGTTCGTCGGGACCCGGAGACTGCGAGCTGGTTCGGCGCCGCCGCGGCCGGGCTTTTAGCGGTATGTCCCATCGTCGAACTCGAGTTCTTCTTCGGTGCCCGGTCCACAGCCGACCGGGAGCGGTTGATCGCGGATATGCGCACACTGTTCGGCTGGGAGCCCGTCGATGACCGGGCCTACACCCGGGCCTGGGAGGTGCAGAGCCTGCTGACGGCTCGCGGCGAACACCGCAGTGCCGGTCCGGTGGATCTCGTGGTCGCCGCCACGGCTGAATTGCGCGGACTGACGCTGTTGCACCGCGACCGGGATTTCGAATGTGTGGTCGCGGTTACCGGGCAGCCGCATCAGTGGATCGGCCGGAACCGCTGACACCGCCCAGCGACTTCAGGCCGTCTGGCTAGAGCCAGGTGTCCAGCGTGGTGGTGGTGAGGAAGTGGTCCAGGTCGGCGCGCCACGGGGCCGGGGTGGTCTTCTCCGGTTCGATGGCGGTGTATTGGCCGCGGTAGAACAGCAGGGGGCGGCCGTTCGTGGTCGCGGCGGTTTCGGTCATACCCTCGACGCGGCCGATGACTATGTAGTGGTCGCCGCCGTCCACCACCCGGTCCACCGAGCATTCGATGGTGGCCAAGGAATTGTCGAGCCGTGGGAGCCCGAGTTCTGAAGTGTGCCAGTCGGTTCCGCCGAACTTATCGGGTTCGCGGGAGCCGAACTTCGCGCAGACGGATTGCTGTTCCTCGGCGAGCACGTTCACACAGAAGCGACCGTTGTCCTCGATGGCCGCCCAGGAACGGGAGCCTTTGGTCGGGCAGAACAGGACCAGCGGTGGGTCGAGGGAGAGCGCGGCGAAGGACTGGCAGGCGAAGCCGATCGGGGTGTTCTCGCCGGTGAAGGTGGTGATGACCGTGATACCGGTGCAGAACTGCCCCAGGATATTGCGGAACTGCCGCGGGTCGATGGTGGGCTGATCGGCCGCTGCTTCGGTCGCGCCGTCCGCCGGGTCCGCTGGTGCCGTCACGTTCATACCGTCCTCGCCTCGTACCTGGTACTGCCGGCGTGCGGAGCGCCGGATATCAGCCGTGCCCGGTGCGAGTATCGCACCGGGCACGGCCGGAGATCACTTGAAACCCACCGAGAAATCGTGGCCCCACAGGCTCACCGCGGTGGATTCCCGGGCTGTCCATTTCTCGTCTTCGACTTCCAGTCCCTCGCAGCCGAATTCGACATCGAAACCGCCCGGGGTCTTCATATAGAACGACAGCATCTTGTCGTTGATATGGCGGCCGAGGGTGGCCGACATCTTCACCTTCTTGCGCATCGCCCGGTCCAGGCACAGGCCGACATCGTCGGAGTTCTCCACCTCGACCATGAGGTGCACGATCCCGGTCGGGTTGGGCAGCGGCATGAACGCCAGCGCGTGATGGCGGGGGTTGCAGCCGTAGAACCGCAGCCAGGCCGGATCCCCGTCGGACGGCCGCCCCACCAGCTCGGGCGGCAACCGCATCGAATCACGCAGCCGGAATCCCAGTACGTCCTGGTAGAACGCCTGCGCCGCGGCGTCGTCGGTGCAGGTCAGCACCACATGCCCCAGGCCCTGTTCGGCGGTGACGAATTTGTGGCCGTAGGGGCTGACGAACCGGCGGCCGAGGTACTGCGCACCGTAGAACGCTTCGAGGGTGTTCTCGGAGGGATCCCGGAACCGGATCATGCCCTCGACGCGGCGCTCCGCGAGCTCCTCCTTGGTGCCTTCCTCGAAGCTCACACCGGCCTTGTCCAGCGCCTCCCGCAGCCGTTGCAGCGCCGGCCCGTCGGTGACCTCCCAGCCGGAGACCAGCAGGCGGTCCGAATCGCCCGGCTCGATCACCAGACGTGCGGCGAAATCGTCCATCCGCAGGTAGAGCGCGTCGGGGTTCGCGCCGTCGCCCTCCATCATGCCGAGCACCTTCAGCCCGAACTCGCGCCACGCCGCCATATCGGTGGCTTGGATGCGCATATATCCGAGTGCCTTGATACTCATCGCTACTTCTCCTTGACGCCGCTCAGGAAATCGGTTGCCAGCCGGTTGAACTCGGCGAACTTTTCCAGCTGCGCCCAGTGCCCGCAACCGCCGAAGACGTGCAGCTGAGCCCGCGGGATGTTCTTCAGCGCCACCAGGGCCCCGTCCAGCGGGTTAACCCGGTCTTCGCGGCCCCAGATCAGCAGAACCGGCTGGCGGAGCTTATAAGCGTCGCGCCAGAGCATGCCCTTTTCGAAATCTGCGCTCGCGAAGGATTTGCCCATGGCACGCGTGGCGGCCAGCGCTTCGGGAGTGCTGGCGGAGGCGAACCGTTCGTCGATCAATTCCTCGGTGACCAGGGATTGATCGAACACCATGATCCGCAGGAACGCCTCGAGGTTCTCCCGGGTCGGTTCCATATTGAATTTGCCGAGCAGTTTGACGCCCTCGGTGGGGTCGGGGGCGAACAGGTTGCTGCTCAACCCGCCGGGACCCATCAGGATCAGTTTCCCGGCGCGGTCGGGGTAGTCGAGTGCGAACCGCACCGCGGCGCCGCCGCCGAGCGAATTGCCCAGCAGGTGGACGCGGCCGGTGATCTCCAGGGTGTCCAGCAGGTCTTTCAGCGCCGAGGAGCTGTGCACGAAGTACTGCGGATGCTCGGTCGGCTTATCGGACTGCCCGTAGCCGGGCTGGTCCACCGCGATCACATGGAAATCGCGGGCCAGCACCGGGATATTGCGGGAGAAATTCGACCACGACGAGGCGCCGGGCCCGCCGCCGTGCAGCAGCACGATGGTGGGACCGTTACCGACGCCGGCCTCGTGATAGTGCAGTTTCAGATCCGGCCGGACCTGCGCGAACTTCGAGGTCGACTCGTGGGTGAGTTCGGCGGTCGAGGTCATCACACCATCCCGTCGGAAACCGGGAGTCCGAACTCGTGCGTGCCGTACATGACGTAGGCCCGCTCGGGATCGTTGGAGGCGTGCACCCGGCCGGCGTGCGCGTCACGCCAGAAGCGCTGCAGCGGGGTGCCGTTGACCAGGGCGGTGGCGCCGGAGCTCTCGAACAGTTTGTCGATCGAGGCGATGGCCCGGCCGGTGGCGCGGACCTGATCGCGCCGGGCGCGGACCCGCAGGTCGAACGGGATCTCCTTACCCTCCAGCAGCAGCGCGTACTCGTCGGCGACATTGCCCGACAGCTGCCGCCACGCGGCATCGATATCGCTGGACGCCTCGGCGATCCGCACCTTGGTGAACGGATCTTCCTTGGCCTTCTCGCCCGCGTAGGCCGCGCGCAGCCGCTTGCCCTGGTGCTCGACATGCGCTTCGTAGGCGCCGTAGGCCATACCGACGATCGGCGCCGAGATGGTGGTGGGGTGGATGGTGCCCCACGGCATCTTGTACACCGGATCGGTGTTGCGCTCCAGACCGGGCGACTTCAGGTCGTTCATGGTCTTGTAGCTCAGGAAGCGGTGCGTGGGGACGAACACATCCTTGACCACGAGGGTGTTCGACCCGGTGCCGCGCAGTCCGACTACGTTCCAGACATCGTCGATCTCGTATTCCGACCGCGGAATCAGGAAGCTGCCGAAATCGACCGGCTTGCCGTTCTTGATCACCGGGCCGCCGACGAAGGTCCAGTCGGCATGTCCCGAGCCCGACGACCAGGCCCACGAGCCACTGACCATGTAACCGCCGTCGACCACGGTCCCCGCGCCCATCGGCGCATAAGAGGACGAGATCCGCACATCGGTGTTCTCGCCCCATACCTCTTCCTGGGCCTCCTGGCCGAAGAGGGCGATATGCCAGTTGTGCACGCCGATGATTCCGGCGACCCAGCCGGTGGAACCGCAGGCGCTGGCGATCTTGCGGACGGTGTCGTAGAAGACGACCGGGTCGGCGGCGTGGCCGCCCCACTGCTTCGGCTGCAGCAGCCGGAAGAACCCGGCTTCCTGCAGGTCCTTGATGGACTCGTCGGGGATCTGCCGAAGATCTTCGGCTTCCTGTGCGCGGGCGCGCAGCGTGGGCAATAGCGCTTCGACCCGTTCGGTCACTTCTCGCGTCATCTCCGGCCCTGCTCCTGCCTGGTTGTTTTGCTAACCGGTAGTTATCTGCTCAACGCAGAATTTACTTCTGAGACTAGAACAGGTTCTCGTTCATGTCGAGAACCGGTGTCTGTGTGCTGCGAATATGGGACATGTGCTGGATGTGGTGCGAATCGCTGGCGTTCGGGACGCCAGTTTTGTAACGTGTTCTAGTACAGCAGGAGGAGGAATCGCGATGGCAGTAACCCCGGCAAGCGGTGGGGGCAAGGTACGGGAGCTCGACGTCGGATCGACCCCCGACCGGTACGCGCGCGGATGGCATTGCCTGGGCCTGGCGCAGAACTTCCGAGACGGCAAACCGCACTCGGTCCAGGCCTTCGGTACCAAACTCGTGATCTGGGCCGACAGCGCCGACGAACTGCACGTACTCGACGCGTACTGCCGCCATATGGGCGGTGACCTCAGCATGGGCGAGGTGAAGGGCGACGATATCGCCTGCCCGTTCCACGATTGGCGCTGGGGCGCGAGCGGCAAATGCACGTCCATTCCGTACGCCCGGCGAGTGCCGCCACTGGCCAAGACCCGGCGCTGGACCACCCTGGAACGCAACGGTCAGCTCTTCGTCTGGCACGACCACGAGCGCAACGAGCCGCCGCCCGAGGTGACGATCCCGTATATCGAGGGCCCCTATACCGATGCCGACGGCAATCCGGTGGAGGAACTCGACAGCGGCTGGACGCAGTGGACCTGGAACCAGCTGCTGATCGAAGGCGCGAATTGCCGCGAGATCATCGACAACGTCGTGGATATGGCGCACTTCTTCTATATCCACTACGCGTTCCCCACGTTCTTCAAGAATGTTTTCGAGGGGCATGTCGCCACTCAGTTCCTGGAGACCAAGGGTCGTCCCGACGTGGGGCTGGGCGCCAAGTACGCCGGTGATCAGCTGTTGAAATCGGAGGCTTCGTACTTCGGGCCCTCCTATATGATCAACCCGCTGGTCAACAGCTACGGCGGCTACGAGATCACGATCAACCTGATCAACTGCCACTATCCGGTGTCGCAGGATTCGTTCATGCTGCAGTGGGGCCTGACCGTCGAGAAGCCGAAGGGCCTCGACGACGAGACCGCGCAGAATCTCGCGCAGACCATGGCCGATTTCTTCGGCGACGGTTTCCTGCAGGACGTGGAGATCTGGAAACACAAGTCCAAGGTCGAGAATCCGCTGCTCTGCGAGGAAGACGGGCCCGTCTACCAGCTGCGACGCTGGTACGACCAGTTCTACGTCGACGTCGCGGACGTGACCGACAAGATGACCCAGCGTTTCGAGTTCGAGGTCGATACGACCAAGGCGAACGAGGCCTGGGAAGCCGAGGTCGAGGACAACCTGCGGCGCAAACGCGAGGAAGAGGCGGCTGCCGAGGCGTCCGCCGACCAAGCGGAGGCAGGAGTCTGACATGCCCAGCTGGGCGAAAGCACCCGACTTCGCCGACCAGCCCGCGCGGCGGGCCGAGGTGCGGGCCCAGACGGTCGTGGACCGCGAACGGTACCTGGAGGAGGGCCTGACACCGCTGCGGTGTCAGGCCTGCCATACCGAGGTGCTGGTTCGTAAGAGCAGCTCCCGGCAGACCTCGGTGCAATGGACCGGGAACCCCGCGACGCAATGTCCGGTATTCGCCGAACTCAGCGCCAAGGGGTACGGTCCGGGTCGCCCGGATACCTGTGAACGTTTGCAGAAGACCATCAAATGGGCCGTCGACGAGGGAGTTCTCGACGTCCCCGAGTAGTTCACCGGTGGTGGCGGACGTTCGGGCCGTGTGCTTCGTCAGTCTCATGACGACCGGCGCGCCGCTCGGCTGTTACCAGGGGGACTTCCCGGGCCGGGTGATATACCGATGTGCCCGGCCCGATTCGGTCCGAACTGGAACAAGTTCCAATAATATGCCGGCATGCGAATTGCCCGCTCCGCCTGCCGGCTGCTGCCGGTGCTCGCCGCCGCGCTCGCGCTGACCTCGATTCCGTCGAGTGCCCAAACCGGCTGGGGCCCGGTAGGTCCGGCGAACCCGCACCTCGGGCCGCTCGGCACCGCGACCATGCACGGTGACGCCGGATCCTCGGATGTGACTCCGCTGGCCGGGCCCGGTACGGGCTGGGTGGCACCATCCGGTGATCCGCTGGCGGCCGCCTGCCCGACCATCCTCCAGGGCTCGGACGATATGGTCGTCGCCCTGTGCACGGCAATTGCCGACCGCGCGCCCACCGTCTATCTGTTCGACCCCGCGAAGGGGCCTATCGGCCCACCGGCCGCGAAACTGAGTCTCACCAAAGGCAGCCTGCTCGGCGGCGTGTACGCCTATCTGGACAACGAGAACCGCCTGGTGGTCGTCGACGGGGAGCGGCGGTTGCTGCGGATCGCCCACGCCCGCGACGGGGCGGGCAAATGGAATCTGGCGGTTGCGGAGAACACCGACCTGACCGCGGCGATACCGGAGGGTGACGCGGTAACCGGTCTCGTACCGGACTGGTCGGGCAATGTCTGGTTCGCCACCGGGGCGGGACTGGTCGGCAAGGTCGGGCGCGGCGGTGCGGTGACCACCCACCGGCTGCCGGCCGGGGAGCGAGTGGCCAACAGTATTTCGGCGTCACCGGACGGCGTGGCCGTCGCGACCACCCACGCACTGTACGAATTCGCCGCGGGTGGATCCGGTGCGCCGCAAGTGAAATGGCGCGCTTCCTACGATCGCGGCCCGGCCCGGAAACCGGGCCAGCTCAGCTGGGGCACCGGTTCTACGCCGACCTACTTCGGGCCCGGCGACGGCACCGAGTACCTCACGATCGTCGACAACGCCGACAACCAGGTCCATCTGCTGGTCTACCGCGCCGGCACCGGCGAACTCGTCTGTAACCAACCGGTGCTCACCGAAGGCGGCCCCGGCAGCGAGAATTCTCCCATCGGTATCGGCCGCTCGGTGTTCGTGGCGAGCACCTACGGCTACCCGTACCCGACGGTGCCCGACGACGCGGGCCCCGCCGAACCCGCCATTGCGCCGTTCTCCGGCGGCATGACGCGGGTCGATATCGACGATCAGGGCTGTCACACCGTATGGGAAAACAATGTCCGCAGCGCCGCCGTACCGAAGCTGTCCGCCGCCGACGGCAATATCTACACCGTTCTCCGGCTCGGCCTCGGCCTGACCACACCCCTGGACGGCTACGCCTACGGCGTTATCGACCCCGCCACCGGTGATATCACCGAAAAACAACCGATGTCGGCCACGATCGTCGCCGACACTCTGCAGATGGCCGGCCTGACAACGACGAACGGCGAACTCTGGCAGGGCACCATCACCGGCATCATGCGCATCCGCTGACCCGCCCGGCTCATGCGTCCGTCCGTGGGGCCGGTACGACCTCGGGGTCGTCGAAGTAATGCAGATCCGAGGCGTCTACGGCGACTGCCGGATCCGCGTACGCCTCGGCGGTGCTCTTCCACGCTTCGAGGGTGGGTGATCGTAAGCCGGTCGAAACGGCTCACAGCGAGGCAAGCCCGCCCAGGGCGGTGGCCACGGGGAGTGACTCTCGCGCCACTGCCCTGGGCGGTCGCTACCAGCTATTCCGGTTCAGCGGGTGCCGCGTTCCCGGTACATGCGACGCTGCTGTTTGGCGATTCCGCGCCAGACTTGGGCGCGCTCGGCCTGCAGCCGCTTATCGGTGCGGGCCTGCAGCCACGCGTTCTCCCGGGCCAGTTTGCGGTAACTGTGCAGGCGGCGTGGGGTGAGGATGCCGGAATCGACGGCTGCGCGGACCGCGCAACCCGGTTCGCGGTCGTGTGCGCAATCGTCGAAGCGGCAATCGCGGGCCAGCTCCTCGATATCGCGGAAGGTCCGGCCGATACCTTCGGCGGCATCCCACACACCCACGCCGCGGAGGCCGGGGGTGTCGATGAGTGTGCCGCCGCCCGGGAGCGGGCGGAGTTCCCGGTGCACCGTGGTGTGCCGGCCCTTCTTGTCGGTGCCGCGCACCTGATTCGTGGCGAACACCTCCGCGCCCAGCAGGGCGTTGGCCAGTGTGGATTTGCCGGCGCCGGACGGCCCGAGCAGTGCGACGGTGCCGTCGAGTACGGCAGTCAGCACGTCGAGACCGGCGCCGGTTTCCGCGCTGACGGCCAGTACCGTCGCACCCGGGGCAACCGCGCGGACCTCGTCGAGTGGCAGGTGCTCCGCGGCGTCGGCCTTGGTCAGGACGACGACCGGCTGGGCGCTACCCTCCCAGACCAGGGCGAGCATTCGCTCGATACGCCCAAGATCCACATCGCCGTCGGCGGCTGTGCAGATCAGCACGATGTCGACATTGGCGGCGAGTACCTGGCTCTCGGAGCGACCCGAGACGGACGAGCGGGCGATCACCGAGCGGCGCGGCAGCAGCGCCCGCACATTCGATCGTGCGTCGAGTGATACCCAGTCGCCGGTGCACAGCCCACTGACCTCGGAATCCGACCGCGGGCAGATGGCACGGGCCGGGCCGGACGGGGTGACCACATCGCATTCGCCGCGGTCCATCCGCACGATCCGGGCCGGAACGAATCCGGGATCGATATGCGGCAGATAATCCTCGGCCAGGGAGTCGGTCCAGCCGTAGGGGATGAGCAGGTCGTAATCGACCATGATGAGAGATTCTTTCGTCGGGCGCCGAACCCGACCGGGTTCAGCGAGGGAGATTCGGGGTGGAGAACAGGCCGGCGACCGGCACGACCGGCCACGGCACGACAATCCGACCGACTGTCACGTTCTCCACCTCCCTCACGACTCGCTGTTGTCCACACATTGCCACCGTGCCGTCGGCCGTGCAATGAGTTTTCTGCCCTGGATGTCCGAAGCTGCCGTACCTTGTCCCACGGTTGCCCGTGGCCGGCGACCATGGGCGCAGCGAGTTCCCGCGATCGGGCAGGCTCGATCTGTGAATTCCGCGCAGCTGTGCCCGTTCCTCAGTTCAGGAGGCCCGAAATGGCAAACAACTCGGCGGCCCGAACCGGGTGGGGATCTCTCAGGGGTGCGCTCGATCTCGACACCGACTGGGACTCCGAGGAGACGAATGCGGCGCTGGCCGAGGATTTCTACTCCTGCCACAACGATCCTGCGGCAGGTCGGTCGAGGCCTGCTGTGACGCAGGACTGACGACGGTATCGGTCAGCCCTGGGCCACGGGTCGTTTCGGGGTGCCGAAGAGGTGGGCGTCGCCGTGGGCGCGTTTGAAGTAGAGGTGGGCGTCGTGTTCCCAGGTGATGGCGATACCGCCGTGTAGCTGGATGGTTTCGGCGGCGATCGTGGAGAACGCCTCGGAGCACTGGTTGCGGGCGACCCAGACATCTTCGGCGGCCGAATCCCTGTTCTCGGCGAGGGCGAAGGCGGCGGCCAGGGCGGTCGATTTCGCGGATTCGGCGAGGACGTACATATCGGCCATCCGGTGTTTGAGGGCCTGGAAACTGCCGATGACGCGGCCGAACTGTACCCGCGATTTGGTGTATTCGACCGTGGCCGCGAGGCAGTGCTCCGCGGCACCGACCTGCTCGTTCGCGAGTGCGGCCCAGGCGATCTGCCGGAGGCGTTCGATGGCCGGGCCCGCGTCGGCGGTGCCGAGACGCCGGGCGGGTGCGCCCGTGAAGGTGATTTCGGACAGTGCGCGGGACGGGTCCATGGCCGCCGTCTTCCGGCGTTCCACACCGGCCGCGGACGGGTCGACTTCGAACAGCCCGGCCTCGGTGACCACGATCAGCGTGTCGGCGATGGTGCCGTCGAGTACGTAGTGTGCGGTGCCGTCGAGGGTTTCCCCGTCGGCACGGACACCGAATTCGTCCCAGCCCGAGGCGGCGGCCCAGCCGAGGGCGAGGGTGCTGCTGCCCTCGGCGATACCGGGCAGCAGGCGGGCGCAGGCATCGCTGTCGCCGGACAGCAGCACCGCCTGCGCGCCCAGCACCGCCGAGCCGAGCATCGGAACATCGGCGAGGGTCCGGCCGAGTTCACCGACGACCAGCAGGGATTCGACCAGGCCGGCGCCGAAGCCGCCGTACTCCTCGGGAATCGCCAGCGCGGCCACCCCGACCTGCTCGCAAAGCTGCGCCCACAGCTGCGGGTCGTAACCCAGGTCGGTGTCCATGGCCTGCCGGATACCCGCCCGGGCATCGCGTTTGGCCAGCAGTCCGCGGACCGCCGACACCAGCTCCTGCTGTTCCTCGCTGATCATCTCTTCTCCCGTTTATCGCCGGACGGATTCCGGGGCAGCGCATCCGTCCGGCATCGGCCGCTGCCCAGATTCTGTTGTCAGGTGAGCGCGCCCGACGGATCCGTCGCGGGTCCGGTGCGCAATGCGTCGGCCACCCGGCCGCGGTGCAGGTCCGGGGTACCCCAGGCGCTACGCAGGGCGGTGACCCTGGTCAGCCACAACGACAAGTCGTATTCGGCGGTGTAGCCGATGGCGCCGTGTACCTGCAACGCGGTACGGGCCGCGCGGTAGGCGGCGTCGGCGCAGGCCACGGCCGCGGCGGAGATATCGCGGGAGCGATTGGCGGCCGCCGCGGTCAGCGCCGCCCGGTACAGCAGTGGTTCGGCGAGGTCGAGACCGATGAAGACATCGGCCAGTTTCTGCTTGATCGCCTGGAACTCACCGATCGGGCGGCCGAACTGTTTGCGCTGTTTGACGTACTCGGTCGACGCGTCGAGCAGCGCCTTACCCGCGCCGAGCAACTGCGCGGCGTTGGCGAGGGCGCCGAAATCGAAACCGGTGGTGGCGGCTTCGGCCACCTGGGGTCCCTCGGCGATCAGTTCGTCCGGCTCGATCACGAACAGCCGCCGGGCCGGATCGACCGAGCGCACCTGTTCGGCCACACGGCCCGTGCTCAGGCGTTCGCCCTCGGCCAGCAGTACGAGATCGACCCGGTCGGCGTCCACGGCGATCGCGCGACCACCGCGTCCGGCGAACCCGATGGTGGCCGACAGTGTTCCTTCCGCGATACCCGGCAGCCACCGGCTCGCCGGTCCGGGGTCGGTGGCGGCCAGCGATTGGAGGAGCGCGGGTATCGCGGCCGCCGATTCCACCAGCGGTCCGGGCGCCGCGGCCCGGCCCACCTCGACGAACGCGACCAGCTGGTCAAGTGGTTCGGCGCCCAGGCCACCGAACTCCTCGGTGATGGTCAGACCGAGTGCTCCGGCCGCGGCCAGCTGCTCGAGCAGCGCGCGACCCGGTGCGGGATCGTCGGCGCTCCACGCGCGCACCGCGATCGGGGTCGAACCGGACTCGAACAGTTTGCGAATACTTGCCCCGAAGTCCAGATGCTCCGGGCTGAGCGCGAATTTCATCGTCCGCCTCCCCTGGGTAGGCCGAGGAGCCGCTCGGCGATGATATTGCGTTGGATTTCGTTGGTACCGGCGTAGATCGGGCCGGACAGCGAGAACAGGTAGCCGTCGGTCCAGCGGCTCGCCTGCTCGGCCTCGGCGCCCAGCAGGTCGAGTGCGGTCTCGTGCATCGAGATATCGAGTTCGGACCAGAACACCTTGGTGATGGAGGATTCAGCGCCGAGTTTGCCGCCCTCGTTCAGCCGGGTGACGGTGCCGAAGGTGTGCAGGCGGTAGGCCTCGCTGCCGATCCAGGCGTCCACCACGGCGTCGCGGGCGGCGGTGCCGGTGTCACCGGTTCCGGTCCACAGGTCGATGAGCCGCTGGGCGGTCGCGCTGAACCGGCCGGGGCTGCGCAGTGAGAGGCCGCGTTCGTTGCTGGAGGTGCTCATCGCGACCCGCCAGCCTTCGTTCGGGGCGCCGATCACATCGCTGTCCGGGACGAAGACATCGTCGAGGAAGATCTCCGCGAAGCCGGGTTCACCGTCCAGTTGCGGGATCGGCCGGACGGTCACGCCTTCGGCAGTGAGCGGGAACATCAGATAGGTGAGACCGCGGTGCCGCTCGGCTTCGGGGTCGCTGCGGAACAGGCCGAAGGCCCAGTCCGCGAACGCCGCCCGCGAACTCCAGGTCTTCTGGCCGCTCAGCACCCAGCCGCCGTCGGCGCGGCGCGCGGTGGACCGGATACCGGCCAGATCGCTGCCCGCTTCGGGCTCGGACCAGGCCTGCGCCCAGATATCGTCGCCACGCGCCATCCGCGGCATGATCCGTTCCAGCTGTTCGGGTGTGCCGTGTTCGAACAATGTGGGCGCGAGCAGGAAGATACCGTTCTGGCTCACCCGGCCCGGTGCGCCCGCCGCGTAGTACTCCTGTTCGAACAGCACCCATTCCAGCAGGGAGGCATCGCGTCCGCCGAATTCCCGGGGCCAGGAGACCACCGAAAGCCGGGCGTCGGCCAGTGTGCGTTCCCATTCCCGATGGGCTTCGAACCCGGCGTCGGTATCCATCGAGGGCAGTGGTTCGGACGGCACATTCGCGGCCAGGAACTCACGGACCTCCCGCTGGAATTCCCGGGTGCTGTCGTCGAGATCGAGATCCATCTAGGCTTTCCCGTCGTTCGATTTCGCGTCGGCCGAACTTGCCTGCGCTTTCATGGATTTGGCGTTCATACCGCCGAGGGAATCGGCGCCGACCTCGGCGTTGTGCGCATGGGCGAAATGATGCAGGCCGAAAACCGAATCCATCCCCGTGCGCATACCCATCAGGTCTTCGGACTGGTTGACCGCTTTTTTGGTCAGCGCCAGGCCGAATTGCGGCATCGCCGAGATCTTCTCGGCCAGTTCCATGGTTTCGGTTTCCAGTTCCGCGCGCGGAACCACCCGGTTGACCATGCCCCATTCCTTGGCCTGTGCGGCGCCGAAACGGTCACCGGTGTACAGGAATTCCTTGGCGGCGCGTGGACCCATAACCCACGGATGCGCGAAGTATTCGACTCCCGGAATGCCCATGCGCACCACGGGATCGGAGAAGAACGCATCGTCGGAGGCGATGATCAGATCGCAGACCCAGGCCAGCATGAGCCCGCCCGCGATGCAGGCGCCCTGCACCATGGCGATGGTCGGTTTGGGGATCTCGCGCCAGCGGCGGCACATCCCCAGGTAGACCTCCATCTCCCGGGAGTAGCGCTGATCGCCGCCGGGGCGGTCCACATGGTCCCACCACAGAACGGCCTTGTTCGGGTATTTCACGTGATGGTCGCGGCCCGGGGTACCCAGATCGTGCCCGGCGCTGAAATGTTTCCCGTTACCCGCCAGCACGATAACCTTGACCTCGGGGTCTGCCACCGCGCGCTCGAACGCGGCGTCGATCGCATAGGTCATCACGGAGTTCTGCGCGTTCCGGTAATCCGGCCGGTTCAGCGTGACGACCGCGATGGCGCCCCGGCGCTCATAAGTCACCACATCGGGCTCGTACGGAATGCTCCCGTCCGCACCCGTGCTGTCGGCGGTATTGTCGGCCATTACGAATTCTCCTCACGTAGCTGGCGTTTGAGAACCTTGCCGGCGGCGTTGTAGGGCAGCTCGTCACGGAACTCGACGAAACGCGGCACCTTGAAATTGGCCAGCGTTTTGGTGGCATAGGAGAACACCTGGTCCTCGGTGAGCGATACGCCCGGTTTACGGACGACGAAAGCCTTACCGACCTCACCCATCCGGGCATCGGGGACCCCGATCACCGCGGATACGGCGACACCGTCGAGCCGGGCGAGGGTCTGTTCTATCTCAGCGGGATAGACGTTGAATCCACCGCTGACGTACATATCCTTCAGCCGGTCGGTGATCTTCAGATAGCCGCGTTCGTCGACCACCCCGATATCGCCGGTGTGCAGCCATCCGTCGGCGTCGACGGTTTCCGCGGTGCTCTCCGGATCGTCGAGATAACCGAGCATCACATTGGGTCCGCGCAGCAGCACTTCCCCCGCATCGCTCAACTTCAGTTCGAATCCGGCCATGGGGCGGCCGCTGGTCCCGGCGATGGTTTCGGCGTCGTCGTCGACCCGGCACATGGTGCCGAAGCCGGTGGACTCGGAGAGACCGTAGGCGGTGAGCACCACATCGAAATCCAGTTCCGCGCGCATCCGCTCGACCAGCACGACGGGTACCTGCGCCGCGCCGGTGATCGCGACGCGCAGACTGCTCAGATCGAATTCGCCGCGGTCCGGGAAATCCAGAATGGTCTGGTAGATGGTGGGCGGCCCGGGCAGTACGTTGATCTTCTCCTGATCGATCAGGCGCATGGTGGTCGGCACATCGAAAACGATCTGCGGCACCATGGTCGCCCCGGTCAGCAGGCAGGCGACGATGCCCGCCTTGTAGCCGAAGCTGTGGAAGAACGGGTTCACGATCAGGTAGTTGTCGGCACTGTCCAGGGTCGCGCATTCGGCCCACCCGCGGACGGCGGAGAGGGTCTGCCGGTGCGCGATGAGTACACCCTTGCTGCGGCCGGTGGTGCCCGAGGTGAACAGGATGTCGGACAGATCGTCACCGGTGATCGATTCGGCGCGCTCCCGGGCTTGCTCACGGGGTACCGACGCACCGGTTACGGCGAGATCGGACCAGTTCAGGGCGTCTTCGGGCCGATCCTGCGGGCCTTCGACCGGGAGTACCACGACAGTGTCGATCCGCAGGTCCGGCGCGGCCGCGCGCAATTCGGCGAGGCGGTCGCGCTTCAGGAATGTGCCGGCGATGAAGAGCGCCTTGGCGTCGACCCGGCGCAGCACATCGACCACTTCGTCCGCGACATAACGGGTGTTGAGCGGGACCAGTGTCGCCCCGGCGTAGTGCGCGCCCAGCGCGGCGACCACCCAGTGCCAGGTGTTGGGCGACCAGATCGCCACGCGGTCGCCGACCTGGATACCGCGGGCCAGCAGGGCCCGCGCTACGTCCTGGACCTGTTCGAGTAGTTCGGTCCAATCGAGCCGGACGGGCCCGTCGGCCAGCGCGGGCGCGGTGCCGAAGGTCTGGGCGGCGGCATGCAGTGCCGCGGGGGTGGTCTGTGCCACCGGCGGTATGTGCGCAGGGGTTGTCACGCGTGTCCTCATATCGTGCGGCCGTGTGCGGTGCGCGCGGTCTCGGAGCGGAGTCTACAAAGCAAGTGCTTGGTAGGTTATCCTACCGTCGTGGGTGCTATCCAGACCTCAGAATCCGGTACCGGTCGCGACGGCGGGCGGCAATCAGCCGAACCGGCCGCCGGGACGCGTGTCGCCGAGCCGCGTATCGCCGTCGAGCGGACCAGTGTCGCCGCGATGAGTGACGCCGAATTCGCCGCGCAGGTCCGCGGCTGGCTCGACGAACAGCTCAACGGCGAGTTCCGGGAGCTGCGCGGACTCGGGGGACCGGGCCGTGAACACGAGGCATTCGACGAACGCCTGGAATGGGACCGCGCCCTGGCCGCCGCGGGCTGGACCTGCCTCGGCTGGCCCGTCGAATACGGGGGCCGCGCGGCGAGCGTCGATCAGCAGATCATCTTCCACGAGGAATACGCCAAGGCGAACGCGCCGGCCCGCGTCTCCCATGTGGGTGAGGAACTACTCGGACCGACCCTGCTGGCCTTCGGCACCGACGCGCAGCGCGACCGGTTCCTGCCGGGTATCCGCACGGTCACCGAACTGTGGTGCCAGGGCTACTCCGAACCCGGCGCCGGATCCGATCTGGCCGCGGTGTCGACCTCGGCCCGGCTCGAGGGCGACCAATGGTCGATCAACGGGCAGAAGATCTGGACCTCCCTGGCCCACGTGGCGGACTGGTGTTTCGCGGTATGCCGCACCGAACCCGGTTCGAAGCGTCACAAAGGGCTGTCCTACCTGCTGGTTCCGATGGACCAGCCGGGTATCGAGGTCCGGCCCATCGTGCAGCTCACCGGAACCTCCGAATTCAACGAGGTGTTCTTCGACAATGCCCGCACCGAGGCCGATCTCGTCGTCGGTGAACCCGGTGACGGCTGGCGGGTCGCCATGGGCACCCTCAATGTCGAACGCGGGATCTCCACGCTCGGGCAGCAGATCCGCTTCGCCCGCGAACTGGCGGCCATCGAGGAGCTCGCCCGCAACTCGGGTGCGCTCGACGACCCGCTGCTGGCCGACAAGGTCGACCGGGCGTGGGTCGGCCTGCGGGTGCTGCGCGCACATGCCGTGCGCACGATGGCCGAGACCGCCGACGACGGTGGGCAGGCTTCGGTGGGCAAACTGCTCTGGGCCGATTGGCATCGTGGTCTCGGTGAACTCGCCATGGCGGTGCGCGGTGCCGCCGGCCTGGTCGCCGCCGACGGCGATCTCGACGAATGGCAGCGGCTGTACCTGTTCACCCGCGCCGATACGATCTACGGAGGTTCGAACGAAGTGCAGCGCAACATCATCTCCGAGCGGGTGCTCGGACTCCCCCGTGAGGCCCGGCAGTGAGCGGCCCGCTGTCGGTCGCCCCGCAGCAGACTCCCGGCCACGGACTGCTCACCGGACGCCGCGCCGTGGTCACCGCGGCCGCCGGAACCGGGATCGGATCCGCCACGGCCCGCAGGCTGCTGTCCGAAGGCGCCGATGTGGTGGTATCGGACTGGCACGAACGGCGCCTCGAGGCCACCCGGGCCGAACTGTCCGGTGAGTTCGCCGATCGCAAGGTGCACGCGATCGTCTGCGATGTCACCAGCACCGAACAGGTCGACGAACTGGTGCGCGGATCCGCTGCCGCGCTGGGCGGTGTCGATATCTTCGTCAACAACGCCGGGCTCGGCGGTGAGACGCCGGTGGTCGATATGACCGACGAACAGTGGGACCGTGTCCTGGACATCACGCTCAACGGCACATTCCGCTGCACCCGCGCCGCCCTGAACTACTTCCGGACCGCGGAACACGGTGGGGCGATCATCAACAACGCCAGTGTGCTCGGCTGGCGCGCCCAGTACGGTCAGGCCCACTATGCCGCGGCGAAGGCCGGGGTTATGGCGCTGACCAGGTGCAGCGCCGTGGAAGCGGCCGAACTGGGGGTCCGCATCAACGCGGTGTCGCCGAGTATCGCCCGCCATGCCTTCCTGGACAAGACCAGTTCCACCGAACTGCTCGACAGTCTCTCCGAACGCGAGGCATTCGGCCGGGCGGCCGAGCCGTGGGAAGTCGCGGCCACCATCGCGATGCTCGCCAGCGACTACACCACGTATCTCACCGGTGAGGTGGTCTCGATCAGCAGCCAGCGCGCGTAAGCGGCCGGCTCAGGCCTTGGTGAGTGCGAAGATGCGCAGATCGCGGGTGGTTCGCCCGCGGTAGGCGGAATACGCGCTCACCAGGTCGACGAAACGCTGGAAGATCTCCTCTTTCGCCGGTCCCTCGACCAGCGCGGCGGTTACGGGGATTCGCTCGCCCGCGATGGCGACGGTCGCCCGGGGCTCGGCGAGCAGGTTGGCGCTCCAGGCCGGGTGCCGGGTCTGCCCGAAATTACTGCCGATCACGTACAGGGTGTCGCCGCCGTGCACATACAGCAGCGGCTGGGTGCGCGGCTGTCCTGATCTACGGCCGGTGGTGGTGAGCAGGATCAGGGGTACTCCGACCGGACCCAGCACCGTGTACTTGGCGCCTGTCCGTTCCAGCAACCGGCGATCCAGCGGCGTCAGTGCGCGGATCACCCACGAGCCTGCTTTCGTGGCGGCGAACCTGTCCGCCACCTTGGACAGCGGGCTGTGCGGTGAACCCCACTGCCACTGCGGGAAAGGCGTCGTCATGAGCCGGAATATACCGGCGGCCGACGGATCCACCTCGTATCCGACCGGGATCGATCGGCCGGCGCTCCCGGCACGGCGGTGTGAGCCGTATCGCTATACCGGTCGAATGCCGGGGCGGGCGGAACCGGGCCCGGGTAGCGCGCGTCCAACTGATCGGAAAGTAGTGCCGAGGGCATTTCTTTCGAGATTCGGGCCCGGCGGGTCCGGCTCCGATTAGAGGGGGGAGCCGGAATCGCCGGGCTCGTTTCATATCCGGTCACCATGGACCCAAGCAAATGCTTGGTTGTATTATGGCGGGGTGACCGCACCCGACCCCTCGAAATCGGCCCGGCGAAACGAACTCCTCGACTTGGCGGCCGACCTGTTCGCCGAGCGGGGCGTGCGCGCCACCACGGTACGAGATATCGCCGACGCGGCAGGCATCCTCTCCGGCAGCCTCTACCACCATTTCTCCTCGAAAGAGGGGATGGTGGACGAGATCCTGCGCGGATTCCTGGACGACCTCTTCGGCCGCTACCGCGAGATCGTCACCGCCGGCCTGAGCGCCCGCGCCACCCTGGAGGCCCTGGTGCTGGCCTCCTACGAATCGTTCGACCGCTCCCATGCCGCGGTCGCCATCTACCAGTCCGAAGCCAAACGGTTGAGTTCGTCCGAACGGTTCGCCTACATCGGCGACTACAACCGCGAATTCAAGGACCTGTGGCGTCGCGTGCTCACCAACGGCGTCTCCGACGGCAGTTTCCGCGCCGAACTCGATATCGACCTTGCCTACCGCTTCCTGCGCGACACCGTCTGGGTGGCGGTCCGCTGGTACCAGCCGGGAGGCGGATCGGTCACCGTCGACACTCTCGCAAAGCAATACCTCACCATCGTGCTCGACGGGCTCACCGTGCCGGGCCACACCGATTAGGAGACAACCCATGGCTACAGCTGCCCGCCGCCCCTACGCACCGCTACGTGAGGCGTACGTGATCGACGCGGTGCGCACCCCGGTCGGCAAGCGCGGTGGCGCGCTGGCGGAGGTACATCCGGCCGACCTCGGGGCGACCGCACTGCAGGGGCTGCTGTCGCGCAACCCGGTCGATCCGGCGCACGTCGACGATGTGATCGTCGGCTGTGTCGACAATGTCGGCCCGCAGGCCGGGAACATCGGGCGGACCGCGTGGCTGGCCGCCGGATATCCGGAAGAAGTCCCCGGGGTCACCGTCGACCGGCAGTGCGGATCCAGCCAGCAGGCGATCAACTTCGGCGCACAGGCGATCATGAGCGGTACGGCGGAGATAATCGTTGCCGGCGGTGTGCAGAATATGAGCGCCATCCCGATCTCCGCGGCCATGCTGGCGGGCAAGGAATACGGATTCGACTCCCCGTTCGTCGGTTCGAAGGGCTGGGACACCCGATACGGCACCGGCGAGGTATCCCAGTTCCGCGGTGCCCAGATGATCGCCGAGAAGTGGGGGATCAGCCGCGAGGATATGGAGCGCTGGGCGCTGCGCAGCCACGAACGTGCCCGCGCCGCAATCGAAAACGGCCGATTCGACAAAGAGATCGTCCCGGTGGGCGATTTCCGGATCGACCAGGGGCCACGGGAAACCAGCCTGGAGAAGATGGCCTCGCTGCCGGCGCTGGAAGAGGGCAGCCCGCTGACTGCCGCTGTCGCCTCACAGATCTCGGACGGGGCCAGCGCCACGCTGCTGGCTTCGGACTGGGCGGTCCAGGAATACGGTCTGACGCCGCGTGCCCGGATCATCAATGTCAGTGCCCGCGGCGCTGATCCGCTGTACATGCTCACGGCGCCGATCCCCGCGACCAAATGGGCGCTGGAAAAGGCGGGCCTGAGCATCGACGATATCGACGTGGTCGAGATCAACGAGGCGTTCGCACCTGTCGTCCTGGCCTGGTTGAAGGAGACCGGGGCCGATCCGGAGAAGGTCAATGTGAACGGCGGGGCGATCGCGCTGGGGCATCCGCTCGGTGCGACGGGGGCGAAGCTGTTCGCGACGTTGCTCAACGAGTTGGAGCGGGTCGACGGGCGTTATGGGTTGCTCACCATTTGTGAGGGTGGGGGGACGGCGAACGCGACGATTATCGAACGTCTGAGCTGAGTTTTTGGCGCCGCCTGCGGCGTCGCGGGGTTCGGGGCCCCCTTGGTCTCGTTCTTCACTCCCGGCGCTCAGTCGCTGCGCTCCTTCGCTCTGGTCGCTCCAGAACGAGACGGGCCCCGAACCGCCAAAGTGGACCGGTCGCATGCGGGAAACGGAGGTGGGTCCGATGCGGACGGACTGGCGGGGCTATTCAGGTGATCTGGACGGGGACGTTCGTCCAACCGGCGACATTCGTTGTTGTGGCGCGGCGGAGGCCGGTGCGGTCGACGGTGAACTCGGGCATGACGTCGAGGAGGGCGTCGAGGGCGATCCGGCCTTCCAGGCGGGCCAGGGCGGCGCCGAGGCAGCTGTGGATGCCGTAGCCGAAGCCGAGGTTGTGGCCGGAATGGGGGCGGTCGATATCGAAGCGGCCGGCGTTGTGGAAGGCGTTCTCGTCGCGGGTGGCCGAGGCCAGCAGCATCAGGACGTGGCTGCCCTGGGGGATGGTGCGGTCGTGCAGGTGGACGTCGCGCAGGGTGTAGCGCAGGTCGTATTGCACCGGCCCGTCGTAGCGGAGTACTTCTTCGAAGGCGCCGGGGATCTTCGAGCGGTCGGCGCGCATGGACTGCCATTGTTCGGGGTGGTCGGCGAAGAGCACTGTCGCGGTGCCGATGAGTTTCGCGACGGTTTCGGCGCCCGCACCGCCCAGAAGTGAGATGAATCCGGCGATTTCGATATCGGTGAGTTTGGTGGAAACTCCGTCGCCGCGGTCCACCTCGGCTTCGATGAGGCGGCTGATCATATCGTCGCGGGGGCGTGCCCGGCGCTCCAATATCAGCTCGTAGTGGTAGCGGCCGGCCTCCTCTATCGCCTGCCGCGCTTCCGGGCGCATACCGGTTTCCCCGGGCCGGCGTTCCAGTGGTACGGCGTGCAATTCGCGCAGCCAGGCCCGGTCTTCGGCGGGTACGCCGAGCATGGAGCTGATCACCTCGATGGGGAAGTGGGTGGAGAAGTCCGCCACCATATCGAATGCGCCGGTGGGCAACTGCCGGACGAAGGTGTGGATGATCTCCCGGATCATCGGTTCCAGCTCCGCGATCGCGCGTGGGGTGAACACCTTTCGCACCAGGTTGCGCATTCTGGTGTGGTCGGGTGGGTCCATCATGATGATCATCGGTACGGAGGGTTTGGTGTGCTCCGGGTCCAAGACCATATCCAGGGTGATGCCTTCGGCGGAGGAGAAGGTTGCGAAATCCTTCATGCCGGGTGCGACATCGGCGTAGCGGGACAGGGACCACAGCCCGTGTGTGGGATTGAAATGGACCGGTGCCTCCGCGCGTAGGCGCCGGTAGATATCGTGCGGATCGCGAAAGAATTCCTCGGAGAACGGGTCGAAATCGATCTCGTCGCCCGAAACGCAGGTGTCCGTCATCGGACTCACCTCGATGCAGCTAGAGCTGAATGGTACGTGCCGCATCGAGCTGTCCGGAGCGGCTGGCTGGTGGCCGGCGCGCGACTGGAATATCGCGGCTGACCAGTGGAAAGATGCTGACGGACCGGTCGAGCGGTACCGTTGAGTGTTACATAACTTACAAAATGTGTAAAGGATGTAAATGGCATTGGAAGAGGGCTCGAACGGATCGACCCGGACGCGGATCCTGCGGGCGACCTTCGAGGTGCTGAGCCGGCACGGGCACAGCAAACTGAACCTGTCCGATGTCGCCGCGACAGCGAAGATCTCGCGCCCGACGCTGTACCGGTTCTTCTCCTCGAAGGAGGAACTGCTCGCCGCCTTCGGCCGCTACGAGCAGCAGAACACTCAGGATTCGTTCGCGGCCGCGACCCAGGGGCTGGACGGGGCTGCCCGGCTGGACGCGGCCCTGCGCTACATGGTCGATCATCAGGAGTCGTATTCGCTGGCGCGGCTGGTCGATGTGGAGCCGGACCATGTGCTGGCCGAACTGGCTCGTGTGATGCCCTCCATGCGTGACCTCATCCGTCCCATGATCGAGGGGGAGAACGCCGATATTGCCGCCGCGGCGATCGTTCGTCTCGCTGCCTGTCACTACATGGTCCGGGGTGACGACCGGGCGACCTTCCTCGCTCAGTTGCGGCATGTGGCGGGCATCCCACCGGCAGGGCTGGAAATAGATAGTTAGCCTATGTAATAATATTTGGGTGCAGCCGAGCCCGGTGACCGATGTGGACGACACCGTCGTCGATCTGCTGGTCACCGCGGGTCGGCTCACGCGCGCGGCGGGAACGCTCAGCGTCGACGACCTGCCACGCGCCACGGTGCGCGCACTGGCAGTACTCGAAGAACACGGTTCGCTGCGCATCAGCGAATTCGCGCGTATCGATCGCACGTCGCAACCGACGGCGACCGCGCTCATCGCCCGGCTGGTCGGGGAGGGCTACGCCTCCCGGCGCCGTGACCCGGACGATTCCCGCGCAGTCGTCGTAGCACTCACCCCGGCCGGGCTTTCCCGGCTCGCCGCCTCCCGTGCGGCCATGCGTGAGGCGCTGTCGAGCCCGCTACCCGGATTCGACGCCGAACGCCTGACCGGACTCGCCGCCGATCTGCGGGAACTACTGGCGGCGATCCGGGAATCGACCGGGAACCCCACGTAACCGAGGAAGCATCGATGAGCACCACTACCAGGACGGCCGCCGAGCCGGCCAGCACATCGACCGGGCAGCCGAAGGCCGTCTGGGCGGTCGCCTTCGCCAGCGTTATCGCGTTCATGGGCATCGGCCTGGTCGATCCGATCCTCAAACCCATCGGTGAACAGCTCAACGCGTCCCCATCGCAGGTATCGCTGCTGTTCACCAGCTATATGCTCGTCACCGGCGTGGCCATGCTCGTCACCGGTGTCGTCTCCAGCCGCTTCGGTGCCAAGAAGACACTGTTGGCCGGGCTCACGCTGATCATCATCTTCGCCGCGGCGGCAGGACTCTCGAACTCGGTCGGCCAGATCGTCGGCTTCCGGGCCGGCTGGGGTCTGGGCAACGCACTGTTCATCGCGACCGCGCTCGCCACGATCGTCGGCGCCGCGAGCGGTGGGGTCGCGAAAGCGATCATCCTGTACGAGGCGGCACTCGGTATCGGTATCGCCACCGGACCGCTGGTCGGTGGCCTGCTGGGCGGAATCAGCTGGCGTGGACCGTTCTTCGGTGTCTCGGTGCTGATGGCCATCGCCTTCGTCGCCATCATCGTGCTGCTCCCCGACGGGCCGCGGGCCGCCAAACCGACCTCGCTGGCCGCGCCCTTCAAGGCGCTGCGGCACCGCGGGCTGCTGGTGGTGAGCGTGACCGCGCTGCTGTACAACTTCGGTTTCTTCACGCTGCTCGCCTACACCCCGTTCCCGCTGGATATGGGCACCTACGCGATCGGCTTCATCTTCTGCGGCTGGGGCATCCTGCTCGCGGTCTCTTCGGTGTTCCTCGCTCCGAAGCTGCAGGCGCGGTTCGGCACCCTGCCGATGATCGCGGTCGCGGTCGGCCTGTTCGCCGCCGACCTGGCGGTGATGGCGCTGTTCGCCGAACACAAGCCGGTGCTGATCGCCGGGGTTGTCGTGGCGGGACTGTTCCTGGGCGTGAACAACACGCTGATCACCGAAGCCGTCATGATCTCCGCGCCGGTCGAGCGCTCCACCGCCTCCGCGGCCTACAGTTTCGTCCGGTTCTCCGGTGGCGCCGCGGCACCCTGGCTGGCGGGAAAGCTGGGTGAGTCCAGTATCTCGCTGCCGTTCTGGGTCGGCGCCGTGTGTACCGCCCTGGGTGTGGTGGTCCTGCTGGCAGGCCGATCCGCCCTCTCCCATATCGATGACCATGACCCCGCCCCGCACAGTGTGGAGGAAGCGCAGGCGGTCACGGTCGGTGACTAGACCTTCACAAGAGGTCGCCCGGCAGGCCCCGCCCATCGGCGGGGCCTGCTTCTTTTTGCGTCCGAGCGCAGGGGCATTGTGGGCGACTGTTCTTCCGGCACGGATGGTTGTGACCGGAGGTTCGAAAAATCACCCTGTGCACACCAAGCATTTGCTAGGTTCCGCGTATGAGGAAGCTGTTGGCGGTCTTCGGGGCGGTGGTGACAGGGCTGGCGGTTATCGCTGGAGCCGGCCCCGCGTCCGGTGACGAACTCCCGGTGGATTTCAACTTCTTCGCCGGTATCGGACCGGAGCTCGCGAATCCCGGGGGCTCGCTGCCCGGTTCCAACGACTACGGGTGCGTACCTTCGCCGGCCCATCCCGATCCGGTGGTACTGGCTCACGGCACCGGGGGGTCGCAACAGACCAATTGGGGGGCCTACGTGCCCCTGCTGAAAAATGCGGGGTACTGCGTATTCTCGGTCACTTACGGCGCACCGGCCGGTCTGCCGTGGCCGGCCACGGCAGTCGGGGGAATGGGGGATATGACCGACAGTGCCCACCAGTTCGGCGCCTTCGTCGACGGTGTTCTCGCCGCGACCGGTGCGTCACGGGTCGACGTCGTGGGTCATTCGCAGGGGACGGTGGTGCCGGCGTACTACGCCAAGTACCTCGGTGGCCGAGACAAGATCAGGAAGTATGTCTCGCTGGCCCCCGCGTGGAACGGCACCACTGTGGCCGGCGCGGATATCGTTTTCGACCTCGCCCGGCGGCTCGGCATGAAACCGGAGCACTTCCCGATCTGTCACGCGTGTAGCGAATTGGACCCCAATTCGCCTTTCATGCAGGCGATCAGAGCAGGCGGGCACTACCTTCCCGAGATCGAATACACCAATATCGCCACGCGATACGACGAACTTGTCGTTCCGTACGCCTCGGGTCTACCGCCGGGCGGGAGCAATGTCCGCAATATCGTGGTTCAGGAAGGATGCCCGGTCGATTACACGGAGCACGCGGGCGTAGCCGGGTCACGCCGAGCGGCCGATTTCGTTCTCAACGCCCTCGACCCGCAGCATCCGCGACCCGTACGCTGCGACCGCGCCGCACCCTTCTCCGGCTCGGCTTTCTGAGCGCGGTCAGGCCGTGAGCTGCGGGTCCGGCCCCGGACTCGAGCGGCCGCCCGTCCGAGGCCGGACCGATCTCAGGCCGGCGATTCCCCGGCTCGCGTCAGCGCGGCGGCGGCATCGATCCGGTCCGGCCGCGTTTGCCGGGCGTAGGGTCGCAGATATGACCGAGGAGCAGCGAGACGAGGTCCGGGTCGAAACGAGTCAGAAGCGGGTGCGGGTCTACTTCGGTGGGCAGTTGGTCGCCGATACCGCCCGGCCCGCGCTGGTATGGGAGGTCCCCTACTACCCGGCCTACTACATACCGACCGCCGATCTCCGTGCGAAGCTCGAACCGGACGGTACTACCCACCCCTCGCAACGTCGTGGGGAAGGAATCGGTTACGACGTGGTGGTCGACGGCGCCACCGCCCCCGGCGCGGCCCGGATCTACCCGGACTCACCGCGGCTGAGCGAGCTGGTGCGGCTGGAGTGGAACGCGATGGACGAATGGTTCGAGGAGGACGAACCGATCTACGTCCACCCGCGCGACCCGTACTCGCGCGTCGATATCCTCGCGAGCTCCCGGCACGTGCGGGTGGAGATCGGCGGGGTCACCGTCGCGGATTCGCGGACCCCGCGCATCCTGTTCGAAACGGGCCTGCCCGCCCGCTACTACCTACCGCTCACCGATCTCCGGATGGACCTGCTGCGGCCGTCGGATACCCGTACCAGCTGCCCGTACAAGGGCAATGCCGATTACTGGTCCATCGAGGTCGGCGGGAACGTATACCCCGATCTGGTGTGGATCTACCGCACACCGACACCGGAGAGCCAGAAGGTCGCCGGGCTGGCCTGCTTCTACAACGAGAAGGTCGATATATACATCGACGGCGAGCTGCAGGACCGGCCGAAGACCCCGTTCGGGTGAAACCGGCCTTCGACCGGTGTTTCAGTTCGCCGATCCGGCTCCTTCGGGGAGGGTGGCGAGGGTGCCGATCCGGGTCACCGCGTCGGCGACGATTCGGTCGATGAGTTCCTGGCAGGTCGGCAGATCCTCGAGGATTCCGCTGACCTGGCCCGCCGCCAGTACACCGGCTTCGGTATTGCCCTCCACCAGCCCGGCTTTGAGAAGCATGGGGGTGTTGGCCGCCATGATCACCTGTGACCAGGTGAGGTCCTTGGCCTTGCGCATGGCCAGGCCGTCCTTGACCAGAGTCGACCATTTCATTCCGGTCATGCTCTTGAACCGGGCCGCGTTCCCGACCGCCGCGGAGAGCCCGCGGATGCGTCCGGAGTTCTCCAGCTTCTGCACGAGTTCGGTGTTGAGAACCCGGTGCGGCATACCGTCGACCTTGGTGGAGACAACGGTCTGGCCGAGCGGGCGGCGCAGGTATTCCTGTTTCACCGAATCGGGCACGCTGCTCTCCTGGGTGAGCAGGAAGCGGGTGCCCATGGCGACGCCCGCGGCGCCGTAGGCGAGGGCGGCGGCCAGACCACGGCCGTCGTAGAAACCGCCCGCCGCGACCACCGGGATATCCACCGCGTCCAGTACCGACGGCAGCAGCAGGGTGGTTGCCACCGGACCGGTGTGGCCGCCGCCTTCACCGCCTTGGACGATCACCGCGTCAGCGCCCCACGAGGCGACCTTCACCGCGTGTTTGGCCGCGCCGATGGACGGGACCACCACCACGCCCGCGTCTTTCAGCTTGGCGATGAGATCTTTCTTCGGCGCCAGGGCGAAGGACGCGACCTTCACGTTCTCGCGGATCAGCAGGTCGATCCGCTCGCCGGCGTCGGACGCGTCGGCGCGGATGTTCACGCCGAACGGTTTATCGGTCTGCGCCTTGGTTTTGGCGATCGCCGTTTCCAGCTCGTCGTAGGTCATGGTGGCCGAGGCCAGAATGCCCAATCCGCCGGCGTTGGAGGTGGCCGAGACCAGACTCGGGCCCGCGACCCAGCCCATACCCGTCTGCACCACGGGATGTTCGATCCCGACGAGTTCGGTCAGCGGGGTCCGCAGCCGGGATGTCACTGCGGAACCTCCTTCTCGCGGATCTTCTTGGGATCCAGGACCTCGCGGATGATCCGCAGTTCCTCGTCGGAAGGCAGGCGGGTCGGCGCGGCGGTGGCCAGGTCCGCGATCTCGAACGAGGTGTTCTCGGCGACCTCGTCGGCGGTGACCCCAGGGTGCAGGCTCAGTGCGCGCATCGTGTGATCCGGCCCGTTGAAATCGAAAACGCCCAGGTTGCTGACCACTCGGTGGATGTGGTGGAACCGGAAGGCGGGGTTGTCCGGATCGACCTTGTCGTAGCCGACGCCGGCGACGATATCGACCTTCTCGCTGAACACTCGTTTGCTGTGCCGCGCTACCCAGTAGCTGGTCGGGTGGTTGATGGTGTTGCCGGGCGCTCCGCGGACACCGAACATCTGCCGGGTCGGCTGCTGCAGCGGGCCGAAGGCCGAAAGGTTCTGGTTGCCGAAGCGGTCGATCTGGTTGGCGCCCATCACCACATGGCGGCGGCCCGAGGCCAGCACATCGAAGACCCGGCGGAACGGGATCCAGCCTTCTACCGGGGCTTTCCCGCCGATCGGCGGGGTTTCGGCGAGGAAGAACGCCTCACCGTCGGAGAGCAGCAGATCCGGTTCGAAGGTGAGTTTCGCCAGCCGCGCCCCGAGTTGCGCCATCGGGGTCATGGGGCTGGCGAAGATCTCCCCGGCGTCTCGGAAGATTTCGGCGCAGGCGATCGCGCAGACCTCGGCGCGGGTGCTGGTTTCGGTGCTGGTCACCGCTGCTCCTCCTTGAATCGCGCGACGGCGGCCTGGTAATCGGCTTCGGAGCCGCTGAGGTAGGTGTCGACGAATGTCTGCCAGGTCTCCGGCGACCCGGCGGCCTCGACGTAGTGGCGCTGGAACTTCTCGTCCCGGCCGTAGCTCTCACCGCCGAGGGTGAAATGGGCGCCGTTCGGGGCCTCGGCCACCGCGTCGACCATCATGCGGTTGAGCAGCAGCGACTGCGGGGGAACCGATTTCACCAGTTCCTCGGTTTCCACGATCCGCTCGACCGACAGGTAGCGCTTCTCGGCCGCCAGGCAGAAGAGGTCGTCCATATAGGGGTCCACGCCCTGGTAGGCGGCATTGCCGTGCGCGTCGCCGATGTTCAGATGCACCAGTGCCGCGTCGAGGTTCAGCGCCGGCATGGCGGTCAGGGTTTCGGCGCGGCCGTCCGGGCCCGGATACGGCGAGGTGACGGTGGTCAGTTCGCCGTCCCAGAAGTTGGGGACGTCCGAGCCGAGTCCGGCGCGGATCGGCAGGAACGGCAGCCGCGCGGCGGCCGCCTCGAGGCCGCATTTGAGCATGCCCTCGTCCATCTCCCGGGCGACGATCTGCCCGGAGGTGCGGGCCTTGGCGAACCAGGGATCGTAGAACGGCGCCGAATCCAGGGATACGAAGCCGTAGTAGGCCTTGCGGACCTTGCCGGCCGAGAGCAGCAGGCCGAGGTCCGGACCGCCGTAGGTGACCACGGTGAGGTCGGTGACATCGGACCGCAGCAGCGCGCGCACCAGGGCCATCGGCTTACGCCGCGACCCCCAGCCGCCGATACCGATGGTCATTCCGCTACGCAGTTCGCCGACGATATCGTCGAGCGATTTCCGCTTGTCTCGCATGGTTTTCCGTTCCATGTCAGTTCTTGTCCTTCTGCGCCGCCAGGTCGGCGTCGAATCGTTCGCGGATCTCGTCGGATGCCCCGGACAGGTTCAGTTCGAAGGTGAAACCTTGTTCGAACCGGTAGCTGCGGTGCACGTCCTGTACGTCGATACCGTTGAGGGCGCGTTTGGCGGCCCGGATGACCCGCCCGTCCTTGGCGGCGATGTCCTTGGCGACCTCGAGCGCGGCGGCGTCGAGTTCATCGCGGGGGACCACCTTCAGCACCGAGCCGAAGTGGTGCAACTGCTGCGCGGTGGCTGCACTCGCGGTGAAGAACAAAGCTCGCATCAGATGCTGGGGGACCAGCCGCGCGAGGTGGGTGGCGGCGCCGAGCGCACCGCGGTCGACCTCGGGCAGGCCGAAGGTCGCGTCTTCGGAAGCGATGATGATGTCGGAATTGCCGACCAGGCCTATTCCGCCGCCGAGGCAGAAGCCCTGGACCGCGGCGATGACCGGTACGGGGCAGTCATAGACGGCGGCGAAGGCTTCGAAGCAGCCGTGGTTGGCATCGATCAGCGCCTGGTGGCCCGGTGTGCGCTGCATTTCCTTGATATCCACACCCGCGTTGAAGCCGCGGTTCTCGGCCCGCAGGACCACCACCCGGATCTCCGGGTCGCGCCCGGCGGCGCGGATCTCGTCGGCGAGGGCGAACCAGCCGTCCGAGGGTATGGCGTTGACCGGCGGATAGTCGACCGTGACCACGGCGATACCGGCGGATTCCGTATGGCGGTTGATCCCCATCGCGTATCCCATCTCGCATCTCGAGCATCTTGGCTAAGCAAGCAATTGCTTGGTAGGTTAACACGGTGGCACTCGAAATCGACCTGTCCGATCGCGTCGTTCTGGTAACCGGGGGCGTCCGCGGTGTCGGTGCCGGAATCAGCCGGGTACTCCTGGCAGCCGGTGCGACAGTGGTGGCCTGTGCGCGCCGGCCTGCGGAAACTGCGGTCGAGTTCGACGGCCGCGGAATCGACTTCCTGCCCTGCGATGTGCGCGATGCCGACGCCGTGCAGGCGATGATCGCGGAGATCGTGCGGCGGCACGGCCGGCTGGACCATGCGGTCAACAACGCCGGGGGCGCGCCCTACGCGCTCGCCGCCGACGCCAGCCCGAGATTCCACTCCAAGATCATCGAGTTGAACCTGGTCGCGGCCCTGCACGTCGCGCAGGCGGCGCACGCGGTGATCAGTGAACAGGAATCCGGCGGGGCGATCGTCAATATCTCGAGCCTCAGCGGGCACCGGCCCTCACCCGGCACCGCGGCCTACGGCGCGGCCAAGGCCGGGGTCGACGCGCTGACCGTCTCGCTCGCGGCGGAATGGGCGCCCCGGGTCCGGATCAACTCACTGGTCGTCGGCGCGGTGGAAACCGAACTCAGCGAACTGCACTACGGCGACGCCGACGGTGTGGCCGCGGTCGGAAAGACCATTCCGATGGGCCGGCTGGCCCGGCCCGAGGATGTCGGCAACGGTGTGGCCTTCCTGTTGTCCCCGCTCGCCGCGTATATCAGTGGTGCCACGCTGCAGATCCACGGCGGTGGCGAACCGCCGGCGTTCCTCTCGGCCGCCACCGCGGCCCATTCCACCGACGCGGCCGGCTCCGCACACCCTTAGCTCGACGACCACCAGATACGACATCGACGATAGGAACGGATATGGCAACCGAGGGCATCTGCGCCGGACGGACAGTGATCATCACCGGTGCCGGCCGGGGGATCGGCCGGGCGCACGCGCTCGCCTTCGCGGCCGCGGGCGCGAAGGTCGTGGTCAACGACATCGGAACCAGCCTCGCCGGTGAGTCGACGGCGGAGACACCGGCCGAGCAGGTGGTCTCGGAAATCCGCGCGGCCGGCGGCGAGGCCGTCGCCAACGGCGACGATGTGGCGAGCTGGGACGGTGCGCAGCGGCTGATCCAGCAGGCGGTGGACACCTTCGGCGGGCTGGATGTACTCGTCAACAATGCCGGATTCGTCCGCGACCGCATGCTGGTGAACCTCAGCGAAGACGAATGGGACGCGGTGGTACGCGTCCATCTCAAAGGACATTTCGCCACCATGCGGCACGCCGCCGCGTACTGGCGTGCGGAATCGAAGGCCGGTCGCGCGGTCGACGCCCGGATCATCAACACCAGTTCCGGTGCCGGACTGCAGGGCAGCGTCGGACAGGGCAATTACGGTGCCGCGAAAGCGGGTATCGCGGGACTGACTCTCACCGCTTCCGCCGAATTCGGGCGCTACGGCGTAACAGTGAACGCCATCGCCCCCTCGGCGCGCACCCGGATGACCGAAACCGTTTTCGCCGATATGATGGCCGCCCCCGATCAGGGCTTCGACGCCATGGCACCGGAGAACATCTCGCCGATCGTGGTGTGGCTGGGGAGCCCGGAATCAGCGGGTGTCACCGGCCGGATGTTCGAGGTCGAGGGTGGCCGCATCGCGCTGGCCGAGGGCTGGCGGCACGGTGTACCGGTGGACCGCGGTGTCCGCTGGGATCCGGCCGAACTCGGCCAGGTGGTCACGGAGTTGATCGCGAAGGGTGCTCCGCCGGAGCCGGTCTACGGCGCGTAACCGGCCGGGCGTGGCGGCTGTCCAGTTACCGGATCCGCTATCCGGTAACTGTGATCGATTCCATCCCATATCACACCTAATGCCCCGGTAGATCGACACTTCACCTGCGGTTATCCAGATGGCGGTCGCCGTTTCGAGACTTCGTCATGCGCCGGTCGGAGCGCTGGTTTACCATGGGCAACCATCTGTTCGTTCTGCCCGGAAGCCGCGATAACCGGGGGGATCCGCGATATCGATCGAGGGGATGGCTGGCGCATGGCCGTTGGTCGCAGTAAGCGATTACTCGCAGTAGCCGGGGCACTGGGTTGCCTGACGCTACTCGGGGGGCCGGGATATGCCGCAGCCGAACCGGGCCGCTCTCCTATCCGGGAACAGGGGCCGACCGGAAGTGGGGATCGAGGGTCCGCGCCACCGGCGGATACCGCCCCCGAATCCGAGAGCGCTGGACCGCTTGCGATCCCGGACCGGTCATCGGGCCCCGGCGCCGGGGCGAACTCGGGAGTTGCGCCCGTACCGGGTCTCGGTACCGGAAGTGCCGCCGCCCCCGCTCCGGTGAACGTTCCCCCCGCTCCGCCGGGTAACCCTCCCGCGGCTCCGGGGACCACCGATACCGGAAGCAGCGGAACGGATTCCGGGGATGTGGCGCAGTGGCAGCCCCTGGGCATCCCAGGAAGAAGCGATGCCGCGGACACCGGGCAATCGACTGAGGACGTCACTCCGTCAGAGTCCACGCCCGCGCCTGCTCCGGTGGCGGAACCTGTTGGGCCCGTGGGCCTGGGCACGGCGCTGGGCACGATCCTCGCCACCGGGTCGGCGGCCGTCGGGTCGGCTGCGATCTCCCCGTTGGCCGTGACGGGCTCCGCCGCCGCGGGTACCGGATCAGCCGCCGCGGGTATCGGTTCGGCTGCTGCCGGATCCGCCGGTCTGGGTGCCGGCGTGACCGGGTCGGCTGCTCTGGGAACGGGATCCGCTGTATTGGGGACGGGTTCAGCGGCCGTGGGTTCGGCCGGTGCCGGTGTATTGGGAACCGGTTCGGCGGCATTGGGTTCGGCCGGTATCGGCGTGGTCGGGACAGGTTCGGCGGGTCTCGGATCGGCCGCCGTGGGTTCCGCGGCGACGGGTTCGGCCGCGGCCGGTTCGGCGGCGACAGGTTCGGCCGCACTGGGTTCCGCCGGCGTGGGTTCGGCGGCGCCACTACTTCTTCTGCTGCTACCCGTACCACCCGTGCCGTCGGCGCCGGTCGGTCCACCGCTGGCGCTCCCGGCCCCGGGCGGTGGTGCGGGTGCTGGTGCGCCCACTGTCGCGGATGTCGCGGTCGGCGCTGGTCTCACTGTTCCTATCGCACCACCCGGCGGCGCCCCCGGTGCTACTGTCCCGGACTCGGCGCCGTCGGTTGTCGCCGCACCGCCGAGCCATACCGTGCGACCGACCAGCGCCGAGGGGCTGTTACCCGAACCGAAAGTGCTTTCGGTGATCGGTGGTCTCATCGCCTTGGCCATCGCCGGCGGTGGCTCGGCCGTGATGAGCTATCAGAGCGCGGCCCAGGCGCAGGCGCGGATCGATGCCGCGCGTGCCGAATTCTTCGGAACGGGTGCGTGATCGCGATGACGCAGCACAGCACCGGGAACATCCGTGCCGCGCAGGGCAGAACACCGAGCACTCGTGCCTATCGCCGGGTGGCGGCCGCGGTCGACGCGGTCTGCGCGATAGCGGCCGACGCGGACGCCACCACTCTCGAACAGGTGGTGGACGCGGTGGCCGCCGAACGTGGCCGGCCGATCGAGATCGCCGATGCCGATCTCGGCCCCGGCGTATGCGGGCAGCGGCGGTACTACCCGGCCAAGGACATCATCGTGCTGGCCAGCGCCTTGCCGAGCCGCGACCATACGCTCGCGCACGAACTGGGCCATATCGTCTTCGACCACGAAGGCGCTCCGGCCACCGATGTCACGCTCGAGGTGAGCGATGACCTGATCGCCTACATGCTGAGTCAGCGCGCACATCAGACCGCGGTCGAGGACGGCGAGGACGACCAGTCCGAATGGGAGGCAGAAACCTTCGCCGCCATGCTGATGACGCGGCTTCGCGTATTCAACAGCCGGGGCGCGGGCGTCTCGGTCCTTCGATTCGATGAGGCTCTGGGATGACGTTCTGGTTGACCGCCCTGGTGGTGTGGGTCGCGGCCGGCGCCCGGGTGGGGCGCGTACTCGTCAAACCGGCCACCACAGCCCGGGTGGCGATCGTGGTGGCCGTATCCGCCGTGGCCCTGGCCTGCACCGCGGCCATTCCCGATGTCGGCCTGGCGGTCGACAACCTGCTGCCCGGCGGATTGCCGGGCGGGCTGCTGTCCGAAGGGGTGGTGGCCGGTTCCTGGCTGCTGTTCGTCACCGCGACATCGGTGGTCGCATCAGCGGCCTGGCCGGTGGTTTCGCGCCGGAATCTGCGCCAGATCGCCTGGGGTATATACGGTATCGGCCTACTCGCCGTTGTCGGTGCGCTGGCCTGGAGCTTCGTCCTCGGCTGGGCGGTGACGGGTGCCGCGGGGATCTTTGTGGTGGTGACCGGCCTGCGGAATCTGAGTTGGACGGCGCTCGGACGTGGTATCGCGATCTATATCGTCGGGACTGCGCTGGTCATCGTGCTGGCCGCCGGCCAGATCCAGCGCGGTCTCACCGATACTCCCGGCGCCGAGCCGGGACAGCCGGCCTGGGCGTGGCCACTATGGCAGCTGGCGGCACTGATGATCGCGGTCGGCGCGGTATGGATCGTGGTCGAGATGTGGTTGCGCGCGCGGTTGTTGTTGCGCCGGGTGCGGAGCTTGCACAACGTGCTGGTGAAGCGTTTCCCGGAGGTGGTCCAGGAGGAGACCGGGACTTCCACACAGCTCAAGGCATCGGACCGCGTGGCGCAGATCATGGACGCGCTGTACCTGCAGTCGGGCGGTGGTGTCGAGCTCGCCGCGGCCGGCGAACCTCCCGCGGCGGTCGGCCGCCGTGCCGAGCGGGTGGCGCAATGGGCGAAGCATCCGATGGGCCCGGCAGTGGTCGATGCCCGGTGGGTCGCACCTCCGGAAGGTGTGAGTCCGCGTGGCTGGGTGCAGGCGATCGCGCAGGCTTTCGAGTCTGCCCCGGAACCGGCCGCGCACCGGGAGGCTGCGGTTCGCTAGTTGCCCGAGGTGTGCGGTATGTCCGTTACGTCACTGTGATAAGGCGGCCGCGGGCCCGAAAATCGTGCCGATTGGTCGGTACTGTGATTATCGGGTACCGCAGATCTTGGCGTCTGGCCATACTGTCGCCGCAGGAATTCTTCCCGATACTGGGAACGTTGCGATCGTGATTTCTGGCGAACAGAAGCAGACGCGGTGCGACCCGCTTCGGATCGCACCGCGTCTGCTTCCGGTCTTATTCGGTCCCGTCCGGGGGGACTTCGGGTAATCCCTCGCTTGCGCGCAGCTTCTCCGCCATGGAGGTGAGAAGATTCTGCGACTCTTCGGAGAGGTCGAAGGCCCTGCTGGAGAGCCGCCGAAGCCCGTAACCCTGTAGCTGCGATAGGAGTTCGAGGTCGTGGTCGATCTTCGCGGCATATATGTCGTTGAAGAAGTAGTCGGGCTTGACCTTGAAGAACTTCGCCAGGGCTGCGACCGTCTCATCGGACGGATTCGTCCGCTGACCCGACCGTAACTGCGACAGGTACGGCTTCGAGATCGGATGACCGGATGCCGTCAGCGCGGCCGCTACCTCTGCATTGGTATGCGGCTTACGCCCCGGGGGATGCACGGTTTCGAACAGCTTGTTCAGCCGCGCCGCGAAATCAGCCATTGTGAGCCGCCCAATTCCCTTCACTGTACTAACAGTCGTTATCTCGGATACCTATCATTGATATTAGCGGCTCAGTAACTGAAAACCTACGCCTGATTCGGGATTTCCTTGAAGCTTCTAGGTATGTATCCGGAGAAGTGGACCGTGGTATCGCGTTTGCGGGTTACCCGCACGGATCTTGTGGACTCATGATCGCACCAGGTCGCCGCCCGTCGCAGGGGTCTTCCCGGGCGGGCGGCGAGTAACCCTCGGATAGCTGTTACCCCTTCGAGAGCCCTGTATGCAGTCTGTGTGGCGTACGACACGTCTGCCGAACGCTGAGATGAACGTTCAACCTACAGTGTGGAATTTCCAGGGGTTCCGGGGCTTCGGTATGTGATGGAGCACGAGTACCCCGGATCCTGGGATGTACCGAGAATTGGACGGATGATTCAGAGTCGTTCGATGATCGTTCCCGTCGCGAGTGCGCCACCGGCACACATGAGCACCATGGCGACATTGCGGTCGGACCGTTCCAGTTCGTGCAGGGCCGTGGTGATAAGTCGCGATCCCGTCGACCCGACCGGATGGCCCAGTGCGATTGCTCCGCCGTTTACATTCACCCGGTCGAAATCCGGCTGGTGAACCTGGGCCCACGACAATGCCACGGAGGCGAATGCCTCGTTGATCTCGAACAGATCAATATCGTTGATGCTCATCCCGGACCGCTCGAGCAGCCGGGTGCAGGCCTGGACCGGGCCGTCGAGGTGGAATTCCGGCTCCGCACCGACCAGGCACTGGGTCACCACCCGGGCCCGCGGGCGCAGGCCTTCGCGCTGAGCGGCCTTCTCGTCCATCAGCAGTACCGCCGCGGCGCCGTCGGAGATCTGCGAAGAGGTGCCGGCGGTGTGGATACCACCCTCCAGAACCGGCTTCAGCTTGGCGAGGCTCTCGGCGCTCGTCTCCCGCAGACCCTGATCCCGGCTCACTTCCTGCTTCTCGCCGGTCGGGTTGCCCTCTTTGTCGACGACCGGGGCGGTGAGCGTCAGGACTTCGCGGTCGAACCGGCCCTCGGCCCAGGCCTGGGCGGCCAGCCGCTGCGACCGGACACCGAGTGCGTCCACATCTTCGCGAGAGATACCGCGCCGCTTGGCGATCCGTTCGGCGGCCTCGAACTGATTGGGCATATCGATATCCCAGGATTCGGGCCGCCGCGGGCCGGCGTTCTCGCCGACGTTGGCGCCCAGCGGGACCTGGCTCATCGCCTCGACGCCGCAGGCGACTCCGATATCGATGGCGTCGGTGGCGATCAGGCCCGCGATGAGATGGTTGGCCTGCTGGGCCGAACCGCACTGGCAGTCGATCGTGGTGCAGCCGATCTGCCACGGCAGGCCGGCGGTGAGCCAGGCGGTGCGGGTGATGTTGTTGGACTGGGCGCCGGCCTGTGTGACGCAGCCGCCGATGACCTGTTCGACCTTGGCTGGGTCGAGGTGGGCGCGATCGAGCAGCCCGCGCTGGGCGAGACCGAGGATCTCGGCCGCGTGCAGACCGGACAGCCAGCCGTTGCGCTTGCCGATGGGGGTGCGAGCTGCCTCGACGATAACGGGAGTGCCCATGGTGAACCTTTCGTTTCGGACATAAAACTGTAACGTGTTCCGCACACAGGCAAGGGCAAGATCAGTCCGGTTTCTTTCCTCATTCACACGCCTGTGCTTCAATGATTGTAGAACGTGTTTCAGTTTGTCGAAGGAGACATCTGGTGGTGGATACGCGCATGGGCCGGCCGAACCTGCCGGACGGGTTCGACGTCACGGACCCCGACATGTACGTGCAGCGGGTGCCGGTCGAGGAGTTCGCCGAACTCCGCCGTACCGCACCGATCTGGTGGCAGGAGAAATCGCCGGAGGTCGGCGGTTTCCACGACGACGGCTTCTGGGTCGTCAGCAAACATGCTGATGTCAAGGAGGTGTCGCGGCGCAGCGATGTGTTCTCGACGTTCGAGAACACCGCGCTGCCGCGCTTCAACGACGATATCGAGCGTGAGCAGATCGAACTGCAGCGTTTCATCCTGCTGAACATGGACCCGCCCGAGCACACGCGGATGCGCAAGATCATCTCCCGCGGGTTCACCCCCCGCGCGATCAACTCGCTGCGGGAGGAGCTGTCCAAACGGACCGAGGCCATCGTCAAGGCCGCTGCCGAGGCCGGGTCCGGCGATTTCGTCACCCAGATCGCCTGCGAACTGCCCCTGCAGGCGATCGCCGAACTGATCGGTGTCCCGCAGGAAGACCGGATGAAGGTGTTCACCTGGTCCAACGAGATGACCGGCTACGACGATCCGGAAATCGATGTGGATCCGGTGCAGGCCTCCACCGAACTGCTCGGATACGCCTACGCGATGGCCGAAGCCCGCAAGGCGTGTCCGGCCGGCGATATCGTCACCACCCTGGTCGAAGCCGATATCGACGGCGAATCCCTCAAGTCCGAGGAATTCGGTTTCTTCGTGATGCTGCTGGCGGTCGCGGGTAACGAGACCACCCGCAACGCCATCACCCACGGCATGATCGCCTTCCTGGAGAACCCGGACCAGTGGGAGCTCTACAAGAAGGAACGCCCCAAGACGGCCGCCGACGAGATCATTCGGTGGGCCAGCCCGATCACCACCTTCCAGCGCACCGCGCTGGAGGACACCGAACTCGGCGGCGTGCAGATCAAGAAGGGCCAGCGGGTCCTGATGCTGTACCGGTCGGCGAACTTCGACGAGGACGTCTTCGAGAACCCGGAGAAGTTCGACATCATGCGCGAGGACAACCAGCATGTGGCCTTCGGCGGTACCGGCGCGCACTACTGCATCGGCGCCAACCTGGCGAAGCTGGAAATCGACCTGATCTTCAACGCGATCGCCGATCACATGCCCGACATCACCAAGCTGGGCGATCCCAAGCGCCTGCGTTCGGGCTGGCTGAACGGTGTCAAGGAGTTCCAGGTCGACTACAAGACCTGCCCGATCACGGGTAAGACCGCGAGCTGAATCCACGGTAGGCCCCGGTTCCGCGCGTGAGGACGCACGGAGCCGGGGTTTTCTTGTGCGCGTCGAGGGCGGGTACCGGCGAATATGACGCTTTCTGTCAGGTGCCGTAGGTAGAAGGCCGCGGGTCTGTGGGCATACCGCGCCTGTGCTCGACGGCGCATACTCCTCAGCTATGACGAAGCCGGCCCCGTATATCCCGAAGGATATGCGGGGCCGGCGTTTCCGTAGGGCATGAACCGGGAGGGGGACCGGTTCGCCCCTCGTCAGGTGGTCGGTGTGGCGGTCGCCATCGCTCGGTCGACTTCCCAGAAGGCGCGCAGTGCCAGGATCTTGCCGGCGTCGTCCACCTTGTAGGTGAAGACCCCGTCGGCGTCGATGCTGTGACCACCCAGGATGCTGCGGATCGTGCCGGTGAAGGCGACCTCGGAACCGCAGGCGAAGGAATCCCCGAACAGGAACTCGATCGAGTCGGTACCGGCGATGGCCTTGTCCCAGAACGCGGAGATCGCGTCACGTCCGCGGTGACCCTTACCTTCCGGGTCGAACCCGGAAGGACCGATGGGGTCCTCGACGATGCCGTCCGCCGCGAACAGCGCGAGCCAGGCATCCTTGTCACGCGCACGGACAGCGGCCTGTGAGGCCAGGCCCGCGGCCCGTGCGGGGTGTTCGGCAGTACTCATCGGATCTTCTCCCGGAACTCAGGTGATCGGGTTCTGGATATGCTCTTCGGCGAATTTGCGCAGGGCGTCCTTCTTCGCCTCGAGATCACCGTCGAATCCGATACCCGCGGCGAGCCAAGGGATCACGATCGCATCGGTGACACCGGCGTCGTACTGCTCCTGGTAGCCGTCGCGCCCGAACTTGTCGATGCAGACGGCCTGAATTTCGAACGGAACATCGGCGCGTCCGTTCTCCGCCCGCAGTTCACCCAGGCGGGCGATGGTGGTCTGGAGATCGTCGAATTTCATCATCGCCGAGGTCCAGCCGTCACCGACCCGGGCCGCGCGGCGCAGCGCCACATCGGTATGGCCGCCGATGTAGAAGGGAACCGGTTCGCTCGGCGCCGGGCTCATCTGCAGTTCGTCGAAATCGAAGAACTCGCCGTGGTATTCGACCATCCCGCCGTCGAGCACCCGCTTGATGACCTCGATCATCTCGTCGACCCGGGCGCCCCGGCGCGCGTAGGGCACACCGCACCATTCGAATTCCTCCGGCGCCCAGCCGATTCCCACGCCGAACCCGAACCGGTTACCGGACAGATTCGCCACCGACCCGACCTGCCGGGCCAGCAGCAGTGGATTGCGCGAACCGAGTTTGAGCACATTGGTATAGAAGCGGAGCCGGGTGGTCACCGCGGCCATGGCGGTCGCGGCGATGAGCGGATCCACCCACGGGGTGTCCGGACCCCAGAAACGGCTGCCGTCCGGGGTGTAGGGGTAGTCCGCCTGCTGCGATTTCATGTAGAACAGCGAATCCGGCAGAGCGATCGAGCTGAACCCGACTTCCTCGGCGGTGCGGGCGAGTTCGGGCAGCTGTTCCAGCGGGCTCAGCGCGACCCCGAGACTGAATTTCAGTGTCATGGACGTTCCGATCCCACAACCCACATGGAGAAGTACTGCGAGCCACCGCCGTACGCGTGACCCAGCGCCTTGCGGGCATTGTCGACCTGGTAATCCCCGGCCCGGCCCATCACCTGTTTGGCGGCTTCGGCGAACCGGATCATGCCGGAGGCGCCGATCGGGTTCGAGGAGAGCACGCCACCGGACGGGTTGACCGGCAGGGCACCACCGATCTCGGTTTCGCCTTTATCGGTGAGGTGCCAGCCCTCACCCTGGGCCGCGAAACCGAGGTTCTCCAGCCACATCGGCTCGAACCAGGAGAAGGGGACGTAGATCTCGGCGGCATCGATCTCGGCGAGCGGGTCGGTGATACCGGCCTGCGCCCACAGCGCCTTGGCGGCTTCCTGGCCGGCCTGCGGATTCACCTGATCGCGGCCGGCGTAAGCCAGCGGTTCGGTACGCATCGCGGTCGCGTGGATCCAGCCGACCTTCTTGCCCGACGCTTCCACCGCGGCCGCCGACTTCTCGCCGCCGATGACCACCGCGCACGCGCCGTCGGAGGAGGGGCAGGTCTCGTCGAATCGGATGGGGTCCCACAGCATCTGCGAGGCCAGCACCTCTTCGACGGTTTTATCGCCCTGCTTGAGATGGGCGTGCGGGTTCTTGGCCCCGTTGCGCCGATCCTTGGCCGCGACAGTGGCACCGATATGCAGCGGCGCGTTGGCCCGCCGGATATACGAGCGCACATGGGGTGCGAAATAGCCGCCCGCGCCCGCGCCGACCGGCATGGTGAAGGGCACCGGAATCGACAGGGCCCACATGGCGTTCGATTCCGACTGCTTCTCCCAGGCGATGGCGAGCACCTTTTCGTGCACACCACCCTGCACCATATTGGCGGCCACACAGGCGGTGGAACCGCCGACCGAGCCCGCGGTGTGCACGCGCAAAAGCGGTTTCCCGGGCGCTCCCAGCGCATCGGCCAGGTACAGCTCGGGCATCATCATGCCCTCGAACATGTCCGGCGCCTTGCCGATGACGATCGCGTCGATATCGGCCATGGTCAGGTCGGAATCGGCGAGCGCCCGGTCGATCGCCTCACGGCACATTCCGGCCATCGAGACATCGCTGCGCTTGGCTACGTGATGGGTCTGTCCGGTGCCCAGCACCGCGGCGGGGAAACTCATCGGCGGGCCTCCGAATCCAGGACGGTCACAAGGTTCTGCTGCAGGGCCGGGCCGCTGGTGGCGTGTGCCAGGGTGCGTCCGGCGTCGCCCGCCATGATGGGCAGCGCGGCGTAGCCGATACGTTCCAGCCCGGTGGCGAACATGGGGTTGCCGGCGAGTGCGCCGCCGGACGGGTTGACCGAGGTCTCCGGTTTCAATCCGAGTGCTTCGGCGAGGATGAGCTGCTGGTGGCTGAACGGCGCGTGCACTTCGGCCACATCGATACCGGTGGTGTCGCCGCCGGTCACCGACTGTCCCGCGGCCGCCGCCGAGGGGGAGGTGGTCAGATCGCGGGCACCCAGCGCACTGGAATCGATCCGGTGCGCCATTCCGGTGATCCACGCGGGACGTTCGTTCAGTTCGCGGGCGCGGTCACCGACCGCCAGCACGATGGCCGCGGCACCGTCGGTGATCGGCGCGCAATCGTGCGCCCGGAGCGGGTCGGCGACGTACGGGTTGGCGAGCAGGTCGTCGACCGAGGTGCCGTGGACGGTATGCGCCGCCGAGACGGCGGCCATATCGCGTTCGGTCCACCGGCCGGCATCCAGTCCGGCACGGGCCTGAAGTCCGGCGACGGCCAGCGAATCCGGCCACAGCGGAGTGACCAGATAGGGGTCGAGCTGGGTCGCCAGTACTTGACGCAGCGTGCTCGCGGAAGATTTCCCGAAGCCGTATACGAGGGCCGTTTTCGCCTGCCCGGAGCGCAGTTTCACCCACGCCTCGTACAGGGCCCAGGCGGCGTCCATCTCGACATGGGATTCGTTGATCGGCGGTACGGCGCCGATCGAATCGATCGCGGAGATGAACGAGAAGGAACGGCCGGCCAGGTAATCCGACGATCCGGAGCACCAGAAGTCGATATCGGACTTGGTGATGCCGAGCTGGTCGTAGAGCTGCTGGAAACAAGGCACCAGCATCTCTACGCCGTTGGTGGTGCCGTAGGTCTCCGACACATGCGGTGCGTGTGCGAAGCCGACGACGGCGATATCGGTGGCGTTATCGGTGGAACGCTCGGTGATGGTCACGCGGGGAGCCCTCTCACAGGTGATGCTTGTAGGTGTCGTAGTCGGCATCCGGCTCGCCGGTCGGCTCGAAATGGTCGATATTGGCCATGGTGTAGTCCCACTCCTCGCGGGGCTTCCACACGGCCTTGACTCGCATACCCATCCGCACCTCGCTGGCCTCGCAGCCGAGCACCAGATGCAGGAACGGGATATCGGCGCCGTCGATCAGCACGTACGCGGCCACATACGGTGGTTTGAGCCGCTGGCCCATGAAGGGAACGTTCACGATGCAGAAGGTGGTGACGGTCGCGGTATCGGCCAGCTCCACCATGTCCGCGGTCGACCGTCCATCGACGGGGTCCACGCCGCGCGGCGGGAAGTACACCTTGCTGTTCGCGTCGGCCCGGCCGCCGATGAGCTTGCCCTCCTTGAGGCCGCGCAGGAACGCGGATTCCTCGGGGGAGGCTGTGTGCTTGTAATCCATCTGGATCGGCGTGGTGATCATGGTGACCGGTTCGGCGTCGCTCGCCGGAGCGGGCTCCGCAGTGGGGGTCTCACCGGGTTCGAAGCAGACGATGTCGTGGATGGTGCCGGTGAGCTCGTCGGCCCAGCGGGCGGTGACGCGCATACCGGTGCTGATCTGCTCCGGGCTCTGCACATCCACCGCGTGCAAGAGTGCGGTGTCGGCACCGTCGAGCTGGATCAGCGCGTAGGCGAACGGCCGGTCGAAGGGCTGGCCCGGGAGCGGATCGCCGACCCAGCTCCAGGATTTCACCGTGCCGGTCGAGGCGACCTCGACGTACTCCGACAGCGGTTCGGCGGTCACCGGATCGTATTCCGCCGGCGGAACCAGCACCCGGCCGTCGGAACCGCGGTTGCCGAATACGCGGCGCTCGCGGAGTCCGGTCAGGAACTTGCCGATGGTGGGTCCCACGGAACGCGTGTAGTCGAACTGCATCCGCAGGGGCGCACTGAGCACATCGCTCGGTTTCAGTCCCGGCGGGCGTTCCTGCGTAATTACCGTGGGTGCAGTATTCCCATGAGTCACGATATCGAGTAGAACAGGTTCTTATTCTGCTGGCAAGCAGTAGGCCGGAAAGGGGTCGGATGTGAAGTTCGGATTGCAGCTCGGATATTGGAGCGCGGGACCGCCGGAACATGCCGCCGAAGTGGTCGTGGCGGCCGAGGAAGCCGGGTTCGACGCGGTGTTCGCCGCCGAGTCCTGGGGGTCGGACGCGTTCTCCCCGCTGGCCTGGTGGGGTTCGGCGACCGAACGGGTGCGGTTGGGGACTTCCGTGGTGCAGTTGTCCGCGCGCACCCCCACGGCCACGGCCATGCACGCGCTGACCCTCGACCATCTCAGCGGCGGTCGGGCGATTCTCGGCCTCGGCGTATCCGGTCCGCAGGTCGTGGAAGGCTGGTACGGCCAGCCGTTTGCCAAACCGTTGCAGCGCACCCGCGAATACGTCGATATCGTGCGTCAGGTCCTGGCCCGGAAGGGGCCGGTGATCAACGACGGCCCGAACTATCCGCTGCCCTACACCGGTCCGGGGGCGACGGGTCTGGGTAAACCGCTCAAGCCGATAACCCACCCCCTACGTGCTGATCTGCCGATCTGGCTGGGCGCCGAAGGTCCGAAGAACGTGGCCCTGACCGCCGAGATCGCAGACGGCTGGCTGGCCATCTACTACACACCGCGGATGGCCGGGGTGTACAACGAATGGCTCGACGAGGGCTTCGCGCGGGCGGGTGCCAGGCGTTCGCGGGAGAACTTCGAGATCGCCGCCACGGCGCAGGTGATCATCACCGACGACCCGGCGGCCGAGATCGAACGGATGCGCTGGATCACCTCGCTCTATATCGGCGGCATGGGCGCGCCCGAGCTCAACTTCCACGCTCAGGTGTATCGCCGGATGGGGTACGAGAAGGAAGTCGACGAGATCGGCAAACTCTTCCAGGCGGGCAAGAAGGCCGAGGCCGCTGCCGCCGTACCGGACGAACTGGTACTGGAGACCGCGATCATCGGCAATGAGGCCCAGGTTCGCGAGCAGATCGGCGTCTGGGAGGCATCCGGCGTCACCATGCTGCTGGTCTCGGTGCCCGATGTGGAGCAACTGAAGCGTTTGGCGCCTCTGGTCGGCGCCCGCTGAACTTGTTTCAGAAAACCCTCCCCTGCGGGCACCCGTCGGACGTCGCCGACGGGTGCCCGGGAGTAACCTCCGGCACGCGGCGGCGGGGCGGTACCGAACATCGAACGTTCGACGCCGATTCAGTGGGGATCAGTCGTTTCCCAGGGATTGATGATGGCGAGACCGAGGTCGGTGAAGTCCTTGACGTTTCGGGTCGCTACCGGGCAGTCGTTCGCGAGGCAGATCGCGGCAATCTGTGCATCTGCATATCCGATCGGCCGGCCGCGGCGCCGACGTTCGGCGACAATTCGACCGTAGATGCGGGCCGCCCGGAAATCGTAGGCCTCGACCTCGTCACCGAATTCGTCGAACAGGTCCGTCGCCAATGCGGCCAGCCCTGCCCTGCGGGTTCCCTCCGGTAGGTTCTCGATGCCCGCCCATATCTCGCCGGTGGTCACCGTGCTGATCGTGACGTCGGTGGATTTCTCCAGCCAGGTGAGTACGTGGTGGTCGGGACTGGGTCTGAACAGCTCGGACACCACGTTTGTATCGGCGATGATCACAGCTGTGCCGCTCCGGCCTCTGGCTGTTCCGGGATGTCCAGCTCGGCTGCGTAGGGTCGGCTGCGTTCGTAGAGCTCGTGCAGTAACCGTTTCGGACGCACCGCCGCGGCCAGTATGTCCCGGGCTTCGGCTTCCATGCTCCGTCCGTGCGAAGCGGCCCGCCGACGCAGGCGCTCCTTGACGTCGTTGTCCAGGTCACGGATAGTTATCGATGCCATGCAATCAATGCTAGCAATGATCGCATAATCGTTTCGTGATCGACTGTTTCCAGGTGTCATGGCCTTCTCGTCGGGATTACCTGCGTGGACACAGGTCCGATAGGGAGTGATTGGTTGCCGCTATCGTGCCGAAGACTCCCCAACCCCACCTGTGCCCCGGGGGAGCGCGGCGCTCATCGGTAATCCTGTGCGGTGAGCAGCGGTGGATAAAGGCCCTTCTCGACCACTCGGGTACCGGTCCAGGGGCACGGCGGATGGCTGTGCGGGCCGATACGGCCGGCTCGGACCGATGCGAATTCCCGGCATCCGCCGGGGCAGGCGATCGAAGCGATCTGCCCCCACGGTGTACCGCCGTGACGGATCACTATGCGCAGTTGCCGGGTGGTGATGAACGGCCCGCAACCACACGGCGGCGCGGTATGCAGCACCCCGACTCCGATCCATGGACACAGGCCGGCGACGTTGCGGAAATGTGGTGCGATCTGTCCACCGGTGACCAGTGCGCCGCGCAGGCAGTACAGCGAATCGGGACACCGGATGATGAGCTCGTCCTCGTCGTGACGGGCAATGGTGAGCGCGCCCAGCGGGACCCAGGGTTCGCAGAGTGCACGTGTCACCGGACATGCCCCGCCTCGGGGTGGGTCGCGCGGTATCGGGCGATGACTCCGTCGATTTCGTGCTGGGTGCGGGTCCGGTATTCGCTACCGGTGTCGAGGTCGCGCAGGCTCCGCGCGACTCGTTCGAGCACGCCGAGGTCGTAACATTCGGCTGCCCGCCAGAGTCGTGCCACCGCCACACTCGTCCGGCGGTTCGGGGCCGTCCGCTGCGATAGCGCGGGTTCCCAGGTCTCGGACTGCTCGCTGTGGATCCCCGGCATGGTTGCCTCCCGATCGTCGATCGCTTCTCGTTGGGCCGTGCTCTTTCGCAAGCGCCAGTAGAGCGGATCCATCGGCAAATCCGGCCGCGCTGCGGATGATCCGATCGAATTGATGCGAAGGCCGAGAACAGGATCCGGCAATCAAACCGCGGTCATCCATGAATCGCTGCGGTCGCATCCAAAGAAAACGGATGTCGATTGTGGATATCGGCTCGATCCGGCGCACGTGGGACAGGCCCGGGCCTTTCACGACGGAAAAGTCGTGGCCGTGTGTAATGATTCGCATTGGGGCAGTGGTATTTCGGTTCGATTCGGTCGGTGTATCGGCTGACACCGGCGCCGCGCGTGGAGATGATCCGACCGGATCGATCAGGACAAGTTCGAGGGCGTGATCCAGGGGAAGTAGGTTGTCATGGCAGATATCGGCTCGACCCTCCCGCGTCGCCAAGTGGGGCGATATCTCCGGGACCTACGGCAGGGTGCGGGATTGACGATCGCGGAAGTGTCGCGGCGTATCGAACGTGGCGCCACCACCGTGCAACGCCTGGAAACCGGCGCGGCCGACCGGATCCGGCTCTGGGATATCGAGGCGATCTGCCGAGTGTGCGGTGCCGACGAGACCACGATCGATGCACTGAAAGGCCTTGCCCAGCAAGGTAACAACAAGAGCTGGTGGCATCAGTACGGCGATCTGATCCCGCTGAACTTCGACGTCTACATGGGGCTGGAAGCGGCGGCGCGGAAACTGACCTCATTCCAGGAACTTGTTCCCGGGTTGCTCCAGACACCGGACTACGCACGGACGCTGACCCGGCTGGCGCACCCGTCCGAGCCGGACGGCGAGATCGCCCGGAGAGTCGAGTTACGCGGTCGCCGCCAGATCATGCTGACGAAGAAGAACGATCCTGTCCTGTTCGATGTTGTCGTCGATGAATCGGTGCTGCACAGGGTGATCGGAAGCCGTCGAATCATGGAAGCGCAGCTCCGGCACCTCGCGGATATCGGCACTCGGGCGAATATCGACATCCGAATTCTCCCGTTCGGCGCAGGTATTCCGCTGGGTGATCTGACCGGACCATTCATGATTCTGGACTTCGAAGATCTCGCGGAGGGTACTCCCATCGAGCCGCCCGTGGTCTACGCCGAGGGCTACACCGGGGATATGTACTTCGAGGATCCGGAGGTAATCGACCAGTATCGCAACGCGCATGCTGACCTGCGGCGGGTAGCCTTGACCGTGCAGGACAGCAGGCAACTGCTCCGCGAGAAGGCAAGGGAGTTCGCAAGGTGAGCGTCGATAGATCCGAAACCCGCTGGTTCAAGAGCAGTTACAGCGGCGGCAGCCGGGAGTGTGTCGAGGTGGCGTTCATCGAGGGCGATGTGGTGGGTGTGCGCGATTCCAAGGATCGCGGCGGCCCCGCTCTGTCCTTCTCTTCTGCGGCTTGGGCCGCATTCACCGTAAGTGCGCGTTCTGGTCTATTCGGCCGGCCATAGTTCACAACTCAGGGGCCCGACCGTGTGGCCCCGGCCGCGGCGTCCAACGAACACAGCTCCGGGGCCTCTGCGAGATATCTGTGCCCGATCCCGGTTTCGGTGTTACCGGGTGGGTGTGGTTTTCGGCGGCATCTTCGCGGCAGGTAGGTGGCATCCTGTTTTGGGTCCGATCACCGTGTTGAGCTGGGTCCCGAAGTAGATACTGATGCTGTTTCCGGTGCCGTAGATTTCGACGCTGTGGTCGCCGGGCCGGTCGGAGTATCCCGAAACCTGATCGGCGCCGTGCTGTGCTGCGATCGCTTGGACTCGTCGAAGGGCTTCCGGCCACGCCTCATCCGGGATCGGCATGTCGGAAACGAAGTTCCCCAGATATGCTGCTCTGGCACCGATTCCGTCGAACCGCCGCTGCGAGCAGTTTCTCCTACCGGGGTCTCCGTTGTTGTACCAGTTCATACCGGGAATCAGTGCGGAGAGTTCGTCCTGCATCTGCAGGGTGGCGGCGAGCAGGTCGTCGCGGGCTTGTTCGAGTGGGGGCCGAGTTTGTAGTTCGCCGAGCGGGCTCGGTGTCGCCGGCGGGGTGACGCTCTCTGCGCAGCCGGACAGGAGTATCGCGCAGGTCGCCACGGTGAGCGCGGCACGCAGCGGGGTTGAATTCCGGGTCATGGTCCCTCCGAAACCGCGTAGGGAAGGTTGGGGAAGCCTGCCACGCGTGCCTGGCTGTATGTGCCGGTGAGAACGGCGGCCATGTTGTGCACGGTGGTCCGCGTCTTGTGTTGGCCGTTGCCGAGGTCGTCGCCTTCACGCGGGTAGTCGCTATGGCCGTTCGCGCCCTGATATTCGGTGCCGTCGATGGTGATGCCCTGGGTTTCCAGTTGCACCCAGCCGGGTGTATCGGTGGGGCCGAAGCCGAAGCGGTTGAGTGTGGCGATCGGGTCGTCGGGTGTGGCCATGGTGAACACGTGACCGAATTCGAGGCCGTAGTCGTCGGCCTGCACGATGTCGTCGCCGGGGCGCACGGTGGTGTGGTTGGGCATTTCGCCGCCGAGTCCGGGGGATCCGTAGAGGATTACGTCGTCGACCGGGTTCTTGCCCTGATCAGCCAGCTGCTGCAAGGCGAGGCTGGTGGTGGTCGAGCCGTAGGAATGGCCGAGCGCGGTCAAGTGTGGATCACCGTTGCCCGCAGCGTTGTGCGAGACATCGAGACCGTCGTAGAAACGCGCCAGATCGACCGCACCGACCTCTGCGCGGTCCTGGCTCGTCACACCGGCAAGACCGACAGCCGCGCCGACCGGGTCCTCGGCCGCACCGTCCACGGACACGTTCTGTGGCGGCTCATAGCCCAGCCATGCGATCGTCGCGACCGTTTCGTTTCCATGTTCAGCTTGGTTGAGTAACTGTTGCGAATGGTCTCGCAATGCCTCCGCCTCGTCCACCATCCCTTCCATCGAGCCCTTCGCGTTGGTGTTGAGACCCGGTGTGGTAACCGACACGTGGGTCGCCGTGTCCGGGTTGCCAATGGCGACGGCGGCTTTCACACGTTCGCCGCCCTTCGCATCCAAGACCATCAGCAGGCGGCCCGGGTCACCTTCGACTTGCTGACGCACGGCCCGGAGGTCGTCGAGCTTGTTCTGGTAGACGATCCGCATCTGGGGATTGTCGGCGCCGGCGACCTGGGTTTGCAGGTCGCGTTCCAGATAGCCGAGGACGCTACGGTTCGCCTTGTCGCGGTCCATCGCGGGTAGCCCGTCGAGCCCGCCGACGGTCATGGGCTGGGTGGCGATCAGGTACGCGCGCTGGTCCGCAGTGAGGGAATCCCACCAGGCCCGGTTCGCGCCGGGGTCGGATTCGGTGGGTGGTTTGTCCGCACCCGGGCGTGTCGGGATGGCCGCGATCGTACCGGCTTCGGCGGGAGCCATGGCCCGCAGCTCCGCGACGGCCGCGGCGATATCGGGCGCCCAGCGGGCATCCATACGACCCAGATCGTCGGCCAGTCCCTGAAGCCGGACGGTCTCGTTGGCCTCCTCCTGGGAGTCGTTCAGCCCGGTCACCACCCAGTCCGGCGACACTGCGCCGCCGGCACCTTCGACAGTCGTTACCGCTGATTGCAGTGTCTGGATCGGGTGGCTCATCTCGCGATGGGCGGCGCGGCAGGAGCTTCCGATATTGCTGTAGGCGGTGACGATGCGGCCGATATCGGTCCATTCCTCGTCGGCGCGGCCGGTTGCCGCGGTGGCCGCCTCGCCCGACCAGGCCAGGTCGTGGATGGTGCGGCGCATGGACGCGCGAATATCGTCGATACCCGGTTCGATTCCGCCGTGACCCTGTTCTGTTTCCACGGATTCGGCGATCTCACGAAGGGCGTCGATCTTCCAGGCCAGCACCTGATCCTTGCTCGGACGCGCCATCTCAGACCTGCTGATTCAGATCGGGCAGGACGTTGAGACGGTTCGCGACCTCGGTGTCCTGACCGCTGTAGAGATGGGCCCCGGTATCCAGAAGCTGACCCAGGACTCCGAGCCGGGACCGGAGCACGGTCTTGGCCTGGGTACTGGCGGCATCCGCGTCGGCCAATGCCGCCGCGATCGCCGACCCTGCCATGCCGGTCACACCGCGACCGGCATCGAGACGCGGAACCTTCGCGGTATCCGCGACCTCATCACTCAACGTTCGCAGCTGAGTCGCCGCCGCGCCCAGATTTTCCGGATCGACCTCGAGCACGGGCCACCCCTCCCGGTATTCAGCTGCCCACCCCTGGACAGATTGGATCTGGATCAATCCCGAGCCGGCTCCTCGCGAGAGCGGGCGGGACTCCACCGACACGGTACCTGGTATCCGGTTGCGTCGATTTCGAAGCTGAAGCGCCTGCGCGTTGATCGTGCCGGCCGTCCACCCGGAATTCGCCACCGGATCGGACGAAATCCGCGCGCACCAGAACAGGTCGGCGGGTCCGTCGTGAAGGTCGCTGTTGTGCCGGCGCAGCCGGTGCTCGTCCGACCGGCGCGAGTCGCCAGAGCGCATCCATCCGCACCACATGTGGACACTTGGACGGTAGATCAGTGGACATCTGGACGGCGGGATGCTGGCCATCTGGACGGTGGGTTGGTAGGCATTTGGACGTTCCGTTGCTGACTGCTCGGACGGAGCCCGCGCGATCGGCCGGCCGCGCGGGTTCGGACTGATACGGCCGAGCTGTTCCCACCGGCCCCGGCGAATACCTCCGCACGGCCACTCGGATCGCGTCCTGGCCGGCGGTGCACACCGTCGGCCAGGGGCGGTTTTCAGGCCGGTTCGCTCGCCGGTGCCTCGGTCCATTCCGGTGGCAGGTCGAACAGCGGGAACAGGCGTTCGGTATCGAGGAAGAAATTGAGCCCCGCGATGACGCCGTCCCGCATTTCCAGCACCGTGATCGACCACGGCACCCAGCGGCCGGGTTCCCCGCTCGGCTTGTAGTGGCCGAAGGCCGGGTGGCCGTTGGCGCCGCCCAGCGGGACCAGCCGGGAATTGCGGCAGGCCGCGCCGGTGCCGAGCATGAAGGCGGCGACATTCTCCGGACCGGAGATCCAGAGATCGAAGGGCGGCATGGACAGTGCCACATCGGTTTTCAGCAGGGCGGTCAGTGCGTCCATATCGTAGGACTCGAACGCGGTGACGAAATCGTCGATCAGTTTGCGCTGATCTTCATCGGATGCGTCGTAGCTGTCGGTTTCGGCCGGCCCGACCTTGCTCATGGTGGCCCGGGCGCGCTGCAGGGCACTGTTCACCGAGGCGGTGCTCATGGTCAGTGCTTCGGCTGTTTCGTTGGCCGAGAAACGCAGCACCTCGCGCATGATCAGAATGGCGCGCTGGGTGGCGGGCAGATGCTGGCAGGCCGCGACGAACGCCAGGCGCAGGCTGTCCTTGGCGGTGGCGTACTCAGCGGGATCGGCACCGAAAGCGAGCGAGTTGGGGATGGGCTCCACCCAGACGTAATCCGGTTTGGGCGGGCCGAGCGGGTGGTCCGGATTGGACGGGCTCGACAGATCCATCGGCCGGGCCCGGCGCTGCGGGCCGTCGAGCATATCGAGGCAGATATTCGTGGTGATCTTGTAGAGCCATGAGCGCAGACTGGCCCGGCCCTCGAACGAGTCGTAGGACTTCCAGGCCCGGGTGAAGGCGTCCTGGACGGCATCCTCGGCCTCGAAGGAGGAACCCAGCATGCGATACGCGTAGGCGCAGAGCTCACGCCGATGTGATTCGAAGGATCTCAGTACGTCGGCATCGATCGTGCCGGTCTGCTCGCTCATGGATGCCACTGTGACACAGCGCACCGACATGTGAACAGGGGATGAAACACGCAGTTCACGACTTCACCACTGCCGTCTCACCCGGCGCAGACGCCACACCGCGGACTGGTCGGTCGCCGTCCCGTAAAGGTTCCGGCGCGGTGCCGGGTTTGCCGGTAGTACCCGAGGTGGCGACGGCGGCGGACAGCGGAATTGCCGCCGACGCCCGGTTCCGGAAATTGTCCGTCACCGCCGATGAGTTCCGGGGGCGGTCCGCGTCTCTACCTGTGCAGCCGGCGAAACAGACCACCGCTTCGAAAGGACCGAAACCGTGAGCAGCAAAATGATTTTCGTGAACCTTCCCGTTACCGATCTGCCTCGCTCGAAGAATTTCTACGAATCGCTCGGGTGGAAGGTCAACACCGATTTCACGGACGACAATGCTGCCTGCATAGTGGTCGACGACAATATCTGCCTGATGCTGCTCACTCACGAGCATTTCGGGGTGTTCAGCAAGCGCCCGATCGCCGATACCCGGGCAGCCACCGGCGCGGCCTATGCTCTGTCGCTGGGTAGCGCCGAGGAGGTCGACCGGCTGACCGACGCCGCGGTGGCCGCGGGCGGGACCGAAGAGGTCAATGCCGATAAACAGGCGCAGGAGGCGCAGGTCGGTATGCACGGCCGGACCTTCCTGGATCCGGACGGTCATCAGTGGGAGCCGTTCTTCATGGATTACCCCGGCGCGTAGTCGGCGAACACCGGCGCGAATGCCCCCTTTCGATACGCATCGAAAGGGGGCATTCAGCTCGTTCCGGGCACATCGGCTGCCGAGTCCGGTTCGCGGACGGGATTGCGGTTGTGTCGCCCGCAACGCCGCAATCCGCGGCTACTTACCGCTGAAGTTCGGCTTGCGCTTCTCCTTGAACGCCTGGGGGCCTTCTTTGGCGTCGGCGGACTGGAAGACCGCGGTGCCGAGTTTGGCGTCGATCTGGAACGCCTCTTCCTCGGGGATGCATTCGCTGTCGCGGATAGTCTGCAGGATCGCCTGCACCGCGAGCGGGCCGTTGGCCGCGATCAGGTCGGCCAGTTCCAGCGCCTTGTCCAGGGCGGTACCGTCCGGCACCACATGACCGATGAGGCCGATGTCCTTGGCCTCGGCGGCGCTGAGGTGGCGGCCGGTGAGCAGAATATCGGCGGCGACGGTGTAGGGGACCTGACGGACCAGGCGTACTGCCGAGCCGCCCAGCGGGAACAGACCCCAGCGCGCTTCGGATACTCCGAACTTCGCGCTTTCGCCCGCCACCCGGATATCGGTGCCCTGCAGGATCTCGGTGCCGCCGGCGATGGCCGCGCCTTCGACTGCCGCGATCAGCGGTTTCGTGAGCCGCCGGCCCTTGAGCAGCGCCTCGATCTTGGACAGATCCCAGCCGCCGCCCTTGAAGGAATCACCTGGATGTTGCTGGGTCATGCCCTTGAGATCGGCGCCCGCGCAGAAGGCGCCGCCCGCGCCGGTGAGGATGGCGACCCGGATTTCCGGATCCTGGTCCACCTGGTCCCAGGCATCGCGCATGATTGCCATCATCTCGGTCGAGAGCGCGTTGCGCGCCTCCGGCCGGTTCATGGTGACGATGAGGACGTGGCCGCGCTTCTCGACGAGGCATTGAGGCATCGTTGTTTCTCCTGTTACTCGGACCTTGCAAGAAACAGTAACACGTTCTATTTTTGACCTTGTGACGTACAACATAGCCGACCTCGTCGAACACACCATCGATCTCGTGCCGGACCGGGTTGCGCTGGCTGACGACCACCGCTCGATCACCTTCGCGCAACTGGAGGACCGGGCCAACCGGCTGGCCAACTACCTGCTGGAACACGGTGTCCAGCCGGGTGACAAGGTCGGTATCTACTCGCGCAACACCATCGAGGCCGTGGAGGCCATGGTGGCCGTGTTCAAAGCCCGCGCGGTGATGATCAACGTGAACTTCCGGTACGTCGAGAACGAGTTGCAATATATCTTCGAAAATTCGGACATGGTGGCGCTCATTCACGAGCGGCGCTACACCGGCAAAGTGGCGAATGTGCGGCCGAAGGTCGCGAAGCTGAAGACGGTCCTGGTGGTCGACGACGGCAGCGACGAATTCGCGACCGCGGAAGGCTCCGTGGATTACGAAGCGGCACTTGCGGATGCGTCCGGCGAGCGGAACTTCGGTGACCGCTCCGCCGACGATATCTTCATGCTCTACACCGGCGGCACCACCGGCATGCCCAAGGGCGTCATGTGGCGGCACGAAGACTGGTGGCGGGTCCTCGGCGGCGGTATCAACTTCATGACCGGCGAATACATCCAGGACGAATGGCAGCAGGCCAAAACGGGCGCCGCCGGCGGCCAGATGGTGCGCTACCCGATTCCGCCGCTGATCCACGGCGGTTCGCAGACCGCGGTGTTCCACGGGCTGTTCGACGGCGGTAAGACCATCATGCTGCCGGAGTTCAGCGGGCACGGAGTCTGGCAGGCGGTGGACCGCCACAGCATCAACATGATCTTCATGACCGGCGATGCGATGGCCCGTCCGATGATGGACGCGCTGAAGGAGGGCAACCCGGAAACCGGTGAGCCGTACCAGCACGCCAACCTCTGGGCGATGGCGAGCAGCGCGGCGCTCTTCTCGCCGACCCTCAAGGACGAGTTCATCGACCTGCTGCCGAATACGGTCATCACCGATTCAATCGGCTCCTCGGAGACGGGCTTCGGCGGTATCTCCATCGCGGCCAAGGGTGCCACCCATACCGGCGGGCCGCGGGTGAAGATCGACGCCTCCACCGCGGTACTCGACGAGGACGGTAACCCGGTGGCCCCCGGTTCCGGCCAGTCCGGTGTTCTCGCCCGTAAGGGGCATATCCCGGTCGGCTACTACAACGACCCGGTGAAGACCGCGGCGACCTTCAAGGAGTTCAACGGGGTCCGCTACTCCATCCCCGGCGACTGGGCGCGGGTCGAGGAGGACGGGACCGTCACGATGCTGGGCCGCGGTTCGGTGAGCATCAACAGCGGCGGCGAGAAGATCTACCCGGAGGAGGTCGAGGGTGCGCTGAAATGCCATCCCGAGATCTTCGACGCGCTGGTGGTCGGTGTCCCGGACGAGCGGTGGGGTCAGCGAGTGGCCGCCGTGGTGCAGTGTCGCGGTGACAAACGCCCCACTCTGGAGGAACTGCGACCGGTACTGACCCAGGAGATCTCCTCCTACAAACAGCCCCGCAGCCTGTGGTTCGTCGACGAGATCAAGCGGTCCCCGGCGGGCAAACCCGACTACAAGTGGGCCAAGGCGCAGACCGAGGAGCGCGACGCCGACGAGCACGGTTCGGCGGGCAGTTCGTCGTAGTGTTCGAAGGGCTGCCGCATCCAGGCGGCAGCCCTTCACTCTGCACGGCCGGTTGAATGGCCGTTACCCGGATGAATCCGGAGGCGTTGCCCCGATCGCTTTTCTGAGTTGTTCAGCGATATCCGCTACCTCATCCAGTTCACCGGTGGCGACCGCGATCATCAGGTCGTACGTCAGATCCTCGTCCAAACCGTCGATATCCACGCCGTTGCGGGCGAGGAAGACCGCACCGGCTGCGATGGCCAGCTGTTCGTTGCCATCGATCAGCGGACGGTGCCTGGCAATGGAATGCAGCAGCGCCGTCGCCTTGTCCCACAATGAGGGGTAGGCGTCGATACCGAAAACAGTCGCCTGTGGCCGGGCCGTGGCGGACTCGAGGAGTCCCGGGTCGCGAATAATGTGCCCACCCGCGATTTGGTCGGCGATTGCGCGGAGATCTGTGATGTTCAGGTAATAGATCTCTGCGCCGGTCATTCGGCCAGCTTGTCGAGTAGTGCAGGATGATCGGACGCGAACCGCCGTGACAGTTCGCGTACCTGGCGGTCGGCAGTCTCCGCCATTGCCTGGGGAACAACTGCCGCGACGCGGTGACCGTGTCTGGTCAGGTGGACCACTTTGCCCGATTCGGCCGCCGCGACCACCTCGGCCAGCTTGTCGCGTGCCTCGCTGACGGGTAGTTCCCAGGCATCGGAATCGTGAAGCGCAGTCATACAGAGAAATCGTACATATCTGTCTAATTTTTGTACGAAACTATCAAATCTGGGCGGTACGATGCGGTATGGCCGACTTGACTGTCAGATTCGATGAGGATGAATTCGAGGCTCTTCGCCGGCGCGCCGAACTCGAAGGCCAGGGCACGCGGCAATTCGTCCACGACGTGGTGATGAGCGCAGTTCACGAGCATTCCGGCGTATTCCGTCGAGCCGCCGATCACGTGGCGGGGGCAAGCGAGGAACTGAACCGGAGACTCGCCTGATCCGGGAACTCTGTCGGGCGGTGCGGTTCCCTACGGCGTTGGAACAATCAGCTCCACAGTAGGCAAGTAACCGCTGAAGCGTTGCTCGTTTCGCCTTTCGGTAGCGGGGATGGGCCTTGCCGGCCAGGACGCCGATCCGGAAGCCTACTGGGGTCGCCCCGGTGCTGGTCAGCGTACTGGGTGCGGCCGCCGACCAGCACCGGCGCGTGTATCAGGCGGATTCGGGGACGAATTCGGCCAATGGGAGCAGGTGGTTCGTCGCTCCGCCGAGGGTGAACTCGTTGTGTTTGGCGGCGGTGAAATAGTTGTGCGCGATGTGATCACGGTCGATCCCGACGCCGCCGTGCACATGGACCAGAGTATGAGCCACCTGGTGGCCGGCCTCGGCGGCCCAGAACTTCGCGGTGTGAATCGCGGCGGTGGCGTCGAGGTCTTCGGCGAGCTGCCAGGCGGCCTGGGTGACGGTGAGGCGCAGGCCCTGGACGCTGATGTAGCCGTCGGAGAGGCGCTGGGCCACAGCCTGGAAGCTGCCGACAGCGCGGCCGAACTGTTCACGCTCCCGGGCGTAGCCGCCGACCAGATCCAGTGAGCGCTCGAGGGTTCCGAGCTGCTGGGCGGCCAGGCCCAGCCAGGCGCGGTCGAGTAGCCAATCGAGGATCTGCGCACCGTCTTCCACTGTGCCGAGCAGTTCGGCGGGGGAGTCGGTGAATTCGACGAGCGATTCCGCGCTGCGATCGGTCACCTGTTGTTCGGTCACAGTGACGGATTCGCGGGAAGGGTTGACCAGGAAAACCGCGGGCTTACCGGATACCGAGGCGGGCACCAGGATTCGTGCGGCGCGGTCGGCTACCGGGACGGTGGTCTTCACGCCGGTGACGTGCCAGCCGTCGCTGGATTCGGTCGCGGTGGTCGTGGGGCGGGCGGGCTCCCAGTTGTGTTCCTCGGCCAGCGCGACGGTCAGGATCGCGGTACCCGCACCGGCCGCTGTCGCGAGTTCACGGTGATCATCGGAGCCGAACCGGGCCAGCGCACCCGCGCCGAGAACGATCGACCACAGATACGGGACGGCCGCCACCGCCTTGCCGAGTTCGCGCAGGATCGCGGTCTGTTCCAGTACGCCGAAACCGCTGCCGCCGATCTCCTCGGGCAGCGCGGCCGACAGCACGCCGGTCTCGGCCAGCGATTTCCACAGCGGTTCGTCGAATTTTGCCGTACCGCCGTCCAATTCGCGGAGACGGTCGGCGGTGACCAGTTTCTCGCAGACCTCGCCGGTGAGCCGGGCCAGATCCACTTGGGCTTCGGTGGGAGTGAAATCCATGGTGACTACCTAATTCTGGAATGGGCGAGACGGTCAGCGGGCGGAGGCGGGCTGCTTCAGGGCGGTCATGGCGATGATGTCGCGCTGCACCTCGTTGGTGCCGCCACCGAAGGTGAGGATCAGGGCGGCGCGGTGCATCCGCTCCAGCCGACCCCGCAGCACCGACCCCGGCGAGTCCTGCCGCAGCGAGGCTTGGGGTCCGAGGACCTCCATGAGCAGGCGGTAGGCCTCGGTCGACAATTCGGTGCCGTACACCTTGCACGCGGATGCGTCCCAGGGGCGGGGTGCCGCGTCGCCGCCGGCGTCGGCCCGGGTGGCGATTTCCCAGTTCATGAGCTTGAGGTATTCGACCTTGGCGTGCACCCGCGCCAGGTTCAGCTGGACCCATTCCCGGTCGAACACCCGGGAGCCGTCCGCGGCCTTCGTCTCCTTCGCCCAGGCCACCGTCTGGGCCAGTGCCAGTTGCAGCGCGGCGGCGGAGGTCAGCGCGACCCGCTCGTGGTTGAGCTGGTTGGTGACCAGCGGCCAGCCGCCGTTCTCCGGGCCGACCAGCGAGGTCACCGGGACGCGCACGTCCTGGTAGTAGGTGGCGCTGGTATCCGGGCCGGCCATGGTGTGCACCGGTGTCCAGGAGAAGCCCTCGGCGGTGGTGGGCACGATGAGCATGCTGATGCCCTTGTGCTTCTTGGCGGTGGGGTCGGTGCGCACGGCCAGCCATACGTAGTCGGCGTAGGCGATGAGGCTGGTCCACATCTTCTGGCCGTTGATCACGTAATCGTCGCCGTCGCGGACCGCGGTCGTGCGCAGGGCGGCCAGGTCGGTGCCGGCGCCCGGTTCGGAGTAGCCGATGGCGAAGTGCAGATCGCCGGCGGCGATCTTGGGCAGGAAGAATTTCTTCTGTTCCTCGCTGCCGTAGTGCATGATCGTCGGCGCCACCGAGTTGATGGTCAGGAACGGCACCGGGGCGCCGGCGATGGCGGCCTCGTCGGTGAAGATGAGCTGGTCGATCATGGGCCGGTCCTGGCCGCCGTATTCCTTCGGCCAGCCGAGGGCCAGCCAGCCGTCGCGTCCCATTTCCGCGACTACCTCGCGGTACACATTGCCCTGGCCGTATTCACCGGTCTGGGAGCTGAGCGCGGCCCGTCGTTCCGGGGTTATCAGGCGCGCGAAGTATTCGCGCAATTCGGCGCGTAGCTGCTGCTGCTGCGGGGTATACGCGATGCGCATAGCGGGACCTCGAGCCTTCGTTGTGCGGAATGGAGATGGGCCGGACGTGGGATCGCGCCGCACCCTGTTCGAGGGCGCGGTGCCGCGCTCTGCTCGGGGAGCGCGGCACGGATCTCGAATGCCTGGCTCCGATCATTGCATATGCACTGAAACATGTTCCAGTATTGAAGGGTAATCAGCCCATGTTGCCAGCCCCGGCGCCCGTCGCTTGTTACGCTTCGGCCGCTACGTGGGGAAAAGGAGTTCCGATGAAGGTCAGCGTTGACTTCGATCAGTGTGAAGCGAACGGAATCTGTGCGGGAATCGCTCCCGACGTCTTTGAACTCGATGACGAGGATATGTTGCACGTCGCCGAGGGGGAGGTCGCCGCGGATCAGGAGTCCCAGGTCGCCGAGGCAGTGGCGCAATGCCCGAAAGCGGCATTGCGGTTGCTGTGAATCGGCTCTTGCCGTGAATAAGAACACGTTCTAGAGTCGGCCCGGTGAGCGATACAGATAACAGCCTCGCCGGGCGAGTTGCGATCGTGACCGGAGCGGGTGCGGGCCTCGGCAAGGCCGAAGCGCTCGCCCTGGCCGGGGCCGGGGCCTCGGTGGTGGTCAACGACCTCGCCGAGTCCGAAGCGGTCGTCGAGACGCTGGAGCAGATACGCGCGCTCGGCGCAAAAGCGGAATTCGTGCCGGGCAGTATCGCCGAGCGGTCCACGGCCGACGCGTTGATCACCGCTGCCTCCGAATCGTTCGGTGGCCTGGATATCGTGGTCAACAATGCGGGCATCACCCGCGACAAGATGCTGTTCAACCTGTCCGACGAGGACTGGGACGCGGTCCTCTCGGTGCATCTGCGCGGACATTTCCTGCTGACCCGTAATGCCGGCGCCTACTGGCGCGCGCGGTCCAAGGAGGCCGGCGCGCCCGTGTACGGGCGGATCGTCAATACCTCTTCCGAAGCCGGTTTGCTCGGGCCGGAAGGTCAAGCCAACTACGCGGCCGCCAAGGCCGGGATCACCGCCCTGACGCTGTCGGCTTCGCGCGCGCTGAACCGCTTCGGTGTCCGCGCGAACGCGATCTGCCCGCGGGCGCGGACCGCGATGACCGAAAAGGTGTTCAGCGCGGCACCCGAGGACGAGGTGGATCCACTCTCGCCGGATCATGTGGCGCGCCTGGTCGCCTACCTGGCGTCTCCCGCTGCCGACCTGGTCAATGGGCAGGTTTTCGTGGTCTACGGACCGATGGTCGCGTTGATGGCCGCGCCGGTGGTCGAGCAGCGCTTCGATGCGACGGGTGCGCAATGGTCAGATGACGATCTGGCCACCACGCTGAGTGGCTACTTCGCCGAACGCGACGCAGGTCGTACCTTTTCGGCAACGGCACTACACGAATTGGGTTGAATCCGTCCCGCTGGGGCGGTTTGCCCGATTCGTTGGTGGAATCCGGCCGACAAGAGTTGAACAACCGTCCAGTCATTGGTAAACAAAGGGGTCGTACTGTGCCCGGCCTCACACAATGATGTCCAAGGCGAATGAATCCTGTTCCAATCTCGCTGTCTGGGATTGCGACAAGTTTCCAGTTCACAAGCCTCAAAATGGCCCCAAATAGGAAATGAACGTGTTCTACTTAGCGGGGCGTGTCCCAGGGTGTATCCCAAGCGGCCGCCAGCGGGACCAGTGGTTAGGCAAGGAGGATCCATAGTGAACGAGGTCCTTGCTGTCCCATTGCGGGCCGTCGGCGGATTCTTCGAACTGGCCGCATCGGTGGCCCGGGCGAGTTTTCGCCGCCCGTTCCAGCTGCGCGAATTCATCGACCAGTCATGGTTCGTAGCGCGCGTATCGATCCTGCCGACCGTATTGGTCGCCATTCCGTTCACCGTGCTGGTGAGCTTCACGCTGAACATTCTGCTGCGCGAAATCGGCGCCGCCGATCTCAGCGGTGCCGGTGCGGCCTTCGGCGCGGTGACTCAGGTCGGGCCGATCGTCACGGTGCTCATCGTCGCCGGTGCCGGCGCCACCGCCATCTGCGCGGATCTCGGCGCCCGCACCATCAGGGAAGAGATCGACGCCATGAAGGTGCTCGGTATCGACCCCATCCACCGGCTGGTGGTGCCCCGGGTGCTGGCCTCGATGTTCGTCGCGCTGATGCTGAACAGCCTGGTCTGCACCATCGGCATCGTCGGTGGCTTCCTCTTCTCGGTTTTTCTGCAGGACGTGAACCCGGGCGCCTTCGTCAACGGCATCACGCTGCTGACGAACCTTCCGGAGCTGATCATTTCCGAGGTCAAAGCCGGTCTGTTCGGCCTGATCGCCGGATTGGTCGCCTGCTACCTGGGTCTGAATGTCAAAGGTGGTCCCAAAAGTGTCGGTGATGCGGTGAACCAGACAGTGGTTTTCGCCTTCATGGCGCTGTTCGTGGTGAACGTCGTGGTCACGGCGGTCGGTCTCAAGTTCTCGGTGCGGTGACGATGTCGGCCTCGGTGATCATCCAGTCCCGTTTCCCCAAGATCACGCGGCGCGTCCGCAGGTTCTCGACCTCGCTGGACGAACTCGGCAAACAGGCCGTGTTCTACGGCAAGACGGTCGGTTCGATGCCCCGTGCGCTGACCCATTACCGCACCGAGACCATCCGGCTCATCGCGGAGATCAGCATGGGTAGCGGGGCTCTCGCGGTGATCGGCGGCACGGTCGTGATCGTCGGCTTCCTGACCCTCTTCTCCGGTGGCACCATCGCCGTCCAGGGCTACAGCTCGCTCGGCAATATCGGTGTCGAGGCGCTGACCGGCTTCTTCGCCGCCTTCCTCAACGTCCGTATCGCGGCACCGGTCATCTCCGGTATCGGCCTCGCCGCCACCATCGGGGCGGGCTCCACCGCGCAACTGGGCGCCATGCGGGTGGCAGAGGAGATCGACGCGCTCGAAGCCATGGCCATCCGCCCGATGCCGTACCTGGTCGGTACCCGGGTGCTGGCCGGAATGATCGCGATCGTGCCGCTGTACGCCCTCGCGGTGATCGCCTCGTTCATCGCCAGCCGCTTCGCGACCGTGGTCATCTACGGACAATCAGCCGGCGTGTACGACCACTACTTCTCGACATTTCTTATCCCGAGCGACATCTTGTGGTCGTTCGCTCAGGCCATTGTCATGGCGTTGGCGGTAATGATGATCCATACGTATTACGGGTACAACGCGGCGGGCGGCCCCGTCGGGGTCGGTATCGCGGTGGGGAACGCGGTTCGTACCTCGCTGATCGCGGTGGTCACGGTGACACTGCTGATCTCCCTGGCCATCTACGGCACTTCCGGCAACTTCAACCTTTCCGGATAGGCGCCATGACGGAGATGATGCGAGCTGACAGGAAACGGCTACGGGGACAGCCCGGGACGAACGGAACCGCGGGTGGGTCGTCCCGCGGTGACGACGATCCCTGGGCTCCGCTGCGGCCGACGAGCAAATGGGTCGCAGCGCGGGAAAAGTACGGGCTCAAGCTGGCCGGCACGGTTATGGTGCTCGCCGCGGTGGCGGCCGTGGCCGTCTCGATGACGATGTTTTTCGGTGGTTTCACGCCGACCGTCACAGTCACTCTCGCCGCGCCGCGTAGCGGCCTGGTGCTCGATCCGGACGCCAAGGTCAAGGTGCGCGGGGTGCAGATCGGCCGGGTCGCCGGGGTGGACCGCACCGACGACGGCGCCGACCTGCGCCTGGCCCTGGACCCCGATATGTTGCACCTGGTCCCGGCGAATGCCACCGTCGATATCCGGTCCACCACGGTGTTCGGTGCGAAGTACATCAACTTCGTGATCCCGCAGGAGCCCGAATCGCAATCGCTGCAACCCGGCGCCCGGCTCGCCACCGATAAGGTGACCGTCGAGTTCAACACCCTGTTCCAGCATCTCAGCGATGTCCTGGCCGATGTGGAGCCGGAAAAGCTCAGCGCCACCCTGACCGCGCTGGGCACGGCCCTCCAGGGTCGTGGCGAATCGCTCGGTCAGCTTCTGGTCAACGGTGACGCCTACCTGCGCGAGATCAACCCGACGCTGCCGACCCTGCAGCGTGACCTCGGCACCACCGCGGCTGTGGGCAATCTGTACGCCGACGTTTCCCCCGACCTGCTGCGCACCGTCGACAACGCCACGGTCAGCAGCCGGACCATCAGCGAATCCGAATCGGACGTCGACTCACTGCTGGCCAACCTCACCGGCCTCGCCGATACCACCGGCGCGGTACTGCACGAGAACGAGGCACAGATCGGCACCGCCCTCGACCTGCTGCGTCCCACCGGGGAACTGCTCAACCAGTACAGGGACTCGCTGTTCTGCCTGATCGGCGGTTCCGCCAAGGCGCTGCCGCTGGGCGAGCAGGTCTTCGGCGGCGGACAGGAGGGCGTGGCCCTGAACACCGGTTTCATGTATGGGATCCAGCCCTACACCTATCCGAACGACCTGCCGAAGGTCGCCGCGACAGGCGGACCGCGATGCGGCGGGCTACTGGACCGAGTGCCGGACAGCCATTCCGACTACGTCGTCACCGATACCGCCGAGGGCCACCCCTACACGCCCTCGACCAAGTTGAACCTGAACGCGCCCAAGGTCTTCCAGGTACTGTTCGCCGGACTCCCGGGGGTGAGTCAGCCGTGAAAAACACCGCCACGACAATCAAACTCGCCATCTTCACTTTGGTGATGACCCTGGTCTTCGCCGGGCTGGCGATCGTCTTCTCGCAGATGCGTTTCTCCAGCGAGAACAGTTACAACGCCGTCTTCACCAGTGCGTCGGGAATGCTGCCCGGTGACAAGGTACGGATCGCCGGGGTACCGGTCGGCTCGATCGCCTCGGTGAAGGTCGACGACGAGTATCACGCCCACGTCGAATTCGATCTCGACAGCAAATACCAGGTGCTCACCAGCACCAAGGCCACGGTGCGCTACGAGAACCTGGTCGGCGACCGCTATCTGGAACTGCTCGAGGGGCCCGGTGATGCCACTGCCCTGCACGAAGGTGGCACCATCGGCCTGGACAAGACAGCTCCGGCACTGGACCTGGATATGCTGCTCGGCGGTTTCAAACCGCTGCTGCGCGGACTGAACCCGGACCAGGTCAACGATCTGACCAACGCGCTGCTGCAGATCTTCCAAGGGCAGGGCGGCACGCTCGTCGAATTGCTGAACAGCAGCGGGTCGTTCACCAAAACCCTCGCCGACCGGGACGCGCTCATCGGCAGCGTTATCAACAATCTGAACTCGGTGCTGAAAACCATCGACGACCGCGGCGACCAGTTCGCCACCACGATCGACGAACTGCGCCGGCTGGTGAGCGGTCTGGCCGCGGATCGCGACCCGATCGGCGCCGCGCTGCCGCGTATCGCCGACGCGACGGTCGCGACCAACGATCTGCTGGCGCAGGCACGACCCGATCTGGCGGCGACCATCGCCCAGACCGGTCGCCTGGCCACCAACCTCGACAACGGTTCGGACACCGTGCAGTGGGTGCTGGACAAACTGCCGGAGACCTATCGGAAACTGATCCGCATCGGTTCCTACGGTTCGTTCCTACAGCTGTACGTCTGCGGGACGAACATGCTGGTCGACGGTCCGGACGGGAAGCCGCTGCTGGTCGAGCTGCCCGGTGAGCAAACGACCGGAAGGTGTGCCCGCGAATGAAAGAGCAATCGCGTGCGGTGACCATCGGCATCGTCGGCCTGGTGCTGGCGGTCGCGGTGGCACTGTCGGCGCTGCAGTTCGAACGGCTGCCGTTCATCCGCGGCGGCGCGACCTTCACCGCGTACTTCGCCGATGCCGGGGGACTGGTGACCGGCGACGATGTGGAGGTCGCCGGGGTCAAATCGGGCAAGGTCGAGGATGTGAGCCTGGACGGCGCGCAGGTGCTGGTCCGGTTCAGCCTGACCGAGTCCATCGTTCTCGGGGACAAGACCTCCGCGGCGATCAAGACCAACACCGTCCTCGGCCGCAAATCGCTGTCCGTGACCCCGGACGGTCCCGGGGCGCTGAAGGTCACCGACACCATTCCGCTCACCCGCACCACCTCGCCGTATTCGCTGAACGAGGCGCTCGGTGATCTCGCCGGTACGGTCGGCGATCTGGATCTGCCGAAGGTGAACCAGACGCTGGACGAACTGTCGGCCGCCTTCGCCGACACTCCGGCGCCGCTGCGTTCGGCACTGGACGGGGTAACCGCGCTCTCGCGCACCATCAATGCCCGCGACCAGGCACTGTCGGATCTGCTCGCCCGCGCGCAGAACGTCACCAAGATCCTGTCCGACCGCGCCGATTCGATCAACGCGCTGCTGGTGGACGGAAACCAGCTGCTCGGCGAACTGGATCGCCGGCGGACCGCGATCAGCCAGATGATCGTCTACGTCAATTCGCTCGCCCAGCAGCTGTCCGGGCTGGTTCACGATAACGAAGCGCAGCTCAAACCGGCGCTGGACAAACTCAATTCGGTGCTCGACCTGCTACAGCGCAACCGGGACAACATCACCGGCGCGCTCGACGGCCTGGGCCCGTTCGCCGCGGCGCTCGGTGAACAGGTCGGCAGCGGGCCGTACTTCAACGCCTACGTCGTCAACGCCAGCAGCGAGACACTGCATCCGCTGGTGGACGCGCTGGTCTGGCCGCAGCATCTACCCGAATCGCTGCGCGCCTATCTGCTCGAGCCCGGTCCCAAGATCGGCCCGTCCGCACAGGAGCCGCCGCGATGATGAGAAACCTCCGTCAACGCTTCGGCTTCCGCGGACCGCATGAACCTGCTCCGAGGAGAAGCCGATGAAAACTCTGCGGGACAAGGTCCGCGCCGTACCCCGCAAGTGGGTGACGATTGTTGCCGGGGTGCTGGTGGTCGCGCTGGTGGCCGTCGGCGGTTACGCGGCGTACAACCGGCTCACCAAGCATGAGATCACCGCCTATTTCACTTCCACCAGTGGCCTTTACGCCGGCGACGATGTGCGGGTCCTGGGTGTGCCCATCGGCAAGATCGACTCCATCGAGCCCGGTAAGGACCAGGCGAAGGTGACGATGACGGTCGACGGCAGCGTCGATCTGCCCGCCGACTCGCGGGCCGTGATCATCGCGCCGTCACTGGTCGCGGCACGGTTCATCCAGATCGCCCCCGCCTACACCGGCGGAGACAAACTGAGCGACGGCGCCGAGATCCCGCTCGAGCGCACCGCCGTCCCGGTGGAGTGGGACGACATCAAAACCGAGCTCAACAAACTGTCCACCGCGCTCGGCCCGGTCGGCGACGACCCGCAGGGCTCCTTCGGCCGCTTCGTGGATACCGCCGCGAACAACCTCGACGGAAACGGCGACGCGTTCCGCACCACCCTGCACGAACTCTCGGCAACGCTGACCACACTCTCCGACGGCCGCACCGACCTGTTCGGCACCATCCGCAATCTGCAGAAGTTCGTGGACGTGCTGTCCAAGAGCAACGATCAGATCGTGGAATTCGGCGGCCGGCTGTCCTCGGTGTCCGGGGTTCTGGCCGGAGTGTCACAGGATCTGGGCGCGGGTCTGGACAACCTGGACCTGGCGCTGGCCGATGTGCACCGATTCCTGGACGGCAGCGGAACCGAACTCACCGAGGGCGTGCAGCGGCTCGCCGACGTGACCCAGATCCTGGTCGACAAACGGCCGGAACTGGAACAGGCGCTGCATTCCGGGCCGACCGCGCTGGTGAACTTCTATCAGATCTACAAACCCGCCCAGGGCACGCTGACCGGCGCCATCTCGCTGAACAACTTCGCCGACCCGGTGAGCTTCATGTGCGGTTCGGTACGAGCGCTGGAACAGCATGAATCCGATACCAGCGCCGACCTGTGCGCGCAGTATCTGGCCCCGGTGCTCAGCTCCCTGGCGATGAACTATCTACCGATCATGACCAACCCCGCGACCGGGGTGACCGCATTCCCGAATCAGCTGGAGTACACCACCCCGGACCTGGCCGGGAAGGTGGATCCGCAGAAAGTGGGGCCGCCGGCGGCGCCCGCGCCCGCACCCATATCGGTTCCGGCCGGTGTCGCGGGACTGGCGATCCCGGGTATTTCGCTGCCCGGAATGCCCGGAGGAGGACGATGATGCGCCGGCTCGAGCTGCGGGCGCCGGGTATCCGGCCGAAATCCCGGACCCCGGGTACCCGGCGGCGCCGGGGCGTGGCCCTCGCTGTCGGGATCGCGCTGGCCCTGCCGATCACCGGTTGCCAATACGACGGGCTCAATTCGTTGCCGATGCCCGGTACCGAGGGCACCGGCGACGGCTCGTACGAGGTGAAGATCCAGATGCCGAATGTCACGACGCTGACCCGGAATTCGCCGGTGCGTGTCGATGATGTCGCGGTCGGGGCGGTCACCGATATCGAGGTCGAGGACTGGCACGCACTGGTGACGGTCTCGCTGAATCCCGGTGTGGTGCTCCCCGCGAACGCGACCGCCAAGATCGGTCAGACGAGCTTGCTGGGCAGCAATCACGTAGAACTCGCCCCGCCGGCCGATATCCCGCCGCAGGGACGGCTCGCCGAGGGGGATGTGATCCCGCTCGACCGGGCCGGGGTCTACCCGACCACTGAGCAGGTCCTGTCCTCGCTGTCCGTGGTGCTCAACGGCGGCGGTATCTCCCAGTTGGAGAACATCACCCGTGAACTCAATACGGCCCTGGTCGGCAACGAGGACGAGGTCCGCGACCTGATTCCGCAGATGAACGATCTGATCGGCAATCTGAACGCGCAACGCGACGACATCATCGCCGCGATGAGCGGATTGGACCGGGTCTCCGGGCAATTCGTCGAACAGACCGATGTGGTGGAAGCGGCGATCGAGGAGATCCATCCCGCGCTGACCGTCCTGGCCGATCGCCGGCAGAACATCACCACCACCATCACCAAACTCGGTGATCTCAGTGATGTGGTGAACCGGTTGATCACCGCGAGCGGCGACGATCTGAAGGCGAACCTGGCGAATCTCGCGCCGGTGCTGCAGACGCTGGCCGATACCGGCGCCGACCTCACCGAATCGCTGAAGATCATCGCGACCTTCCCGTTCCCGCTGAAGAACCTGGACAACGCGATCAAGGGCGACTACCTGAACCTGTTCATGACCTTGGATCTCACCGGTAAACGGCTGGATTCGAACTTCCTCACCGGTACCGGTCTGGGCGGCATGTTCGGCGGTGTGGAACTCGCTCTCGGTCAGGCGGCCGGGGCCGGCGGCCAGCAGGGCAACCCGCTGGCGACGCCGCTGGCGCCGCCGCCCGGTACGCAGCCGCCCGGCGATCAGCCGCAACCGACTATTCCCGGGCTGCCGCCGATTCCCGGCCTGCCCGCCATCCCCGGGCTGACCGTGCCACTGCCCGGCCAGCCGCAAGGGGGCGAGGGCCGGTGACGCTCACCCGATTCGTACGAACCCAGCTCATCATCTTCTCCATCCTCACGGTGGTCGGCCTGACCGTCATGGGCGGTACCTATGTGGGCGTGCCGGCGATGCTGGGTATCGGCCGCTACGAGGTCACCTTGGAACTCGCCGCCACCGGCGGGCTCTACCAGAACGCCAACGTCGCCTATCGCGGCACCAATGTCGGTGTGGTCAACGAGGTCCGGCTCACCAGTGAGGGGGTCGTAGCGAAACTGTCGGTCGACAGCGACTACAAGATCCCCGCCGATTCCACCGCGCTCGTACGCAGTGTCTCGGCGATCGGTGAGCAGTACGTCGACCTGGTGCCGCCGGAGGATCCCGGCGACGCGAACCTCTACGACGGCAGCGTGATCCCGGTGGATCGCACCCAATTGCCACAAGACGTCGGCGCGCTACTGGATCAGGCAGACCGGCTGCTGGCGAGTGTCGCCGATACCCGGCTGCGTCAGGTGATCGACGAGGCGTTCCGGGCGTTCAACGGTGCCGGACCGGATCTGCAGCGGTTCATCGACTCCGCGTCGCTTCTCGTGCAGGAGGCCAACGACAATGTCGAGCCGACCAAACAGCTGATCGAACAGATCGGCCCGCTGCTCGACACCCAGGTGAACTCCGATGCCGCGATCCGCTCGTGGACCCGTGACCTGGCGACAGTCACCGACACATTGCGCGCCCACGACCCGGCGCTGCGCAGTATCCTGGCCAACGGCCCGGCCGCGATGGACCGGGTGACCCGGCAGTTCGAGGACCTGCGACCGACCCTGCCGCTGCTGCTGAACAACCTGGTGAGCCTGGGTCAGGTCGGCGTCACCTACCACGCAGGTCTGGAACAGATCCTGGTCGTCTACCCGCCGCTGATCGCCGCGCTGCTCACCGCGGTGCGTGGGCCCATGGAGTACGGCGCACTGGTCGACTTCATGACCGTGCTCAACGACCCCCCGCCGTGCACCACCGGCTTCCTGCCGCCCGATCAGCGCCGCAGCCCGACCGAAACCGAACCCCTCCCCACCCCCGAGGGTCTGTACTGCAAGGTTCCGCAGGACGACAAGACCGCTGTACGCGGTATCCGCAATACGCCGTGTATGGAATATCCCGGCCGGCGGGCACCGACTCCCGAACTGTGCCGCACGGGATACGTTCCGCTGGGGACGAATCCGCCGTTCGGGCCTCCCCAGCCGGTGGCCCCCACCGAACCGCCGGCGCCCGGCGTCGCACCGGCCGCCGCGCCCGACACGGGGCCCGGGGTTGCGGGAGTACCCCCGGCACCTGCTAGTTTCTCGGGCGCAAGTACCCCCGCCGCCGCTCTCTCGTACGATCCGGCCTCCGGGGTCTATACCGGCACCGACGGTCGTAGCTACCGTCAGGGCGATATCCAACCCGGCGGATCAGGCGCCGTACCCGCGGATTGGCAGGCAATGTTCGAGGAGCAGCAACGATGAGCGAGACCAAGGACCCCCGCCGTACCCGCAGGCGGTCGAGCCGGACTGCGGGTCCGCCGGTCGAGGGCGCGACCGAGCAGGTCGAATCCGGTACCGCGGCGAGCGCCGAGACCGAGAAGCTCACCGCCGCCGAGGTCGGATCCACACCCGCCGCGCGGACGGATGCCGACGCTGCGAGCACTGCCGAAACCACCGTCGGTGGCGCGGGTGAAGCATCCGAGGACAGCGCCGAGGCCGCCGAGACGACTGTCCGGCTCGGAAAGCCCGACGCCCAACCGGAGGGTTCCGGCGATAAGGAATCCGAAGTACCCGCGGCTGCCGTCGTAGCGCTCGAGAAGGACGAATCCGGTTCCGCCGACCCCGATAGCGAGCCGGGGGAGAAGACCCGGTCCGGGCGCTCCTGGAAACGGATCCTCGCGGTCGCCGCCGCCGCTGTTCTGGTGATCGGATTGGTCGCCGCCGCGGTGGTCTCGACGATCGCCGTCCAGTCCACCGAACAGCGGGACGAACGCCGGGCCGAATATGTCGCGACCGCGCGGCAGACGGTTCTCAACCTGACCACCATCCGGGCCGATACGGCCAAAGAGGATATCGACCGGATCCTCACTATGGCCTCCGGCGAATTCAAGACCGAGTTCGACGGCCGGATCGATCCGTTCACCGAAATCGTCAAACAGGCCAAGGTCGTCTCCACCGGCGAGGTGGTCGAGGCCGCGGTGGAGCGGGACGACGAGAAGTCCGCGGTCATCCTGGTCGCCGCCAAGCAGACCCTCACCAACGCCGGGGCCGAAGGCGAACAGCAGCGGTTCTACCGGTTCCGGGTGACCGTCCAGCGTGCGGACGACGGCACCCAGACCGCCTCCGACGTCAAGTTCGTGCCATGAGCGAGTCACGTAACCAGAAAGGATCCTTGCTCACGCCGGATGAAAACAGCGTGACCGAGGAAAAGCGTTCCGCCGAGAGGACCGGCATGAAATTGCGAAACAAGATCCTGCTGGGCCTGACCGCGGTGGTGGTCGTCGCGGCCGCTGTCGTCGCCGGAATCGGCGGCTACCGCTACTGGGACTACCGCCAAGCCGAACAGTCGCGCACCGACGCCGTCGACGCCGCGAGCCGCACGGTATCGGCCATGTTCAGCTACGACCACCAGACGGTGGAAAAGGAACTGCCCAAGGCGGCGGACAGCCTGGCCCCCGATTTCAAGGCCGACTATCTCAAGCTCATCGACCAGGCGATCGTGCCCGGTGCCAAGGAGAAGGAACTGACGGTCAAGGCCACCACGCAGGCCGGCGGAGTGGTCTCCGCGGACCGCGCGCACGCCGTGGTGCTGCTGTTCCTGAACCAGGTGACCACCAGCAAGGACAGCCCGCAGGGCAACACCTCCGGTAGCCGGGTCCGGGTGGCCGTGGACAAATCCGACGACCAGTGGCTCGTCGCCTCCGTCACCCCGATCTGAATCGGCTAGTAGGACTGGCCGCGCGCGTACCGTGCGCGACGCAGGTATCGTCCGTTGCCACGGTTGCGGCTCTTATAGGTCGGTAGCTGGGAGTCACAGTTCGGGCAGATCAGCCGCAGGTTCTCACGCCGATTATCGGTCGACTCCCCGTTCACGTGGTCGAGTACGAAGCTGAGCGGCGCTCCGCACCATTCGTTGCCGATCATGCATATGGCGCAGCGGTCTTCCTGGGCCCGGGCGAGATAGTCACGGATGTAGTGGCCCTGGTAACTGCCTACGTCGGCCTCGCCCGTGGCGAGCCAGTGCCGGGTCTTCTCCTGACGCTGCGCGGCTTGCTGACATCTCGTTGCGCAATACAGCTTCTGGCTGCGTTTCACCAGCAGCGCGGAGCATCCTCGGCACCGTCTCATAGCGCGAAAACTAGTCCGGCCCACCGACATGTCGGTGGGCCGGACCAAATCAAGAGCCGCCTGGGGGACTCGAACCCCCAACCTACGCATTACAAGTGCGTTGCGCTGCCAGTTGCGCCAAGGCGGCGGAGTGGCTCGAAAATCGAGTCACTCGGCTGCCGATCATACGGGGCCGCTACCGGGTTCGCGAAACGGATTCGCCATCACCATATGCCGAACCGGGTATCCCGACGCCGTGGCCACGGCCGGGCCGGAAAAGCGCAAGCCCGGCCGTCGAGCTCGAACCCTTCTCGCGCGGCACCCGAACTGGTGTCGCACAGGGCGGAGATGCGTCGGCCGGACCGCGGGGCGAAGCTACTTACGGGCCGCTTCGTCGGCCGCCATGGCGTCGCGCAGGCTCTTGGGCCGCATATCGGTCCAGTTCTGCTCCACGTACTCCACGCAGGCGGCGCGGCTGTCCTCACCGAAGACCACCCGCCAGCCGGCCGGGACCTCGGCGAACGCCGGCCACAGGGAGTGCTGTTCTTCGTCGTTGACCAGAACGAAGAAGCGGCCGTCCTCGTCGTCGAACGGGTTGGTGCTCATTTCACCTCACAGGGGTGCTCGCGCGTATATGTACGGATCTGTCCGGGTTCGGCACGGCCGGCGCGGGCTGCCCCGCGGCTGCCGTGTCACGAACCCAACGATGTGTCGACCCTAGCAAGGCCGGCGTTAACTGTGGGTCTCCCCTCAGGAGGCGAAGAACTCCAGGAGGATCTTGTTCACTGTATCCGGTCGCTCCAGGTAGCCGTAATGGCCCGCGTCCGGAACTTCCTGGTAGCGCGCGCCCGGGATGGCCTCGGCGACCTCACGGGACAGGTACGGCGGGATCATCCGGTCGTCGGCGAAGCCCACGGCAAGGCATGGCACCCGGATACCGCGGTAGGCCTGCACTCGATCGAAGTCGTGATCCATCCGGCGCTGGGCGCGGATACCCGGCGTCACCGGACCGCCGGTGAACTCGAACAGGTCCAGCCAGTCCCGTGCCGCGTGCGGATCGGCCATCGTGGCGGGCGAGAGATTCATCACCGCGGTGAGCGCGGCATCGTATTTCGGCGGCAGCTTCACCCCCTGTGCGTCGATTTCGTGCTCACCCAGCGAGAGGGTCTTCTGGAACTGGTCCAGCCTGCCGTGCCCGGCCAGGAACACGGCCTTACGCACCAGGTCGGGACGGGCCAATGCGAGTTCCTGGGCCACCCGGGCACCCATCGAGGTGCCGGCGACCAGGGCCGGGCCCTCGTCCAGGAACTCGATCAGGCCGGCCGTATCGGCCACCATCTCCTGGATGGTCATCCCGTCGGCGGCCTCGTAGGAGGGTGCGATACCCCGGTTGTCGAAGGTGCAGACCCGGTAACCGGCGGATACCAGCGCGGGGACCTGATGTAGCTGCCACACCCGCCCGGGGCTGCCGGTCCCCATGATCAGCACCACGAGCGGACCGCCGCCCTTCACATCTGTGCCCTTGGAACGGTCTCCCTTGATCTGATAGTTGAGCGATATTCCGTTCACCGTGGCCAACGGCATGCTGACGGCCCCTTCCTCATCGTTTCCGCTGCCCACGGTATAGCCACACAGGTGCCGTTGTGTTACCGCGGCCGCAGCAACCGTGTGGCGGGGCAGATACCATTGACATTTCACATACCAGCGCACCTGCCGGGAGGATTGAGATGGCCACGAAGAGCAGCGCCAACGGTATCGCCGACGACGAACTGGAGCCCCTCGCCGACGAGACCGCTCGTCAGGCGCAGCGAGTCGTGGCCGCCTACGCCGCTGATGCCGACGAATGCCGGATGCTTCTGTCGATGCTCGGTATCGGCCCGGGTGGTCGCACCGAGTAAAAGCACCGCCGGCGCCAACGGCGACGTCCGCGGATCCACACAACTACATGGCGTGAGCGAGATAAACGGCGTACAGCGCCGCGCAAAGGATGCGTGAGTGGACCAGATGACCGATCAGCCGTCCAGCGATTCCACCCCTCGGGATGAAACCGGCGTATCCACGGGCCTGCCCGGTGACCGTAACGGTTCCGGGCCGGTCGCCGGTCCGATAGATCCACCGGAGGCAGTTCCCGAACCGGTGGACGCCGAACCGCTGCGCGAGCGCGGGGCCGGTTCGGGTTTCGTGGTCGTGGCCAACCGGCTACCCGTGGATCTGGAGAAACTCCCGGACGGGAGCACTCGCTGGAAACGCAGTCCGGGTGGTCTGGTCACCGCGCTGGAACCTGTCCTGCGGGCCAACCGAGGGGCCTGGGTGGGATGGGCCGGCGTTCCCGATGTCGACGTGGATCCGATCGTCGAGGACGGGCTGGAACTGCATCCGGTGCCGCTGTCGGCGGCAGAGGTGACCGACTATTACGAAGGCTTCTCCAACGCCACACTGTGGCCGCTGTACCACGATGTGATCGTCCGGCCGGTCTACCACCGCGCCTGGTGGTCGGCCTATGTGCAGGTGAACCGGCGTTTCGCCGAAGAGACCGCGAAGGTCGCCGCGGAGGGTGCGACGGTCTGGGTCCAGGACTACCAACTGCAGTTGGTGCCGAAGATGCTTCGGATGCTGCGCCCCGACCTCACCATCGGCTTCTTCCTGCACATCCCGTTCCCGCCGGTCGAGCTGTTCATGCAGATGCCGTGGCGCACCGAGATCGTGGAGGGTCTGCTGGGCGCGGACCTCATCGGTTTCCACCTGCCGGGCGGCGCCCAGAATTTCTTGTACCTGGCCCGGCGGCTGGCCGGCCAGCCCACATCGAGGGGCACCGTCGGGGTGCGTTCGAAGATGGGCGTGGTGCAGGTCGGCTTCCGGACCGTCCGGGTGGGCGCCTTCCCGATCTCCATCGACTCCGCCGGGTTGGACGAGCATTCGCGGCGCCGCTCGGTGAAGGAGCGGGCCGCCCAGATCCGCGCCGAACTGGGCAGCCCGAAGAAGATCCTGCTCGGGGTGGACCGGCTCGATTACACCAAGGGCATCGATATCAGGCTCAACGCCCTGGAAGAACTACTGGACGAGGGCCGCGTCGATCCCGCCGATACGGTCATGGTGCAGCTGGCGACCCCGAGCCGGGAGCGGGTGGAAAGCTATATCCAGATGCGCGGCGATATCGAACGGCAGGTCGGCCGCATCAACGGGGAATTCGCCCGGGTCGGCTACCCCGTGGTCCACTATCTGCACCGCCCGATCGCCCGCGAGGAACTCATCGCCTTCTTCGTCGCCGCCGACGTCATGCTCGTGACCCCGCTGCGCGACGGTATGAACCTGGTCGCCAAGGAATACGTGGCCTGCCACAGCGGCCTCAACGGCACCCTCGTACTCAGCGAGTTCACCGGCGCTGCCGCCGAACTACGCCAGTCCTATCTGTGCAACCCGCACGACCTGGACAGCGTCAAGGACGCTGTGGTCTCGGCGCTCACCGACGACCGCGAAACCCGCCGCCGCCGTATGCGCGCCCTCCGCCGCCAGGTCCTGGCCCACGATGTCGACCGCTGGGCCCGCGCCTTCCTCGACGCCCTCGCCAAGGGCCAGGTCGCCGGCAAAGCCCTGATGGCCGACGCAGACCAGGAGTATCCCGGGTAATCGGTGCTGCGTTTCCGGCACGCCACCCCGCACAGCGTGTTCACAGGGAGTACGCAGGTATGTACCAGCGGGTTGGTTCAGGATGGGGTCATGAGTGGTGCGCCGGATGCAGCGCCCGAGGCCCGGGTGCTCGTGGTCGATGACGAGGCCATGATCGTCGAATTGCTGACCGTGAGCCTGCGGTTCCAGGGGTTCGAGGTCGCTGCCGCGGCCGATGGGGCCCAGGCGCTCGATGTGGCTCGGGCGTTCCGGCCGGATGCACTGATCGTCGATGTGATGATGCCCGGAATGGACGGGTTCGGGTTGCTGCGCCGGTTGCGGGCCGACGGGATCGACGCCCCCGTGCTGTTCCTGACCGCCCGTGACGATGTGCAGGACAAAGTCACCGGTCTGACCTTGGGAGCCGACGACTACGTCACCAAACCGTTCAGCTTGGAAGAGGTGGTGGCCCGGTTGCGGGTGATCCTGCGGCGTGCGGGTGGTGCCGCGCCCGAGCGGGAGCGGTCGCGGATCCGATTCGCCGATATCGAGTTGGACGATGACACCCATGAGGTTTTCAAGGCCGGTGAGCCCGTATCGCTGTCGCCGACCGAATTCACCCTGCTGCGGTACTTCATGGTGAACGCGGGAACCGTGCTCAGCAAACCGCGGATCCTGGACCATGTGTGGCGCTACGACTTCGGCGGTGAGGTCGGGGTTGTGGAAACTTACGTCTCCTACCTGCGTAAGAAGGTCGATACCGGACCGGAGCGGTTGATCCATACCTTGCGCGGGGTCGGGTACGTCATGCGTGAATCGCGCGCGGGCCGGTCGTGAGTACCGATGTCGCGCCGGTCGAGGAGGAGCTGCCCGCGGGGCTGACCGGCCGGGTCGCGGCGATTCCGCTGCGGGTGACGCTGGTGCTGGCGCTGGTCGCGCTGGCCGCCGCGGGGTTGCTGGCCTCCGGGGTGGCGGTGACCTCTGCCCTGCGTACCGCGCTTATCGATCGGGTGGATCAGCAACTCGACGAGGCGGCGCACACCTGGGCCCGGCCCGGCGGTCCTCGGCCGCCGGTGCCGCTGCCGGGGGAGCCGGGGCGGGAACGCCCGCCGGTGCGGTTCTACACACAGGTGCAGGACGCCAACGGCAGGATGTACCTGCAGGACGATCGCAACGGCGCACCCGATCTGCCCGATGATCTCCGGCCCGGCACGTTCACCACCGGGTCGACCGGGGGTGATTCCGGTGAGTGGCGGGTCCGCTACACCGAGAACTCGGAGGGCACCAGCCTGGTCGCCCTGCGACTGGACGAGACACAAGCGATCGTCGAGCGGTTGGTGCTGCTGCAACTTGTGATCGGCGCGGTGGTGCTGCTGGCGCTCGCGGTGGCCGCGTATTTCGTGATCCGGCGCAGTCTGCGCCGGCTGGAGCAGGTCGAGGAGACCGCCGCCGATATCGCGGCCGGGGATCTGCATCGCCGGGTGCCGATGCGCCCGACGAACACCGAGGTGGATCGGCTGGCCCGGTCGCTGAACACCATGCTCGCGCAGATCCAGCGCGGTTTCGCGGCCACCGAGGCCTCGGAGGAGGCTGCCCGGCGGTCGGAAGAGAAGATGCGCCGGTTCGTCGCGGACGCGAGCCATGAACTGCGTACCCCGCTGACGTCGATCAAGGGTTTCGCGGAGCTGTACCGGCAGGGCGCCACCGGTGATACCGATATGCTGCTCGACCGCATCGAACGGGAGTCGAAACGGATGGGTCTGCTGGTCGAGGACCTGTTGATGCTCGCCCGGCTGGACGCCGAACGGCCGGTGGAGTACGCGCCGGTCGATCTGCTGTCGCTGGCCAGCGATGCTGTGCACAGTGCCCGCGCCATGGCCGCGGCAGAGGGCGGCGGCAACCCGCGGCGATCGATCGATCTGCAGGTGCGGCCCGGCACCGGCACCGCCGAGGTCCCGGGGGACGCGGCCCGGCTACGGCAGGTGCTGGCGAATCTGCTGAACAACGCGCTCGCGCACACCCCGCCGGAGGCCGCGGTAACGGTCGGGCTCACGCCCGGCCCGGACGATGTGCTGCTCGAGGTCACCGATACCGGCCCGGGTATGTCACCCGAACAGGCCGAGCGGGTGTTCGAACGGTTCTATCGTGCCGATGATTCACGTAGCCGCGGCAGCGGCGGGTCCGGACTGGGTCTATCGATTGTGCAGGCGCTGGTCGCGGCGCACGGCGGCACGGTGGCGGTGCGAAGCGAACTGGGTAGAGGCACCACTTTCACCGTCCGGCTGCCGCGGTCTCGGCCGGCGGCCGCCGAACCGCCGCCGGGCGAGAGCCGGTGAGTCAGGCGGGGACGTTCGCGCCGTAACCGAGATCGCGCAGTGCCTGTTTGATCCTGGTCTGGGCGTCGTCCATCGATTCGGGGGCCGGGTTCGGGTCGGCGCCGGAGATATCGAAGTTGCCCATGGTGAAGGCGGGGAAGACATGTACGTGGAGGTGCGGGACCTCGAGCCCGGCGATCAACAGCCCGGCGCGGGGGGCGTCCCAGGCCGACTTCACGGCCTGCCCGATCTTCTGCGCCACGCCGTTGAGACGGGCGAAGGTCTCGGGCTCGATGTCCTGCCACTGGTCGATTTCTTTGCGGGGCACCACGAGGGTGTGGCCGGGGGTTACGGGCGCGATGGTGAGGAAGCCGACGAATTCGTCGTCTTCCCAGACGAACCGGCCCGGGAGGTCCCCGGCGATGATCGCACTGAAAACAGAAGCCATGGGGTGAGCATATTGGGCGGTTATGCGGATACGAAGTGGGAGAGGATGCCCTGGACTTCGTAGATGTCGACCTGGCGGTTGAACTTTTTCTGGAGGGGGGTGTCGCTGCCGGAGATCCACAGCACCAGTTCCGCGTCCAGGTCGAAGGTGCCGGCGGTTTCGACCGCGAAATGGGTGATGGCACGGTACGGGATGCTGTGGTAGCTCACCTTGCGGCCGGACAGTCCCTGTTTGTCGACGAGAATGAGGCGGCGGTTGGTGAACAGCATGGCGTCGCGGACCAGGATGTAGGCCGAATAGATCTGTTCTCCGTTGCCGAGCAGCCGCTGGTATTCCTGTTGGGCGCGGGCCGGTTCGATCTGCCCGGCATTGCCCATGATTCCGTCCATCAGACCCATGACGTCCATCCTCCCGTGCGCGCAGCGGTGGCCATCGGTGCGCGAGTTCTCCACCCGCTGCGGGTGTTTCACCACCATCATCCACAAGTTGGCGGCGTTCGGCCGCGGTCGGTGTGAACCCGCTGGTACCGGGCGGGCCGGGGTGAGCCTGGCCCGGTGGACGGCGAACGGGCCCCTATAAGCTGTCCGGGTGCGAGTACTCGTCATCGGTTCCGGAGCCCGTGAACACGCCCTCGTCCTTGCGCTGCGCCGTGACCCGGCGGTGAGTGCCGTCGTCGCGGCACCGGGGAACGCCGGTATCGCGCAGCACGCCCAGGTGCGGCCGGTGGATGCCGGGTCCGCCGAGGCGGTGGTCGCGCTGGCGCGGGAGGCGGCCGCCGATCTGGTGGTCATCGGACCCGAGGTGCCGTTGGTCCTGGGGGTGGCGGACGCGGTGCGCGCGGCGGGGATCGCGTGTTTCGGTCCGTCGGCCGCGGCGGCCCGGATCGAGGGTTCGAAAGCGTTCGCCAAGGATGTGATGGCCGCGGCCGAGGTCCGCACAGCGCACAGTGAGGTGGTGGACAGTCCCGCCGAACTGGACGCGGCGCTGGACCGGTTCGGCCCGACCTGGGTGGTGAAGGACGACGGGCTGGCCGCGGGTAAGGGCGTGGTGGTCACCGCCGACCGGCTGGCCGCCCGCGACCATGCCGCCGAACTGCTCGAACAGGGGCATCCGGTGCTGTTGGAATCCTTCCTGGACGGACCGGAGGTATCACTGTTCTGCCTGGTCGACGGGGAAACCGTGGTTCCGCTGCTGCCGGCCCAGGACCATAAGCGGGTGGGGGACGGGGACACCGGGTCGAATACCGGCGGTATGGGCGCTTATACGCCGTTGCCGTGGCTGCCCGAAGACATGGTGCGGCAGATCGTCGACGAGGTCGTGACCCCGGTGGCGGCCGAACTGGTGCGGCGCGGGAACCCGTTCAGCGGTCTGCTGTACGCCGGGCTGGCGATCGGCGCGGCCGGACCGGCGGTGGTGGAGTTCAACTGCCGGTTCGGCGATCCGGAGACCCAGGCGGTGCTGTCACTGCTGGAGAGCCCGCTCGGTGAACTGTTGTACGCCACCGCGACCGGTAGCTTGGCCGATGTTCCCGCGCTGCGCTGGCGCAGTGGGGCGGCGGTCACGGTGGTGCTGGCCGCCGAGAATTATCCGGGACGGCCGCGGACCGGTGATGTGATCACCGGCGCGAGTGACGGGGCCACCGACGACGCCTCGACCGTCCTTCATGCCGGGACGGCATTGCGCGAGGACAACGCGCTGGTATCCGCGGGTGGCCGGGTGCTCAGTGTCGTCGGTACCGGTGCGGATCTGGCCGCGGCCCGGGGGGCCGCCTACGACAGGCTGGCCGGAATCAAACTGACCGGTGGCCACTACCGAACCGATATCGGTCTGGCCGCGGTCGAGGGGCGGATAGAGCTCTGAGCGGTATCCGGGTGCGAGGCGTCGCGCAGCGCACCCGGATACCGCCCGGCGGTCAGTACGCGCCGAAGACGTTGTCGATGGAGCCGTAGCGGGCGGCAGCATAGTTGCAGGCCGCGGCGATATTGGCCACCGGATCGTAGATATCCCACGATGTGCCGTCCACGTGGTAGCGGGTGAAGGTGGGGTCGATGACCTGCATGAGCCCCTTCGAGGGGATACCGGCCGCGGCGTTGGAGTCCCAGGTGTTGATCGCGCGCGGATTACCGCCGGATTCCCGCATGGCGTTGCGGTGGATGCCTTCGTAGCTGGCCGGGATGCCGCGCTGTCCGAGGATCTGCAGGGCGTTGTGGATCCAGCCGTCCAAGTTGTCAGCGTAGGCCGGCGGCAGGAATTGCGGCAGCGGCTGGGGCAGCGGCTGGATGAACTGCTGCAACTGCTCCTGCTGCGGTTGCGGCAGTTGCTGCTGCCACTGGCGGGCCTGCTGTTGCAGTTGCTGTGCGGGGTCCTGCATCTCCGCGGGCACTCCGGCGATCGGGGCGTCGGCGTATGCCTGTGCGGGGACCGCGAGGGCGGCGGCGGCAACGGCTACGGGCAACAGTTTTCGTAAACGCATGAGGGGCTCCGGCAGCGCGGGATCACCACGCCGCCTGTGATCACTGTCGCGGGCGGCGTCGTTGCGCTGTTTCTTTTGTGGCATGGATTGTGGAATCTGGAGATTCAGTTGTCCGCGGCCAGTGACGCGGTGCGCCCCACGCCGTTCCTGAGGCGGTGGCGTGGGCTTCGCCGTCGCGGCGGAACATTCCGATGAATGCGATTCCGGGCGACATCACGGACTTGCGGTCCGTTGTCTGGCGAATCACAGAATGGTTGCGAAACATGAACAAAAGGTGAACTGGCAGCAAACGTACAGTTCTATTCTGCTGAGAGAAATCGCTGGAACAGGTATTTCTGCGGGATCGATCACACTGAGCCGTTACCCGCGCGGTCACGAGATCCGGCTACCGGATATTTGCCCGATGCGGCGGCGAGGTCAGCCGTAGGAGAGTCCGTGCAGGGCCAGCCAGCGCTGGGGGTCGACGTGACGGCCGTCCATGATGATCTCGAAATGCAGATGCGGTCCCGTGGAGTCGCCGCGGTTGCCCATCCGGGCGATCTGCATACCGGCGGGCACCCGCTCGCCGACGGAGACGAAGAAGTCGTACATATGGCCGTAGACCGAGATGGTGCCGTCGTCGTGCCGGATCCGGACCCACAGGCCGAAACCCGAGGCAGGGCCGGCGTCGATAACCGTACCGGCGGCGACAGCGTAGATCGGCGACCCGATCGGCCCGGCGATATCGATACCGGCGTGGAATGTGCCCCATCGGCCGCCGAAACCTGAAGTGAAAGTGCCGGGGGCCGGAAGAACGTATCCGCCGAGGCCGGGTGGTATGGCGCCGGGCGGGATGACTCCGCCTTCGGGGGCGGGCAGGCTGTTGATCCAGGGCTGCGCTTGTCCCGCCGTCACGGCCGCCGCCTCCGCTTTTGCGCGCTCCAGGGTCGTGCGGGCGGCCGCGGCGACCACGGCCTGTTCGCGGAGTTGCTCGCCGTTCTCGATGGCATCGAGATAGCGGCGGACCGAGGGTACCGGCGTGGACATCTGCAGCGGGTAGGCCACCGCGACACGGTGTGCGATGCCCGGGGCAGGGGGTTGTTCGGTGACCAGGATGCCCGCGGTCGCGTCGCCGGTGGCCAGCAACAGGGTGAGTGCCAGTCCGCCGAGGAGGAGTCGGTGCCGGCGGGCGGTATCGGCGATGTCCCGGGCGGATGGTCGGCGGGCGATGAGTTCGGCGAGTTCGGCCCGGGTCGGGCTGTGGTCGCGCAGTTCGCCGAGTTGCCGGCTCGTCCACCGGTGTGCGGCGGCCAGCCGTTGCCGGGGAGTAGGACGGGCCGCCCGGGCTCGTGCGCCGCGTTCCCGCCAGCCTGGGGCGATAACCGGGCCACCGCCGCTGGCCGCCGCGCGCCGGAAAAGTATCCGCGGGTCGGCGGGAGCCTCTTCCGGATCGCCGGCGTTCTCGGGTGATGAGATTTCGGCCGGGGCCGAGCCGGATCCCATTTGCGGCACGGTCGGTTCACCCGGACGGTGCTCATCCGAGTCGATGTACCGGTCCCGAGTGTCCGGCTCGGGAGTCGTTGTCCTCAGGCCGACGGGCTCGGACATCTCGCGCGATATGGCCGAGGGGGAATGAGTGACCTGCCGTTCTCGCGTTGCGATCGGCTCTGCCGGGGCTCGCCCACGACCGCGGATTGCCGTCGATATCGGGCGTAACGCCCGGTTCCAGCGACGGCGCAAGGACCCGGGACCGCTACCGGAAGCGGTGGATCCGGGCTCGGAGGGTGGCGGGCCGGTGGCCGGCCGGCTGGCCTTGTCGAGCATCAGTGCAGACCATAGCCGTCGAACCGGCCGAAGTGGTGCTCTACCGTCGGTCGGGTGTCCACAGAATCTCGGCGCTCGACCATTCCACCTTTCTACGTGATGGATGTCTGGAAAGCCGCCGCCGAACGCGCCCGAACACACGGCGATGTGCTCAGCCTGGCCGCCGGTCAGCCGTCGACTCCGGCGCCGGCTCCGGTGTTGCGCGCCACCAAGGCCGCGATCGATGCCGAATTATTCGGTTACACCGAGACTTTCGGCATACTCGCGCTGCGTGAGGTGATCGCGGAACATCACCGGCGCACCTACGGATATCCGGCGGGCCCGGACGATGTCGTGGTGACCACCGGCTCGTCGGGTGCGTTCACCCTGATATTCCTGGCGGCCTTCGACCCCGGTGACACCGTCGTGGTCGCGCGCCCGGGTTACCCCGCCTACCGCAACACGCTGACGGCGCTGGGCTGCCGGGTGGTCGAACTGGACTGTCGCGCCGAAACCCGGTTCCAGCCCACCGTCGCCATGCTCGACAGCCTGCCCGAACCGCCGCACGGGCTGATCGTGGCCAGCCCGGCCAACCCCACCGGCACCATGATCGAACCCGCCGAACTCGCCGCCGTGGCCCGGTGGTGCGATGCGCACGGCACGCTGCTGATCTCCGACGAGATCTACCACGGCATCACCTACGGCGGAGAGCGCACCGCCTCGGCGTGGGAGACCACTCGTTCGGCGGTGGTGATCGGGTCGGTGTCGAAATATTTCTCGATGACAGGCTGGCGGCTGGGCTGGATGCTGGCACCGGCGGCGCTCCGGCCGGCATTACAGCGGCTGGCGTCCAATATGACCGTCTGCCCACCCGCGATCTCCCAGTACGCGGCGCTGCACGCGTTCGACGCCGATTCCCGGACCGAACTCGACAGTCACGTGCGGCGCTACGCGATCAACCGCCGGATACTGCTGGACGGCCTCGCCGATCTCGGGATCACCGACCTCGCTCCCGCCGACGGTGCCTTCTACGCCTACGCCGATATCGGGCATCTCACCGACGATTCGATGGCGTGGTGCGCGGATGTGCTGGCGCAGACCGGGGTGGCGGTCGCGCCGGGCCTGGATTTCGACACGGTGAACGGGCACCGGACCATCCGCCTCTCCTTCGCGGGCGCCACCGCGGATATCGAAGCCGCGCTAACTCGGCTGGGGGGTTATCTGCACAAGCAGGCTTGACACGATTACGCTGCCGGGCAACAACTTTGCACAGTACGACACCATCGCTGCGAGGATGCGGTAGAAACATCGATGGTTGTTTGCCCTTTCCCTCATTTCGCACGGATGTACTGATGACGACTGGCAAGATGGCACGGTGATAACCGCGACGACTCCGAAAGGTGAACGGCGTCGCCAGGCGCTGGTGGCCGCTGCCGCCGAATTACTGCTCGAAGGTGGTTTCGACGCGGTGCGGCATCGTTCGGTCGCTACTCGCGCCGAACTCCCGCTGGCCTCCACGACCTATTACTTCGAATCTCTCGAGGATCTGATCGCGCGGGCGGTCGAATTCAGCGGTAACGCCGAACTCGAGGCGATGCGGCGGCGGATCGGGGAGGTCACCCATCGGCGGCGCGGCGCGGAAGCAACCGTTGAACTGGTGCTCGATCTGCTTATCGGCACCGACGGTGCGGACGAAGGCGCGCGCGGCCGGTTGATCGCCCGCTACGAGCGCACCGTCGCCTCCGCGCGGCACCCGGAATTACGCGAGGTCCAGCTACGACTACGCGGGCAGCTCGACGAGCTGCTTGCCGATGTGCTGCGCCGATCCGATCGGATCGTGCGGCCCGAACAACTTCGCAGGCTGGTCGCGGTGGTCGACGGCGCGGTGGTCGCCGCGCTGAGCGAATCCGATCCGCAACCCCGGCGTCTGGCCCGCGGAGCCCTGCTGGAGGTCATCGATATCGTCGCTCCCGCGACGCACCAGCCGATGGACCGGTACCGGTCATTAGACTGACCGGACGTGACCTCCGACCTGATCCCCAACGTCCTCGCCACCCGCTACGCCAGCCCGCAGCTGGTTCATCTGTGGTCCCCCGAGCACAAGATCGTGCTCGAGCGGCGGCTGTGGCTCGAGGTGCTGCGCGCCCAGTCCGAACTGGGCGTCGACGTCCCGCCGGGGGTCGTAGAGGACTATGCGCGGGTCGTCGAACAGGTGGACCTGGCATCGATCGCGGAACGCGAACGGGTGACCCGCCACGATGTGAAGGCCCGGATCGAAGAATTCAACGCCCTCGCCGGTCACGAACACGTGCACAAGGGGATGACCAGCCGGGACCTCACCGAGAACGTGGAACAGCTCCAGATCCGCCTGTCGCTGGAACATATCCACGCGCACGGTGTCGCGGTGGCGGCCCGGCTCGCGGAACGAGCCGCCGAATACCAGACGCTGGTGATGGCCGGCCGCTCGCACAACGTCGCCGCACAGGCGACCACCCTGGGTAAACGTTTCGCCTCGGCCGCCGACGAACTGCTCATCGCCCTGACCCGGCTGCGGGAACTGATCGAGCGCTATCCGTTGCGCGGGATCAAGGGTCCGATGGGTACCGCGCAGGACATGCTGGACCTGCTCGGTGGCGACGCCGCGAAACTCTCCGCCCTGGAACAGCAGGTGGCCCGCCACCTGGGCTTCACCAGTGTGCTGACCAGTGTCGGGCAGATCTATCCGCGCTCGCTGGACCACGATGTACTCTCCGCGCTGGTGCAGATCGGCGCCGCGCAGTCCTCGCTGGCGCACACCATCCGGCTGATGGCCGGACACGAACTGGTCACCGAGGGATTCCAGCCGGGGCAGGTAGGCAGTTCGGCCATGCCGCACAAGATGAACACCCGGTCCTGTGAACGGGTCAACGGGCTACAGGTGGTGTTGCGCGGATACGGGTCGATGGCGGCGGAACTCGCGGGCGCGCAGTGGAACGAAGGCGATGTGTTCTGCTCGGTGGTGCGGCGGGTCGCGCTACCGGACGCGTTCTTCGCGCTCGACGGTATGACCGAGACTTTCCTGACCGTGCTCGCCGAATTCGGCGCCTACCCGGCGGTGATCGCCCGCGAACTGGACCGCTACCTGCCGTTCCTGGCGACCACCCGCATTCTCATGGCGGCAGTGCGGGCGGGGGTGGGCCGGGAGGCGGCCCATGAGGTGATCAAGGAACACGCGGTGGCGGTGGCACTGGCGATGCGCGAGCAGGGCCGTGAACCTGACCTGCTGGACCGGTTGGCAGCGGACGAACGGTTGCCGCTGGACCTGGCCGCCCTGGAAGCGGCGCTGGCCGAGAAGTCGGCGTTCATCGGGGCGGCGGATGCTCAGGTGGCCGAAGTGGTGGCGCAGGTGGGCAAATTGACGGCTGCGTATCCGGAAGCGGCGCGTTACGTACCTGCGCCCATTCTTTGAGTTCGGGCTGCTGGTAGGAGGGCCGGGGTTCGTGGCCCACCGTGTCCGAATGTGGGATGCGGGGCAGTCACCCCGCGTGCCCGGGTGGTCTGATCAGCTCACATAGTGGGTTCATGGATCCGTATACGATTTTTGCCGACATCATCGCGGGGCGTGCGCCGGCCAGCCCGGTGTACGAGGACGAGGATGTGCTGGCGTTCATGGATATCCGTCCCGTGACTCCGGGGCATCTGCTGGTGGTTCCGAAGATTCCGGCCCGGGATCTTGCCGAATTGGATCCGGTGATCGGTGGGAAGCTGTTTCAGGTCGGGCAGCGGCTGGCGGCGGCGTTGCGGGCCAGCGAAGTGGCCTGCGACGGTGTGAACTTTTTCCTGGCAGATGGTGTTACCGCAGGCCAGGAGGTGTTTCATGTTCATCTCCACGTGATTCCGCGGACGCCCGGCGACGGATTCGGGTTGCGGGCCCGGCCGCGGACCCCGGCGCGGGCCGATCTGGATTACCTCGCCGGGTCCATCCGAGGTGCGCTGGAGCGGGGCGCCCGGTAGGTGGGATTCCCACGCGCGGAGCGTTTCACGGGCCGGATCGCCGGGGACACGTAAGATCGTGTCTCGATAACGTTCGATGCATTTGCTGCTCGAATGCTGAATTTCGGCACCGCAGCCGGGGCATGATGGTGCGAGTTGGCCTACGCCGAGATCTGGGTGGGGATATGGAGGTGTGAGCGTGCGGTTGTATCGGTTAGCTGTACTCATGCTGGGAGTGGTCGGCTTGGTCGCCGGACTCACTGTTCTCCGACCCGCACCGGCGGCCGCGGCGGAGGTCGTCCGAATCGACGCGCTCAGCCCGACCCGGTCCGCGGTGTTCATCGCCTCGCCCGCGATGAATCAGATCGTGCAGGTGCAGGTCCTGCATCCGCCGGGCGGTGGTTCCCGGCCCAGCTACTACCTGCTGGACGGGCTGGATCCGGGGGTCGGTCAGAGCACGTGGACCAACGCCACCGACGCCGAAGCGTTCTTCCTGGGAAAGAACGTCAATGTCGTGATGCCGGTCGGTGGGAAGGCGAGCTATTTCACCGACTGGCGCCGCGACGATCCGGTCCTGGGCCGCAACCAGTGGGAGACCTTCCTGACCCAGGAGCTGCCGCCCGTTATCGACTCCGAATTCGACAGTAACGGCGTGAACGCCATCGGAGGACTCTCGATGGGCGGGCACGCCGCCTACATTCTCGCTGCCCGGCATCCGGAGTTGTACACGGCGGTCGCCGGCTATAGCGCCTGCCCGGATACCGGTATGGCGACCGGTGCGACGCAGTTCTCGATCGTCACCCGGGGTGGTAATCCCGACAATATGTGGGGCCCCGGGGGCAGCCCCGAATGGGCGGCGCACGATCCGGCGCTCATGCTCGACCGGTTGCGGGGTAAAACCCTGTACCTGTCCACCGGGACCGGGTTGCCGGGCCCGCACGAGCTCGAACTGAAGCCGCAGCTGCCGGAGAACATCGTGCTCGGCGGGCCGATCGAATTCGCGGTCGACACCTGCGTGATCGCCTTCGAACGGCGTGCGCGGGCGGCGGGCTTGCCGATCCGGGTGGATTACGAGCCGGTCGGGACCCATTCCTGGTCGTATTGGAACGATCAGCTCAAAGCCTCCTGGCCGACCGTGGGCCCCGCGATCGGGGCATAAGGAGCCGGTTGCGCGCCTGAGCCTCGGTAGCGTCGCCGGGGGCCGGGCGGGGCCGCTACGGTGGTGGCCATGGCTGACAGTGGTGGTGGTCCGGTGACCGAGACGGCGGTGACAGCGCCGACAGCGAAAACGGTGCTGCAGGAGCGCGTGCACCACGGGGATCGTTTCGTCGACGAATACGAGTGGCTGCGGGACAAGGACAACCCGGAGGTCATCGCCTATCTGGAGGCCGAGAACGCCTACACCGAGGCGCAGACCGCGCACCTTGCCCCGTTGCGCGAGAAGATCTTCGACGAGATCAAATCCCGCACCCAGGAGACCGATCTGTCGGTGCCCACGCGGCTCGGTGAGTACTGGTATTACTCGCGCAGCTACGAGGGTAAGCAGTACGGCGTCCAGTGCCGCTGCCCGATCGATACCGCCGCCGCGGGGGTCGACGCGTGGACGCCCCCGCAGCTCGAGGCGGCTACCGAGATCCCCGGTGAGCAGGTGCTGCTGGACAGCAACGAACTGGCCGAGGGGCACGATTTCTTCGCCCTCGGCGCGTTCTCGTTGAGCCACGACGGGAACCTGCTGGCCTTCTCGGTGGATACGGCCGGTGACGAGCGCTATACCCTGCGCTTCAAGGATCTGCGTACCGGTGAACTGCTCGGTGACGAGATCGCGCGGACAGCCCCCGGTGCGACCTGGTCGCTGGACGGCAGCCATGTCTTCTATCAGACGGTCGACGAATCCTGGCGGCCCGATACCGTGTGGCGGCATCGCCTGGGCGCCGCGACCGAAACCGATGTCAAGGTCTTCCACGAACCGGACGAGCGGTACTGGGTGAGTGTCGGGGCCACCAGGTCGGAAAAATATTTGATGATCTGGGTCGGGTCCAAGATCACCACCGAAGGGTGGGTGCTGGAATCGGATGATCCGACCGGTGAGTTCCGGGTATTGCTGCCCCGCCGGGAAGGCGTCGAGTACGCGGCCGAACACGCGGTCGTGGCCGGGGAAGACCGGTTCCTCGTCCTGCACAACGATGTGGTCGACGGGGTGAAGGCGGAGAATTTCGTCCTGGCCGAGGCCCCGGCCGACGATCCGGCCCGGCTGCGCACCCTGATCGGCCACCGCGACGACGTGCGGCTCGAAGACATCGACGCCTTCGCCGGCCAGCTGGTGCTCAGCTACCGCCGTGAGGCGCTGCCCCGGGTGGCGATCTGGCCGCTCGGCCCGGACGGGTACGGGGAGCTGAAGGAACTCGAATTCGATCTGGAGCTCTACAGCGCCGGACTCGGGTCCTGCCCGGAATGGGACCAGCCCACACTGCGACTCGGGCTGACCTCGTTCATCACCCCGACTCAGGTCTTCGACTACGTGGTCGAGACCGGCGAACTGCTGCTGCGCAAGGAACAACCCGTACTCGGCGGTTACAACGCCGACGACTATGTACAGCACCGGGATTGGGCCGTGGCAGACGACGGCACCCGGATCCCGATCTCGATCGTCGCCCGGCGCGATACCGACCTCTCCACCGGACCGAAACCGTTGCTGCTCTACGGGTACGGCTCCTACGAGGCCAGTATGGACCCCGGGTTCTCGGTGTCCCGGTTGTCGCTGCTCGATCGGGGACTGGTCTTCGCCATCGCCCATGTGCGCGGCGGCGGCGAAATGGGCCGGCTGTGGTACGAGAACGGCAAAACCCTCACCAAGAAGAACACCTTCACCGATTTCGTTTCCTGCGCACGGCATCTCATCGACAACGGGACCACCGCCGCGGACCGGATGATCGCCGACGGCGGCAGCGCGGGTGGGCTGCTCATGGGCGCGGTGGCCAATGCGGCGCCCGAACTGTTCGCCGGGGTGCTGGCCAATGTCCCGTTCGTCGACCCGCTGACCTCCATCCTCGACCCGTCGCTGCCGTTGACGGTGATCGAATGGGACGAGTGGGGAAACCCGTTGGCGGACAAAGATGTCTACGAATATATGAAATCGTATTCGCCCTACGAGAACGTGACGGCCCAGGACTACCCGGCCATTCTCGCGATCACCAGCATCAACGACACCCGGGTGCTGTATGTGGAACCCGCCAAATGGGTCGCGAAACTGCGCGCCACCAAAACCGGTGACGCGCCGCTGCTGCTGAAAACCGAGATGAGCGCCGGCCACGGCGGGGTGAGCGGCCGGTACGAGAAGTGGCGGGAAGTCGCATTCGAGTACGCCTGGGTGCTGGATACCGTCGGCGCCGGGGACAACTAGGCCATCACCCACGCCGGATGCGAACGGCCTCCGTTCGATGGCCGGCAGGTCTGCCGGGCGGCGACCGGATCGTGTCCGGATGTTCGCCCACCGGTCACGCCCGCTGCACGGGGTGGTCACCGGCCCTGCACGCGCAGGTCATCGCGGCTGCATATGGCGGTCACCTGCGTCTGCCACCGTTGGTACATGAACGCTGAGCTGCTCGTATCGGTATCCGGGGTCCGGGAGACCACCCGGGACGCGGCGATCGGATTCGCCGAAGAGATGGATCAGCGCGGCGTTCGGCTGTCGCTGCTGGTGGCGCCCCGGCTGAAGGGTAAATACCGGCTGACCGACGACCCCACCACGCAGACCTGGCTGCGCGGCCGCCGCGAACGCGGCGACGCCATCGTGTTGCACGGCTACGACCAGGCCGCCACCAAACGCCGCCGGGCCGAGTTCGCGACCCTGCCCAAACACGAGGCGCTGCTGCGTCTCACCGCCGCCGACCGGGCGATGGAACAGGTGGGACTGCGCACCCGGCTGTTCGCGGCCCCGCGCTGGGACGCCTCGGCGGGTGCCCTGGCGGCGCTGCCCGAACTCGGGTTCCGGTTATCGCTGGGGCTGACCAGCATTCACGACCTGGAACGCAATACGGTGCAGAAGGCGCGGGTCTACGGTATCGGCGAGGGGTTCCGCGCCGAGCCGTGGTGGTGCCGGGCGCTGGTATTGGGCGCCGCCCGGACCGCGCGCCGGGGAGGAGTGCTGCGGCTGGCGGTCTCGGCCGCTCAGCTCGGCCGGCCGGGGCCGCGGCAGGCGATGCTGGACGCGGTCGATCTGGCGCTCTATCACGGGGCGCGCGGGGAGGCGTACCGCTGGGAACCGCTCAGGGCGGTCCGGGCGGCCTGAGGCTCCGCCGCTCCCGATCGGCGATAGCGGGGGCGGCGGGGGCAGGTCTGGAAGTGGTGGTCGGTCAGGGGATGGGGTGCTGTTTGTGATGCCGGTGTCGGCAGTCCGTGAAGGGTGCTTCTGATGCGGGTGTGGACATCCGTGAAGGGTGCTTCTGGTGCGGGTGTGGACAGTCGGTGAGGGGTGCTTGTGATGCGGGTGTGGATAGTCCGTGAGGGGTGCTTGTTATGCGGGTGTGGACAGTCCGTGAAGGGGCGGGCTGTAATTTTGGAGACGCTCCGCGTCTCGAGGGTGGGGCCCTATTAACCCGGTTCTTCACTCCCGGCGCTCAGTCGCTGCGCTCCTTCGCTCTGGTCGCTCCAGAACCGGGCGGGCCCCACCCCGAACAGGTGGCCTGCCGGCCATCGAGCGTTGTGTACGTCAGAAGTCGGTGTCGTTCTCCGGGCGCAGAATCTGGAATTCGGTTTCTTCCTTGCGCATTTCGTCGAACCGGCTGAAGTAGACACCCCAGGCCGGCTCGGCGAGGATTCCGTAATGAATGGGGAACGCCAGCCGAGGGGCGACCGAACGCAGATAGTCGACCGCTTCGCTGATCTTCATCCACGGTGCCGCGGCGGGTAGGGCCAGCACATCCACCGGCGTGGAGGGAACCCAGAGCGAATCACCCGGATGCACGAACTGGGTCGGGTTCTCGCCGCTGCCGAGCTGGAAAACGGTGTTGTCCACGACCGGGAGGTCGGGGTGGATCACGGCATGCCGCCCGCCGCCGCCGGTGATCCGCAAATCGCCGAGCTCGATGACATTGCCCGCGTGGACCGCCTCCCACGGGCCGCCCTGTAATCCGGCGGTCTGCGGATCGGACAGCAAGCGGGCTCCGGGGTTGGCCTCGACGAGCGCCTCGATCCGGTTCGCGTCGATATGGTCGGCGTGCTGATGGGTGACGGCGATCGCGTCCAAACCGGTGAGCCCTTCGAAACCGTGCGAGAAGGCGCCGGGGTCGAAGAGAACCTTCTTGCCGTGCAGTTCGACGAGTACGCAGGAGTGACCGAAATGGGCTACATGCATGATCCCCAGGCTAGTACCGGCGACCTTGTTCACCTCACCCGCCGCGACCGCCGGTTCCCCCGGCAATTAGGCTGCTCAGGTAACCCCATCAGCGCTCCGGCCCATAGCAGCGCCGGACGCAGCTCACCCCTTTTCGTGAGGAGCAACCCGTGGCACGTGTCGTGGTCGAGGTGATGCCGAAGGCCGAGATCCTGGATCCGCAGGGGCAGGCCATAGCCGGCGCCCTACCGCGCCTGGGATTCGAAGGCGTCACCGATGTCCGGCAGGGCAAGCGGTTCGAGCTCGAGGTCGGCGACGATATGAGCGACGACCAGCTCGCGGCGATCGCGGAATCGCTGCTGGCCAACACCGTGATCGAGGACTGGAAGGTGGTGCGCGTCTCGTGACCGCCCGTATCGGGGTCATCACCTTCCCGGGCACCCTCGACGACGTGGACGCGGCCCGCGCGGTGCGGCTGGCGGGCGCCGAGGCGGTGAACCTCTGGCACGCCGACGCCGATCTCAAAGGTGTCGACGCGGTCGTGGTCCCCGGCGGCTTCTCCTACGGTGACTATCTGCGCTGCGGAGCGATCGCCCGATTCGCCCCCGTGATGGGCACGGTGATCGAGGCGGCCGGAAAAGGTATGCCGGTCCTCGGCATCTGCAACGGTTTCCAGGTGCTGTGCGAGGCCGGGCTGCTGCCCGGGGCGCTCACCCGCAACGCGGGCCTGCATTTCGTCTGCCGTGACCAGTGGCTGCGGGTCGAGGCCACGGATACGGCATGGACCTCCCGCTACGAACCGGGCGCGCAGATCCTCGTCCCACTGAAATCGGGGGAGGGCCGTTATCAGGCACCTGCGTCGGTTCTCGACGAGCTCGAGGGCGAGGGCCGGGTGGTGTTCCGCTACGCGGGCGACAACCCGAACGGGTCGCAGCGTTCGATCGCCGGCATCGCTTCGGCGAACAAACGCGTTGTGGGGCTCATGCCGCATCCGGAGCATGCGACCGAGCCGCTGACCGGGCCGAGTGATGACGGGCTGGGGTTGTTCCTGTCGGCGTTGGACGCGTTGGTCGCATCCTGACTCTGTTTTTTTGCGCCGCCTGCGGCGTCGCGGGTTCGGGGCCCCCTTGGTCTCGTTCTTCACTCCCGCCGGTCGGTCGCTGCGCTCCCTTCCTCTGGTCGCTCCAGAACGAGACGGGCCCCG
>NZ_JBEYBT010000007.1:0-240489 GCF_040632335.1 Nocardia sp. NPDC019395
GGGGTCGCCGTTTCTGGGGGGTGCTCCGGGTTGGGGGGGTTGCCGGGGGGTGTGTTGGTTTTTGTTTTGGGGGCGCCCCCCCGGCCGCCCCCAAAAAACACAGAACCTTTGCGGATTGGTCGACTTGTCACCTTCACGTCCCAGTCCACCCCTGCTCCGACCGCAAGCCCGCGTCCGCATATTTCTGGCCCCGCCCACGCGACTCCGGCGGCGCCGCCATAAGTTCAGCCCATGCAGAAATTCGGCAGGATTGTCGCCGCCGTCGCAGTGGGAGCGGTCGCGCTGGGCCTCAGCGGGTGCGGTTCGGACGACAGTTCCGACAGCGCGACACCAACCACCACCTCCGCGGCCGCGTCCGCCGGCAGTCCGGCCCAGGGGGCGCCGACCGAGTCGAAAGGCCGGGAATGCACCGCCGACGATATCGGGGTGAAAGGCGGGTTCGGTGAGGTTCCGGAGATCACCATCCCCGATGACTGTGATCCGCCGAAGCAGCTCGTGGTGAAGGACCTGGTTCCCGGCTCGGGGCCCGGTGCCGCCGCCGGTGACCAGCTGACCATGAATTATTCCCTGGTCACCTGGTCGAACAAGGAGAAACTGGATTCGTCGTTCGACCGCGGCGAACCCTTCGAGCTGGCTCTCGGTTCCGGCATGGTCATTCCCGGCTGGGAGCAAGGGCTCGAGGGAGTGCAGCAGGGCGCCCGCCGGTTGCTGATCATTCCGCCTGATCTGGGCTACGGTGCCGGCGGTAACGGGGTACCGCCGAACGAGACCTTGGTCTTCGTCACCGACGCGGTCACAGTCCCCCAGTGAGCAGCGCGCCCGACCCGGTCAACTACCCTGGTCGGGATGCGTATCCCGGGCGCGTGAAACCGCAGGTGCTCGCCGTTCCGGACGGTACGCCGAGGGCGCGTACCCGCGTGCCGTCGCCAGACCGCGCGCCATCAATCGGCTACCGGCACGGATAGCGTGCGGGGCCGACGAGAAGACGAACCGACGAGAACAAGGAGCATGTCCGTGAAGAGCACCGTCGAGCAGCTGAGCCCGACCCGGGTCCGGATCAATGTCGAGGTGCCCTTCGAGGAGCTGAAGCCGGACTTCGATCGCGCCTACAAGGCCCTGGCCAAGCAGGTGCGCATTCCCGGCTTCCGTCCGGGCAAGGCGCCGGCCAAGCTGCTCGAGGCGCGCCTGGGCCGCGGTGCGGTGCTGGAGCAGGTCGTCAACGACGCGCTGCCCGGCCGCTACAGCGAGGCCGTGTCCACCTCCGAGGTGAAGGTCATCGGCCAGCCGGAGATCGAGATCACCAAGATCGAGGACGGGCAGGAGCTGGCGTTCACCGCCGAGGTCGATATCCGGCCGGAGATCACCCTGCCCGAGGATTACAGCAGCATCGCTGTCACCGTCGACGCCATCGAGGTGAAGGACGAGGATATCGAGGAGCAGTTGCAGTCGCTGCGTCAGCGCTTCGGCACCCTCGTCGGTGTCGAACGTGCCGTGCAGGACGGCGATTTCGTTTCCATCGACCTGTCCGCCACGGTAGGCGGCGAAGAGGTCCCGGAGGCCGCGACCACCGGGCTGTCGCACGAGGTCGGTTCCGGTCAGCTCATCGAGGGCCTGGACGAGACCCTGATCGGGATGTCGGCCGGTGAGTCCAAGGAGTTCACCTCCACCCTGGTCGCCGGCGAGCACGCCGGCCAGGAATCGGTGATCACGGTGACCCTCGGTTCCGTGAAGGAACGCGAACTGCCCGAGGCGGACGACGAATTCGCCCAGCTCGCCAGCGAATTCGACACCATCGACGAGCTGAAGGCCGATCTGCGCAACCGGGTCGAGCAGTCGAAGAAGGTCCAGCAGGCCGGCGAGATCCGCGATCAGGTGCTGGAGAAGCTGCTCGACACCGTCGAGGTGCCGTTGCCGGAGGCCGTGGTCAAGGCCGAGATCGACGCCGTCGAGCACGACGCCGTCCACGGTTTCGACCACGACGAGGCCAAGTTCGCCGAGGCGCTGGAAGCGCAGGGTTCCAGCCGCGAGGAGTTCGACGCTGACACCAAGGAAGCCGCCGAGAAGTCGGTGAAGACCCAGCTGCTGCTGGACGCTGTCGCCGAAGCCGAAGGCACCCAGGTCGGGCAGGAGGAGCTCACCGAGCGCATCCTGTTCCAGGCCCAGCGCTACGGTATGGCACCCGAGCAGTTCATCCAGCAGGTGCAGCAGGCCGGCCAGCTGGGCGCGGTATTCGCCGACGTCCGCCGCGGCAAGGCCCTCGCGGGCGTGGTCAACCAGGTCACGGTCACGGATTCGGACGGCAACACGGTCGACACCGACGAGATGTTCGGTAGCCCCAAGGACGCCGAGGACGAGGCGAACACCGAAGAGTCCACCGCCTCCACCGCGGACACGGAGTAACCCATACGAGTACGACGGATCGGAGCCCCGGGACTACAGGTGGTGTCGGCTATCGAAGGACAGAAATGGGACATTCTCTGTCTTCGCTATGCCCCCGCCCGGAAGACCGGGGTTCTGTGTCTTTCGGCGCGCCTCCGGCGCGCGGGTTTTGGCCCCCCTCGGTCCGTGGCAAAACCTCCAAGGGCCTCGCTGAACTCGGCGCCGCCCCTGGGCGCGTTTGATTCCCCTACCGCCGGTCTGTCCGCATGCGACACCACCCCGTTTTCCCGCATGCGGCCGGTCAACTTTGGTGGTTCGGGGCCCGTCTCGTTCTGGAGCGACCAGAGCGAAGGAGCGCAGCGACTGAGCGCCGGGAGTGAAGAACGAGACGGGCCCCGAACCCCGCGACGCCGCAGGCGGCGCCAAAAACACAGCCCAACAGCGGAGGGTCGGCCTGGGTCCGGAAATTCCGTGCTCAACGACCACGCGGCACCGAGCAAGCCCCGACCCCGCGGCCCCGGAGACGCCGCATTCAGATATTGCGCTCTGAGCGAATCGGGAGGGGACCGGGACGTCGGTCACCCTCTGTTTCGTTAATGTTTGTGACAGCAACGAGCCGGCGAGAGAAGGCAGGTATCCGTGACAATCAACCAAGCCGAGGTCATGACAGCTCCGACCGCTGGGCTCAATCTCAGCGATTCCGTGTACGAGCGCCTGCTGCGTGAGCGCATCATCTTTCTCGGCACCCAGGTCGACGATGACATCGCGAACAAGATCTGCGCGCAGATCCTGCTGCTGTCGGCGGAAGATCCCACCAAAGATATTTCGCTGTACATCAACTCGCCCGGCGGGTCGGTGAACGCCGGCATGGCGATCTACGACACCATGCAGTACGCCGAATGCGATATCGCGACCACCGCGATGGGCCTGGCCGCGTCCATGGGGCAGTTCCTGCTGACCGCGGGCGCGCCGGGAAAGCGTTTCGCGCTGCCGCACACCCGGATCATGATGCATCAGCCGTCGGCCGGTATCGGCGGTTCGGCCGCGGATATCGCGATCATGGCCGAGCAGTTCGCTTACACCAAGCGTGAGCTGAACGAGTTGCAGGCGAGGCACACCGGTAAGCCGGTGGAGCAGATCAATGCCGACGCCGACCGCGATCGCTGGTTCACACCCGACCAGGCGCTGGAGTACGGCTTCATCGACCGGGTGATCACCAATGCGCGCCAGGCGGGCGGCACGGGCAGCAACTAGGGCGTCGTTCGCGGATCCGGCCCGGGTGGCCGGCCGGGGTTCGCGAATCCGTCCGGCGGACAGCTCACTCACAGACTTGGAGACGAATATGGCCAATCCGAATGATCCTCGTGGCCTCGGCGGTATCGCGCCGGTGGGCCCGCAGTCGCGCTACATCCTGCCGTCGTTCATCGAACATTCGAGCTTCGGCGTCAAGGAATCCAACCCGTACAACAAGCTGTTCGAGGAGCGCATCATCTTCCTCGGCGTGCAGGTCGACGATGCGTCGGCCAACGACATCATGGCGCAGCTGCTGGTGCTCGAATCGCTGGATCCCGACCGTGATATCACCATGTACATCAATTCCCCCGGTGGTTCGTTCACGTCGCTGATGGCGATCTACGACACCATGCAGTACGTGCGGGCCGATGTCGCGACCGTCTGCCTCGGGCAGGCAGCGTCGGCGGCGGCGGTGCTGCTGGCCGCCGGTACCCCCGGTAAGCGGGCGTGCCTGCCGAATGCGCGGGTGCTGATCCATCAGCCGTCGGTCGAGGGCGGTATCCAGGGTCAGGTGTCGGATCTGGAGATCCAGGCCGCGGAGATCGAGCGGATGCGCCGGCTGATGGAGACCACGCTGGCCCGGCATACCGGTAAGGATGCGGACACCATCCGCAAGGACACCGACCGCGACAAGATCCTGACGGCCGAGGAGGCCAGGGAGTACGGGATCATCGATACGGTGTTCGATTACCGGAAGCTCAGCGCTCAGAAGTGAGTTTCGACCGGGTTCGGCGCGTCGTGTGTTCGCGGTGCGCCGGGCCGGCCGGGGGCAGCGGATAGGTGGCCGGGTATGCGACACGCCCCGGCCGGGCGGGTCGGTGGAAAATGCGCGACGACGCCGTATCCGGGTGAATCCCCGCACAACTGCGATGAGAAACCTGCCCGAGTTGTCGACCTCGATCGCACACACCGGGTACGGTCAAACCCAGGGACCTTTGTTCCCGGTTGACAGCACCGCCCTCAGATCCGGGTGATTCCGCCGGATCCGCTCCCTCCGCGGGCGGCGGGCCGGCTGACAGCTGGACGGATGGTTGCACGCGAACAAGGAAGTAGGGACCCACACGATGGCGCGCATCGGCGACGGCGGCGATCTGCTCAAATGCTCGTTCTGCGGAAAGAGCCAGAAGCAGGTCAAGAAGCTCATTGCGGGACCAGGGGTGTACATCTGCGACGAGTGCATCGATCTGTGCAACGAGATCATCGAGGAGGAGCTGGCGGAGTCGAGCGAGGTCAAGCTCGACGAACTGCCGAAACCCGCGGAGATCCGGGATTTCCTGGAGAACTACGTGATCGGGCAGGACACCGCCAAACGGACGCTCGCGGTGGCGGTCTACAACCACTACAAGCGTATTCAGGCCGGTGACAAGGGACGCGACGCGCGCGGGGAGAGCGTCGAACTGGCGAAGTCGAATATTTTGATGCTGGGCCCCACCGGCTGCGGTAAGACCTATCTGGCGCAGACGCTGGCCAAAATGCTGAATGTGCCGTTCGCGATCGCCGACGCCACCGCGCTCACCGAGGCCGGCTATGTGGGTGAGGATGTCGAGAATATTCTTCTCAAACTCATCCAGGCCGCCGATTACGATGTCAAACGCGCCGAGACCGGGATCATCTATATCGATGAGGTCGACAAGATCGCGCGTAAGAGCGAAAATCCGTCGATCACCCGGGATGTTTCCGGTGAGGGCGTTCAGCAGGCGCTGCTGAAAATTCTGGAGGGCACGCAGGCGAGTGTGCCGCCGCAGGGCGGGCGTAAACACCCGCACCAGGAGTTCATCCAGATCGATACGACCAACGTCCTGTTCATCGTGGCGGGTGCGTTCGCCGGTCTGGAGAAGATCATCTCCGATCGCACCGGTCACCGGGGGATCGGTTTCGGCGCCGAGGTGCGGTCCAAGGCGGAGATCGATACGACCGATCATTTCTCCGAGGTGATGCCGGAGGATCTGATCAAGTTCGGTCTGATCCCGGAGTTCATCGGCCGGCTTCCGGTGGTGGCCTCGGTAACGAACCTGGACAAGGATTCCCTGGTGAAGATCCTGTCCGAACCGAAGAACGCGCTGGTGAAGCAGTATATTCGGTTGTTCGAGATGGACGGGGTGGATCTGGAGTTCACCCGCGACGCCCTCGAAGCCGTAGCGGATCAGGCAATTCTGCGGGGCACCGGGGCGCGTGGGCTGCGCGCCATCATGGAAGAGGTGCTGCAGCAGGTGATGTTCGATATCCCGAGCCGCGACGATGTGGCCAAGGTTGTCGTCGACGCGGATACGGTCAACGACAATGTCCTGCCGACCATCGTTCCGCGGAAACGGGAGCGCGCGGAGCGCCGCGAGAAGTCGGCCTGACGCCTGGTCGCAACCGTTCCGATGCCCGATCCGGGCTCGCCGGGCACCGGGGCGCTGTATCGTCGGTGGCCACTCGACATTCGTGCGATGTAGGAGCGGTCATGGCGACACAGCTGCTTATCGGGGGAATTCGGTGTGAACGACGCGGTACCGGGTCTGCGCCCGCACGGCTGAGCCGGGCGGGCGCTTTCCTGTGTATGGTCGCGGCGGCCTTGGCGGTCGCCGTGCCCGGCGCACCGCGGGCGGCCGCGACCGCGACCCAGATCAGTGTGATGCCGGATCTGAACGTCGGGATCCGCACGAATTACGGCACCGGATGTACCTATACGGTGCGGGCCACGCTCAGCGAGGCGGTGACCCCGGTGACCTTCTACGACAACGGTGCCCCCTTCGCCACGATCCCGCCCACCGGCGGCGGGGTGGCGCTGATCCAGTGGGTTCCCGCCTACGAGGGTGGGCACACCCTGCAGGCGGTCCAGCCGACCGGCGGCAACGATATGGCCCCGTCAGTGCAGGTCTTCGTCGGCCGCGGTGAACATATCGGTTATGCGTGCTGGGTCATCTGAGCGGCCGTCAGGCTGTGTCCATGGGGCATGAGCGGGGGCCCTGCGTGGTTACGCTCCGCTGCCGCCTCCGGGCCTGATCCGCTCATGCGGAGTCGATCGGGCATGAGCGGGGGCCCTGCGTGGTTACGCTCCGCTGCCGCCTCCGGGCCTGACCCGCTCATGCCCACGGGACCCGGCACGAATCGGTACTGAATCCCTGTGCTGTGATACCGAGGGCGTGGTTGTTGCGCGCCCGGGAGTTCTCCAGTCCGATCTGGTAGGTCAGTTCGATCACTCCCGGCCGGCCGAAGCGGCGTTCCAGGTCCGCGACCTGCTCATCGGTCACTGTCATGGGAGTCGCGGTCATCGCGTCCGCGTAGGCGATCGCTGCTCGCTCGTCGTCGGTGTAGTGCGGCGAGGTCTGGTATTCGTCGATGTGCTGGAGCCGGTCGATATCCAGTCCGTCCAGGCGTTGCAGCATGGTGCCGAAATCCACGCACCAGGAGCAGCCGACAGTCCAGGCAGTCCGGTATACGGCGATCTCCCGGATATTGGCGGGCAGTTTCTTCGAAACCCGCTCCACCATGAGTTCGTGAACACCGCTGGAGACCAGTATTCCGGTGTGGTAGCCGCTCACCGCGAGCGGTTCCGGTACCTCGCCCATTTTGCGCCGGGCGAACCAGTACATCACCCTCGTCAGCAGCCCGGCGTCGTTCGGGGCGAGGGCGGGGATACGGGATGTGCTCATCGGATCTCCTCGTTCGGTGTAGATGTCCCTACTACCTGGACGAGATACGGTTCCGTGGTGTGACGCCCGGGTGCCCACGAAACGGCCCAGCGTGCGCGGATCCTGATGACCAGAATACCCGCGTGCATGATGGGGGCCAGGGCCGATCGTGGGCGACCCGGGGTCGGCGATGCGACGGCTCAGCGCAGTAGAGTCGCCGCACCGCGGCTCATTCGGGCTCGACGGCCATATCGTCGGCGCTCCAGTAGGCGCGCATCCGGGTGATCCGGCCCTCGTCGTCGAATTCCATGACGTCGATCGGGCTCAGGGTCATTCGCTGGCCGCCGGCCTTGGTGATCAGGGTGAATACGAAGGCGGCATGGTTTCCGGCGATACGCACGGTTTCCGGCGCGAGTGCGGTTTCCCGTTCGAGGCTCGCGATCACGTTGTAGAACTCGCGAATGGCGTCGTGGCCCTGTTTGGGCTCGGTGCCGATGGGGTCTTCGATGACGGCATCCGGCGCGTAGAGAGCGACGATATCGTCGGTCGGGCCCGCGCCGACGAGTTTTACGTACGCCTCGACTACGTCGCGGATCTCTCGTGCCATCACCACTCCTAGAAAGTGAAACCTGTTCTAGGTTCGGCAGCGTAGCAGCTGCGGGTGGATCCGGCATCGGATCTCCCGGATGCCGCGGCTCGATCCGCAACGCCCCCCACCTCATCGTGGAGGAGAAATACCAGTTCACAGTGCAGAATTTGTACAACGGGCGGGTATCCGCGCTGACCCCTCGGTTCGCCGTTGAACCGCCGCCGTACAGGCTTTGTGTCTGCTCAGATTTTCGCTGGAGGGGCCGCAAATGTTACGTGTTCCAGCCGTGACCTACCCGAGGGGCCGGGCGGCCGGCCGGTCCGGGGCCGCGTCCGACCGGGGAGAGAATCAGAAATCATTGCTATGACTGCAGGTCTGGCCGGTGTGTCGGAGGTTCGGTGTCGGTATTGTGATGTTGAATCGACCCGGTCAACCAGATGTTCGAGCGACGAGTGAAAGCGGAGGAGATATGGCACTGCCAACGATGACCGCAGAACAACGCACGGAGGCTCTGGCCAAAGCGGCGGCGGTGCGCAAGGCGCGCTCCGAACTCATCGGTCAGGTGAAGGACGGCAAGGTTTCGGTTGCCGACCTGCTGCGCAAGGCTGATAGCGATGAACTGGTCAAGAAGACGAAGGTCGTCGCCGTGATCAAGGCGCTGCCCGGCGTCGGCCCGGTTAAGGCTGCCAAGCTGATGGATCAGGCGGATATCCCGGAAGATCGCCGTATCGGTGGCCTGGGTGCCCGCCAGCGCGCGGCGCTGCTGGAGGCGCTGGCCAACTGAGGAGGGGAGCGTCCGGCTCCGGACGCTCCGAACTCCGGCCGCGGCCGAGCCGGTCGTAGTCCGAAACGACCGGCATGGCCCGGCGGGTGGGGATAACGTGGCCGATATGGCCGTCCGCGAAGAACTCGAAGCGTTCCTCGACGAATACCAATCCACCCTGAGCGCGTATGACGCCGAGCGTACGGCCGTGATGTGGGGGACCCCGGGCACCATTGTGGGCGACGATTTCGTCGGTGCTCTGCATTCACACGAGGAGATGGCCCAGGGGCTGGCGCAGGCCCATCCCATTTATCAGATGCTCGGTCTGGCGCGCGTCGATCACACCGTGATCGATTATGTGCGGTTGACCGGTTCGCTGGTCCGGACGCGAGTGCGCTGGCATTTCTACGACGGCGACGACGCGCTGCTCACCGACAGCGATTACGAATACCTGTTGCGCCGGGACGACGACGGATTTCGTATCTATGTCGCGGTCGCCATCGACGAGGCGGAGAAATTGTCCCGGCTCGCGGCGGAGCGGGGTATCAGGTTGCCGGGAATGTGAGAGCCATCCTTTCGGTATCCGTAACCGGCCCGGAAATACGGGTCAGCCGCGCCGGATGCGGCGTTCGGCCAGGAGCGCCGCTACACCGTCGAGAATCCGCTCCGTTCCGAATTCGAGGGCGGCATCGCGATGCGGTGCGCTCGCCTGCGATTCGCCGGGCGCCGGATGGTCCGATAGCGCCGCGATCAATCGCGGAAACCGGTCGTCCGATAATTCCAGTGCCGCGACCATCGCGACGGTGAATTCTTCCTCGGTGGCTCCGGGGCCCACGACCTGCTGCGCGAGGCTGCGCACATGGCCGTTCAGCACGACAAGTGTGTCGAGCCGTTCCGGGCCGGTCAGGTCGATATCGGCCGCCGCTTCCAATGCGGCCTCGGTCCAGCCCAGTTCGTTGGGACCCATCGGTCGCACGCCGGCCAGCAGCTCCATCACCCAGGGATGGCGCCGGTAGCGCTCGAAGGTCAGTCGTGCCCATGACCGCAGTCCGCTACGCCACGGCTCTGGGCCCGACGTGTCGAGGGCGGGCAGGTCTCTCATCGCCTCCTCCACCATCAATGCCGTGAGCTCGGCCTTGCCGGGCACGTGGCGGTACAGCGACATCTTGGTATAGCCGAGCCGATCGGCCAGCCGCTGCATGGACAGGGCGGCCAAGCCTTCGGTATCGGCCAGTTCGACCGCTGCGGCCACGATCGCGGACCGCGTGAGGGTGGGTTTGGGTCCCCGGGTCGGGCGGCGGTCGGTTCCCCAGAGCAGCTCGAGCACGGTCGGCGTCGCCATCGGGTGCCTTTCGGAAATGGGTTGACCTGGAACTGTGTCTACCATACGCTGATCGGCGTCCAGCGGAAACAGTTTCCATGGGACGCAATTAATGGATGGAGTTCGTCATGCAGAACCGCACCGTTCTCGTCTCCGGGGCGAGCATCGCCGGCCCCGCGATCGCCTACTGGCTGGACCGCTACGGATTCGACGTCACCGTCGTCGAGCGCGCTCCCGCCCTGCGTCCGGGCGGCCAGGCGGTCGACTTCAAGGGAACCGTCCAGCGCACGGTGCTCGAGCGGATGGGGGTCTACGACGAAATCCAGCGGCGTAGTACCGGCGCCACCGATATGGTTTTCGTCGATGCCGACGGGCGGGAACAGGCGCGGATATCCGGCGACTTCACCGGCGGCGATGTCGAAATCCTGCGCGGCGATCTCGCCGAGATCCTCTACGGGCTCACCGCCCGGCGTTGCACCTACGTGTTCGGTGATTCGATCACCGCGCTGCGCGAAACCGCCGACGGTGTCGAGGTCGAATTCGAACACGCGCCGGCACGCCGGTTCGACCTGGTGGTCGGTGCGGACGGGATCCACTCGCGGGTGCGCCGCCTGGCGTTCGGGCCGGAAGAGAAATTCGTCCGGCATCGCGGGTACTACTACGCCATCGCCGGGGAACCGCCGGCTGGGGAGCATGCCGAAGGACCGCGCCGACGGACGTCACTCGGGTACACCGCACCGGGGCGTCTGGCGGTGCGCGGTGGGCCGAAGGCGCAGCAGATGTACATGTTCGCCGCGCCCGAACTCGGGTTCGCCGATGACGCCGAGAAACGCCGGGTACTGATCGACCGGTTCACCGGTATGGGCGGGGCGGTACCCGAAATGCTCGCCGAACTCACGGAATACGACGATTTCTACCTGGACGGGCTGGCCCGGGTGCGGATGCCCAGTTATGCGTCGGGACGGGTGGTTCTGGTCGGTGACAGCGCCTACGGGAACACGCTCGCCGGCTTCGGAACCGGTCTGGCACTGGTCGGGGCCTATGTGCTGGCCGGTGAACTCGCCGCCGCCGCGGGTGATCACACCACGGCCTTCGCACGCTACGAGCGGATCATGCGCCGGTACGCGAAGCTCGGCGGCAGTAGCAGCCCGGGGCCGTTCCTGGCGCCGAAAACCGCCTGGGGCCTGCGGCTCCGTAACTGGTTCCTGGGGTCACGGTGGTTCGATCTCATGGACAAGTTCGCCGGTGACGCCAAGGACGATATCGAACTGACCGACTATGCTGTGGCGCCGCGATAGTGGGTACGGTCCGGTGCGCATCGAGCCCAGCCGCCGCGACGCCGTGGCGTGCCGGAGTCATCCGGCCGTACCGGAACCGCGGATCCGCTCGGGATGGCTGTAGATGTTCATCGTCTCGCCGCGAACGAAACCGGCGAGGGTGAGACCCGACTCGCCGGCCAGATCGACCGCCAGCGAACTGGGCGCCGAAACCGCCGCCAGCACGGGGATACCGGCCAGCACCGCCTTCTGGGCCAGCTCGAAGGACGCACGCCCGCTGACCACGAGCACGAGATCCGAAGCCGGGACCCGGTTCTCGCGCAGAGCCCAGCCGATCACCTTGTCCACGGCATTGTGGCGGCCGATGTCCTCACGGACCGCCAGTGCCTCCCCGGCGGGTGTGAACAGGCCCGCCGCGTGCAGGCCGCCGGTGGCGTCGAAAACCGACTGGCGGCTGCGCAGCCGGTCCGGCAGCACGGCCAGCACCTCGGCGTCGAGCAGCGGTTCCGGTGGCGGCAGCGGATACCGGCTGCGCAGCCGGATCTCGTCGAGCGCGGTCCGCCCGCAGAGGCCGCAGGCACCGGTGGTGAGGAACGGGCGGTCCGGGAGGACGATCGGGGCGTGCAGGCCGACATCCAGCACGTTGTAGGTGTTGTGCCCCGCGTCGTCGGTACCGGCGCAATAGCGGGCGCTGTGGATATCGGCGGCCCCGGCGATCAGGGTCTCACCGAAGAGGAAACCGTGCACCAGGTCGATATCGTTGCCCGGCGTGCGCATGGTGACGGTGAGCGATTCACCGCGTACGCGGATTTCCAAGGGCTCTTCGACGGCCAGGGTATCGGGACGGATGATCTCGCCGGAAGGGGTGATACGTCGCATCCGGCGTCGCGCGGTGACTCTGCTCATTTCGGGTCGGGACGGTGGGTAGCGCGCTGCGGTCCGCTGCGGTGGATATGAGGTTCGAGCCTGATGACGACAGCCTTCGATACGGGGGTGTTCGATCGTTCCGCCACATGGTCGAGGGGGACCAGGGCGTTCGTTTCGGGGTAGTAGGCGGCGGCGTTACCGCGGGGCGTGGAGTATGCGACCACCGCGAACCCCTCGACGCGACGTTCGATACCGTCGGTCCACTCCGCGACCAGGTCGACGAGATCGCCGTCCTGGAAACCCATCTCGGCGATATCCTCCGCGTGGACCAGGACCACCCGGCGACCGTGGTGCACGCCGCGATAGCGGTCGTCGAGGCCGTAGATGGTGGTGTTGTACTGGTCGTGGCTGCGCAGTGTCTGCAGGACGAGCCGCCCGGGCGGCACCGGAACCCAGCTCAGCTCGTTCACCGCGAAGTTGGCTTTCCCGGTGGCGGTACGGAATTCGCGGGTATCGCGGGGTGGATGCGGGAGGACGAAACCGTTGCGTTGCCGCACCCGGGTGTTGTAATCGGCGCATCCGGGGACCACCCGGGCGATGGCGTCGCGGATCCGGTCGTAATCGCCGCGGAATTGTTCCCAGGGCACCGGATGTTGCGGGCCGAGCAGTTCCCGGGCGAGTTCGCAGACGATGGCGACCTCGCTGCGCAGTTCGTCGCTCACCGGGTCGAGGCGGCCGGTGGACAGATGCACCATCGACATCGAATCCTCCACCGACACCTGCTGGCGCATACCGTCCTGGATGTCCAGGTCGGTGCGGCCCAGGGTCGGCAGGATCAACGCGGTGGCACCGTGCACGACATGGCTGCGGTTGAGTTTGGTCGACACCTGCACGGTGAGCGCGCAGTTGCGCAGCGCAGCCTCGGTGACGGTGGTGTCCGGGGTGGCGGCCACGAAATTCCCGCCCATACCGAAGAACACCCGGGCCTGCCCGTCGCGCAGTGCGCGGATGGCGGCGACGGTGTCGTATCCGTGTGTGCGTGGACTGGTGATCCCGAACTCCCGATCCAGCGCGGCGAGGAACGGTTCGGGCATCTGCTCCCAGATGCCCATGGTGCGGTCGCCCTGCACATTGGAATGGCCACGCACCGGACAGACACCCGCACCCGGTTTGCCGATCATGCCGCGCGCCAGCAGCAGATGCGTGGCTTCCTCGATGGTGGCGACAGCGTGCTTGTGCTGGGTGAGGCCCATGGCCCAGCAGACGATGATCCGCTCCGAGCGGGCCAGCAGGTCGGCGGTGCGGGTGAGGTCCGCGCGGGTGAGACCGCTCGCTTCGCAGACCGTATCCAGGTCGACCGCGCGGATATGGCGTTCGTATTCGGCGAAACCGGCGGTATGGGCCTCGATGAATGCGCGGTCCAGGACTGTGCCCGGGGCCCGGTCCTCAGCCTCGAACAGGAGTTTCGCCAGCCCCTGGAACAGGGCCATATCGCCGCCGAGCCGGATCTGCAGGAAATCGTCGGCGATATCGACGCCGGTGGTGAGTCCGCGCACGGTCTGCGGATCCCGGAAACCGATCAGGCCGGTTTCGGGCAGCGGGTTGATCGCGACGATCCGGGCACCGGATTTCTTGGCGTCGGCCAGCGCGCTCAGCATCCGGGGATGGTTCGTACCGGGATTCTGGCCGGCCACCAAGATCAGATCGGCCGCGGCGAAATCGTCGATGGTCACCGAACCCTTGCCGATCCCGATCGACCCGGTCAGCGCGGCACCCGAGGATTCGTGACACATATTGCTGCAGTCGGGCAGGTTGTTGGTGCCGAAACTGCGGACCAGAAGCTGGTAGAGGAACGCGGTTTCGTTCGCGGTGCGTCCGGAGGTGTAGAACACGGCCTCGTCCGGGGAATCCAGCGCGCGCAACTGCTCGGCGATCAGGCGGTAGGAGTCCTCCCACGAGATCGGCCGGTAGTGGGTATCGCCCGGCCGCAGCACCATGGGGTGGGTCAGCCGGCCCTGACGGCCCAGCCAGTACCCGGACTTACCGGCGAGATCGGCGATCGAATGCTGGGCGAAGAACTCCGGGCCGACGGTGTTCAGGGTCGCTTCCTCGGCGACCGCCTTCGCCCCGTTCTCGCAGAACTCGGCCGGGCGGCGGTGCCCGGTCGGTTCCGGCCAGGCGCAACCCGGGCAGTCGAACCCGTGGACCTGGTTGACCCGGGCCAGCGTCCGCGCCGTCCGGACGACGCCCATATCGGCGACCGCCCGCCCCAAGGCGATACCGACCGCCGTGACCCCGGCTGCCTGCGCCTTCGGGGGTGTGACGGTCAGCGCGGATTCGTCGATATCGTCGATCGGGCCGTTGCGGTGCATACCGCCATTGTGCGCTGCGGGGCGGAAGTGCGCGGGCCCGGGCACGCCGCTCAGGTGGCGGCGTCCGGGGATTCCGAATGGTAGGTGAGGATCTGTTCGCTGATACGGATCCGGCCGCCGGGCGGTAGTTCGGTGGGGGATTGACCGATCCGGGTCCAGCGCGGTTCATCCGGGGTCGAGATGAAGGTGCCGGCGGCGGTGCCGGCGTCGCGGAGGAAAACCTTGCCGTCGTCGACCGACAGGTAGGCGTGTACCCGGGAGATGTGACGGTCGCGTTGCAGCACCAACGGGGAGGCGGTCTTACGACGTATCGATTCGTCGACCGAAGGGCCGCGGCCGATGACGTACGCGCGGTCGAGGGGATAGCTGGTGCCGTCCTCGGCCACCAGGGCGGGAGCGGATTTCTGCTGTTTGCCGGAACCGTTGCGGGATCCGTTCAGGCGCGGGCCCGCCGGCTCCTTGCGCAACCTGATTGGTTCGGCCTCGGAACGCGGCGGTTCCGAAGCCGCGGACCACGCCTGTGTACCGGGCAGCGGTTCCGCGGAACGAGCTGCCGCGAGGCCGGTCGGCGGACCGGATTCCGCCGCCGGATCAGGCACGGCGGCAGCCAGACCGGCGGGCGCTGTCGCGGGTGGTTCACCCGAGCCCTTCGCCGCGGCCGGATCGATGGCCCGGTGATGTTTCTTACCGCGGCGCCGGACGGCCGCGTGGATGACGAAACCACCGCCGGGGACCACCCCGGCGCGTAGATCGGTGCGGGGATACGGGGACACCCGGGCGTCGGACCCCGGGCCCACCGAGAGGGTGCGGACCGGGTCGCGGACGATTTCGTCCACCCAGGTGAACGCCCGCGAGCCGACCAGGCTCCGCGAGCCTTCGGCGCCGGAGATCATCGCCGACACGGGCCCGCGCAGCAGGATCAATGTGCCGTCGGCGGTAGGTGCGACCAGGCCGAACGGAGGCGGTTCCGACCCGGTGCCGAAAACAACCGCGGCAAGCCGCTGCGCAATCGCGGCGCCGGGATGTTCCGCATCCGCCACCGCCTCGACGGCGCCGAGTATCCGCTCGGTGGACGCATTGGCTCCCACCAGGTAGATCACGACATCACCGAAACGCGCTACCAGGCCCTCACCCGGCGCGATACCGATGGTGGACGTATCAACGCGCACGCACGGCTCCTTCCTGGCGTATCACCGCATCCAGCATAGATGCCGATCCGTTACCCGGCCCGAGAGATGATCTGTGTTCTCGCGCATCCGACCTTCGCGGACCAGCGCGCTGTTACCACCGGGAGTGCCCATGATCCGAGACGCGACCGCCGCCGATATCCCCGTCCTGCAGGATATCGAGGTCAGGGCGGGTGAACCCTTCGCCGCCGCCGGTATGGAGACGGTAGCCGGAGACGATCCGCTGCCTGCCGCTGTACTCGGGGAATTCGTCCTCGACGGCCGCGCCTGGCTCTCGGAGGAAGAAGGCCGGCCGGTCGGGTACCTCATCGCGAGCACCGTCGACGGTAATGCCCATATCGACCAGGTGTCGGTTCTGCCCGAATTCCGGGGGCAGCGGATCGGCCGCCGGCTCATCGACCGGGCGGTGCGGTGGGCCGCCGGGCGCGGATCGGCCGCCATAACCTTGACGACTTTCACCGAAGTTCCCTGGAACGGTCCCTATTACGAGCGCTTGGGCTTCCGTTACCTCGATCCCGCCGAGGAGACCCCCGGTTTACGGGCCGTACGGTCCGCCGAGGCCGCGCACGGCCTGGATCGGTGGCCGCGGGCCTGTATGACCGCTTCCGTCTCCGCGTGGGAATACGCGTGACGTCATTCGGCCCGGGCCACCGCCGCCTCGGCGGCGGAGGTGGCCGCCGCGCGGTCCTCCGGTACCAGGCCGATTCGCGTGCGGCGGTCCAGTAGGTCGCCGGAGTCCAGGGCGCCCTCCTGCGCGAGGGACCACGCGAACTCCGCCGCCAGCACGTCGATTCCGGGCGCCACGGGTTCGGCCAGTTCCGGGTTCGCCGCGGCCAGTGCCGCGACCGCGGGGGCTTCGGCGCCGTAGCGTTCGATCAGCAGCCGCGGTGCGACCAGCCGGTCCCGGGCCGCCGCGCCGACCGCGCCGACCAGCGGCAGATCGGTCGTCCGGCACGGTCCGGCGGTCAGGCAGGCACTGGATACCGCGGTATCGACCGCGTCCTGGGCCATCTTGCGGTAGGTGGTGAGTTTGCCGCCCACCACCGTGATCAGCCCGGTAGGCGAGGTGAGCACCGCGTGCTCGCGGGAGATATCGGCGGTATCGTCGCCCGCGGTGCGCAGCAGGGGGCGCAGTCCGGCGAAGGAACCGCGGATATCGCTGTGGGTCAGCGGGGTACGCAGGACCGTGTTCACGGTATCGAGCAGGAAATCGATCTCGGCGGGGGTGGGTTGTGGTTCGTCGGGGACCGGCCCGGGCGCGTCCTCGTCGGTGAGCCCCAGGTAGACCCGGCCGTGCGGGGCGGGCAGGGCGAAGATGAAGCGGCCCACCGAACCGGGGACCGGGACAGTGAGCGCCGCGGTGAGGCCGCCGAAGGATTCGGCGTCGAATACCAGGTGGGTGCCCCGGCTGGGACGTAGTTCGATACTCGGATCGACCTCGTCGGCCCATACGCCGGTGGCGTTGACGACAGCCGCCGCACGGACGGTGAGGGTTTCCCCGGTCCGGGTGTCGCGCAGCGTGGCCCGGTCGCCGGTGACCGCTTCGGCGGTGACGCGAGTGAGGACGGTCGCGCCGTGTGCGGCCGCTGTCCGCGCGAGCGCTACCACCAGGCGGGCGTCGTCGACGAGCTGTCCGTCCCAGGCCTGTAATCCGCCGCGCAGTCCGTCCTGCCGCACGGTCGGGGCCAGCCGGAGTGCTTCGGCCCGGGTGACCCGGCGGGACCGCGGCAGTAGCGCGGCCGGTGTGCCCGCGCCGGCGCGCAGGATATCTCCGGCGAGGAATCCGGTGCGGATCAGTGCCCGTGACGAGAATCCGATCCCGGGTAGCAACGGCACCAGCTGCGGAAGGGGCCGCACCAAATGGGCGGCATTGCGGCGGAGCAGGATCCCGCGTTCCACCGCGCTCTCGTGCGCGATGCCGATCCGGCCGCTCGCCAGATAGCGCAGGCCGCCGTGGACGAGCTTCGAACTCCAGCGGCTGGTGCCGTGCGCCAGATCGTGTTTCTCCACCAGTACGGTCCGCAACCCGCGCGCGGCCGCGTCCAGAGCGACCCCGGCCCCGGTCACCCCGCCACCGACAACCAGCAGATCGACGGTGGGGTCGTCGCCGAGTGCGCTGAGTTCACGGCTGCGGCGGCGTGCGTCGAGCGCCGGTCCGGCTGATCGGGAGGGGCTGGTGACCATAGTTTCGTGGCACGGCCGCCCACCTGGGCGGGTGGCGAAGGCGAAGTATCGCGATCGGCCGTGCGCTACTCCTTCCTGGACGAGGGGGCCCCGGGCGCGAGATACGCGTCGAGGGCATATCGGAGCTCGGTGTCCATGGCGGGCTCGTCGAGCAGTTCGGCCACTGTGGCCGCCGATTGCACGGCCGACTGCGCGATCAGCAGCATCATCGCCGCCAGCTGCCCGGGGTCGCCGGGCCGCACCGACCCGTCGGCCTGGCCCTCCCGGATACCGGTGACGAACAGCTCGAGCAGGACCCGCTGGTTGCGGCCGAGCCGGCCGAAGACGTAGGTGAGCATCAGATCGGTGTCGGTGCGGAAGATCTTGCCGAACAACGGGTTCGAGCGAACCTGCGCCGCGCCGGTCACCACGCCCGTGATCAGGCGGGTGCGTGCGTTACCCGCGGCGGGCATGGCCGCCGCGATGATCGTATGCAGTTCCCGCACCAGCAGTTCTCCGATCAGCGCACCGCTGTCCGGCCAGCGGCGGTAGACGGTCGGCCGGCTGACCCGGGCCCGGCGGGCGACTTCGGCGAGGGTGGTGCGCCGGACCCCGAATTCCGCGACGCAGTCACGCGCCGCGTCCAGGATCGACCGGTCGACGGAACCGGTATCGGGGTCCGGGGGAACAGTGCCAGTGGGCACGGGTAGCGACCTCATCTCGAGTTACTACTTGACAGAACATGTCAAACTGTAACGCATGACCACTGGGCAGGGCGAGACCGACGCAGAACCGGCCGCGGACGCGGTCCGACCGGATATGGTGTGGGACGCCTGGGGTGTTCCCGCCGGGCACACGCCACTGCCGGAGCAGATCCGCGGTTTGCTCGGCCAGGTGTTCGGTGCCTCCGGGGAACCGGCGACGCGTCGCGATGAGGGCGATGTGCCGCTGCGGACGCCGGTCCTGTCAGCGGACCGGCGTGCCGGGCTCGTCCGGCTGGTCGGCGCGGACCACGTATCCACCGAACATGCCGCCCGGTTACGGCACGCCGGCGGTAAGAGCACCCTCGATCTGCTGCGGCGCCGCGAGGCGCGCCCGCAGGACGCACCGGACGCCGTGATCTACCCGGCCGGGCACGCGCAGGTGGCTGCCGTTCTCGCCTATTGCTCCGAACAGGGCATCGCCGTGGTGCCTTTCGGCGGCGGTACCAGCGTGGTCGGCGGACTGGACCCGGTGCGCGGGCAGTTCGACACGGTGATCGCTTTGGACCTGCGCCGCCTCGACGCCATGCTGGACTGCGATCCGATATCCGGTACTGCCACTTTCGGTGCCGGGGTCACGGGACCGCGGGCCGAACAACTGCTCGCGGAACACGGTCTGTCGCTCGGTCATTTCCCGCAGAGCTTCGAGTTCGCGAGTATCGGCGGTTTCGCCGCGACCCGCTCATCCGGTCAGGCTTCCGCGGGATACGGCCGTTTCGACGATATGGTCCAGCGCCTGCGGGTCGCGACACCCACCGGGACAGTGGAACTGGGGCGCGCGCCCGCCACGGCGGCCGGACCGGATCTGCGTGAGCTGTTCCTGGGCTCCGAAGGGGCGCTCGGGGTGCTCACCGAGGTCACCGTCCGGGTTCATCCGATACCCGCGGACACCGCCCATATGGCGTGGTCCTTTCCCGATTTCGCCACCGGCGCCGCCGCCTTGCGCTCGGTTGTGCAGACCGGTGCGGCACCTACGGTGCTGCGGTTGTCGGACGAGGCCGAAACCGGTCTGAATCTGGCACGTGCCGGAGATATCGGTGGCGCACCGATTACCGGATGTCTCGCGGTGACCACCTTCGAAGGCAGTGCGGCCCATATCGCCGCGCGCAGTGCCGAGGCGGCCGAACTGTTACGCGCCGCCGGCGGAACCGAACTCGGACCCGGCCCCGCGCGAGAATGGGAACACGGCCGCTTCGCGGCGCCTTATCTGCGCGATGCGCTGCTGGACGCCGGAGTCCTGTGCGAAACCCTGGAAACCGCCACCACTTGGAGCCGCCTGAGCGAGCTCAAAACGCAGGTCACCACCGCTCTCACCGACGCACTGACGGCCCAGGGCACTCCCGCGCTGGTCATGTGCCATATCTCGCACACCTATCCGACCGGAGCCTCCCTGTATTTCACCGTGGTGGCGAAACTTCTCGACGATCCGATCACTCAGTGGCGCACCGCGAAGCAGGCCGCCGGCGACGCGATCGCCGCGGCCGGGGCCACCATCACCCACCACCACGCGGTCGGCGCCGACCATCGCGCCTGGCTACCGGACGAGATCGGGGAGCTGGGTATCCGGGTGCTGCGCGCGGTGAAACGCGAAATCGATCCGGCCGGAATCCTCAACCCTGGCACACTGCTGCCATGATGCGATACCTCCGCCTTCGCCGCGGCCTCCACCGACCGCATCAATACCATCCGAGGGAGGTTCGTTGACCGAGACCGGCAGCGGGACCGATCTCCGCGAGGTGCGCGCGGTCGCCGTGGTGACCAATCCCGCCGCCGGCCAGGGCAAAGCCCGTGACGCGGCGCATACAGTCGTCGACCAGCTCTCCCGCGACGGTGTGGAGATCATCGAGATCCACGCCCCCTCGGCCGCCGAAACACGCCGGCGGTTACGCGATGTCCTGGCCGCCGGACCGCCCGACGTGGTCGTCTGCGTCGGCGGCGACGGCCTGGTCTCCACGATCCTCGACCCACTCGCGAACACCGCGGTCCCGTTGGCGCTGGTGCCGGCCGGCACCGGTAACGACCTCGCCCGCGAATTCGGTATCGGCGACGATCCGCGCCCGGCCGCCGACCTGATCCGGCACGGGCGGGCCCGCCGGATCGATCTGGGCCGGCTGGAACCCAGCGGATACGAACCCATGTGGTTCGCGACCGTCGCCTGCACGGGCTTCGATGCCCGGGTCACCCTGCGCGCCAACCGGATGCGCCACCCGCGTGGGCGGCTGCGCTACACCTTCGCGGCGGTCGCCGAGATCGCCCACGGCACCACGGTCCCGTACCGGATCGAAATGGGCGGCGAGCATCCGGATCCGGTTGTCGAGACCGAAGCGCTGCTGGTCGCGGTGGGTAACACCACGACTTACGGCGGCGGAATGCGTATCTGCCCCGACGCTGTCCCCGACGACGGACTGCTCGATGTGACCGTGGTCGGCAAGGTGTCGCATCCGGAGATGCTGCGCATTCTGCCCGCCCTCTCCGCGGGTAAACGGATCGAACACCCCGCCGTCGCTCAGTACCGGGTCGAATCGGTGCGGTTGAGCGCCCCCGGCGCCCCCGCCACCGCGGACGGCGAACCGGCCGGGCATCTACCGCTCACCGCACGTATCGCCCCCCGGGCACTGACTGTGTTGACGCCCTGAACCGCGGGATCACGCGGCGAACCGGATTTCGCGCAGCTGATCCACACCCGCGCGGTCGAGCAGCACCACCGACTCCGGCCGGGGCCGGGGTCCTGCTCCGCTTTCCACCCGGTCCAGCAGGCGTCTCCAGCGCCAGACATGCCAGTGGAACGAGGCGCGGCCGACGCGTCTTCCGCGGGCGAACTGACCGGCTCGGGCGGCCGCGGGGGGCACGTCGAGCAGGACCAGGTGCAATTCGCGTCCACGCCGGACGGCCCAGCGGGCCAGCATGCGCCGGGTGAATCCGACAGTGCCGCAATCGTGGATCACCACCGGACCGCCGTGGTCGCGCAACGCGATCCAGATCCGGTGGAAATGCACGATATGCACCACCGGACGCCACAGCGGGTAGGGGACCCACGCCATGCGGTGCCGCCAGGAGTTACGTGCCTGGATCGAATCGAGCACCAGCGAATTACCGGGACCCCGTGGCGGGTATTCGGCTTCGGGGCCGGCGCCGAACAGTTTGCGCAACGCGGTGCTCTTACCGGCACCCGGGATACCGGCGAAAATCACTGCGGCAGTGGGAGGATAGCGTAGTTCGCCGGTCGGCCGTCCCCGTAGATCCTCGACGGCCCGGGGGCACAGGGCAAGCGAATCCGATTCGGGGAAGACGGATTCGGGTGGATGCAACGGGACCGAGTCGAGCGGGGGGTTCACGTGGTCCAGGGTCCCCAGTGAGATCGATTTCGGCAACACGGTATCTATTGCGCTGTCGCGGGCGGCGTGGGGCGGGTCCTGAAATAGAGCCTCTGTTCGATGTAGACCAACTGCGAAGGTCTCCACGTGCTCGGCGTAGTCCAACGGTGGAGATGTCACGCGCTCGACGTAGATCAACGGTGGAGATGGCCTCGCTCTCGGCGTAGACCATCCGTGAAGGGGCGGGCTGTAATTTTGGAGCCGCTCCGCGGCTCGAGGGCGGGGCCCTGTTAACCCGGTTCTTCACTCCCGGCGCTCAGTCGCTGCGCTCCTTCGCTCTGGTCGCTCCAGAACCGGGCGGGCCCCGCCCATGGATGGTGAGCGAGCCGAGCAGGGGATCAGGCGAACTCCGGAAGCGGGATACACCGTTGGGTGCTTAGTTCCGTGATTGGTCAGATCGGATCTGGGGTGGGCTCCGAACTTTGTCTTAGGTGCCGCTTTCGGTGTTGCGGGTTCCGGTTCCCTTGATCTTTCCCGCGCTCGGTCGCTGCGCTGCGCTTCATCGGTTCAGATCGGAGACGGGTCTCGGACACCATAAGGTGAAACGGAAGCGTTTCCGGGGCGGGTGTTCCGGGAGCGGGTTTGTCACCGCAGGGTATCGGCGGGTGCGTGCTTAGTGACGGGGCTGAGAATTCCGGTGCTCAAGCTGAGAATTAGTTATGGATTAGGGGCGACCTCGCCGATCGGCGGTAGGCTGTCCAGGTAGGCGGAGTCTTCGGTGTCCCTCATCCACCGAAGGCTCCGCCTTCGGCTTTCTCCGCCCCTCCCACCCGACTCCGGTAATCGACCCGCGGCGCCAAAGCCCCCAGGTTCCAGACTCCACCCCGACAAACCCCTTGTTTTTCGCTCACCACTCATGGGCGGGGCCCGCCCGGTTCTGGAGCGACCAGAGCGAAGGAGCGCAGCGACTGAGCGCCGGGAGTGAAGAACCGGGTTAACAGGGCCCCGCCCTCGAGCCGCGGAGCGGCTCCAATAAACACAGCCCGCCCCCGCGCCGCCGGAGGCCACGCCGCTAACACTAGAATCGCTGCGTGACCAGCGCAGCCCCTGACAACACGCGTAATCGTGCCGATGCCCTCCCCAAGAGCTGGAATCCCGGCGAGGTGGAGGCCGACCTGTACGAACGCTGGGTAGCCGCCGGTTACTTCGCCGCCGATCCGCAGAGTTCCGCGTCCGGATATTCGATCGTGCTGCCGCCACCCAACGTCACCGGCACCCTGCATATGGGACATGCCCTGGACCACACCCTGATGGACACTCTCGCGCGCCGTAAGCGGATGCAGGGTTACGAAGTGCTGTGGCTGCCGGGGATGGATCATGCCGGTATCGCGACCCAGTCGGTGGTCGAGAAACAGCTCGCCGTCGACGGTAAGACAAAAGAGGATTTCGGCCGCGAACTCTTCGTGCAGAAGGTCTGGGATTGGAAGCGCGAGTCCGGCGGCGCGATCCAGGGACAGATGCGGGCGCTCGGCGACGGCGTCGACTGGTCGCGGGACCGGTTCACCATGGACGAGGGCCTGTCCCGGGCCGTGCAGACCATCTTCAAACGGCTCTTCGACGCCGGTTTGATCTACCGGGCCGAGCGGCTGGTGAACTGGTCGCCGGAACTGCGCACCGCCATCTCCGATATCGAGGTCAAATACGACGAGGTCGCCGGTGAACTGGTGTCGTTGCGCTACGGGTCGCTCGACGATGCCGAACCGCATGTCATCGTCGCCACCACCCGGGTCGAGACGATGCTGGGCGATACCGCCGTCGCGGTGCATCCCGATGATCCCCGGTACCGGGATCTGATCGGCAGCACGCTCGAACATCCCATCACCGGGCGGAAGATCCCGATCATCGCCGACTCCTATGTCGATCCGGAATTCGGTTCCGGTGCGGTGAAGATCACCCCCGCGCACGATCCGAACGACTTCGAGATGGGGCTGCGGCACAACCTGCCCATGCCCACGATCATGGACGAGCGCGGCCGGATCACCGGTACGGGCACCGAATTCGACGGGATGGACCGCTTCGAAGCCCGGGTGAAGGTCCGCGAACGGCTCGCGTCGGAGGGTCGGGTCGTTGCCGAGAAACGCCCGTACCTGCACAGTGTCGGCCATTCCGAACGTAGCGGCGAACCCATCGAACCGCGGCTGTCCATGCAGTGGTGGGTGAAGGTCGAATCGCTGGCCAAGGCCGCCGGTGATGCGGTGCGCAACGGCGATACCGTCATCCACCCGTCGAGTCAGGAACCGCGGTGGTTCGACTGGGTCGACGATATGCACGACTGGTGTATCTCGCGGCAGCTGTGGTGGGGGCATCGCATCCCGATCTGGTACGGCCCCGAGGGGGAGGTCGTCTGCGTCGGCCCGGATGAGCAGGCGCCGGAGGGCTGGGTCCAGGATCCGGATGTCCTGGACACCTGGTTCTCCTCCGGTCTGTGGCCCTTCTCCACCATGGGCTGGCCGGACGCCACACCGGAACTGGCCAAGTTCTATCCGACCAGTGTGCTGGTCACCGGCTACGACATCCTGTTCTTCTGGGTCGCGCGGATGATGATGTTCGGGACCTTCGTCGCGGACGATGCCGCGGTGACCAGCGGTAAAGCCGCGGAGTACCAGGTTCCGTTCAAAGATGTCTTCCTGCACGGCCTGATCCGGGATCAGTACGGCAAGAAGATGTCGAAATCCCGCGGCAACGGTATCGATCCGCTGGACTGGATCCGGGATTACGGTGCCGACGCGCTGCGGTTCACGCTGGCCCGCGGCGCCCAGCCCGGCGGCGATCTGTCGGTCGGCGAACCGCATGCGCTGGCCTCACGCAGTTTCGTCACCAAACTGTTCAACGCCACCAAGTTCGCGCTCATGAACGGCGCCCGCCCGGGTGATCTGCCGGCGCGCGATTCGCTCACCGACGCCGACCGCTGGATCGTCGACCGGCTCGACGAGGTGCTCGTCGAGGTCGACGCCGCGTTCGACGCCTACGAATTCGGCAAGGCCTGCGAGGCGCTCTACCACTTCGCGTGGGATGAGCTCTGCGACTGGTATCTGGAACTGTCCAAGGTCCAGTTCGCCGTAAGCGAGGAGCGAGCCGAATCCACCCGGGTGGTACTCGGCTCGGTGCTCGATTCGGTGCTGCGCCTCTTGCACCCGGTGATCCCGTTCGTCACCGAATCGCTGTGGCAGGCGCTGACCGCCGGGGAGTCGGTGGTGATCGCGGCCTGGCCGCGGCCGACGGGGGTTCCCGCGGATACCGCGGGCGCGCAGCGTATCGCGGATCTGCAGCGGCTGATCACCGAGATCCGCCGGTTCCGTAGCGACCAGGGCCTCAACGATAAGCAGAAGGTCGCCGCGCGGGTGCTCGGTCTGGACACCGCCGGCCTCACTCATCTGTACCCCGAGGTCGCCAATCTGGGCCGGCTCACCGAACCGGGGGAGAGCTTCGCGGCCACGGCGTCGGTCGAGGTGCGGTTGAGTGGTACGACGGTCACGGTCGAGGTGGATACGTCGGGCACCGTGGATCTGGTGGCCGAGCGCCGCCGGCTGGAGAAGGATCTGGCGGCCGCGCAGAAGGAGCTCGCAGGTACCGAGGCCAAACTCGGCAACGAAGCGTTCCTGGCCAAGGCGCCCGAACCGGTGGTGGAAAAGATCCGGTCGCGGCGCACGGTGGCCGCGGCCGAGGTCGACCGTATCGGGGCCCGGCTGGCGGAGCTGATCGGCAAGTGAACGAGCACGAGCCGAACCCCGAACCGGAGCCGCAGCACGGCGGCGCCCGGCTCGGTACCGGGCCGTCACCGGTGGAACTGGCCGAGATGGCGCTGGTCGAGGCGGAACTCGATCAGCGCTGGCCGGAAACCAAGATCGAACCGTCACTCAGCCGGATCGCCACACTGATGGATGTGCTGGGCTCGCCGCAACGCGGTTACCCGGCGATCCATATCGCCGGGACGAACGGCAAAACGTCGGTGTCCCGGATGATCGACTCCCTGCTCACCGCCCTGCACCGCCGCACCGGCCGGATCACCAGCCCGCATCTGCAACTGGCCACGGAGCGGATCAGTATCGACAACCGGCCGATCACACCGGCGCACTATGTCGAGCTGTATCGCGAACTGCAGCCCTATATCGAGATGATCGACGCCCAGTCGTCCACCGCGGGCGGTCCGGCCATGAGCAAATTCGAGGTCGTCACGGCTATGGCATTCGCCGCGTTCGCCGAGGCGCCGGTCGATGTGGCGGTGGTGGAAACCGGGATGGGCGGCAGCTGGGACGCCACCAATGTGATCGACGGCCAGGTCTCTGTGATCACCCCCATCGGTCTCGACCACATCGACTATCTGGGACCTGACCTGGCCTCTATCGCCGGGGAGAAGGCCGGGATCATCAAACCCGCGCCCGAAGCACTGGTCCCGGTCGACAATGTCGCGATCATCGCCGAACAGGACCCCGAAGCCATGGAGGTGCTGTTGCGGCGTGCTGTCGAAGTCGACGCGGCCGTCGCGCGGGCCGGATCGGAGTTTCAGGTACTGAGTCGCCGGGTCGCGATCGGGGGTCAGCAGCTGGAGCTCCAGGGGCTGGGCGGCGTGTACGACGAGATCTTCCTGCCGCTGCACGGCGAACACCAGGCCCATAACGCGGCGCTCGCCCTGGCCGCGGTGGAAGCGTTCTTCGGGGCGGGCGCACAGCGACAACTCGATATCGACGCGATCCGCGCCGGCTTCGCGGCGGTCACGAGCCCCGGCCGCCTCGAACGGATGCGCAACGCGCCCACTCTTTTCATCGACGCTGCGCATAATCCGGCGGGTGCGGCCGCCCTGGCCACGACGCTCACCTCGGAGTTCGATTTCCGCAAGCTGGTCGGCGTGGTCGCGGTGCTCGGCGACAAGGATGCCACCGGGATCCTCGCCGCGCTGGAACCGGTCTTCGACGAGATAGTCGTCACCACCAACGGTTCCCCCCGCGCTCTACCGGTCGACCGGCTCACCGACCTGGCAGTGCAGCGTTTCGGTGACGAACGCGTCGTCGCGGCGGCGGGCCTGCCCGATGCGCTGGAAACCGCCGTCGCACTCGCCGAGGAGGTCGGTGAATCCGGGGAGATGGTCTCCGGCGCCGGGGTGGTCGTCACAGGGTCGGTGGTAACGGCCGGTGCCGCGCGCGCTCTCTTCGGCAAGAACCCGGGCTGAGGGATCAGTGAGCCAGGTATATGTGGTGATCGGGGGAGGGGGCACCGGAGGTGCGATGTCGTGGGCGGCGCAAGATATAGACCATGAGTGAGCCAGAGACTGCGGGGCCGGAGCCGTCGCCCGCCGCACCCGATCCGTGGAAGGGCCTGCGCGGGGTTATGGCGGGGGCGCTGGTGCTCGAGGCGATCACCGTTCTGCTCGCGTTGCCGGTGGTCGCCGATATCGCCGGTGGTGTCACCTGGGCGTCCGGGACTTATCTGGTGGTGCTGGCCGCACTCATGATCGCCGGCGCCGGGTTACAACGGCGTTCCTGGGCCGTCCCGTTCAACCTGGGCCTTCAGATCCTTGTCCTGGCCGGCGGTATCTTCCACATCTCCATCGCGGTGATCGGCGTCGTCTTCCTCGCCGTATGGGCCTTCATCCTGGTCCTCCGTTCCGACGTCAAACGCCGAATGGCCGCCGGAACCCTCCCCAGCCAACGCCCCCGCGGCAGCCTCTGACCCTCACTCGTGCCCCCTCTCCACCAGCCCCTCCGGGTGGGGCCCGCCCGGTTCTGGAGCGACCAGAGGAAGGGAGCGCAGCGACCGACCGGCGGGAGTGAAGAACCGGGTTAACAGGGCCCCGCCCTCGAGCCGCGGAGCGGCTCCAAAATTACAGCCCCGCCCCTTCCTGGATGGTGTACGCCGCGACCAGGGGGCAGCGGCGATCAGGGTTGATGGTCCCAACCCCGCCCCGCCGGCGTCAGCGCAATCGATACAACCCCGCGTCGCCGGAGCGCGGATGACCGGTCCCCACGCGGGCCCCTGAGCTCCCCGGGCCGCGGCACCAAGGACACTGCGGTTGGGCTCCGGCCGAGGGTGCCCATTAGGCTGGCCCGCGTGACAGAGCAGACATTGATTCTGATCAAGCCGGACGGCGTGGCACGTGGCTGTGTCGGCGAGGTGCTGAGCCGGGTCGAGCGCAAGGGCCTGAAGATCGCGGCCCTCGAGCTCAAGCAGGTGAGCGAGGAACTGGCGGGCGCCCATTACGCCGAGCACGCCGAGAAGCCGTTCTACGGCTCGCTGATCGAATTCATCACCTCGGGCCCGGTCGTGGCCGCGGTGCTGGAGGGTCCGCGGGCGATCGCCGCGTTCCGGCAGCTGGCCGGCGGCACCGATCCGGTGGAAAAAGCCGCCCCCGGCAGTATCCGCGGTGATCTGGGCCTGGAGACCCAATCGAACCTGGTGCACGGTTCGGACTCGCCCGACTCCGCAAAGCGCGAAATCTCCCTCTGGTTCCCCGAATTCCCGCTCTGAACACTGCCCGGTAACGGGCTTTCCGGACCCGTGCGAGTGCCTTGCGCAGCGCCATGGCGAACACCTGGCGCATGGTGTGGGATACTGGTACATGGTTGCGCCCGACACAGGGTGTGATCGGATGACACGCTGCGGAACGATGCCGCCATCGCTGCCGCGGACGCACAGCCGGAGACCTCGGCTGCGTCTGCCCGGCGCGCTGGACGAGTGCTCGCCCCGCGGAGTTCAGTCATATGCCAGGCGCCGCGTGGCCAGTTAGCCCGACCGACGTTCGATAGTGGAGATAACCGGGCACGCGGGGCGAGACCATTGACCTTGCGTCAACAGCGCGAGGCGGACGGAAAGCGTCCCCGCGACGGCCGCGTCACTCGTAGAGGAACGCGCCCGGGGGCCCGAGGAGACTTCGTGGCCGATCAAGAGCCGCTGGACACAACATCACAGGATGACGATCACTTGCCGGAGCGAATCCGAGTGCATGCCCTCGCCAAACGGCTGGGCGTGACCAGTAAACGCATTCTGGCCAAACTCAGCGAACTGGGTACCGAAGCCCGCAGCCCGCAGTCGAGCGTGGACCGGGCCGTCGCCGAGTCGGTCCGCGAATCGTTGACCACCCCCAACCTCACCTCCGGTGAACCGGGGCTGTTCGAACCGTCCGCCGCCGCGCCGGAGACCGGGGCCGAGGGCGCCGCCGGCATGACAGGTCGTGACGAGTCCGGAGCCGGCGCTCCCGCTACCGCTACGGGCACCGAGACCTCTCCCACCGGGACGGAGCAGGCGGAGAGCGCCGCTGTGGCGCTCGGCGCAGATCCCGGGCAAATTCCTGGCATCGACGTGGACACGGTGGCCGCGGGCGCCGCGGTATGGGAACCGGAAGAACCCGAGACACCCGAGGTTGTCGCGTCCGGGACGGGCCTCGCTCCGGCCCCCGAGGCGAAGACCGCGGTGGCCGCGCCCGGCGACGAGTCCTCCGAGACCGCCGAGACCGCGCAGGGAACGGAGGAGCCGTCCGGACCCGCTGCGACGACCTCCGTATCCGTCTCTGCCACGGTGACCACGAGCCCCCCGGCGTCCCCGCCTCCCGCGTTCACCGCCGCGGCGAACCTTTTCGCTAGCCCGGTTCGCGAGGAACCCGCCTCGGTCGAACCGGTTGTCTTCGAGAGCGCGGTTGTCGCGGCCCCGCTGTTCCTCTCTCCGGACGTCGCGGCCGCCGAGGACCTGCGGCGGCGGCGCAAGGCCGAGCAGCAGCAGCCCGAGCCCGAACCGGTCGCGGACACCGAGGCCGAGGCGGAGTCCGGCGCCGACGACCAGTCCGATCAGGGCGACTCCGACGATCAGCCTCGGCGTCGCCGGCGCGGCCGGCGGGGCCGGGGTCGGGGGCGCGGGGAACAGCAGTCAGACAACGACGGCGATACCGAATCGGAGGACGGCACCACCGAATCCTCGGAATCGCCCGGCGACACCGAGGACAAGGGCAAGGACAAGGACACCGCCGAGGCCGACGAATCCGGCGAGGAATCCGGCGATACCGGCGAGGAATCGGAGGGCGGTTCGAGCCGTCGCCGCCGTCGCCGGCGCCGGCGGAAGGTGGCCGGGGAGTCCGGGGATTCCGAATCCGCCGAGGACGATCCACCCAATACGGTCGTTCACGAACGTGAGCCGCGGAACAAGACCCGGGCCCGCGCGAACGTGGACGAAGTCCAGGGCATAACCGGCTCCACCCGGCTCGAGGCCAAGCGGCAGCGCCGGCGGGACGGTCGCGAGGCCGGCCGGCGCCGGCCCCCGATCCTCACCGAATCGGAATTCCTGGCGCGGCGCGAATCCGTCGATCGGGTGATGGTGGTCCGGGAAAAGGAGTTCCCCGGGCATCCGTCGGCCACCCAGGTCGCGGTACTCGAGGACAACATCCTGGTCGAGCATTTCGTCACCAGTACCGGGTCGGCGTCCATGGTGGGCAATGTCTACCTGGGCAAGGTGCAGAACGTGCTGCCGAGTATGGAGGCCGCGTTCGTCGATATCGGCCGGGGCCGCAACGGTGTGCTCTACGCCGGTGAGGTGAACTGGGAGGCCGCCGGGCTCGGCGGCAGGGAACGCAAGATCGAGCAGGCGCTCAAACCCGGCGATCAGGTGCTGGTTCAGGTCAGCAAGGACCCGGTCGGCCACAAGGGTGCCCGGCTGACCACCCAGATCAGCTTGGCCGGTCGGTTCCTGGTGTACGTACCGGGCGGTACTTCTACCGGTATCAGCCGCAAACTGCCGGATACCGAACGCAAACGTCTCAAGGAGATCCTGCGCGAGATCGTGCCCGCCGATGCCGGTGTGATCATCCGCACCGCCTCCGAAGGTGTCAGCGAGGCGGAGCTGACCCGCGATGTGGAACGGCTGCAGGCCGCCTGGCGCAAGATCACCGCGGCCGCCGAGGGCGAGTCGAACGCGCCGAAAACCCTCTACGAAGAACCGGACCTGCTGGTGAAGGTGGTCCGCGATCTGTTCAACGAGGATTTCTCGAAGCTGGTGATCGAGGGCGAACGCTCCTGGAACACGGTCGAAAGCTATATCGGCACCGTGGCCCCCGACTTGCTCGCGCGGGTTTCCCGGCACGAGAACACCGGGGTCGATGTTTTCGAGGCCCATCGGATCGATGAGCAGCTGGCCAAGGCGCTGGACCGGAAGGTGTGGTTGCCCTCGGGCGGCACCCTGGTGATCGACCGGACCGAGGCCATGACGGTGGTCGATGTGAACACCGGCAAGTTCACCGGCTCCGGTGGCGGCAATCTCGAGGAAACGGTCACCCGGAACAATCTCGAGGCCGCCGAGGAGATCGTGCGGCAGATGCGGCTGCGCGATATCGGCGGCATGATCGTGGTCGATTTCATCGATATGGTGCTCGAATCGAACCGCGATCTGGTGCTGCGCCGGCTGACCGAGGCGCTGGGCCGTGATCGCACCCGGCACCAGGTTTCCGAGGTGACCTCGCTGGGTCTGGTGCAGATGACCCGCAAGAAGCTCGGGACGGGCCTGGTGGAGGCCTTCTCCACGACCTGTGAGCACTGCCACGGCCGCGGCCTGCTGGTGCACAGCTATCCGGTCGAGCAGTCGGGCTCCGAGGAGAGCTCCGGTCGGGGTCGTGAATCCGGTTCGCGGCGGCGCCGCAATCGCGATAAATCCGCCCCCGCGCCCGCTGCTGCCGCGCCGGCCCCGGCCACTGAGGTCTCGGAAGAGGACGCGGCGGCCAAACGGGCCCATCCGGTGGCGCTGGCCATGGCCGCGCACCAGCCGGACGACGAGACGGCGACGGCCGCGGATCGGGCCACGGCCGGTGAATCCGTGCCCGAGACCGAGACATCCGCGGAGAAGGCCACGGCCGGGAGCGAGACACAACCGGATCGGACGGGTGCCGCGGAACCCCGCCGGCGCCGCGCCAGGGTCCGGCGGTCCGCCGGTGCTGCCGGGGCCGGTGCTGGTTCCGCCACCGAATCGAACGGCAGCGGGGTGCACGCCGTATCCGAGGCCGCGGCGTCGGAAACGGCCGAAGCTGTCACCCCGGAGACCGCGGAATCCTCCACTCCGGAGACCGCGGCAGCCACTACCCCGGATGCTGCCGAAGCCGCCACCCCGGAGGCCGCGGCAGCGAGCACGGCATCCGATAACGCCGCGGCGACGGTGCCGGATACGACCCCGGACGGTGCGCAACCCGCCGCCACCCCGGATATCGCCGGTTCGACCGCCGCGGACGAGGAGAGCATCTCGGGCAGCGGGGAGCCTGTCGCGGTTCCTCCGGCGGCGATTCCGGCCGTGGATACCGCAGCGCGGGATATGCCGTCCACCGAGACCGGTAACGGCGTCGCCGCGTCGGTCGAGCCGGCACCCGCGACCGGTTCGAACGGAACCGCCCCGGCTGCTGACAGTGTGCCCGAGACCCGGGCCCGTCGACGTCGGGTGGCCCGTTCCACCGCTTCTCCGGCCGCCGATAGCGCGGGCGCGGTATTCGTCCTCACCGCGGACGAGCAGCCGCCGGCGCCGATCGAGGATTCGGTGACCGAGCCGACGGAGGCCGAGGTACCGGTCCGGCGGGTTCGCCGCCGTGCGGCCGGGCGTCCGGCCGGACCGCCGGTCGACGACGAGAGCTGAGTTCAGGTGAAGCGCCCGGTCCGGAAACGGACCGGGCGTTTTCGCTGTGTCCCGGACCGCCGACGGTGTGAAAAAGGTCGGGCACTACAGACGGGCGGCCTGTGGTTCGGACCGGGTTTACCCGGGTACGGGCCCGATCCGGCCCCGGCAGTGGGCACCGGTTTGGTCGCGGGAACCGGCATCCTGTAATCTTGGCCAGTCGCTGCCCGGCGACAGCGACATGCTGTTCCGTGGCCGGTTCCCGATACCGAGAGCCACCAGATGCTGAGGCGGCGGTGATTATCAGACCAGTCGTGCGGTGGATCCCGGTGCGAAACCGAGGTTCGACCGTGCGAACGAGTGCCGAGCACTATAGGAAGAAGGGCAGCCGACCGATGGCAACGTACGCGATCGTCAAGACCGGCGGAAAGCAGTACAAGGTCGCGGTCGGTGACCTGGTGAAGGTCGAGAAGATCGAGGGTGCGCCGGGCACCTCCGTGGCACTGTCGCCGGTGCTCGTCGTCGATGGCGCCGAGCTGACCACCGCAGCCGACAAGCTCGCGAAGGTTTCGGTGGCGGCCGAGGTGGTCGAGCAGACCAAGGGCCCGAAGATCCGCATCCACAAGTTCAAGAACAAGACCGGCTACCACAAGCGCCAGGGTCACCGTCAGCCGCTGACGGTCCTGAAGGTCACCGGCATCAAGTAACCACTCGCAGGGCTTTCGTCCCGCGCTGAAGGAGTATCAGCAATGGCACATAAGAAGGGTGCATCCAGCTCCCGGAACGGCCGCGATTCGAATGCCAAGCGGCTCGGCGTGAAGCGTTTCGGCGGCCAGGCCGTCAAAGCCGGCGAGATCCTGGTACGCCAGCGGGGCACGCACTTCCATCCCGGCGTCAACGTCGGCCGCGGCGGGGACGACACCCTGTTCGCGCTGGAAGCCGGTGCGGTCGAGTTCGGCAGCAAGCGTGGTCGCAAGACCGTCAACATCGTGGTCCCGGAGCCGGTCGAAGCCTGACCGGCTGACGACTCCACCACAGCGAGCGGGTCAGGGTGATTCACCCTCGACCCGCTTTTCGCGTTTCTACGGAACCCGACCCCAGAGGAGGATGATCCGGCAATGGCCAAGTTCATCGACCGTGTCGTTCTTCATGTGAGTGCCGGCAAGGGCGGGCACGGTTGTGCGTCGGTGCACCGGGAGAAGTTCAAACCGCTCGGCGGGCCCGACGGCGGCAACGGTGGCAACGGCGGGGACGTGATCCTCGAGGTCGATGCCAATGTGCATACGCTGCTGGATTTCCATTTCCACCCGCACGCCAAGGCCGGTAACGGCAAACCCGGCGAGGGTGGGAACCGCGACGGTAAAAAGGGCTCGGAACTGCTGCTGAAGGTTCCGGACGGAACGGTCGTGCTGGACAAGGACGGCGAGGTTCTCATGGACCTGGTCGGGGCCGGTAACCGGTATGTCGTGGCGAAGGGCGGTCGCGGCGGTCTGGGTAACGCCGCGCTGGTGTCCAGGGCACGTAAGGCCCCCGGTTTCGCGCTCCTCGGCGAAGAGGGCGAGATTCGCGATGTGGTGCTGGAACTCAAATCCGTCGCCGATGTGGGTCTCGTGGGTTTCCCCTCGGCCGGGAAGTCTTCGCTCGTGTCTGTGCTCTCCGCCGCGAAACCCAAAATCGCCGACTATCCCTTCACTACCCTCGTGCCGAATCTGGGTGTGGTGAACGCGGGCGACACCACGTTCACCATCGCGGATGTTCCCGGGCTGATCCCCGGCGCGAGCTCCGGCCGCGGACTGGGCCTGGACTTCCTGCGTCATCTGGAACGCTGCGCGGTCCTGGCCCATGTCGTGGACCTGGCCACGCTGGAACCCGGCCGCGACCCGATTTCCGATATCGACGCCCTCGAAGCCGAACTCGCCGCCTACAAACCCGCACTGACCGGTGACGCGAGCCTGGGCGACCTCGCCGACCGGCCCCGGGTGGTGATCCTGAACAAGGCCGATGTGCCCGACGCCGAGGATCTCGCCGACCTGGTGACACCGGAGTTGCGGGAGCGCGGCTGGCCCGTCTTCCGGATTTCCGCGGTCAGCCACGCCGGTTTACGGCCGCTGACCTTCGCGCTGGCCGAGCTGGTCCAGGACTATCGCATCGCCCATCCGAAGGCCGCGCCGAAACGTCCGGTGATCCGCCCGATCGCGGTGGACGAATCCGGGTTCTCGGTGTTGCCCGATCCGGAGGAGCCGGGCGGCTTCCTGGTGCGCGGTACCCGGCCCGAACGCTGGGTCCGGCAGACACAGTTCGACAACGACGAAGCCGTCGGATATCTGGCCGACCGGCTGGCCCGGCTCGGTGTCGAGGACGAACTGGTACGTCTCGGCGCGCAACCGGGCGCACCGGTGACCATCGGCGATGTCACCTTCGACTGGGAACCGCAGATCACCGCCGGAGCCGATGTGGTGCCCACCGGCCGCGGTACCGATATCCGGCTCGAACAGACCGACCGGGTCGGTGCGGCCGAACGTAAACACGCCTCACGGGTGCGGCGTGGCCTGGTGGATGACGAGGAAGACAGGGAGTAGGCAGGTGAAACCGGTCAACCGCGGAGCAGGGGCACGGCCGTGACCCAGCTCCCGCTAGAACTGAGTGATACCCGGCAGACGATCGCCGGGGCTCGGCGGGTCGTGGTGAAGATCGGTTCGTCCGCGCTCACCAGCCTGCACGGCGGTCTCGATACCGCGCGACTGGATCTGCTGGCGGATGCCATCGAGGCGCGGATGCGGGCCGGATCCGATGTGGTGGTCGTATCCTCCGGTGCGATCGGTGCGGGCCTGGCCCCACTCGGTCTCACCCGGCGCCCTCGCGATCTCGCCACCAAACAGGCCGCCGCCAGTGTCGGCCAGCTCGCCCTCGCCCACGCGTGGGGCACCTCGTTCGCACGCTACGACCGGACCGTCGGTCAGGTCCTGCTCAGCGCCGACGATTTCGCCCGGCGTGAGCACCACCGCAACGCCCAGCGCACCTTGGACCGGTTGCGGTCGCTGGGTGCTGTCGCGGTGGTGAACGAGAACGACACCGTCGCCACGGAGGAGATCCGGTTCGGCGACAACGACCGCCTCGCCGCGCTGGTGGCCCATCTGGTGGGTGCCGACGCGCTGTTCCTGCTCTCCGATGTGGCCGGACTGTACGACGGCGATCCCCGTAAGGGCGACGCGAATTTCATCGCGGAGGTACGTAGCAGCGCCGACCTCGACGGTGTGATAGCCGGCAGCGGCGGTGTGCTCGGGACCGGCGGGATGGCCTCGAAACTGTCCGCTGCCCGGCTGGCCGCGGACGCGGGGGTGCCGGTCCTGCTGGCCGCGGCGGACGAAGCCGCGAGCGCCCTCGGAACCGGAACGGTCGGTACGGCTTTCGCGGCGCGGCCGGTACGTCTGTCGGCCCGCAGGTTCTGGGTCCGGCATGCGGCCGACAGCCGCGGCGCCGTACTCATCGATGCGGGAGCGGTCGGTGCCGTGGCGCATGCCCGGCGGTCGCTGCTGGCCGCCGGTATCGTCGGTGTGCGCGGCCGGTTCCACGGGGGTGATGTGGTCGATCTGGTCGGCCCGGATCGCACGATCGTGGCCAGGGGAGTGGTGGAATACGACGCGGCCGAGCTCGCCACCATGCTCGGCAGGTCCACTCGGGAGCTGCCGGACAGTATGCAGCGTCCGGTGATCCACGCCGACGACCTCGTCAAAGTGTGACCGGCTTCGCCTGTGTTCGGTGTCGTCGCGGGCGAAGCCGCCTGATCCGACAGTTCGGCGAGGTGGCGCTGAAACAGGTCAGCCCGCGCCGGGGGTCCGTCAGGAGATACGTCCCAGATGGTCGGCGGTGCGGGTGGTCTCCGGCAGACGGTAGCGGGGTGCCAGGTGCAGCACCAGGTCACAGGCCGATTCGAGGGTGAACCGATGTCCCACCGACACATAGATCGGTTTGACCTCGGGCTGGGTGCGCAGGACGCGGCCGACGGTCTCACCGTCGGAGGTGACCGGGCTCCAATCGCCCCGCGCCGGGCCGGGTTCGGTGAACTCACCGTAGGAGTTCTTCGCCACGCCGATACTCGGCAGATCGGTGAGTACGCCCAGATGTGCGGCCAGCCCGAAGCGGCGGGGATGGGCCAGCCCGTGGCCGTCACAGATCAGCACATCGGGCTCGACCGTCAGCCGCTCCAGGGCGCGCGTCAGCGCCGGTACTTCACGGAACGCGAAAAGTCCTGATACATAGGGAAAGTCGATCTGTTCGTACACGACCGCCTGATCGAGCACCGTCAGTGACTCCGAATCCAGGACGGTCACCACTCCTACCGCGGTATCCGGATCCCGGTAGGCGACGTCCAACCCGGCCACCCGGTTGATCGAGCCGTGGTCGTCGCTCACCACAACCCGCTCCCGGAGCCGCTGCTGGATGGCGACGGCCTCGTCCTCTGTCACCGCCCATTCGTGCAACTGCTGTACCCGCACCATTCCCGGAGCCTAATAGGCGCCGCTGAACTGAGCCCATATTCCACGGACTTGTGGCATCACAGGTGGCACAGGAGACCCGCCAGGGCGCCCAGCGCGGGCACACCGGCGCTCGCGGCGATCAGCGCCATGAATGCTGTAGGCATCGCCCGCACTTGCTCCGAGCCCTGCCGGCCCCGACGCCGTTGCAGGCCGACGGCCAGGACCACGACGGCGAGGCCCGCGGCAACAACCGTCGCGATGCCGAGCGGACCGGCATGCTGCGCGGCGACCTTGGTGAGCAGCAGTCCCACCGCCACCGCGGTGAGTGTGGTCCGGCGCCACGCCAGGACGGTGCGTTCCGGTTGCAGGCCGGGATCGCGAACGCCGGCGCCGCTCATAGGCCGATGAGCAGCGCGCAGCCGACCGCCGCCACCAGTACCCCACCCACCAGCAACTTCACCATCACCGGACCTGGTAGTGGCCCGTCGCGGCGCATGGCCGCCTGCACTTGTCGCCAGCGCAGGAATGCCCCGACCGCGACGAGCACAGCCAGGACGACACAACCTCCGCCCAAGATCCGGTGCGTGATCGGATCCAGTTCGCCGGTGAACAGCTGTCCGACGGCGACCCCACCCGCCAGTAGAGCGAACGCGGTACGAATCCAGGCCAGGAAGGTTCGTTCGTTGGCCAGGGTGAACCGGTAGTCCGGTTCCCGGTCGGATTCGTCGTGGTGTGGCTGCGGCAGCGTCGTGCCAGGTGCCGATCCATGGGATCCCCGGGTCATCGCGACGGCTCTGCGACGGAAGGACCGGATATCGCCGAAGTCGGCTCGACAATCGCCAGATCTTTACGGAGCCGGGCGATATGGCTGCGCCCGGCGAATTCGGCCAGGAGTACGTCCCTGGATTCGAGCGCATCGACTATGCGGTGGTGCTCGGCGAGAGCCAGCGGCATCCCGCCGGGTGAGCGATGGGTGGTCGACATCGCCAGGCGGATCTGGTCCTGGAGCAGATACAGCTGCGTGGCCAGCTTCGAGTTCGCGGCGATCTCGCGGACGCGGGCGTGGAAGCGCATATCGACTGTGTAGTGGCGTGCCACATCGCCGCTGTCGATGGCGGCGCGCTGATCGGCGAGGATCGCGCGCAGATCGCGCAGGTCGGCGGCGGAGACGCGCTGCGACGCGAGCCGGCAGGCGAGTCCTTCCAGTACCTCGCGGACCTCGTAGATCTCGACCAGTTCACCACGATCCGGGTTCGCGACGACGGCGCCCTTGTTCGGTTCGAACTGCGCCAGGCCCTCGTAGGTGATGCGGGCGATCGCCTCCCGCGCCGGACTTCTGCCGACCTCGAGCCGCTCGGCGACGACTGCCACCGACAGCCGTTCTCCCGGTTCGAATCTGCGGTCGAGTATCGCCTGGCGCAGACAGAGGTACGCGTGTTCTGCCAGACCGCTCTCCGGTCGTGCTGTGGACACCTGGACTCCCCTTGCTCCTCGTCGCCCCCGTGGGGCCACGCCGGCCGGAACTGATCACCCGACCGCCGCTGTCACTGCTTCCGCCGACTATACCTTGTGATTACACAAAATCTACCTTATGGTGTGAATCACAAGGTTCAGAAACTTACTGGTAATACACACATTATTCGGTTTCTGCTTTGCCTGGCAGCTTGAGGGAGCTGTCAGATTTTATGAAATCTCCCGTCGGCCGAGAGGGGACTCCATCGTGGAGTCCCATCCTCGCAGTCGCCGGGTGCCAGAGGAGTGTGCGCAATGTCGATCACGAGCCCCAGCACCGATCGAATATCTCTGAGGAGACGCCGACCACCGAGAACGGGAGACGGCGGTTCGACCCGGCGTATCGCGCTCGGGTTCGCGGGCGGGCTGATCGCCATCGTCGCCTGGTACGCGGTATCGGTTTCGGGAATCGTCTCCGGCCGCGGTATTCCGCGTCCTGACGAGGTGATCACCGCGGCATGGACCCTGTTCACCGAACAGGACCTGCTGTTCGATATCCGGGTCAGCGTCACCCGCGTGATGATCGGTGTGATCATAGGTTCCGTCGCGGCACTACCGGTCGGGTTCCTGCTCGCCTGGTACCCGACCCTGCGGGCGATGGTCGAACCGCTGGTCAACTTCTTCCGCGCGCTTCCCCCTATCGCGCTGGTCCCGCTGGTGATCGTGTACTTCGGGATCGGCGAGACCGCGCGGATCTCGATCCTGGTGTACGCCTCGTTCTTCGCCGCGGTGATCGTGCTGTTCGAGGGCATCTCAGGTATCGACCCGCTGCTGATCCGGGCCGCGCGGGTACTGGGCGCGAACAGTTGGGAGATCTTCGCGCGCGGTGTCGTGCCCGCGTCGGTACCGCATCTGTTCACCGCTGTCCGGGTCGCCCTCGGCGTCTCCTGGGCGACGGTGGTGGCGGCCGAACTCGTCGCGGCGCAGCGCGGACTCGGCGCCGCCATCCAGGACGCGTCGACGTTCTACCGGATCCCGGATATGTACGTCGGCATCGTGATGATCGGCATCGCCGCACTCGTCATGGATCTGATCCTCAAACTCGCCCAATCCCGGATGACCGCGTGGCAGGAGAAGTCGAAATGACCAGTGTCGTGACACCGGAAACCGTGGCCGACAACCGGATCGCCTTCGACGGTATCGGCAAATACTACGATCGCGCGGGCGACCGGATGCACGTCCTGCGGGAGTGTTCGTTCGATATCGAGCCCGGTGAGTTCATCTCGGTGATCGGGCCGTCCGGGTGCGGTAAGACCACCCTGCTCAATATGGCCGCCGGATTCCTCTCGCCCGACGAAGGCGCTGTCCGCGTCGGCGGTGTGCCGGTGAAAGGGCCGCACCCGTCGCGCGGCGTGGTGTTCCAGCAGTACGCGATTTTTCCGTGGCTCACTGTCGCCAAGAACATCGAATACGGGCTGACCCTCCGGGCCAACCGCAAACCACGTGCCGTACGCGCCGAAATCGTCGACCGCTACCTGCGACTCATGGGGCTGGAAGCCTTCGCCGATTCCTACCCGAAGGAATTGTCCGGTGGTATGCGCCAGCGGGTGGCGATCGCTCGCGCCTACGCGACGGATCCGCAGGTACTGCTGATGGACGAACCGTTCGCCGCGCTGGACGCGCAGACCCGTGAGCGTATGCAGCAACTGTTGCACGAGACGCAATTGACCGAGCAGCGCACGGCCCTGTTCATCACCCACAGTGTGGAAGAGGCGATCTTCCTGTCGAACAAGGTGGTGGTCCTCAGCGCCCGGCCCACCCGGGTTCGCGAAATCGTCCCGATCGGTATCGAATTCCCGAGGTCGGCCGAAACACGGTTGTCGCCGGCATTCGTCGAATTGCGCCGCCACCTCGAGAAACTCCTGCGTGACGAATCGGACCAGGCCGCCGGGGCGTCGCTATGAGAGGCCACCGTCCGCGCCGGATCGTGACAGCCCTGTTCGCCCTCTTGGGGGTACTCACCCTGCTGACCTCGTGTGCGCTGGAAACCTCCGGACCGCGGACGACCGCCGAGGGGCTACCGGTCATCAAGGTCGGCTATCTGCACACCCTCGCGGTGGACTCCCATATGTGGCTGGGCATCGAGGAGGGCCTCTTCGAAAAGCACGGTGTAGCGCTGGAACCCGTGAAGTTCGATACCGGAACCGCGTTGAGCCAGGCACTTTCCGGCGGATCGGTCGATGTCGCGGTGATGGGCGCCGTGCTGTCGAGTTTCCCGGCGCAGGGCGTCGGCAAGGTGTTTCTCGCCAACGATATCGAATTCGATACCGCACAACTGTGGGCTGCACCGTCGTCCGGTATCCGATCTGTGGCCGATCTGAAAGGTAAGCAGGTGATCACGGCCAGCGGGACCACCGCGCATGTGTTCCTGCACAACGCGTTGCGCGCCGAGGGGGTCGATCCATCGAGCCTGAAGATCATCAACGCCGATCTGCCGTCGGCGGTCAGTGCATTCGTCTCCGGTCAGGTGCCCGCGGTGGCGCTGTGGGTTCCCTTCGACGAGACGGTGGAGAAACAGATGCCCGATGCCCGAATGGTGGCGTCGGCCAAGGATTACTATCCGCAGTCGTCCATCGTCGGGGGCTGGGTCGCGAACAACAATTTCCACGAAGCGAACCCCGATCTGCTGTCGAAGATCACCGGCGCCTGGCTCGAGGCGAACGATCTGCTGATCAACGACCGGCAGCGGGCGCTGACCATCGTCCACGACGCCGCCTACGCGGGCAGCCAATCACTCGACGACACCCTGCGCCGATTCGAATTCGCCCGCCTGTACACCAATGACGAATGGGCGCGGATGTACGCGTCGGGCGATCTCGAACGGCAGATCGGCGATATCGAACGGATATTCGTCGAGATCGGCGGTATCGACAAATACGTCGATCCGGCCGAATTCGTCGATACCTCGATCTACACGAATTCCTACAACAACTGGAAGGTTGGCTCATGAACACCAGAATCCGCGTACTCGGGCTCGGCACAATGGGAGGGCGGGTGGCCGCCGCCGCCCGCGAGGCCGGCTACGACGTCCGGGGTTTCGACCCGGTCGCCGCGGCGCGGGATGCCGCGGCCGCCGCCGGGGTGGACGTGTCCGACGACGGTGCCACCGCGGTCGCCGACGCCGACCTGATCCTGCTGTCGGTCCCGCGGCCCGAGCATGTCCGTGCCCTGGCCGACGATATCCTGCCCGCGGCGCCCGAAGGCGCGGTCGTCGTGGATCTGTCCACCATCGACCCCACAACCGCCCGGCAGGTCGCGGCGGACCTGCAGAAACACGGCGTCACCTATCTCGACGCGCCCGTCCTGGGCCGGCCCGCCAAATGTGGCTCGTGGATGCTGGTCTGCGGTGGTGCCGAGGAAGCGATCGACAAGGTAACCCCGGCACTCACCGCGACGATCGCGTCGACCGTGCAACGGGTCGGTGACGTCGGCGCGGGATCGGTGGTCAAGATCGCCAACAACCTGATGTTCGGCGCCATCAACGCGATCACCGCGGAAGCGCTCACCCTCTGCGAACGAAACGGTGTCGACGGCGCGACCTTCGTCGACGCGGTGTCACGTTCCGGCGCCGCGACGGTGTCGAACCTGTTCAAGGAACTCGGCCCACGCATGGTCGCCGCCGACGACGACCCGAACTTCGCCCTGGCGCTACTGGCGAAGGACAACAGACTCGCACTCGATATCGCGCAGGAATCCGGGACGCCCAGTCCACTGGCCACCGCGATCGTCGGTATCAACGACGTCGGGCTCGATGAGGGGCTCGGCGCACGCGATACCGGCGCGATCATCAAGGCCTACGCGGCCTTGACCCGGGCCGCCCAATGACTTCCGGGTACCCGATCGAACGCCTCACCGTCTCGATCCTGTCCGCCCCCGTCGACAGCGCCGTTCCGATGTCGTTCGGCACGCTGACCGACCGCCGGGTGTGTCTGGTCGAGGTCGAGGCCGGCGGGGTCGTCGGGATCGGTGAGAGCTGGCTCAACTATCCGGGCTGGTCGCACGCGGAACGATTGTCGACGTTCACCGAAGGTATCGCGCCGCTGGTGTTCGGGCTCGACGCGAGCGACCCGGCCGGTGTGCTCGCGCTGCTGTGCGGGCGCCTGCTTCCGGTCGGCCGGCAGGCAGGAGCGATCGGGCCGATCTGGCAGGCGCTGAGCGGAATCGATATCGCGCTGTGGGATATCGCCGGGAAACTTGCCGGGAAACCCGTTCACGAACTGCTGACCGGGACGGCATCACGATCGTCTGTTCCCGCCTACGCCAGCGGGATCGGCCCCTCCGATATCGAATCGCTCTGCGCGGTCGCGCTCGCCGACGGCTATCGCGCGATCAAGACAAAAATCGGTTTCGGCGCCGAGCGCGACCGCGCGACGCTGTCGACCGCACGTGACTGTGTGGGCGCGGAAATCGAACTGTTCGCCGACGCCAACCAGGCGTGGGATGTCGCCGCGGCCACCGAGCAGATCAACGCACTCGCCGACTACGACGTGCGCTGGATCGAAGAACCGCTGGCCGGCGATCGGGTCGAAGATCTGCAGAAGCTGGCGGCCGCGATACCGCTACCGATCGCCACTGGTGAAAATGTCTACGGAACAGAGGATTTCGAGAGCCGTATCGGGTCGGGAGCGGTCACGTTGATCCAGCCCGATCTGGCCAAATCGGGCGGTTTCACCATCGCCCGCGCGGTCGCCGAATCGGCGAACCGTTCCGATGTGCGCATCGCACCGCACTGCTATTCGAGCGGTATCGGGATCGCGGCCAGCGCCCAGTTCGGCGCCGCCTACGACCGGGTCGACTGGATCGAGATGGATGTGCGGCCGAACCCGCTGCGCACCGAATTGCTCGCGCGCGGACCCGAACTGTCCGAGGGTGCGATCCATCTGCCCACGAGCCCGGGGCTCGGGGTCGAACTCGACCCCGCGACGGTGCGCCGCTTCCGTATCCACCGAGAGGAAAGAACTCGCAATGCCCACTGAGCTACTGACGTCCGCATCCACCGATACCGTCGTGGCGGGCGCCCGCATCGGCGGAGAGCCGGTCGATGGGACTCCGCACGATATTCCCGACCCGGCCACCGGCGAACGCCTCGCGTCGATCGGCTGGGTGACGAATGATGTCGCGCGCCGCGCCGCGTCGGTGGCCGCGGGCGCGTTCCGGGAATGGTCGGACACCCCGCCCCGGCAGCGTGCCGCCGCACTGCGCGCCATCGCCGCGGACCTGCGCGCGAATACCGAATTGCTGGCCGCCACGATCAGCGCGGAATCCGGTAAACGCCTGGCCGAAGCCGTTGGTGAGGTCGGTTTCTCGGCGCAGTACTTCGAATGGTTCGCCGACGCCGCCACCATGCCCGGCGACGGCGGGTTCGTCACCGCGCAACGTCGCTTCACCACCACCCGCCGGCCCGTCGGCGTCGTCGCCGCCGTCAGCCCGTGGAATTTCCCGCTGTCGATTCCCGCACGCAAGGTCGCTCCGGCGCTCGCCGCCGGATGTACCGTCGTGCAGAAGGCCTCGGAGCTCACTCCGCTCACGAGTATCGCGTTCACCGAGATCTGCGAACGGTATCTTCCGCCCGGCACCGTCAACGTCGTGGTCGGGGCGGGGGACGAACTCACCAGCGCACTGGTCGACTCGCCCGATATCGCCGCGGTCACCTTCACCGGTTCCACCCCGGTCGGGATCCTGGTGGCCCAGCGGGCGATGGCTTCGATGACCCGTGTCACCATGGAACTCGGCGGTAAGGGGCCCTTCATCGTCACCGCCGAAGCCGACCCCGCGGCCGCCCTGGAGGCGCTGCTGATCGCCAAATTCCGCAACAACGGGGCGTCGTGCATCGCCGCGAACAATGTATTCGTCCACGAATCCCACTACGCGGATTTCGTCGCCGAACTCCGCACCCGAATCACGGCGTTGGTCGCCGGACACCCGGTCGACCAAGGGACCGATGTGGGTCCCATGCTGCGGGCCGCGCACGCCGAGCGGCTGGAAGACCTCGTGGCACGGGCCGCATCGGACGGTTGCCCGGTCGACCGCGGCGCGCCCGGGACCGGAAACGGCTACTACGTCGCGCCGACCCTCGTGGAGGCGGTGGCCGATACACCGCTGTGGCATCAGGAGATCTTCGGTCCGGTGTGCGCGGTCCGGCCGTACACGTCCGAGGACGCGGTTGTCACGGAGGTCAACGGCTGGAACACCGGTCTGGGCGGCTATGTGATGTCGGCGGATCCGGAACGGGCCGCCCAACTGGCCGGCCGTCTCGATATCGGGATCGTCGGAGTCAACAATGGCGCCCCGAACACACCGGAGGTTCCTTTCGGCGGATTCGGCCTGGCCGGACTCGGACGCGAGGGCGGTCTGTCGGGCCTGCTGGAGTTCACCGAGGAGAAGACGGTGTCGTTCGCGCGATAGCCGGCCCGGGTACTGCCGGCGCGCCCATGCCGGCAGTACCGCGTCAGGACTCGGGCCCGCTGCCTATGGATATTCGGAAGGCGCGATACGCTCCGGTTCCGGCCCGATAGCAGCCGCGGCGACTCCGGCGTGCGCATCGCGTGTGGGCCCGGCTACCCGGAGAACGAGTCGACGACCCCGTATTCGCGCAACCGTTCGACGGCGCGGTTATCGGACAGTTCGGCGCGTGCTTCGGGGTGTTCATGGTAGTAGCGGATCAGCCAGTACGTTCCCGCCGAGCCGATCGAGAGCTTCTCGGCGTGGATGCGCTTGGTTGTGCTGCGGCCGGCTCGGCGGCCGGGGGATTGGATCCGGATGGTGCCCTTGGAATTGTTGCGCGACACCACCGCGATCTGTTCGACCTCGGTCCAGCTCACCCGGTTTCCGATGGACGTTTTCGTCGGCAGCACGATATGCATGGGCGTCAGCACCAGTCTGCGGATCTCCGGGCGCCGGGCGTACAGCCCCAGGTAACCGAGGAGCAGCGCCGCGACCGCGATCGCGAGCCACGACGGGATCGGTGGGTGCAGGGGCAGCGTGAGCGTCTCGGTCCAGGTTCCGATACCGAAGATCGCGCAGAACGTGGCCAGGCTCAGGAAGCTGGTCACCAGGGCGACCTCGTACCCGAGCGATCGGCGGACCACCAGCGTCCCCCGGTCATCGGCGAACCGCGCGCCATCGATCCTGATTCGTGACCGGCCCCGCGAGGTCGCGGAGAGCATCGGCAGGAAGGAGGCGACCCAGACGGCGGCCGAGATATGGAAGGCCGTCAGCAGCGGTTCGCCGGAATCCAGCGTCAGCCCAGCCTGGGCAAGGAGGAATGTGGCCAGGATGGCCACCAGGAACACCGCCGGATAGGTCCATCCGTTGAGGTTGCCACGAAGTTCCCGGGGCGGCGGAAAGTAGCCGCCGGGCCGTGCCGGCCGCGCATGCACCAGCGCTTCCGGACTCGCGTCGGTTTCCGGCAGTTCGGGCGATATCGTGGGCGGCTGGGATGTCATCGGTACTACCTGTACTCCAGGATTACATCGGGCGCCTGTGATGATATCGGCTATCGCACGGCAACTCCGCTTTGTGCGCCGGTGGTGGCGTCTGTGCGCCATTCGGCACCGATGGGCTCGATGTGGCTGCCGGATGGATCGCGGGGACAGCCGGCCCGCGATCCATCCGGATATGCTCTGCTGGTTCAGCTCTCGCCGCCGGCGACAGCCGCCGCGACCTCCTTGTCGGGCCGGAACCGGTCGGCAACCGCCACGGTCACGAGCGAAATGACGCCCCAGAAGGCGAATGTCGTCGGATATGTCCCGACGATATCGGCTCTGCCCGCGTTCAGGCTCCGCGGGCGAAGTCGGCCAGGAGGGACGGTACCGCCGCGTCGAAGCCGGCGATATCCAGCATTCCGGCGTCCCGGGGGTCGGCGATGGTGAAATCGGTTGCCGTCATACCGACTACCACCAGCTTTGCCCGCGGGTTGACCGCCTCCCGGTACCGCCGCAACGCCTGGTGCGGGTGTTCCTGCCCGGCCCAGGTCTCGTTATCCGTGAGTACCACGAACACATCCACCTCTATGCCGCGTTCGAGCGCGTACCGCATCGGCAGCGCGCAGTCCGTACCGCCGAACGGCAAGTTCGAGACAGCGTGGATCGCGGCGTCCAGGCGCTGGCGCGGGCTGATCCGCAGATGACGTAGCGCCGCGTCCCGTATCCCGGCCCCGCCCTTGCGGGCAGTGAACCCGAGGATCAGGTGCTCCGGTTCGGTTGCCGCTGTCACCAGCGCCAGCGCCGCGCTCGCCTCCCGGGCGGACAGCGGCAGCCCGGAGATCTGCGTCATCATCGACCCGGAGACGTCCAGGGCGAGCAGATGCCGTTTTCCGGTGGGCTCCACGGTCCGGAATGCCGCGTAGAACGCCGCATCCAGGGCGTCGACGATCGGCTGCACCGGCGTCCAGGTTCCGTGCCCGCGCGCCCCGCGCCCGGAGGCGTAGGTGCGCAGCGCCGTCAGCACATTGATCGGGTGCACCCGGCCGCGGCGCAGCCGCTCCGGATCGGCCAGCTGCTCGGCCACCGCACGGGTCCGGGCACCCAACGGAGCAAGCAGACCCAGTGCCGTCAGTCGCGGCAGCTGCCGCATGAGTGCGGTCTGCGGAATACCGTTGTCCAGCAGTGCTTCCCATACCGCGGGCTCGGTGAGCGCGGTATCGGGCAGCATCTCCCAGGACAGCCGGTAATCGCGCACCAGCGCCGGGATCGCGGCCACCTCGGCGGTGCGTGCCCGCTGGAAGCCTTCGACCAGCCGGAGCCCGTCGAGGGCGGGCTCCCGCCCGCAGATCCAGTCGAACAGCCGCTTACGCTCGTCCTCCTCGGTCGCCGGGTGCGCCAGACGCAGCAGGTCGCGGTGGGTCCAGCCCTCCCGCTGGCGGTACTTCACGGTCTGATAGGCGATATCGTCGATCGGCCGGCTCGTGTACCAGTGTGCGACCGCCCGCCGCAGGCCACGGCCCCAGCCGCGGAACTGTTCGATATAGCGGGCGAACAGGAACAGGTGAGTCCCCGTGCGCGCCACCAGCGGCAGCGCGTCGAGCGCGCTCCGCCGTCCGTCGACATCGCCCAGGGAGGCCGCGGCCGCCAGGGCGAACAGTGCCGGATTCTGCCGGGGCGCCCGGCCGGATACGGAGATATCGACGACCTCGGCGACGAGTTCCGCCGTCCGGTCCCGCGCGAACTCCACGACCACGGCCGCGTTCTCCCTGGTCAGCTCCTTGGCGCCGACATAATAGGTGCCGCCGTCGGTGCCGAGGGTGAGGAACCGGCGCAGCCGCACCAGTGGGGTGACTTCGAAAGTCCACCCGCCGGCATTGTTCGGTACCTGCCGCGGGTCGGCCTGTTCGCCCTGCGGTGTCCCGCGCAGATTGATCCCTGCCAACGCGTCCATCGATTCCCCTTCCTTCGGCCCGGTGTTCCGGGCATGCGGGGAGACGGGCATATTCGGTGTCCGCCGGGATGATCTACCCGAAAGATAACCGACGGGCTTCGGCCCGCTCCCCACCGTTGCAGGTTCGCGCGGAGAACGGGCATGGTGGTGCCGGCCGGAGTTCACCCACCCCGCGTGGAGGTGGCACTGCACCGGGTTTCCCCGGATACAAGCAGGATTCGAACCCGTTTATGCCAGATAACCGCCCGGCGTCGGCCCGTTCTCGTTGCGCGGCGCGCCGCGGGCGGGTGGGCGTGTTGGTGTGACCGGGATTTGTCAACTGCTCTGCCATCTGAGCTACACGCCCGGACGGACGTGGCGGGACTCGAACCCGCGGCCGGCTGATCCGGTAACCGATCGACTCCGGCCCACCCGCTCCGGCGTGCCGTGTCCGATACGGTACGCGCGGCGCCCGGTTGCGCTCCAATGGTTTTCGCGCGGCGGTACCGGGCGTCCGCAGGAAACCCCTGTTTTCGAAGACTTTCCGTCACGGGTCCACGGGCAGCGGGTTTGCCGCCGAGCGGCGATAGCGGATAACGGGTACGCCGTCGTCGACGGTGACGGTGGCGCGGACACCGTAGACGTCGTGGACGAGTGCCGCGGTCAGCGTTTCCGCCGGAATGCCGTGCGCGGCGACCCGGCCGCGATCGAGGACGAGCACGTAATCGCAGAACATCGCGGCCAGGTTGAGATCGTGCAGGGCGACCACCGTCGTGATCGGCAGCCGGGTGATCAGATCCAGGATCTCGAGCTGGTGGGCGATGTCGAGATGATTGGTGGGCTCGTCGAGTAGTAACTCACCGGGTTCCTGGGCGAGGGCGCGCGCGATCTGCGCGCGCTGGCGTTCGCCGCCGGAGAGGGTCTGCCAGGTGCGGTGCGCGTGCTCGGTGAGCCCGGCGGCGCGCAGGGCCCGGTCGATCGCCGGCTCCTCTCGCGGATCTGTGCCGAAGAGGTCGCGGTGCGGGATCCGGCCGAGGCGTACGACATCGCGGACCGTGATATCGACCTCGGTATGCGCGTGCTGGCCGACCATCGCGATCCGGCGGGCCAGCGGCCGCCGGCCGAGGCGGTGCAGGGGAGTGTCGTCGAGGGTGACTGTTCCGCGATCGGGCCGCGAGACCCCGGCCAGCAACCGCAGCAGCGACGATTTGCCGGATCCGTTCGGTCCGAGCAGCCCGACCGTCTGCCCGGGTCGCGGGCGGATACTCACATTGTCGACGACCAGGTTGCCCCCGCGGGTCCAGGACAGGTGTTCGGCGCTCAGGGTCATGCGGTGCCCACGCTCATAAGGTGCTCCGGCCGGGTCACGGGGTTCTGTGCCTGGGTCATGCGGTACTCCGGGTACGGAACAGTAGGAGAGCGAAGGCCGGGACACCGATCAACGCGGTGACCACGCCGACCGGGACCTCCTGCGGCGCGAAGATCGTCCGGGCGAGCGCGTCTACCCACACCAGCAGCACCGCGCCCAGGACCGCGCTGACCGGCAGTAACCGGCTGTGTCGCGGGCCCACTAGAAAGCGGGCCGCATGCGGGAGTACCAGGCCGACGAAACCGATCGCCCCGGCCGCGCTGACCAGCACTGCCGTCATCAGGGCGGTGACCACGAGCAGTAACAGCCGGGTCCGGCCGACCGCGATACCCAGCGTGGCCGCCGCCGACGACCCGAAGGTGAACGCGTCGAGCGCGGAATGCCGCCACCAGCACAGCGCGAATCCGGCGGCGCAGACCAGCGCGGTGACCGAGACATCGGTCCAGGATGCGCCCGCCAGCGAGCCCAGTAGCCAGAACAGGATGCCGCGGGTGCGCTCGGCGTCCGCCGAGGACAACACGATGAACGAGGTGAGCGCCGAGAACAACTGAGTTCCCGCGACCCCCGCCAGCACCACCTTGGCGGCGCCGCCCCCGGCACCCGCCGCCAGCAACAACACCAGGCCGAACGACACCAGCGCGCCGACCAGCGCGCCGGTCGACAGCGAAACCAGCCCGCCACCCACACCGAGCACCGCCACGACCACGGCACCCGTCGACGCGCCGGAGGAGATACCGAGCACGAACGGATCCGCGAGCGGGTTGCGCAGTAGCGACTGCATGATGGCGCCACAGACCGCCAGGCCGGCACCGCAGATCGCGGCGAGCAGTGTGCGCGGCAGCCGCAGCTCCCACACGATGCCCTCCCGGATCATCGAGACGCCGGATGTGGCGATGCCGAGTTTCTCGAACAGCACACCGTAGACATCGCCGATGGACAGGTCGGCGGGACCGATGGTGATCGTGAACGCCATCGACACCGCGAGCGCAGCGAGCCCGAGCAGCACCAGCGCGGCCGTGGCGGGCGCGCGGGTGACCCGGATCGCGGTACCGACCGCCGGCGCCTTCGGGCTCACGAACCGTAGCCCCACCGATCCAGCGCATCGGCGACCTTCTCGATCCCGTCGACCGTTCTGATCGACGGATTGAGATCCGCCCCGTTGACGACGATGTAGCGCTTGTTCCGGACGGCGCTCAGCCGCGCGGTGACCGGATTCGATTCGAGAAACGAGATCTTGCTGTCGAGGGCGTCGCCGGCGAGGCTGCGCCGGCTCAGATCGGCGAGGACGAGGGCGGTCGGGTTGCGGTCGAGTACGGTCTCCCAGCTCACCTGCGGCCATTCGTTGGTGGTGTCGTCGAAGGCATTCTTCGCGCCGACCGCATCGGTGATGATCCCGGACGATCCGCAGCAACCGGCCATATAGGGGGTCGAGGTGTCGGCGAACCAGTAGGCGAGCGATACATCATGGGCTGCGATCCGGCCGACCGCTGCGTCGTGCCGGGTCTGTAGGTCGGTGACCAACTGCTCACCACGCTCCCGGACATCGAAGATCGCGGCCAGCTCACGGACCTCCTTGTACACCGAATCCATGGTCAGCGGTTCGGTGCGGGCACCGTCGGCGTTCACGCTGGCGTCCGTTTTCCCGTCGCAGTCGGTGGGCGACAGGTAGGACGGAACCCCCAGCTGGGCGAACTGCTCGCGTTCGGCCACTCCGCCGGGGCCGAGCGTGCCGCCGAAGGATGCTGCGACGAAGTCGGGTTCGGTATCGAGCACGACCTCGAACGACGGCTTGTTCTCGGCGAGCCGGGGAACTCGGGCATTGTCCGCGGCCAGGTTCTCGCGAACCGGATCGGTCCAGGTAGCGGTGCCCACCATCCGGTCGGCCAGGCCGAGCGACAGCATGATCTCCGCCGATCCCTGGTTCAGGGCGACAGCGCGTTGCGGGGGAGCGTCGACGGTCACTTCGACCCCGCAGTTGCTGATCGTCATCGGATAGCCGGCCGTACCGGACACCGCATCCGAGGCGGTCCCGGCGTCCGTCGCCGAGCAACCGGCGAGGGCCGCCGCGGACAGTGCGGCAGTGATGATCAGCGCGAACGACCGCATCAGGGGGTGGACTCCTTGCGTCTGGGCCTGTGCGCGAGGCCGGCGTCGGTACAGCGCGTGAGTGATCGGACTTCACCTGCACAGGTGTCACCGTTGCGCGCCAGTCCCGGATTCCCACCGGGTTCCCTCACCACGCCTGGGGCCGCAGTGCGGCCGACGGTCATGCTATCCGACGCAGAACTGGACATACGACCAGGATGGGTCGGGTCGGAGGATGACGTTCGCCGCCCGGACCTCGGGAGCGCAGGCGCACGATGTGGGTGCGCGACCTACGAGGGGGTTCTGATCCGGTGGTCGAACTACGGAAGCAGGGTGAAAGAGCCGGTGTGCCGGGGTTTCACCGCGCGGAAATGCCGGACATCCAGCGTGGCCACCGCCGTCAACCCCAGCCGCTCCGCGATGGCGATGACCGAGGCATCCGCAACACCGAGCGGAAATCCGCTGTACTGCCGCATGAGCTCGGCGATGCGTTCCAGATCTTCCGATGAGACCGGTACCTGCTCCAGGTCACCGGCTGCTATGGCTTCGACCAGCATGATCTCCGCTTCTGCACCGACGCGCCGTTGTAGGAGATAGCACGCTTCGGTCACGACGTATGGGTAACGAGCAGTTGGTCGTGGCGAGACTCGATCAGCTTCGAGCGCCGGGCATGATCGGAGTCGTTGCGGTTGAGATATGCGAGGAGCGGACCGGTATCAACGATCAGCATCGCGATCGATATCGTCGCGTATCTCCGCACGGGCCCTGATCCGAAAGGGTGCCGTCGCGGCGAGAACCGAACGTGAAGGCGATTTCCTGCCAGCACGCCGAAGCTGTTCAGCGTTTGCTCGAAGGGCACGAGCACACGCGAAAGGAATGACATGGCGGAGAATATTGTGGTGATCACCGGGGCGACGCGCGGAATCGGCCGCGCGACCGCAACCGCGTTCGCCCGCAAGGGCTACCGAGTTGTCGTCACCGGCCGGCGCGCCGAAGCGGTGGACACTGTGGTCCGGGAATTGCGTGCCGAGGGCCTGGCGGCAGAGGGGGAGCTGCTGGATGTGTGCTCGGCCGAAAGTGCTCGCTGCCTGGCCGAATCTCTCGGCGACCGGCACGATCACATCGACGTGCTGGTGAACAATGCCGGTATCCTCCCGGAGGCGACCGTCTCCGGGACGGTGAATTTCACTCATCCCGCGGCCTTCACCGAGACCCTGATGACCAACACCTTCGGTCCCGCCAACGTGATCGAAGCACTGCTGCCGCTGATCCGGCGGGCGCCTGCCGGACATATAGTGAACGTATCCACCGAGATGGGTTCGCTCACCGAACAGCGCAACCCGGACTCGGCGTACTACTCGATGGTGGTGCCCGGATATCAGGCGTCGAAGGCCGCCCTGAACAGCCTGACAGTGGGTTTGGCGAAACTGCTCGCCGGAACCCCGGTCCGGGTCACCTCGGTCTGTCCGGGTTTCGTCGCGACCGAACTGGCTCCCGCGGCCGCGGAGGCGCCGGCAACGCCCGACGATGCCGCGCGGATCATCCTCGCGGCCGCGGAAAGTTCCGATCCGTGCGCGGACGGTGCCTTCGTCGGAGCGTCGGGGCCGATTCGCTGGTGAGGAACTGGCTGTGACGCACCGGGTCGCAACCGGATACGGCCCGGTCCGTCACGACCGGTCGTCGCGACTGTCGAGGTCGCTGATCGCCGGCGACCGGCCCCGCTCGAAGTTCGCGCACGCGGCCCGGATCCGAGTTCCGGCGTACCGCAGGAAAGACCTCACTTCTTCCCCGCGGCCGGTCCACGAGTCGGCCGCCTCTCCGGCGTAGCCGGCGCGCGCGAGCCGCAGTACGGCGGCGTGTTCAGCGGGCAGGCGGGGGATGAGTTCCTGTGCGGCATCGGCTTTGGATATCACCGCCCCCGTCTCGGCGGTGATCCACATGCGAGCGAGGGTGAGCACGACATTGCGTTCGTCGCCGTCCGGACCGGCGATCAATTCCGGCAGCCCCGCCTCGATCGCGCGGATCAGATCACGCACTGGCACCGGATCCAGTATCCGGTCCGCGGGTGGTCCGAACAACGTCAGCGACGAATTACGCACCATGGTGGCAAGAATCGTGAGGTCGGGATCTTCCGCGGGCGCGGGCAGGTAACCACGCTCGAACTCCGCGCGCAACCATTCGCCGTAGACGAAATCCGCGCGCGGTGGGTAACGCCACGGCACCAGCTCATCGTGAACCACTACGGTGAGTTCCACCGGCCGCGCCGGGCCCGATCGCGGCCAGCGGCCGGAAACGCGCATCAGTGTGCCGGCCAGCTTCTTTCGCACGTCGCACCGGAGGCTCGTATCGACCACGGCGAGCAGATCGAGATCGCTGTCGTGCCGCAAACCGCCGGCCACCGCCGATCCGTACAGGAACAACCCGATCAATCCGTCGCCCAGCACCTCCGCGACGGCCCGGGCGAGCGGGCCGGCTTCGATCTCCGGATCCGGTCGTGCATCCATATCCTCACCATAGGTCGACCGGACCGTACGGATACGCCGAACCCGCTCCCGCCCGGACCGGTCGACGACGCGGATCGGTCGCTGTCGCTCGCCTTCGGTACCTGGCTCGGCTTCGCTGTCACAGGAAGTGCGCCGTCGGCGGTTACCGTTGCGCGAGGAAGCTTTCGACTCGTCTCGCGATCTCCCCGGGCACTTCCCCGTTGATGGCATGCGACCGACCGGCCCACACCTCGACTTCCGCGCCCGGCACCGTACGGGCCCGCACCGCGGCCCGCTCGGCATCGTGCACGATGCTGTCGCCCGCCAGGATCACCAGCAGCGGTATGGAAATGGAACGCAGCTCGTAGTCGTCCGGCTGCCGGGGTTGTATCGGTATCTGCGCGAAATCGCGCATACCCGAGGCGATGAGCCGAGCCTCGGGTAGCGAGTCATCGGCCTTCGCACCGCCCGAGATCCAGCTCAGCAACCATTGCCGGACCTTGTCCGGCATTCCGGGGAACACGCTGCCCAGCGAAACCACCAGCATCTTCCAGGTGATCGGCGCGAAAGTGAGGGCCGGGTCGAGCAGAATCGCCGAGGCCAGCCGGGCGGGCCGGTGTATCGCGGTCTGCGCGGCGAGCCATCCACCGATACTCACTCCCAGCAGATGCATCCGCTCGACCTCGAGTTGCGCAATCGCTTCGTCCAACCAGCTCGCCTGATCCTCCGGTCCCGTGACCAGGGCAGTCTGCGCGGAAGCACCCGGTTCACCCAAGCTGTCCATCGACCACACGGTGCGCTCCGCGGTGAGACCGGCGAGATTCACCCGCCACATCGGTGTCGACGCCTGCCGGCCGGACAACAGGAGGAGAGGTTCGGCGGCGGGCGGGCCGAAACGGTAGGCGGTCGTCCGCCCGTACGAGGTGGTCAGCGTCCGGGTTTCGTCCGGAGCCGGCAAGGCCGCCATCCCGTCGCGGTAGGCAGCCGTGAACCGGGCCCGTCCCTCCGCACTACGGAAGTGTCCGATTCTCTCGGATTGCGGTGCGATCGGGGAGTTTTCGGGAAGTGGGTAAGCATCGGCCACCACGCCACACTACGGGTTTCCGGGAACAACTCCGGGCCGGAACCCACCGCGACAGCGAGCGTCACGGCGATTTCCTGTCGGCGTGAAACCGAGGTGTCGCGTTTGCTCGGACATGACGGCTCACCGAACCGGGTCGTAGGTTTCGAAACCGAGGTGTTCGGCGACCGTAGCCATTGTTCGGTCGTGGGTGACGACAGTGAGATTGTCCAAGCCGCTGCGTAATGTGGACGCCAAGTGGATCGCGCCGAGTGTTTTGATGTGCGAGATGATTGCTTCGGCCTCGTTGAGGACCGCGTGATCGAGGGGGAGCATATCGACATAGTCGATGATCTGGCTGCGGTCCGTGAGCGGTTGTAGAGCATGGTCACTTCATCGCGGGTGAAATCGCCGAGCCGAAGCGACGCTACCTTGATATCGAAGGGGCTCGCGCTGCCGAGCCGTGTGGGATCGCCGCCGGACGCGGCCTTGTAGTCGCGGACGTCGCGTAGTCCGCACAGGACGATCGAGTGCACGAATCCGGTGCGGTTGGTGCGTCCGGCCACGGAGTGGGAGGCATCAGCTGCGTGAAAGCAGGCCCGCTGATAAATTTCGCGGAGACTGCTTCAGGGGATTCCTGCAGCGGACCGAACGGTTTGCCGGATCGGGACAGTCGCCACCGTAGCCGTTCAGCGGAGCGTTGATCCGGCTGGACAGAAAGTCAGGGTCGGGGTGTCGTCGATATTTGTGTATCGCCACGGGGGCAAGGTTTTCCGGTGGTCTGTGCTGACCACCGTGTTGGTGGCCGCTGTCGCTTGCGGGTCCGAACCGGAAGCGCCGGCAGTCACCGACGCGTTGTGGACGACTGTCCCGCAGAATGACGAGCAGTTGCGACAGGTTCGGGAGCGTGCTCGGGCTCTCGACGTCTGCGCGCTGTTGCCGCGCGAGGACCTGGAGCAGTTGGGAGAGGTCTCGGTGCGGACAACGGGGCCGAGTGCTTGCGAGGCGAGTTCGGGTGCGGCGGGGCAGTCCGGGGGAACAACGGTGAAGTGGAGCGTGGCCGTGGATCCGGCCATCGGCGAAACCGAGATGCCGTACGGAAAGACGAGCACGGTGGGGGATACGACGGTGTGGACGGTAACCGATACCGATATCCGGCCCGATGCCGACCCGGCCGCGCTCTCCGAACGAACCTGCTCGTCGACCGCCCGGTACCCGTCGACCGCGAGTTTCTACCTGCAGGTCGAGACGCCGCCGGATACCGATCCATGCCCGATCGTCGAACAGTTGCTGCCCACCGCTCTGGCGCAGTGGGCTGCCGAACCCGAAATGGGCACCTCGCCAGATACCGAGGTCACTGCGCTCACCGGTCAGGATCCGTGTGCTGTGCCCAGCACGCTGGACGGTGCGGTGCTCGGTGACACCCAGACGCTGTGGAACTGTTCGTTCACTTACCGCGGTGACGAGATCCTCATGGAATACAAGTATCAGCCGATCATTTCCGGCGTGGACAGAGAGGCCGAGTTCACCGTTGCCGGAAATCCGGTCTATCGCTATGACGCTGGAGACGGGCAGCTGACCTACAACGCGGTTGTCGGATCACGGTTTCCGGTGGAAAGCGAATCCCTCTCGAACGGCTCGGAATCGATGGTCTCCGTCCATGGCGTGAACGCCGCTGTCCTGCAAGAGGTGACTCGGCGGGTAGTGGAGGAACTTCCGAAGCCGTGACCGCCGGCGCGTTCCTCGATCTCGGTTCCGGTTTGCCGACCGAACGCAATACGGTCGAATCTAGGCCTGTGGCGGGATGACCCCGGGCTGGTCGGGCGCGCGCTGACCGGGGACAGGTCCGGTGATACCGGGTTGACCCGCGGGGTCGGACAGCGGGACACCTGCCGGGTTCTGCGGGGGCGGTGCGGCCGCGGCCGGTGGCTGCTCCTGTGCCGGTCGTTCGGGGGGCGTGGTTTCCCGCGGTGGGGTGGAGGGTGGCGGTGCGGTGGGGGGAGTCGATTGTTCGGTCGGACCCGGCGGCTGTTCTTCGCCCGGTCCGGGAGCCGGTGCCGGGGTTGTTTCCGGGTTGGCCTGGGGTGGAGCCGTTTCCGGTGCGGGTGCCTGCCCGGTGGGTGGCGGGGGTGCGGGGATGGTGCCAGGCTGGTCGGGCCGGTCGGAACTGTCGTCTTCCGGTGCGGTGCCGGTGGACGACGGTTCGGGTGCGGGGTCCGGTGCGAGCTGCGGCGTGGTGATGGGTGGGGACAGCGGGGGCAGGGCTCCCGGGGGCGGCGGCGGCTCGGGTAGTGCGGGGACGCCGCTGCCGGCCGTGCTGTAGGCGGGTTTGTAGACCATGTTCATGGTGAGGATCGCTTCCTGGCGCAGTACCTCCTGCACCATGTCCGCGTCGATCACCTTCGCCGCTTCCAGCAGCCGGGCCAGTGCGCCGACCGGTCCGGTATCGCCGGGTGGGACCACCGCGATCTTCACCGCTTCCGCGGCCGCGGCCACCGCGCCCAGGCGCATACCGACCTGTCCGATCACCCCGGCCAGTTCCTCGACAGATTCGGAGAAACTGCGGGTACAGGCGAATGCGGCATCGGCGGCATCGCCCTCCCATTCGGCCTCGTTCATCACCAGATCGGCGTTCGCGCGAGTGACCGGGAAGATGCTGTGCAAGGTGGCGGCGGCCTGCATCCAGGTACCGGAGATCCGCAGGATCTCGCCGGCATCGATCTGCTGGGTGGCCCGGTAGATATCCGCGTGGCGCATACCTTCGAAATGCTCCATCGCGCTGATGTAATCCGGATCCGTTCCTGTCACGACGCCTCCTTCGAGGGGAGTACATGCGGTCGGCGGAGACCGCAGCGAAGGTATCGCATCATCGGGTGATCCTCGCTTCGACGGCGCGCAGGGCCGCGGCGTTCGCGGCGTCGGCTTCCTCGTACAGTCCGCCGCTGACCAGGAACGCCTCCTTCATGCGGTAGGCGGCCTCGATGTAGTGGTCGAGCAGGGCCGCGGCGTCGCGGGCTTTGTGGCCGAATCCGGCCTGTAACTGCTCGGCGGAGATCAGGCCGCCGAATCCGCGCGGATCGGCGGCATCGTCCAGGTTCTGCCGCAGCTGGATCAGCCGGTCGGCCTGCCGGTCGTAGAACTGCGCGCAGCGGCGGGCCGCTTCCGGATCGAACTTGACGGTTCCCGCATGGGCTGCCTGGCGGAAACGGACGATCTCGGCTCGACTGTCTTCGATCATGACTGGCGTACCCCTCCGTCGGTCCCGCTCAGCCTAGCCGCAACCGGGGGCTCCGGGCAGCCGGTCGGCGGTGATACGGCGTCAGGCGGGAATCCGCTTCTGCAGATGCGTCGCGAGCTGCTCGGTGGACGCGGGCACGATATGCACGGATTCGTCGGCCTTGAGCAGATAACGGCCGTCGTTCTCCAGATCGAGCCAGGTGTAGTGCACCGGTGGGGTCGGTGTGGGCTGATCGAGGTGGGACTCGATCCGGATATGGCCCTGCGCGGTGTGCGGGGAGCGCAGCAGTTTGCGGATCGGCCCGGCGGCGCGTTCCTCCTGGACGATGGTCTCGGTATCGCGGACAGCCGCGGCGCTGGCCGTGCGTGCCGGTTGACGGCCGGCGCGTGCGGACGGCAGGACGGCCGCCAGGCGGGTGCCGAGTTTCGCGCTGTGCCCGATGGACAGCCGGACGGTGCCGCCGAACTCCGGGGTGCGTCCCGGTTCCTGGACAGCCAGCACGGCGCGGTCGTAGACCACGCAGCCCAGCGCGCGCAGTTCCCGGCCCGGTTCGGCGGTCGCGCCGATGGCGACGACGCGGGTCTGCGGGGTGGCGAGGATGCGCAGGCAGGCGTCGAGATCGGGGTCCGGTGGGAGGCGTTGTGCGAGTTCGGCGTGCAGGAACTCGGCATCGCGTTCGGTCCGGGGCGTTTCGAGGACGCGCAACGGATACGGGAGCCGGTCCAGGTCGGCTTGGCGCCATACGTGCGCGAATTCGTCGGGGGTCAGGCTCCAACTCACGCGGAATCACATCCTCACCGATACCTGCGCGGGCTACAACAGCCTAATGGGTTCTGCCGGGCGGAGACCATCGGCACTCCGCGCACGGCCGGATCGAAAGTGGAGATACGCCTGGTGGGCGCCGTCGGGCGGAGCCGGGCACGAGCGGGCACGCCTGGTGTTCCGTGCAGGCGCCGGCCTCGGTCGGTGGGTGGTAGCGAGGTCCCGGGGCGGGCCGGACAGAGAGTCAGGGATAACGCCGGGCCCGAATACGCGATACACGGAGTATTCCTCGGGTTTACTCATGCGGAACGGACGACGAAGTTCTGCTACGGCAGACGGGGTTGGAGGTCGGTTCTTGCGGGTGCTCGGAGCGGATGACGCCGAAGCGGATATCGCGGCTTTCGGCGGAGGTAAGGCACGGGGACTGTATGCGCTGGGGGCGGCGGGTGCGCGGGTTCCGGAATGGCTGGTGCTCGGTACGGATGTCTTCGCCGGATTCGTGGCCGCGGCAGGTCTGGGGGAGCTGATCGGTGAGTACATCCGGGCCGGGGATCTCGAGACAGCACTGGACCGGGGCCGGCGGATACGAGCGGAGCTGGCGGGGGAGGGCGACGCCGCCCTCGACGGGCCGTGGGAGGTCGTCCGAGACGCGTACACCAGGCTCGGCGGTGGACCTGTGGCCGTGCGGTCCTCGGTAGCGGGCGAGGACGGCGATACGGATTCCTTTGCGGGACTGTTCGAAACGTATCTCAATGTGACCGGCGAGGCCGCGGTATGCGATCGGGTCCGGGCCTGCTGGGCCTCCTGTTTCGCCGAGCGAGTCATCCGGTACGCGTTCCTGCGGGGCAGACCGCCGGCGACCGAGATCGCCGTACTGCTGCAGCGGCTCGTCGTGGCGCGGGCCGGTGGGGCGCTGTTCACCCGGAACCCGGCGACCGGGTCGGCCGACGAGGTCGTGGTCAGTGCCGTGTACGGGCTCGGGGAGGGGCTGGTCTCGGGGACTGTCGACGCCGACACGGTGGTGGTGGACGCGTCGGGAACGATCGTCGAGCGGGTGGTCGGCGATAAGGATGTCGAGTACGTGCCCGCGGACGGTGCGGGGGTGACGGTGCTGGATGTGGCGGCGCCGCGGCGGAGTGCACCCGTTCTCGGTGACGAGGAGGTGACGCTGCTGGCCGGCCGGGGCCGGGCACTGGCCGCCGCGCTGGGCGGACCCCAGGACATCGAATGGGCGATCGATGCCGACGGGCTGTGGTTTCTGCAGGCCCGGCCCATCACGGCACTGCGGGATGCACCGGGGAGCGCGCGGCCGCCGGCCGGTGGGCGCGGTGGATTGCGGTTGGTCCGTGGTCGCCCGGCCGCGGGGACGGCGGTGCTTCGCGGAGCGGGAGAACCGGTGCCGCCGGGCGAACCCCGGATCTGGGACAACTCGAACATCATCGAGAGTTTCCAGGGTCTGACCTCGCCGCTGACCTTCACCGTCGCCGCCGGGATCTACGGCCGGGTGTACCGGGGGTATGCGCAATCGCTGGGTGTACCGGAAGAACAGGTGCGGCAGCTGGATTCGTGGACGCCGTATCTGCTGGGCAGTTTCCACGGCCGGGTGTACTACAACCTGCTGCACTGGTACCGGATGGTGGGGATCGCGCCCGGATACCCGCTGAACCGCAAGGTGCTGGAGGCGGCGCTCGGTGTCGCCGAACCGCTGCCGGACGATATCGCGAACACGCTGCGCCCCTTCACCTTCGGATCACCGGCGCACCGGGCCTTGTCGCGGGCCCGGACCACCGCCATCTATCTCCGGCGGATATTCGGTATCGACGCGATGATGCGGGAATTCTGTACCGAGTTCTACCGTGTGTACGACCGCTACGACGCGATGGAATACGTCCACGGGGAGCACGCCTACGCGGCGTATCGGCGGGTGGACCGCGACCTCGTGCTGCGGTGGGGGCCGATGATGGTGCTGGACGCGATCCTGCTGACCCTCACCGGCGCCATGTACCTGCTGACCAAGGCGTTCCTGCCGCAGGCGCCGGAATCTCTCCTGTACGCGATGGTGGGCCCGGGCGCCGATATCGAATCCGCGGAACCGGCCCGCGCGATGACCGATCTCGCGCGGTACGCGCACGCCGACCCGGAGCTGGCCGCGCTGGTGTTGTCGACGGACCCGGAGTGGACCTACGAGGCGCTGCGGGCAGGTGGCTACCGGGAGTTCCTCGACGCGATCGACGGATATCTCGATCGGTACGGATACCGCAGCGTCGACGAACTGAAATTGGAGGCACCGGATCTGCGTGAGGAACCGGCGGGACTGTTCGTGCTGCTGCGCAGCGCGCTGGGCCGGGTCGGCGCGCCGGAACCGGCAGGTGCCGAGCCCGCGATCGACCCGGATACCTATCTCGACGAACAGCTCGGCGGTATCCGCCGGTGGCTCTACAACCGGGTGCGGGCCAAGACCGCGCGCTGCGCCGCGCATCGGGAACGGTTGCGGTTCTGCCGGACCCGTGCCTTCGGGATGGTCAAACGGATGATCCGGGTGATGGGCCGCGATCTCGCCGAGCGCGGGATCATCGACGATTTCGCCGACGTCTTCTACCTGACCGTGGACGAATTGCGGAACTGCTACGACCAGGTGCCGATGCCGGATCTGCCCGATCGGATCGCGGCACGCAAAGTGGCGCGTACCGCCGATGCCGGACTCGTCGCGCCCGCGCGTTTCACGACAGTGGGACCGGATTTCCCGGATGCGGAGCTGGCGGCGCAGGGGTGGGTTCCGTTGGCCGATATCCCGCCGGCCGTCCCCGGCGATGTCCTGGCCGGGTCACCGTCGGCGGCGGGAGTCGTCGAGGGAACCGCTGTGGTGGTGGACGAACCGTGTGATGTGGCGGGCGGGATCCTCGTCGCCTACCGTACGGATCCGGGCTGGGTGGCGGCGCTGCCGTCGGCTGCCGCGCTGGTGATCGAACGGGGGAGCCCGCTCACCCATGTGGCGATCGTCGCCCGGGAACTCGGGGTGCCGACGGTGGTCCAGGTCCCGGGCAGCAGCAGGAAACTGCGGACGGGGATGCGGATCCGTGTCGACGGAGCAGCGGGCACCGTGACGGTGCTCTCGGGAGGAGATCACGGCGATGGAACCGGATGATCATGTGGCGTCGGTGCGGGGCTGGCTTGTCCGGCCCGCGTCCGATACCGGCGTGTACTTCGCGGACGAGGGGACCGGCTGGGATTACCGCAGTTACACCGATCTGGCCGAGCTGAGCTGGTCGGTCGCCGCGCTGATGCGCGAGCACGGTATGCGGGCCGGTGCGGGGGTCTGCGTGATCATGCCGACCGGATTTCCCTGCGCCGCGGCATTTTACGCGGTGTGGGCCTGCGGCGGCGTGTTCACGCCGGTGGCGCCACCGATGTACGGAGATATGGAACAGTATGTGGCGCATGTGGGGTCGATTCTCCGGCAGGCACAGCCGCTGCTCGTCCTGACCTCGTCGGAGTTCAGGGATCTGGCGCGGCAGGCGCATGAGGCGGCCGGTCGCACCGACGAACCCGTCGTGGTGGATCCGGGCTCGCTACCGGCCGCGCCGGAGCGGCGGGAACTCGCCGAACCCGACGAATGCGCGCTGCTGCAGTTCACTTCCGGGTCCACCGGAACACCGCGCGGCGTGCGGGTGAGCTGGCGCAACCTGGCGAACAATATCGCGATGATCTCCACGCTCGTGGACTGGCGGCCGGGCGAGGCGATGGTGTCGTGGCTGCCGCTCTACCACGATATGGGCCTGGTGGGCGCGTTTCTCACCACCGTCACCAACCAGGGTGATCTGCATCTGATGCGCCCGGACCAGTTCGTGCGCGATCCGGTGCGCTGGTTGCGCGCGATGACCCATGCTCAGCATTCCCCGTCGCCGTCGTTCGCGCTGGGGTATGTGGCGCACCGCGTGCGGCCGGAGGATATCGCGGACCTGGATCTGTCGGGCTGGCGGACGCTGGCGGTCGGTTCGGAGCCGGTGGAGGTGGCCGATCTGCAGTCGTTCGCCGAACTCACTGCTCCACAAGGCTTTTCTATGAACGCTTATACGCTCGCCTATGGCCTGGCGGAGGCGACCCTGATGGTGACGTCCTCCGCCCGCGACCGGCCGATCACCTCGCTGCGCCTGGACACCGCGGCGCTGCGCTTCGGCGAACCGGTCACCGTGCTGGCTACCGAGGCACTTTCGGACGGTCATACGGTGACCGGGTCCGGCTGGATCAACGGGCTCGGCTTCTCGACTCCGGAATCGACGGTGCGGGTGGTGGATGCGGACGGACGTCCGCTGCCCGAGGGGACGCTCGGTGAGATGGCCGTCGCCGGTGATTCGGTGGCGCTGGGCTATTCGGGTCCACCGGTGGCCGCCTCGTCGACGCGAATTTCCGACGGTGTGCTCTACACCGGCGACGCCGGATTCCTCTATCGGGGCGAGGTTTTCGTGCTCGGCCGGATGGGTTCGAGTCTGAAGGTGCGTGGGCGTCCGGTGTTCATGGAAGATATCGAGTCGCGGGTCGCCCAGGAAACCGGGATCACCAAGGGAAAACTGGCGGCGGTGGCGATACCCGATGCCGGCGAGCAGGGCATCGCGTTGTTCGCCGAAGCCGCGCCGGGGGAGTGGATCGCACAGGCGAGGGGCATCGTCGCGGGACAGTTGGGTCCCGCGCAGACGGTCACCGTGGTGACGGGGCCGCGCGGCATGATCTCGCGGACGTCCAGCGGTAAACCGCGCCGCAGGCATATGTGGCAGCGGTTTCGGGAGGGGACGCTCGAGGGGCCGGTCGTTCATCCGGCGCCGGGAAGCGCGCCCCGCCCGTCGCTGCCGCCCGGGCGTATCACCCAGCTGCTGGATGCGGCGCTGGACCAGGTGGCAGTGCCCGCCGGGGCAGCTGTGCTGTTCGAAGGGTCGCTGGCCGAGGGGTTCGGTAATGCGGGCTCGGACGTGGATTTCCTGGTGGTGGCTCCCGGTTCGGACGAATTGCCGACACTGCCGACGGTGCTGTTCGTCGAGGGCCGGCGGGTGGAGGTCCGGACCCGGTCGGTCGCGCAACTGCACCGGCAGCTGACGAGGGTCGCCGCGGCGGAGGATGCAGCGGTGCTGGACGAGGATGTGCTGAACAGATGCCAGCGTTTCCTGCGATCCACCCTCGTTCGCCCCGGCGACCAGGTGGATATCGCGGCGCTGCGCGCTGTGCTCACCCACCACGAATTCGCGCAGCGGATCGCCCGCTGGTGGGCGGAGCGGGCCCGGCAGGCCCTGCGGTACGCGGTGGCGTGGCGTGCGCTGGGGGCCGGCGACGATGCGGCGGACTGGGCCGCCGACGGTCTGTTGCAGGCGGTGAAGGCGTGGGCGGCCCGGCGCGGGGAAACCTATCTCGAGACGAAATGGGTTCCGGAGCAATTGAATCGGCTCGCCGCCGACGGCGGATCGGTTTCCGCTGGATACCAGGAGCTCCGCCGGGGCGGCTGCGTGGACCTGGCGCGGGTCCTGGATTTCGCCGCCGAACTCGGTGTCGACGGGGTGGGTGATGACCCGGCTCGGGTGATACTCACCCGGGTGCCCGGTGTGACCACCTGGCAGATCGGGGAACGTGTCCACGTTCTGCGCGGGGACAGCGAAGTGTTCGTCCTGTCCGGTGCCGCCGCGCGGGCCTGGCGTTCGGTGGTGTTCCGGCGACCGGTGGTCGCGATCCTGGATCGGGCCGGAGATATCGGGACGGACCTGGCCGAATTCGTGCGACTCGGTTTCGTGGGATTGCAGTGGCGTGGGGACGGTGCCATCACGGCCGCGCTCGCCATGTGCCCGCCGGTAGGTCCGTATACCCCGCCGCCGTGCCCGGTGCTCCCGGCGCTCGGGGTGAGCGGAGCGGCCGGGACGGGTCGGCCGGTGGAGCTGTCGCCGCTGCCCGCGCAGCGGTTCGTCGCCTGCGGGATGGGGCTGGTCTGGTCGAATATCGTGCTGGAGAACGCCCGGGAGGATCTGACGGGTGCGGTGAAAGACGGACAGTGGGCGGTCGCCGAGATCGCGGCGCATCGGCTGCTCGCGATGGCGGTGCGGGTACTGCTGAGCGCCTTCGGTGTTCATCCGATACCGGCCGATATCGCGCCGGTATCGACCGTGGGCCGGATACTGCCCGCGCAGGTCGGCCGCCGGGATGAATTACTCGACGCGCTACGGGCGGCGCGGCAGGTGCGGTTCGGCGGCCCGGACGGGGATACCGCCGCGGCGCTGCGGGTATTGGAGGAATTCGTCACCCTGGTCCGTTCCGTCGCGGGGGAGGAGGACTTCCCGGCTTCGTTCGATTCCCGTGAACAGTGGCGCAGCACACTGGGGATCGGCTACGACTGGTTGCGTTTGGCCGGTTACCTGGACGCCGAACTACCGCTCGACGAAGCCCGTGACCTGCTGACCTCCGGCGGCCGGCAACCGCATATCCGGGAAGGTGAGGAGTCGTGAACGATGCCGACGTGGCGCGGGAGGTGTACCGGGTGATCGCCGCGATGGCGCCGAAACCGGATACCACCTGTGCCGGGAACGACCGGCTGATCGAGGATCTCGGCTTCGATTCACTGCGGCTCATGGAGCTGACCGTGGTTCTCGAACGCACCTTCGGCCTGCCCGGGTATCGGCCCGAGGAACTGGCCGGAGTGCTGCGGGTGGATCAGGTCGTGCGGTTGATCCGTACCGGCCTGGCCCGGGAGGGCCGGATATGACCGGCGCGGTACTGGTCACCGGCGCGAGTGGGCTCGTCGGCGCGGAGGTGGTCGCGCGGCTGGTGGCGGCGGGGCGCGAAGTGGTGGCATTGCGGCACACCGAATCCGCGATCGTCGACAATGCCGGAAAACGGATCGAGGCAGCCGATTTCCGGGTCGGTGATATCCGGCGGCCCGGGTTCGGGATGAGTACCGCGGTGCGGGCCGAACTCGCTGGTCGCGTCGAAACCATCGTGCACTGCGCCGCGACCACTGCCTTCGACGCCGCCGACCAGGAATACGCCGAGCTGAATATCGGTGGTACGGAAAACGCCATCGAACTCGCTCGCGAGTGGGATGCCGCGCTGATCCACCTCAGCACGGCCTATGTGTGCGGTATGCGGGACGGGCATATCCAGGAGAACGAACTGAACAGCGGTCAGCGGTTCGGAACACGCTACGAAGAAGGGAAATTCGCTGCCGAGCGGGCGGTCCGGGCGGCCGCTGGGCTGCGTTGGTCGGTGGTGCGTCCCGGCATAGTCACCGGATCCTCCGGTACGGGGGAGATCCGCGAGTACAAGAACCTCTACACCGTCGTGAAACTCATGGTGGAAGGCAAGCTCCGGTCGTTACCCGGCCGCTACGACGCCACCGTCACACTGGCACCGGTCGACCATGTCGCCGATGTGGTGGCGGCCGCGGTCCTCGATTTCGCTGCCGCGTCCGGACGGACCCTGCATGCCGTCGGCCGGGATACGTTGTCACTGCGCGAGATCTCGGATGTGCTGGCGGAGTATCCGTCGTTCGCGGTGGCGACCTTCGTCCCCGAAACCACTTTCGCCGAAACGGATCTCGGCCCGATCGAACGCGAATACTATCGCCGGATCGGCTCCCTCTACACCAGCTATTTCAGCCGTCGGCAGACCTTCGGCACCGAGCAGGCCGAGGAATTGCTCGGGCACCCGCCGCCCGAATCCGGGAAGGAATATCTCCGCCTGCTGCTGGACCACTGCCTGGAGTCGGGATACCTCGGTGACCCACTGCCGACCATCGAGGAAGTGCTGGCCGGAACGGGTACGGAGTGGAACATATGATCGATCACCGAACGCCCGCGGTCCCGCGGCCGCAGGCCTTGCCGGCCCTGCTGGCCTCGCTCACACCACAGCCGGCGAAGGTGACCGCCTACCAGGCCGATACTTATGTGCTCGAAAGCGTGGAACAACTGGCGCGGCTGCGAATCGACGCCGGAGCTTTCGCGATGGGGCATTCGCTGTTGCTGCTGAAGCCCGACGGTATCGCCGCCCGCGCGGTGGAACCGACACTCGAATGGCTGGCCGGCAACGATTTCCGGGTCGTGTACGCCGCGACGGTGCCGGTGAACCGGCATCTGGTGCGCGCACTGTGGTACTACGCCTGGAATATCGCCTCGCCGGAGCGCCGCCGCCTGGCCGAGCTACTGGCCGCGCTCTCGGACTCGCTGCTGCTGGTGGTCAGCGGGTGCGGTGACCTCCCGACCCCGGTACGACTCACCGAGGCCAAGGGGCCCACCGATCCGCGTAAGCGGCAACCCGGGCAATTGCGCCATCTGCTCGGGCAGCACAACTTCCTGCTCAATCTGGTGCACACTCCGGACGATCCCGCCGATGTCCTGCGCGAACTCGCGATCTATTTCGCCGAGAACCAGCGTGCCGAGGTGATCACCCGCGCCTATACCGGCGCGGACCGCGCCGAATCCGCGCGTGAACTCGCCGATGCTCTGTACGCGCGCACCCCGCGCCGGTCGTTCGACCCGGAGGTCGCCCTCGATCGGGTGCGGCGTGATCTCGAACGAGCGGGTACGCCCGTCCCACCGGATTTCGATACCGACGCCGCCGCCCGCGCTGCCGCCTTGAACCGTGCTCTGGTGGCCGGCCAGGAGATCGACCCATGGTCGGCTGTCGTGCTCGGCTCCCAGGTACTGCCCATGCGTATCGGAACCGGACCGCAAACCCTGCCGCCGGTGACCGCCGCGGACTGGCGGGAGGGCTGGGGATGAGTGTGGAAGCCGTGGAGACGGAGGTCTCCTATCAGCAACCGATCCGCCGGGAGCTCGCCCACCGGGCGGCGGTCTCGGAGGTTTTCGTCACCTCGCTGGCCGCACGCGCCCCGGGACGGTTCGTGGCCGGTGCGCAACTGCCCAGGATGCACGCCTATTACGGGGATCACCTCGGGATACTCGCCGCCAGGCACGATCTGCTCGCGGTGATGGAGACCGCGCGGCAGACGTCCATCGCGATAACGCACGAGTTCTATCGGGTCCCCTTGGACGCGGGATTCCTGGTGCGGACATTCAACGGAACGGGGGTGCCCGGGCCGGCTTGGGCGAGCGGGCCCGAACCTGCTGATCTGGTACTGGAGGCCGAGGTCCTGAATCTGCACGGCAGCGGTAGCGCGGTCTGCGGGATCGATATCGTTCTCGAGATCTATAGTGCCGGAGCGCTGTTGGCGACGGTGGACGGATCGTTCTCCTGGCTTTCGCCGGAGCGGTGGTCGGGGCTGCGCACCGGATTCCGGAAGCGGCGCGGGCTGGGATCTGTTGTCGGCCCGGTTGTTTCCACCAAGGGCACCGAGCCGGCCGCGGTGGGCCGGCGCGATCCCCGCAATGTGGTGGTGAGCCCGGTCGAGCGGGACGCCGATCGCGGGATCGCGGGCCTCGCCATCGACCCCGGCCACCCGTTCCTCTTCGACCACCGGCTCGACCATATTCCCGGCAGCGCACTACTGGAAGCGGCTCGGCAAACCGCGCTGCTGCTCCCCGGCGGGCCGGACTATCCGCAGTTGATCGGGATCGCCAGCCGTTTCGACCGTTTCACCGAACTGGATCTGGCGACGGAATGCCGCGCCGAGCCGACCGGATCGGCCGCGGGACGGGTCGAGGCGCACTGCGCGATCCGGCAGGGCGATACGACCACCGCAGAACTGGACCTCGCATTCCTGGACGCGGCCGCGGGATGAATACAGCGGTCCGGAACTCGAACAAGCGACGGGGTAGGTGCGGATGAGTTCGCGTGCGCCGGGCGGTGTCTTCTCGCGCCTACTGCACTTCACCGTGGTCATGTACAAACCGCACTATCTGCTCTACGGGGTGCTGTGGGTTTTCGCGCTGGAGGCCACCATCGCCCTGCTCACGGCGCCGTGGGATGCCTGGCGGCCCGGCTGGGCGACGTTGGGCCGGGTGGTGGTCGTCGCGGTCGTCCTGCTGTACCTGCGGATGGTCGACGAACAGAAGGACCTCGAATACGACCGGGTCCACAATCCTGATCGGCCCCTGGTGACCGGCGCGGTCACCGCGCCCGATCTGCGACTCGGTACGGCGGTTCTGGGGGTGGTCGCGATCGCGGCGAGTCTGCTGCTCTCGGTGCGCTCCGCGATCGCCGTCGCCGTCGTCCTGGTCTACGGGCTCGCGCTGTGGGGTGCCGAACGATTATCGCCCTGGCTCAGGGACAACATTCTGGCCAATCTCGTGATCACCTATCCGGTCCAGCTTCTGCTCACTGCTTACGTACTGCTCTCGGTGCTGGATACCAGCAGCGTTCCCGCGGGCTGGGCAGCCTACGAACCGTGCACGGTCTGCGACGGCCGCCCGGCGGCGTTCTGGTCCCTGGCCCCGGTCGCCGTGATCTTCGCGGGGGCGTTCCTGCAATTCGAGCTCGCCCGCAAAACCGCGCACGAGCGACGGCCCGGTGAGCACTACTACTCGAACACCCTGGGTGCCGGTGCGAGTTGCGTGGTTTCCGTGCTCTTCGTCGCGGTAGCGGTCGGCACAGACCTCGTACTGGTACGGCCGTGGGAGTACGAGGGTCTCCGTCGCGTGCTGGGACTGCTGCCGATCCTGGCGGCCGCGCTGCCGGTCTACGGCGGGTTCCGGTTCCTGCGCGACCGCGCCGCCGAATACCCCTTGGCGCCCGCGGTGCTGTTCATCGTGACCTTCTATCTGCTTCTCATCGCGCAGGCAACGGTTCCCGCCTGACACCCGCCGGGCGGTCGGGCGTCCGGTATACCGGGATGGACCTGCGAGAATGCCGGAGTGCACATAGCGATCGGCCTGGTGGTCCTGGTGGCGTCGGCCGCACTGGTGGCAGCGCTGGCCCGGCGGTTCGGTCTTTCCGAACCGCTGGTGCTGACACTGGCCGGAGTGGCGGCCTCGTACCTGCCGTTGGTCCCCGAGGTGCATCTGGAACCGGAGATCGTACTGCTCGGGTTGTTACCGCCGCTGCTCTACACCACGGCGATACGTACCTCGCTGGTGGATTTCCGGGCCGATATCGGCACCATCGCGCTGCTGTCGGTGGGGCTGGTGCTGTTCAGCACGTTCGCGGTGGCAGCCGTGGTGTGGTGGCTGTTACCGGTGCCGTTCGCGGTGGCGGTGGCGCTGGGGGCGGTGGTCGCGCCGCCGGACGCGGTGGCCGCCACGGCGGTGGCGCGGCGGATCGGTATGCCGCGGCGGATCGTCACCATCCTGGAAGACGAATCGCTGTTCAACGATGCGACGGCCCTCGTGGCGTTGCGGACGACGATCGCCGCCTCGGCGGGCGCGGTATCGCTGTGGAAAGCCGGCGGGGATTTCCTGCTCGCCGCGGGCGGCGGCGCGGTGGTCGGTATCGCGGTCGCCTACCTGCTCGCCCTGTTACGGCGGCGGATCACCGATCCGGTGCTCGATACCTCGCTGTCGTTCCTCGCGCCTTTCCTGGCCTATCTGCCCGCGGAGGAGATCCACGCATCCGGGGTGATCGCCGTGGTGACCTGCGGGATGATCCTCGGGCACAATGCGCAGACCTGGCAGAGCGCGGCCTCGCGGACCGCCGAACGGGTCAACTGGCGCACCGTGCAGTTCCTCCTGGAGAGCGCGGTATTCCTGATCATCGGACTGCAGGTGCGCGGGATCATCGAGGGCGCGTGGGAGAGCGGGCTCGACCACGGCACCTTGATCGTCACCGCGTTCGCGGTGCTGCTGGCAGTGATCGTGTCGCGGCCGGTATGGGTTTTCGCCTGGGCTCTGCTCGGGCGGGCGACCGGCCGGTCGGCGGTACCGCTGACTCATCCCGCGGTGGTTTCCTGGGCGGGTATGCGCGGTGTGGTGACGCTGGCGGCCGTGCTGTTGCTGCCGGCGGATACCCCGCAACTTCCGGTGCTGAAGCTGCTGGCCCTGGTGGTCGTGGCGGGCACTCTGCTGTTGCAGGGCACATCGCTGCCGTGGCTGGTGCGGCGGTTGCGGTTGCGGGGGCCGAGCCGCGCGGAGGACGCACTGCAGAAGGCCACTCTGCTGAGCCAGGCCTCCACGGCAGGACTGGCCGCGCTCGACGCCGCGATCGGCCCGGACACCCCGGAGGACGTGGTGCGCTCGCTACGCGACCGGGACGCATGGCGGACCAACGCCGCCTGGGAGCGGCTGGGACGGCCCGAAGCGGAACAGGCCACGCCCACAGCCGAATACCGCCGGCTGCGTCTGGAGATGTTGCGAGCCGAACGGGAGACAGTGCTGCGGGTCCGTGATTCCGGCGGGGCCGACTACGAGATCCTGCAGCATGTACTGGCCCGGCTCGACCTCGAGGAATCGATGATCGACCGGTTCGACGAAACCGAGGACGATCAGCAGGCCGAACCGCTACTGGGCCCGGGCGACCCCGCCGCCGACTGCACCCATCTGCGAGCGGCGCCACTGGTGTGCGAATCGCCCGGCCCGGATATCTGCGCCGAATGCGTGGCCGAGGGACTGACCTGGGTGCATTTGCGCATGTGCCTGGGCTGCGGGCATATCGGCTGTTGTGATTCCTCGCCCGGTAACCATGCGGCAGGGCATTACGCCACCACCGGTCACCCGGTCATCCGTAGCGTCGAGCCGGGTGAAGCATGGCGCTGGTGCTACACCGACGAACTTCTCGGGTGACCGGGAGCAGTGGAGTGGACGGGGTGCAGAGTCACCGGTAGCCGGGACGGGGAAGGGACGAAATCGCCGTTCGACGGGCGGACCCGGTAGGTGGGGTGCGGGACCGGAGTCCAGCGGGTGAACAGTGCGGCGGTGGCCAGGGTGATGGTCATCATCGCGAAGTTGTTGCCCGGGCAGTGGCGGGTGCCGACTCCGAACGGCAGGATCGCCTTCTTGTCGATCTGATCTATCCGTGCCGGTGACCAGCGATCGGGGTCGAAGGTGCACGGATCGGGGTAGTAGTGCGGGTCGTGGTGGATGAGGTACGGGCTGTAGACCACCGTGGCGTCGCCGGGAAGGGTCAGGCCGTCGAAAGTTACCGGGCCGGAGGCATTTTGGATACTCACCCAGGGGCCCCAGTGCCGCAGGGTTTCCAGGATCACCTGCCGGAGGTAGGGCAGGGCGTCGAGGTGGTCCGGCCGGACCGGGCCGCGTCCGGCCACTGTGCGGAGTTCCGCGCGCACACTTCCGGCGATCTCCGGGTCGCGCAGTATCTCGTACCAGACCCAGGCCAGAATCGACGCGGTGGAGCCCACACCCGCGGCGAGCATCAGGATCAGTTCGTCGATGATCTCCTCATCGCTCAGCGTCGCACCCGTCTCGGGGTCGCGATGCCGGACCAGAGCGGAAAGCACATCGTGGAAATCGTGGTCGGCGGTGCGGTAGGCCGTGACCACGGCGCCGATCTCGCCGCGTAGAGCGGCAGCCTTGGTGGCGAAGCGGCGGTTCGCCATTATTCGAAGCCGGCGTACCGGCGCCGGCAGGGCGGAGCGCTGGACCACCTGCCCCAGCAGCCACGGAACATTCTCGCGCACTTCGGTTTTGGCGGAAGCACCGAAATCGGCGGTGAACAGGGTGGAGGAGAGCGTATCGAGAACCAGCCGGTGCGCCTCGTCCATGAGGTTCACGCGACGGCCGGTAGGTAGCGCGTCCGCCCACGAACCGGCCAGATCCGCCGCCACCGTCGCGTAGTCGTGTAGCCGGCGCTGCCGCAGGGCAGGGGCGATCATCCGGCGGCGCAGATCGTGCGGAGTGCCGCTGAGCACATTGGAGGCGCCGCGGATCACCTCGTGTACGGCATCGCCCAGATCGTCGCGATGGAAATCGCCGGCCGTACCGAATCCGACCTGGCGGACCAGATCGGGAGTGGTGAGCACATAGGCGGGCCGGGGACCGAGGTAGACGCGCACGACCGGGCCGGTCGCGGCGAGGGAGCGTACGAAGGTGAGGCTGTTTCCGCCGAGGGCGCGCAGGCTGTGGCCGAGCAGCGGCAGGCGTCCGGGTGCGGTGGGTATTTCGGCGAGCGTGCGTGGCATCCGGTGGCGCGGGCTGCCGGTGATCAGGCCGGCGTAGATTTCCGTGATCCGGGCGGTGAGTTTCGATTGGCGTACCGAACCCTGTTCGGCGGCAAGCTTCGCCCGCATGGAGACGAGGCGGTCGGGGTTCGCTGCCAGCTCCCGTAGCGTCGCGGCGATATCCCCTGGATCCAGGCCCGGAGTGCATATCCCGCCGTCGGCGGGGATCGATTCGCTCAGGTCCGGATCGCAGTGCACCACCGGCAATCCCATGGCCACCGCCTCGAGCAAGGCCATCCCCTGGGTTTCGGCACGCCACGAGGGGAACAGCAGGATGTCGTGCTCGCGCATGGCCCGGAGGCATTCGGGATTCGGTCGCGCACCGTGGAAGTGCACTCGGCCACCCGCGCCGCGGGCGGCGACCAGCGCGCGGGCGGGTTCGAGTTGATCACCCTCGCCGTAGACGTCCAGCCGGCAGCCCGGAACCCGGAGAACGGCCTCGACAGCCGCCAGCGGCCGTTTCTCGGCGGACATGCGCGCGCACCACAGCACCCGCAGCCGGTGGCCCGGCCCGCCGGAGGCTTCCGCCGGCTGCTCGTTGTCGCGCCGCTCCCCGCTGCTTCCGATCGAACTGCCGGGTGCGGTCGCGACCGGTATGGCTGCGGCGTCGTTCGCCGGCCCGACGCCGTCGAGGAGATCATCATCAACTCCGTTGGACACCACATGAAGTGGGCCGACGTACCCGTGTGACCGCAATAGACGGGCGAAATACGCCGAGGGCACGATCACCGTATCGGCCGCCTGCGCCTGCGCGGTCATGGTCCGCCAGGCGTGCCGCGCGGCACGTGACTCCGGGTTGGCCGGCATCCGGCCCCGATGCGGGACGAATATCCCGTGGAGCGTACGCAGGGCCAGAGCCGTCGCATACGGTGCGGGAGAGGTGTGTTCGATGAAGGCGTCGTCGCGGCTGTGCAGCGTCTGCGCCAGTGGAATGCCATGGCGCCGTGCGGCTTTGATTCCGGCCATCGCCACCCCGTAGGTGGTGTGCGTATGCACGAGGTCGACCGGACCGCGGGCGGTGAGGATCGTATCGATCAGCCGGTTGTTGGCCCGGGTCGGCAATACCGTCGCGAAACCGTTCACCGACAGCCCCGGCACGCCCGAAAGAACCACGAGGTCCGGGTCCGGTTCGGTAGATTCCGGCCCGGGAGCGGTGAATACGGTCACCCGGTGCCCGCCGCGCCGCAGACCCCGGCGCTGGGCGGCGACCGAGGTCTGGATACCACCGACGGTCCCGGGGTGGAAATCGGTGAACAGCGCGATATGCATATCGCCACGGTAGTCAGGGAGCCTTGATGAAAGTCGCAATTCCGTTGACCGGAACCCGGGGTGATGTGCAACCCGCCCTCGCGCTCGGGCTGGAACTGCGCGCCCGGGGTCACGACGTAATGGTCGGCGCGCCTCCCAATCTCGTCGATTTCACCACGGCGACGGGTCTCGCCGCACAGCGCTGCGGCCCGGACGTCCAGCAGTTGTACTCCTCCGACGAGGGCCAGAAGGCCCTCGCCGCGGGCAGCAGTCTGCGGTTGATGCAGCTGGTGGGCAAGCAGATGGCCGAATACGCGCAGCGGATGAACAGCGAAGTGGTCGCGGTATGCGCGGACGCGGACGTGATCGTATCGACCCTGCTCACCGAGGACCGGGTGGCCTCGGTATCGGAGGCCTCCGGTACCCCGATGGTGACCATGCACGGTTTCCCCGGGCGGAAGACCGGCGCCTACCCGTTCCCGGGCGCGCTGCCGCCGGGCCGGCGTCCACCGGCGCCGGTCAACCGGGCCACCTGGACCGTCGCCGAGAATCTGCGGCGGGTGGTGTTCATGCGCTACCTCAACGAGTTGCGCCGGGACCTGGGATTGCCGCGAACCACCAGGAGTCCGGCGGCGATGCTCGCCGCCCGGAACGTGCCGGAGGTGCAGATCTACGATCCGGCCCTCGTCCCCGGGCTCGCCGAGGACTGGGGCGACCGCAGACCGCTGGTCGGGTTCCTGGCGCTGCCGCGGCAGGCCCGCGAAGCCGTCGGTGAACTCGCCGACGACCACAGCGACCTGCTCGCCTGGGCGGCCGAGGGCGAACCGCCCGTCTACTACGGTTTCGGCAGTATGCCGATCCGCGATACCCATCAGGTGCTGGCCATGGTGGCGGAGGTGAGCCGGCGGCTGGGGCGCCGGGCGCTGGTCAGCGCGGGCTGGAGCGATCTCGATACGGCGAACGCCGAAGCGGGCCCGCAGGTGCGGGTGGTCGGCCCGGTGGCCCACGATCTCGTCTTCCCGCACTGCGCGGCCGCGGTACACCACGGCGGAATCGGGACCACATTCGAGAGCCTGCGGGCCGGGCTGCCGACCCTGGTCTGCTCGGTATCGTTCGACCAGCCGATGTGGGGCGGGCAGGTGGAACGCCTGGGGGTCGGCGTGCATCTGCCGTTCGCGAAGCTCGAGACCGGCCGGTTGACCGCCGCGGTACGCGCCCTGCTGGAACCGTCGATCGCCGGCCGCGCCGCCTCGCTGGCCGAATCGTTGCGGTCCGGATCGGATGCGACCACCCGCACGGCCGATATCGTCGAGGCCGCGGCCGGGTGACCGGGGCCGGGAAGGGCGGCCGCGGATGAATCGGGCCGGCGGAAACCGGTACGTGTTCGCGCCCGGAATCGTCTCCGATTCGGCGGTGATGTTCCGCCGGGTCCTGCGCCGGAGCGTGCGCGGCCGGGACACACTGCTCGTCTCGCTACTGCTGCCGATCCTGCTGATGTTGCTCTTCGTCTACGTGTTCGGCGGGGCCATCGACGTCGGTATGCGCTACATCGACTACGTGGTTCCCGGCGTCATCCTGTTGTGCACCGGTTTCGGTTCCTCCATCACGGCGACGGGGGTCGCCACCGATATCCGCACGGGGGCGGTCGAGCGGTTCCACACCCTGCCCATTCATCGGCAAGCGCTGCTCACCGGGCATGTGGTGGAGGGCGTGGTCCGCAATCTCGCGGTGATCGGGGTACTCATCGCGGTGGCTGTGGTGCTCGGGTTCCGGCCGCATGCCGGCCTCGGTGCATGGCTGGCGGCAGCGGGGATCATCACACTGTTCGTGCTCGCGGTCACCTGGATCGCGGTGGCGATGGGGCTGCTGGCCCGGATGCCGGAGGCGGCGGGCGGGTTCACCTACGCCATCATGTTCATCCCCTACATCAGCAGTGCGTTCGTGCACACCGAGACCATGCCGGCCTGGTTGCGCGGTTTCGCCGAGAACCAGCCCGCGACGCCGGTACTCACCGCGATCCGGGGGTTGCTCACCGGCACCGGTCAGCAGGCGGCGGGGGTCGCGGTGCTCTGGTGCGTGAGCCTGGCGGTGGCCGGGTACGCCGTATCGGCCGTGTTGTTCGGGCGCAGATACCGATGACGCGCGAACCGGTCGCGCCACCCCGCAGCAGGGGCGCTGTCGGTGGTCTCCGGCAGTATGGGCCGTATGACGACAGCACCGGGCAGCACAGTGGGCCGGACCGGCGAGGTCGCCGGAGAACTACGGCAGCAGGCGGAGGGGCTGCTGCGCGAACTGGCAGGTCCGGCCGCGCGCCTGCGCGAAGACCAGTGGGTCGCGATCGAGGCGCTGGTGGTGGACAAACGCCGGGCCCTGGTGGTGCAGCGCACCGGGTGGGGGAAATCGGCGGTGTATTTCATCGCCGCCAAACTGCTGCGGGCGCGGGGCCGCGGGCCCACGGTTATCGTTTCGCCGCTGCTGGCGCTGATGCGTAACCAGGTGGCGGCCGCGCGCCGCGCCGGTGTCGTGGCGGCCACCATCAACTCCGGCAATGTCACCGAATGGGACGAGATCCACGAGCAGGTGGCGTCCGGGGCGGTGGATGTGCTGCTGGTGAGCCCGGAGCGGCTGAACAATCCCGATTTCCGCGATCAGGTCCTGCCCCGGCTGGCCGCCGACGCCGGCTTGGTCGTGATCGACGAAGCGCACTGCGTCTCGGACTGGGGCCACGATTTCCGGCCCGACTACCGGCGCATCCGCACCCTCATCGCCGACCTCGGTACCGACGTGCCCGTCCTCGCCACCACCGCCACCGCCAACGACCGGGTGGTCACCGATGTCGCCGGCCAGATCGGCACCGACACCCTGGTACTGCGCGGCAGCCTGGACCGCGAATCACTGCATCTGTCGGTGGTCCGTTTCGACGATGCCGTGGAACGCACCACCTGGCTCAGCGGTCACCTCGACCAGCTGCCCGGTTCCGGCATCGTCTACACCCTCACCGTCGCCGGGGCACACGACCTCGCCGATGTCCTCACCTCGCACGGCCACCGAGTGGCCGCCTACACCGGCCAGACCGATCCCGCCGAACGCGAAGCACTCGAAGCCGCACTCCTGGACAACGAGGTGAAGGCCCTCATCGCCACCTCCGCGCTGGGGATGGGGTTCGACAAACCCGACCTCGGGTTCGTGGTGCATGTGGGGGCACCCTCCTCGCCGATCTCCTATTACCAGCAGGTCGGCCGCGCGGGGCGCGCCACCGAACGCGCCGAGGTCGTCCTGCTACCGGGCCCCGAGGACACCCGCATCTGGAGCTACTTCGCCTCGGTCGCCTTCCCCCGCGAACATGTGGTCCGCTCCGTCCTCGAAGCCCTGGACCGCGAACGCCCGCAATCCACCGCGGCGCTCGAACCACTGGTGGAGCTGAACCGATCCCGCCTGGACATGGTCCTGAAGGTGCTCGATGTCGACGGCGCCGTCCGCCGGGTGCGCGGCGGCTGGCTCGCGACCGGGCAGCCCTGGACCTACGACGCCGACCGCTACGAGCGGCTCGATGCGGCCCGCACCGCCGAACAGCAGGCCATGCTCGATTACCAGAGCACCACCGCCTGCCGGATGGAGTTCCTGCGCCACCAGCTCGACGACCCTGCCCTCACCGCCGCGGCACCCGGTACCGGCGCCTGCGGCCGCTGCGACAACTGCACCGGCGACCACCGCGACACCACCGTCGATACCGACGCGGTCGCCGCCACCCGGGCCCGGCTCGACCGCCCCGGTTTCGATCTCGCACCCCGCAAACAGTGGCCGACCGGTATGGCCAAACTCGGCATCTCGCTGTCCGGGAAGATCACCGCCGGTGCCGAAACCGGCCGTGTCCTGGGCCGCCTCAACTCACTCGGCTGGGGCCGCCGGCTGCGCCCCATCCTCGACGGACCCGACGGCCCGGTCCCTGACGAAGTGGTCGAGGCCTGCATTCCCGTTCTACGGGAATGGGACTGGACTGTGCGGCCCACCGCGGTGTTGGCCCTGGAATCCCCGAGCCATCCCACGCTCACCGTCTCCCTGGCCGAACGACTGGCCGAAATAGGCCGCCTCCGCAACCTGGGCGTCCTGCACACCCGCCCCGACCTCCCACCGGTTTCGGCCGTGAACTCCGCACACCGGGTCGCCGCGCTGTACGACTCCTGGGAGGTCCCGGACCTGTCCGCCGCCGACGGTCCGATCCTGCTGGTGGACACCCTCACCGACTCCGGCTGGACCTTCACGGTCGCCGCCTGGACCCTGCGCCGCGCCGGCGCCCCCGCGGTCCTGCCGTTCGCCCTGGCCACCCCGACCTGAGACGGAGCGGGTATCTAGGCTTCTTCGCCGTCGTCGTCCAGGTCGACCTCGTCACGGTCGGCCCAGTCGATCAGTTGGCTGAGGTCGAAGACCGCGTCGTCGATGCCGGCGTGCAGATCGCCGAGGCGGCGGTAGCGCTCGGGGACGGTGGCGATGGTGAAATCTCGCGGATGGATATCCGGTATCTCCGCCCAGGTCACCGGGGTGGATACGGTCGCCGACGGGACGCCGCGGACCGAGTAGGCGGCGGCGATGGTGTGGTCGCGAGCGTTCTGGTTGTAGTCGACGAACAGTAGTTCCGGGTCTCGGTCGCGACGCCACCAGGTGGTGGTGACCTCGTCGGGAGCACGGCGCTCGACCTCCTTCGCGAAGGCCAGCGCAGCCCGGCGCACCTGCTGGAACCCGTACTCGGGCGCGATCCGTACGTAGATGTGCAGCCCTTTGCCGCCGGAGGTTTTCGGCCAGCCCACCGCGCCGATCTCGTCCAGCACTTCGTGCACCACCCCGGCTACGCGCTGTACTCGTGACCACGGGCAGTCCGGCATCGGATCCAGGTCGATCCGCCATTCGTCGGGGCTCTCGGTATCGGCCCGCCGCGAGTTCCAGGGGTGGAATTCCACCGTGGACATCTGCACCGCCCACACGACATCGGCCAGCTCCCGGACGCAGAGTTCGTCGGCATGACGGTTGTAGCGCGGGAAGAACACTCGCACAGTAGGCACCCATTCCGGCGCGCCGGCCGGTAGCCGTTTCTGATGTACTTTGTCGCCCGCGAGGCCTTTCGGGAACCGGTGCAGCATGCACGGCCGGTCGCGCAGCGCGTTCACGATTCCGTCGCCCACGCTCAGGTAGTACTGCACCAGATCCAGCTTGGTGGCGCCGCTTTCCGGGAAGTACACCCGGTCGGGGTTGGAGATCCGCACCTCGCGGTCACCCACCGTCAGCTCCACCGCCGCGCCCGCGCCGCTGCCCATGTACCGACCCTAATCGCCACCGCCCGGCTAAGCTCGGCGATACGTGACGAGTCGGCTGGAAGGCGAGGAATCGGTGCCCACCTTCGACACTGTGATCGAACTCGGCGGTAAGACCGCCACCGGTTTCCGGGTGCCCGCCCGAGTGGTCGAAACGCTGGGTAGCGGGAAGAAACCCAAGGTGATCGTCAGTCTCGGCGGCCATACCTACCGCAGTACGGTCGCGGTCTACGGCGGGGAGTACATGATCCCGTTGAACGCGGAGAACAGAAACGCCGCCGGGGTCGCGGCCGGCGATACGGTCACGGTCGGCATCGAACTCGACACTGCGGAACGGACGGTCACCGTGCCCGACGATCTCGCGGCCGCGCTGGCCGTCGACCCGCGAACCCGGGACGTATTCGACGCACTGTCCTACAGCAAACGCCGCGCGCACGTGATCGCGGTCGAATCCGCCGAGCACCCCGAGACCAGGGCCCGCCGGATCGAGAAGATCGTCACCGAGTTGTCCGCCTGAGCGGTCGCGTGACCGGCGGTATGCGCGGGTCGGATGGGCTGGGTGGCCGTGCGACTACCAGGAGGCCCGCGACCTGGCAGGCGGTCTGGCCGACGTCGCACGTAGTGGCCATGACCGACAACGAGAATCTGACAGGCCGGGTAGCGGTGGTGACCGGAGCTTCCAGCGGAATAGGCGCCGCGACCGCGCGCCGGCTCGCCGCGGACGGCGCGAAGGTCGCCCTGCTGGGCCGGCACAAGGAACGGATCGAAGAACTGGCCGCCGAAATCGGTGGCGGCGCCGCCGCGGTGGTGACGGATGTGGGTGATCGGGAGTCGGTGCGTGACGCCGCGGCCACGGTGCGCGCGGCGTTGGGCGCGGTCGATCGGTGGTGGCGAACGCGGGCGTGATGCTCGGTGCGGCGTTCGAATCTGCCGAGGTCGACGAGTGGGAGCAGATGGTCGGCACCAACGTGACCGGGCTGCTCTACACGGTGCGGGCGTTCATCGACGATCTGCTGGCCGCGGCGGACGACGACCGCCGGGCCGACCTCGGACTGGTGGGATCCGTCGGCGGGCACGGTCTGTTTCCCGAATACGCGGTGTACTGCGCTACCGAGGTCCGCGCTACCAAGGCCGCGGTGGCGCACCTGACGCGCAACCTGCGCGCCGAGTACGGGCCCCGCGGGGTGCGGGTGAAGAACGTCGAACCGGGTTTCGTGGGTACCGAACTCGGTGCCGGGATGAGTGACGAGAAGCAGCGGGCCCAGTTGGAGCACTGGCGTACGGGGTTGTGAACTGTTCGGTGATATGTGAGTAAACGTGATCGAATGTGTGTTTCACTGTGTGGGTGAAGTTGGCTGAGTGGGCTCGGACGCAGGGCGTGCATCCGCAGACTGCGTATCGGTGGTTTCGGGAGGACCGGATGCCGGTGCCTGCTCGCCGCTTGGACTCGGGGACGATCTGGGTTGATGTCGCCGAAGTTTCGACTGCCGGGCGGGTGGTGGTCTATGCGCGGGTGTCGTCGCATGATCAGCGTTGTGATCTGGACCGGCAGGTCGCGCGTCTGACCCAGTGGGCAACCGCCAACGGGCATGTGGTGGGCGAGGTGGTGACCGAGGTCGGATCCGGGCTGAACGGGAAACGTCCGAAGATCCGGCGGGTTTTGTCCGATCCCTCTGCGAGTGTGGTGGTTGTGGAGCATCGTGACCGGCTGGCCCGTTTCGGTGTCGAGCAGCTGGAGGCGGCGCTGTCGGCGCAGGGGCGGCGGATCGTGGTGACCGACGAGGGCGAGACCACCGACGATCTTGTCCGGGACATGATCGAGGTGCTGACCTCGATGTGCGCGCGCCTCTACGGGCGGCGCGGCGCGCGCAACCGTGCGATGCGGGCGGTCACCGCTACCAAGGCCGAAACCGGGGCGGCGTGACGGCCGGGAAGTTCGAGGTTGCTGACGGGTGGGTGTTGCAGGCGTACCAGTACGCGCTGGACCCGACTCCGGCTCAGCGTGCCGCGTTGGAGTCGCATGCCGGTGGCGCGAGGTTCGCGTACAACACGATGCTGCGGGCGGTGAAAGCCAACCTGTCCCAACGCGACGCCGAACGCTCGTACGGTATCGATACCGCTGATCTCACCCCGCGCCTGTCGTGGTCGTTCCAGTCCCTGCGCAACGACTTCAACCGCCGCAAACACCAGGTGGCCGTGCGCGAGGACGGGACGCCGTGGTGGCCCGAGAACTCGAAAGAGGCGTACGCGAACGCTTGTAAGAACCTCGCGGCGGCGTTGAAGAACTGGGACGAGAGCGACAAAGGCAAACGTAAAGGTCCTCGTGTCGGGTTTCCGTCGTTCAAATCCAAGCGCTCGACCAGGAAGTTCGCGTTCACCACCGGCACGATCGAAGTCGAGGCCGACCGCCATCACGTGACACTGCCTCGATTGGGGACGTTGCGGGTGCACGAGTCGACCCGCAAACTCGCCCGACGACTCGAACAAGGCACCGCGCGGGTGTTGAAGGCGACGGTGCGGTTGGAACGCGGGTGCTGGCTGGTGAGCTTCACCTGCGTCGTCGAACGCGCAGCGCGAAGGCCCGCCCACGTGAAGCGCGTCGCGCCGGTAGTCGGTATCGATGTCGGCGTCAAAGACTTGGTTATCGCGGCCACGCCGGAAGGCGACGAGGTCATGCGCGTCTGCGCCCCGAAAGAGTTCAAGCAGGCCTCTCGGAAGCTGCGGGCGCTGCAGCGTAAGGCAGCCCGCCGGCAAGGCCCGTGGGACGCGCCGGCCAAGACCCGGCGTGAGCCCTCGGCCGGGTGGCTGCGTACGCAGCGGGCCATCGCGAAACAGCATGTGCGGGTAGCGAATCTGCGCCGCGACCGGCTGCACAAGCTGACGACCGTGTTGGCGCAGTCTTTCGATGTGATCGGTACCGAGACCCTTGCGGTCAAGAACATGATGGCCTCGGGCGGTACCCGCAAGAAAGGGTTGAACCGCGCAATCGCTGATGCCGGTTTGGGTGAGTTCTCCCGCCAGCTCGACTACAAAACCATCTGGTACAAGTCCGTGCGTGTGCGGGCCGACCGGTGGTACCCGAGTTCGAAGACGTGTTCCGGCTGTGGGTCGGTGAAAGCCAAACTGACCCTGGCAGAACGCCTCTACGTCTGCGACAACAACGACTGCGGGTTGCGGATCGATCGTGATCTCAACGCCGCGATCAACCTCGCGCGTTTGGCGCGGGCGGAGCAGAGTGCCTGCTTCGATAGTGGTGGAGCCGACCGTAAGACGACCGCTCCGGCGGCGCTGGTGGCTGCGAAACCTGAATCCAGCAACGGAAGCGCCTCACCGCAAGGCGAGGCTGCCTAATGGAACAGAGCACACTCACGTCTGCTCACCAGAAGGCAACGGTTCACCATTCTGGAGCCCGAGGATATTGCCGGCGCGATCGCGTTCGCTACGTCGGTGCCGCCGCGGCTCAATATTGCCGAGCTGATCCTGGTGCCGACTCAGCAGGGCTGAGCGGCTGGGTCCCTTATCCGATGTGACGGTGATCTGCCGGGACACGGACGGTCCCGCTCCGGTTCGGAGCGGGACCGTCCGGCCGTATGAGGGTCAGTTCCCGGCGACCGCCGTGCGCGGCCGCTCAGCGGCACGGTTGTACCAGGCCACGGGTAGGGTCCGGGAAACCCACAGCGCGAGAACGAAGTACACGATCTGCTCCGGGATCCGGAACCACAGCGGCGTCGGCGGTTCACCGTTGAGTGGGATATCTTCCACTGCCGCATGGATATTCGCCGGGATCATCACGACGAGCAGGGCGGCGAGGCCGATCCCGGCCCAGCGCCGGGTGGCGGCGAATACCAGGCCCGCCGCGCCTGCCAGTTCCAGCACACCTGTCGCGTAGACGGCGAAATGCGCGAACGGGATCGCGGACGGCACCATGGCCGCCAGATCGTTGTGACTGGGCATCACGGTGACCGAGTCGGGCATGAAATGCGCGAGACCGGTCATGGTGAACAGGAACGCGAGGCCGTGGGCGGCGGCGACGCGCCAGGTGGCGAAGCGCCGGACGCCGAGAACGCCGAGTAGGCGCAGGGCGAGAGTGGGGGCGACGAAAAGCATCAGGGTGCCGAACATGGCGGTTCCTCGGAGGCAGGTGGCCGGTCAGGGCGGAGTGCGGGGTGAGAGTTGTGATTATCGACTGATTACTAAGAGTATGCATCGACTGATAACTAGTCAAGGTTCGATTCGATGTGCGCTGTCACGCCGGAGATGGCGTCCCGGAAGCCTGCCGGCTGAATTCTCGAAGGCGCATTCCGTGCACCGGCCGGTCAAGTCCGCGAACCTCGATTTGAAAGGGTTCGATGCGGCCGGTCTCGGGGGCAGCGACAATGGCTGCGCCAGAGTGCGCCGATCGCCCCGGAGGAGTGGTGAATGACCGATCTCGTCGAGCACCCGACCGCGGGGCCGCCGCCGGGTGTCGCCCGCCGATTTCCGCGCGGGCTGTGGCGGACGGTCGCTACATGGCCGATCGCCCTGGTGCTCACCCCGGTAGCGGTCGGTATCGCCGCGAACGGAGCCGTCCTGGCCGGACGATGGTGGGACCCGGTCGATCGCTGGCTCGCCCCGGCCCAGTCGGTGCTCGGTGCGCTCCTGCTGTTGCTGGTCGCGTCGCTCGCGGTCTCCGTGCCGACAGCACCGATGATCGCGGGAGCGGTATGGGGGATCGCCCCCGGCATGCTCCAGATCGTGGTACCCGAGGACACCTACCGGCTCATCTCGGCGCTGCCGGGCCTACCCACCGACCTGGACCGCGCGTTGCACAACTGGCTGTCGGGCGGGGTGGTGCTGTTGCTCGGCGCCCTGCTGTTCGGCGCCGGGCTCACTGCCGCGCTGCTGCGCCGCCGGCTCACCCCGACCTGACAAGCATCAACCCGCGGCGGTATCCGGTGGATGACCCGTGCCGGGCGTCATTGGGGCGGGCCGGACCAGCCGGCCCGCCACACGGTCACCCCTTCACACACAGCACCTGGCGCAGGGTCGCCACCACATCGACCAGATCGTGCTGGGCTTCGATCACCTCGTCGATGTTCTTGTAGGCGGCCGGGATCTCGTCCAGGACGCCCGCGTCCTTACGGGATTCCACGCCTTCGGTCTGGGCGACCAGATCCGCGACGCTGAACTGCCGCTTGGCCGCGTTACGGCTCATCCGGCGGCCCGCGCCGTGCGAGGCGGACTGGAAGGAGTCCGGATTGCCCTTGCCTCGCACCACGTAGGAGCGGGTGCCCATGGACCCCGGGATGAGTGCCATATCGCCCGCGCCCGCCCGGACTGCGCCCTTGCGGGTCACCAGCATGGGCGCACCGTCGATCTTCTCCTCGGCCACATAATTGTGGTGGCATGAGATAGGCGTATCGAAAAGCACGTCCCGGGTCGGGAACTGGTCCCGAACCGCCTGGCAGACGAGTGCCAGCATGACCGCGCGGTTGCGCGCCGCGTACTCCTGCGCCCAGGTCAGATCGTGCCGGTAGGCGTCCATCTCGGAGGTTTTCGCCAGGAACACCGCGAGATCACGGTCGACAAGGTTCTGGTTGTGCGGGAGCTTGCGGGCCACCGCCATATGCCGCTCGGCGATTTCCTTGCCGATATTGCGGCTACCGGAATGCAGCAGGATCCATACCTGGTCGTCCTGGTCCAGGCAGACTTCGATGAAATGATTGCCGCCGCCCAGTGAACCCATCTGCTTGTGCGCCTTGGATTCCCGCGGTGCCACCGCGTCGTCGAGGTCGCCGAAGGCGGACCAGAAACGGTCCCAGCCGGTGCGCAGGGTCGGGGTGGCGACACCCGAAGGGCCGGGTGCCAGCTTGTTCACCTGGACGGGATTCTTGTGGGCGTTGAAGCCGACGGGTACGGCCGCCTCGATCGCCGACCGCAGGGTGCGCAGATCATCGGGCAGATCGGCGGCGGTGAGGTCGGTCCGCACGCTCTCCATCCCGCAACCGATATCGACCCCGACCGCAGCCGGGGCGACCGCGTCGCGCATCGCGATCACGGAACCGACCGTGGCACCCTTCCCGAGGTGTACATCCGGCATGACGCGGACACCGTGGACCCATTTCAGCCGGGCGATATTGCGCAGTTGTTGCAGCGCCGCCGCGTCGATCTCGTTCTCCTGGGCCCACATCAACGTCCGTGCCCGGGTACCGGACAGCTCGACGGGAAACATTGTTTCGATCCTTCCCTTGGGCGGACCGGTGTCCGCCTCCGTGTTTCACGGTAGGCCGAGGGAGCGGGGCGGGGCATCCGAATTTCGGGCGGCGACGATCCGCATCCGGACGGTTCGGCCCCGGTAGCGGCCTTCGCCCCACGCGGCCCGATGCCCGGACCGACGCCGGTGCCGACGACGCGGGATCAGTTGCCGGTCATAGGTCTGGTCGCGATGTGGCGCGCATATTCGTTGTCCGCATCGATATCGGCCGCCGCCTGTTCGGCGGCGGCGTGCTCCCCGCGCTGACGAAGCAGCCGCAGGAGGTAGTACAGCGCTGATTTGTCCCCGTTCCGGGCCCGCAGCCGGAGATCGCTGTCGCGCCCGTTCTCGTACAGGAAGCGGTCGAGTTTGCGTCTGGCGTGCTTGTCGGTCCCGCCCAGCGCGGCCAACTCGTCCAAGCGACCGGCCTGCGCGAGCAGATCCATATGCCACAGATGCGCACGATGCCGGGTGTGGTCGGGGCTGTAGCACTCGGCGTAGGTGCTGACCGCGTAAATCGCCGTATCCCAGTCCTGGCGGGCCTCCGCCGAACTCGCCACCTCGTCCCAATTTTCCACAGTGCCAGTATCGCGAACTATTGCCCGCTGCCCGGATCTCACTGCTCGAGCACGGCATCGATATCGGTGCGCCACGGGATCGCCGCGCTGGCGCCGAGGGTGGTGGTGGCCAGCGAGCCCGCCGCGCAGGCGAAGCGCAGCGCGGTTGCGGGGCCCTGCGCCCAGCGCACCGCGAGTGCTCCGGTGAAGGTATCGCCCGCGCCGGTGGTGTCGACCACCTCGACCACCGGACCGGTGACCGTGGTGTGCGCGCCGTCCGGGCCGCGGTGCCGGGCGCCGTCCGCCCCGAGGGTGACCACCACATGCGGAACCCGATCCAGGACACCGCCCAGGTGCTCGGACTCGCCCGTGTTGACCACCGCGACATCCACGTGATCCCACAGTTCGTCGGAAAGGTGCTGTACCGGTGAGGGATTGAGGATCACGGTGGTGTCGTGGACGTGAGCGTGGTGGACGGCGGCCGTTACCGTCGCGAGCGGGGTCTCGAGCTGGCATACGAGAACATCGGCCGCGGCGATGGCGGTGAGGTCGGCAGTGCTCAGATCGGTCATCGCGGTATTGGCGCCGCCGACCACGATGATGTTGTTCTCCCCGGAATCGTCGACCACGATCGTCGCGATCCCGCTCGGCCCCTCGACGGTGCGCAGACACGTGGTGTCCACACCGGATTCGGTCAGCACCGCACGCAGACGCGGGGCGAACACATCCGTACCGATCGCGCCCAGGAACATCGTCTTTGCGCCGGCTCGGCTCGCCGCAATCGCCTGATTGGCTCCCTTTCCGCCGGGCACCATGGTGAAGTCGTGGCCGAGAACCGTCTCACCCGGCGCGGGGCGGATCGCGGTAGTGGTCACGAGGTCCATGTTGATACTGCCGAGGACGGCGATCAGCGGCGTGGTCACATGGGAGAACCTAACCCGCGAACGCCGGTGAAATCCGGTTTTCCGGGTGCGTAGGCTGTATAGCCATGACGGCAGAGACCACCGCTGAGTTCGATATGCGCGAGGCCGTGCACGAGGCCGCGCGCCGGGCCCGGGTCGCGTCCCGGGTGCTCGCCCAGCTGACGACGGCGCAGAAGAACGAGGCGCTGCACGCCGCGGCGGACGCGCTGCTGGCCGCCGCCGATCCGATCCTGGAGGCAAACGGCGAGGATCTGGTCGCCGCGAAATCGGCCGGAACCGAAGATTCGCTGCTGGACCGGCTGCGGCTCACCAAGGATCGGGTCGACGGGATCGCGTCGGGCCTGCGTCAGGTGGCGGCCCTGCCCGACCCCGTCGGTGTGGTGGAACGTGGCTCGACGCTGCCGAACGGGCTGGAGATCCGGCAGGTCCGGGTGCCGCTCGGCGTGGTCGGCATGGTGTACGAAGCCCGGCCGAATGTCACGGTCGACGCGTTCGGACTGGCACTGAAATCCGGGAACGCGGCGCTGCTGCGCGGATCGTCGTCGGCGGCCCGGTCGAACGCGGCACTGGTCGAGGTACTGCGGGAGGCACTCACCGGGGTGGGTCTGCCGGCCGACGCGGTACAACTGCTGCCCAGCGAGGACCGCTCCAGCGTGACCCACCTGATCCAGGCGCGGGGTCTGGTGGACGTGGTCATCCCACGCGGCGGGGCGGGCCTGATCAACGCGGTGGTCCGGGATGCCCAGGTGCCGACCATCGAGACGGGCACGGGTAACTGCCACGTCTACGTCCACGCCGGTGCCGACCTGGATATGGCCGAAGAGATCCTGATCAACGCCAAAACTCGCCGTCCCAGCGTGTGCAATGCCGCCGAAACGGTGCTGATCGACGCGGCCATCGCGGAATCCGCGTTACCGCGACTGGGCAAGGCGCTGGCCGACAAGGGCGTCACGCTGCACGGTGATCTCGACGGGATGACGCCGGCGACCGACAAGGACTGGGGCGAGGAATACCTGACGCTCGATATCGCGGTGAAGGTCGTCGACGATCTCGACGCGGCCGTGGACCACATCAACACGTGGGGGACGGGTCACACCGAGGCCATCGTCACCGGCGAATTGGCGGCGGCGGACGAATTCACCCGGCGGGTGGACGCGGCGGCGGTGATGGTCAATGCTTCAACGGCCTTCACCGATGGTGAGCAGTTCGGGTTCGGTGCGGAGATCGGTATCTCCACGCAGAAACTGCACGCCCGCGGCCCGATGGGGTTGCCGGAACTCACCTCGTCGAAATGGGTCGTCCGGGGGGCGGGTCAGATCCGGCCTGTGTGACCGGCGGGGCTCGGTGCGGGGGCTGTTGGCCACGGGGGACGAGGCTTGCTGGGCGGGTGACCGGTAGCGTGGGATGGGCAGAGTTCGACGGAAGGACGCCCATGGAGCCCGCGAGTTCCCCCACCCCGCCGGTTCAGGAGCCGATCTTCGCGTCGGTCGATGAGGTGGTGGGCCGCCTCGCCGAGACCGGATATCTGGCCGATAAGGCCACCGCGACGTCGGTGTTCCTCGCCGATCGCCTGGGTAAGCCCCTGCTCATCGAGGGGCCGGCGGGTGTCGGTAAAACCGAGCTGGCGCGGGCGGTGGCGCAGACCGCGGGGGCGGAGCTGGTCCGGTTGCAGTGCTATGAGGGGGTGGACGAGGCCCGGGCGCTCTACGAGTGGAATCACGCCAAACAGATTCTGCGGATCCAGGCCTCCAGCGAGAACGATTGGGCCGAGACCAAGGCCGATGTGTTCACCGACGAGTTCCTCCTCTCCCGGCCGCTGCTCACCGCGATCCGGCGGACCGATCCGACCGTCCTGCTCATCGACGAAACCGATAAAGCCGATGTGGAGATCGAGGGCCTGCTGCTCGAGATCCTCAGCGATTTCGCGGTGACCGTTCCGGAGCTGGGCACCATCACCGCCACCCGTAAACCCTTCGTGGTGCTGACCTCGAACGCGACGCGTGAACTGTCCGAGGCGCTCAAACGGCGTTGTCTCTACCTGCACCTGGATTTCCCGGACGAGGATCTGGAGCGCCGCATCCTGGCCAGCCGGGTGCCGGAACTCCCGCAGGCGGTGGCCGCGCAGCTGGTACGGATCGTGCATGTGCTGCGCGGTATGCAGCTGAAGAAACTGCCCTCGGTCGCCGAATCGATCGATTGGGCCCGCACGCTGCTCGCGCTGGGCCATACCGAGCTCGACGATACAACCGTGCGCGAAACTCTCGGCGTGGTGCTCAAGCATCGCAGCGATCACCAGCGCGCGCTGGCCGAGCTGAAACCGGCCTGATCATGGCGGTCACCGAGGACCGGCCACTGGCTCCACACGGTCTGCCGGGACATCTGGTGGGGTTCGTGGAGGCGCTGCGGACCCGCGGGATCCCGGTGGGTCCCTCCGAAACCCTCGACGCCGGCCGGGTGCTGTCCGTCCTCGACCTCATGGACCGGGAGGCCGTGCGGGAAGGTCTGGCCTGCGCTCTGCTCCGGCGCACCACGCACCGCGCAACCTATGACGGGCTGTTCGATCTGTGGTTCCCGATCGCGATCGGTGAGCGCGACGCGGCAGCGGAGATCGAACTGCCGTACCGGCCGGACGGCCGCCTCGATGTGCCCGAGCTGCGCAAAATGCTGGCCGAACTGCTCGCCGACGAGAATTCCGGGCCCGCTCAGGCGTTGATGGCCGCGCAACTGGTGGACCAGCTCGGCCAGTACCAATCGGCCCGGGGCGCGTCGTTCTCGTCCTATCAGGCGCTCAAGGATGTGCAGCCGCAGACGCTGCTCGCCCAGATCCTGGCCGGTATGTCCACGCCGGGGATGAGCGATTTCGAGACCGAAATCGCCCGCCGGGCCGCACGGACCAGGATCGAGAAATTCCGTAGAACCGTGGAGGCGGAAACCCGGCGGCGGGTGGCCGAACGGATCGGCCGGGAGCGGGTCGCCTCCTACGGGGTGGCCCGCCAGGCCGAGGATGTGGATTTCCTGCGGGCCTCGCAGACCGAACTGGCCGAACTGAAACGCAGCACCCAGCGGCTCGCGCGGATCCTGGCGTCCCGGCTGGCCGTGCGCCGGCGGCATGCCCGGCGCGGCGAGATCGATCTGCGCAAAACCCTGCGCCGATCGATGTCGACCGGCGGCGTGCCGATCGACCTGGTGAACCGCAAACCCCGGCCCGGCCGGCCCGAGCTGGTCCTGCTGTGCGATGTCTCCGGTTCGGTCGCCGGGTTCAGCAACTTCACGTTGCTTCTGGTGAGCGCCTTGCGCGAGCAGTTCTCGAAGGTGCGGATCTTCGCTTTCGTCGATAACACCGACGAAGTCACCCGGTTCTTCGATCCGCACACTCAGCTGGACGAGGCCATGCAGCGGATCTTCGCCGAGGCCGATATCGTCGGCTTCAACGGCCACTCCGACTACGGCAGTGCGCTGACCAGCTTCGCCGAAGGATTTCCCGACGCGGTCACCAGCCGCAGTGCGCTGCTGATCCTCGGCGACGCCCGCACCAACTACCGTGACCCGGAGCTGGCCACCCTGTCCGATCTGGTCGCCGTCGCCAAGCACGCGCACTGGCTGAATCCCGAACCGCGCACGAACTGGGGTTCCGGCGACTCCGCTGCCGACCGCTATCAGCAGCTCATCGAGATGCACGAATGCCGGTCCGCGGCGCAGCTGACCGCCGTGGTTTCCCGTCTGCTGCCGGTCTGATGCGATACTTTCGCCGGCGCTTCGGCCACCGCCGGTCCACGGGCAGACCCATCGGCGAAGGCTGATCGGCCGGAAGGGACCTATGGCCGACCCGTTAAGCTCGGCACTCATGCGCGGAACAGACCGGGGCGGACCCAAGCTGGGGGTGATGGGTGGCACCTTCGATCCCATCCACCACGGGCACCTGGTCGCGGCCAGTGAGGTCGCGCAGCGATTCGACCTGGACGAGGTCATCTTCGTCCCGACCGGGCAGCCCTGGCAGAAGTCCGGGCGGCTGGTCAGCGCAGCCGAAGATCGCTACCTGATGACGGTGATCGCCACCGCGTCCAATCCACGGTTCTCGGTGAGCCGGGCCGATGTGGACCGGAGCAAGGTCACCTATACGGTGGACACTCTGCGTGATCTGCACGCCCAGTATCCGGGCGCCGAGCTCTACTTCATCACCGGGGCGGACGCGCTGGCCAGCATCCTCACCTGGCAGGATTGGGCCGAACTGTTCGAGCTGGCGAAATTCGTAGGCGTCAGCCGGCCGGGATACGAGCTGAATATCGACCATCTGGCGGAACATCTGCGGGGGATGCCCGAGGACGCGGTCACGATGATCGAGATCCCCGCGCTGGCCATCTCGTCGAGCGAATGCCGCCGCCGTGCGGCCGAGGGCCGGCCGGTCTGGTATCTGGTGCCGGACGGGGTCGTGCAATACATATCGAAACGGCACCTCTACGTGCCGGCACAAGCGGAAGGTAATGGAAGCGTGAACCAGGCCTCAGGGGGCACCACATGACTGCGACGGCCGAAGCAGTGCAGATAGCGACCGTTGCCGCGTTGGCAGCGGACGAGAAACTGGCTGCCGATGTGGTGGTGCTCGACGTCTCGGAGCAGTTGGTCATCACCGACTGCTTCGTGATCGCTTCGGCGCCGAACGAGCGCCAGGTGAACGCCATCGTCGATAATGTCGAGGAGAAACTGCGCGACGCCGGGCACAAACCGGTCCGCCGGGAAGGGACCCGCGAGGGCCGCTGGGCACTCTTGGACTATGTCGATGTGGTGGTGCATATCCAGCACAACGACGAACGTAATTTCTATGCGCTGGAACGGCTGTGGAAAGACTGCCCTGTCGTTCCGGTCGAGGGGATCGGTGCGCCACGGGCCGCCGGGGAAGAAAGTGCTGGAGATACCGAGTGACACAGAAAACCGGTGTGCGCACCCTGATCCTGTTGCGCCACGGGCAGACCGAATGGAATGCCAACGATCGAATGCAGGGCCAGATCGACACCGATCTCACCGACCTGGGGCGGCGGCAGGCCAAGGAAGCCGCACGAGAGCTGGTGTCCCACAATGCCGTCGGCCTGATCTCGTCCGATCTCACCCGGGCCTACGAGACCGCGCAGGCACTGTCCGAGCATTCCGGCCTGGACGTGGTCCGGGAACCGCGGTTGCGGGAAACCCATCTGGGCGACTGGCAGGGGATGGGCGATATCGAGGTCGATTCCCAGTATCCCGGCGCTCGCCTGGAATGGCGGATGGACGCCACCTTCACCCCGCCGGGCGGTGAATCCAAGCTCGAGGTCGGGGCACGTGCGCTCCCTGTCGTGCAGGAACTGTTCGTCGAGCGGCGGGATTGGCCGGGCGCCACTATGATTCTCGTGGCGCACGGCGGGCTGATCGCCGCGCTCACGGCCGCGCTGCTCGACTTACCGCCCCGCAATTGGCCGGCCCTCGGTGGCCTGGCCAACGCCAGCTGGGTGCAGCTGAGCAGTCACGGTCCGAGCATCGAGAAGCCCGGCTGGCGCCTCGATGTGTGGAACGCAGCGGCGAAAGTAGCACCCGATGTCATCTGAAGACCTGAACCGGGCCATTCCGGACGAACTGTTCCAGCGGGTTTCCGCGAAACCGGAGCGTGCGCTACCCGATGCGCTGTTCGGTCCGGCGACCGAACCGGCGCCGGCCGACGACGCCGAGGACACCGACGGCGATATCCGGAAGGCAGTCTGATCATCAGGAGGACTTCACCGTGACAGCCACGTCGGATCGGCCCGTACTGCTGGTGATCGCCGACTCGCTGTCCTATTTCGGGCCGAAAGGCGGTCTGCCCGCCGACCATCCCCGGATCTGGCCGAATCTGGTGGCGACAGAGCTCGACTGGGATGTCGAGCTCGTCGCCCGCATCGGCTGGACCTGCCGGGACGCCTACTGGGCGTTGATCGGCGACCCCCGGATATGGGCGGCCGTACCGCATGCGGGCGCGGTGGTTTTCGCGGTGGGCGGTATGGATTCGCTGCCTTCGCCGCTGCCCACGGCGCTGCGTGAACTGATCCGCTACGTGCGGCCCGCGGGGCTGCGGCGGGTGGTGCGGTCGGCCTACCAGTGGGTCCAGCCCAGGGCGGCGAAACTGGGCAGCCGGGTGGCGCTGCCGCCGGAAGTGAGCGTGGATTATCTGGAACAGTGCCGTAGCGCGCTGGCCCAGTTGCGGCCCGACCTGTCGATGGTGGCGGTTCTGCCCTCGGTGCACGATTGCGAGGCCTACGGGCGGGTACACAGTGGCCGGGAACCGGCGGTGCGGGCGCTCGAGGCATGGTCGGAGCGCACCGGTGTGCCACTTGTCGACCTGAAGGCGGCCGTGCACGACAACATCTTCTCCGGCGACGCCAACCCCGACGGTATCCACTGGGGGTGGGACGGGCATACGGAGGTAGCCAAGGCGATGGTGAAAACACTGCGCGAGGTGGAGTGAGGTATGGCGGTCGTAGTCGTCACCGATTCGTCCGCCAGCTTGCCCGCGGACCTGATCGGCGAATTGGGTATCGATGTGGTGCCCCTGCACGTCCTGGTGGGCGATACCGCGCTTCGCGAAGGTGTCGACGAACTCGATATCGACTACGCCGCGGATACGGTCAGTACCTCCGCGCCGTCACCGGGTGAGCTGCGGCGCGCCTATACCGAGGCCCTGACGCGCAGCGGCGGCGACGGGGTGGTGGCGGTGCATCTGTCCCGGCAGTTGTCGGCCACCTGGGAGTCGGGCCGGCAGGCGGTCCGGGATATGGACGCCGAAGGTTCCGTGCGGCTGGTGGATTCGCTCGGCGCCGGTCTGGCGACGGGATTGCCGGCGCTGGCCGCCGCCCGATCCGCGGCAGGCGGGGCGTCGCTGGACGCGGTCCACCGGACCGCTGTTACGGCGGCGGAGAATTCGCATACTTTCATCGTGGTCAACCGCACCGAACAACTCCGGCGCGGTGGCCGGCTCAGCACCGCGGCGGGATTCTTCGCCAGCGAGCTGGTGAGCAAACCGATCCTGCAGCTGGTGGCCGGCCGATTGGAACTGCGGGAAAAGGTGCGCACGCGTTCGAAGGCGGTCGCGAAGCTGGTAGCGGCGGCCGTGGCGGCTGCCGGTTCCGGGGAGGCCGTGCTGGGGGTGCAGCATCTGGATGCCGCCGAGGCCGCGGAGTCGGTGACGAGCCAGCTGCGCGAACGCCTTCCGCATATTCGCGAGATCCTCACCGCGGAATTCGGTCCCGCACTCGGGGTGCACCTCGGGGTCGGTGCGCTGGGGGTGCTGGTGTTGCCGGGCGGATTCGGCTGACACAGGGCGTCTTCCGTGCCGCGCCCGGGTATGCGGGACCGGAGTGATGTGGTGGTTCCGGCCCTCGAACGCGCCGCGGTCATCAGGGCGGTGACCATATGCGGCCGCGGCCGGTCCGTCCGGGTGCGCCGAGTTCCGTACCCACTCGCGGTGTGGGTTGTCCACAGGGGTCGCGTTGTCCACAGGGCAACTGAAGTGCCTGGTGGTGGCGGTGGGTGGACGCTGTCCCGGGCCTAGCGTCGCGGGCATGGCACGACAAGACGAGCGGGAACGGGTACACCGGCAACTGGGCGGGTATTTCGGGGGACGCCCGCGCGATGTTCACGAAATCGGCGCGCCACGCCCGGATACCGCGCTCACCGATGATGACGACGGCGTACGCACACCTCGATGGCTCGCCGACGAACCCGGACAGCTCACCTGGCGAGAGCGCCTGATACCACAGCGTTTCCAGGGCGCGCGGGTGGATCCGGGCCGCCGCGGTATGGCGACAATGGCGGGTATCGGCCTGCTCGCCTGCCTGGTCACGCTGGTCGTGATTTTCTGGGAACGTCCTGTCGAGCAACCTGTTCCGCCGCTACCGGCCGCGCATCCCGCTGCCCTGCCCGCCGCGGCACCGGAGTCCGGTGTTCCGATCGCCGCGCCGGAGCCGGGGCCGGCCCAGCAGCCGCCGGCGGAGCTGGTGGTCAGTGTGGTCGGGCTGGTTCACCGGTCCGGTCTCGTCCGGCTACCCCCGGGAGCCCGGGTCGCCGACGCGCTCGCGGCCGCCGGCGGTGCGCAATCCGGCGCCGACCTCGCCGGTCTCAACCTGGCCCAGCGGCTCGCCGACGGTGATCAGGTGCGGGTCGGAGCCACCGACCCCGCTGTGCCGCCGGCGGGCAGCACCACAGTGAGTGGTGGTAGGGCATCGGCGGATACGCCGGAGGCCGACGACACTGCACCAGCCGCAGAAACCCCGGTGAACCTGAACACCGCCACCGAGGCCGATCTCGACGCACTGCCCGGTGTCGGTCCGGTCACCGCGAAGTCCATCATCGCCTGGCGGGAGACGAACGGCCGGTTCACGGCTGTGGAACAACTGGCCGAGGTCGACGGTATCGGCCCCGCCCGGCTCGCTCGGCTTCGTGAACTGGTGACGGTATGAACGGGGTGGATATCGGCAGCTCACGACGCGGTGCCCGCGGTACCCGTTTCCTTTGGTGGGCAGTGCGGGCGACTGTGCGACTGCTCCGGTGACGGGCGCGGACAGCGAAAAGGCGCCGGAACCGGGCGACCGGCCGGCGGGCAGTGCCGCACCCTCGCTCGACGCCCGCTTGCTCCCAGCCGCCCTGACCTGCTGGCTGGTGACGATCGCGGCCGTGGGCGCGGGGTGGGTGACCGGGGCCGGAATCGCGGTCGGCCTGGCGGTGGCGGCGTTGGTCGCATGGGCACTCTTGTGGACCGGTATCGCTCACCGCAGCGAGCGGCACCGCGTAATCGCGACGACGGTACTCGGTGCCGCTGTACTGGGTACAGGGTTCGCGCTCGCCGGGGCGTGGCGCGAACATCAGGTGAGTGTTCATCCGCTCCGCGCGGTACCCGGCGAAGCGACGGTACATGTGGTGATCACGCCGGCCGACGATCCGAAACCCGTGCGGAGCAGCGGTTCCGGCGCCGGACGGCTCTGGGTGTTACGGGCCGGACTGCGGGAGTTCCGTTATCGCGGCAATGTGGTCCGCACCGGCGGCGCGGTGGTCGTCCTGGCTGCCGGCCCGCACTGGGGTGAACTGCTACCCGGCCGGCCGATCGAATTCCGGGCCCGGACCATGCCTCCGCGGCAACACGATCTCACCGTTGTCACCCTGCGCCCGGTCGGTGCACCGGCTCCGGCCGGCCCGCTGCCCCGGTGGCAGGCCCTGGCCGATGGAGTGCGATCCGATCTGTCCGCGGTCGCGGGTGCCGGGCTCGCTCCCGATGCGGCCGGCCTGTTGCCCGCGCTGGTCGTCGGGGATACATCGGGGCTTTCCGATCAGGTGCACGAGAATTTCGTCGCAGCGGGTCTCCAGCACCTCTGTGTGGTCAGTGGCGCAAATTTCACCGTGCTGATGACAGCGGTTCTGTCGGTCGCCCGGGCGCTCACCTGTGGTCCACGAATGTCGTTCGTGGTGACGGGATCCGCCCTGGTGTTCTTCGTGATCATCGCCCGGCCCGATCCGAGTGTTCTGCGGGCCGCCGCCATGGGCTCGGTCACCTTGCTCGCCCTGCTGACCGGCCGTCGTAAACAAGCCCTGCCCGCTCTCTGCGCCTCCGTGATCGGGCTGCTCGCGATCTGGCCGGCGCTCGCTGTCCAGGCCGGTTTCGCGCTCTCGGTCCTGGCTACGGGGGCTCTGCTGCTCCTGGCCCCGAGCTGGGCCGATTATCTGCGCGATCGCGGTTGGTGGCGGCTACCTGCCGAACTGGTCGCGGTGGCCGCCGCGGCATTTGTCGTCACGACGCCGATCAGCATCGCGATCTCCGGCACGCTCAGTCTGGTCGCCGTTATCTCGAATATCCTTGTCGCTCCGGTGGTCGCCCCGATCACCATCATCGGCGCGACGGCGGCGGTGACGGCCATCTGCTGGCATCCGCTCGCCGAGCTGATCGTGCGTATTACCGGACCTCCGCTCTGGTGGCTGCTCACGGTGGCCACCGAGGCGGCGGCCGTACCGGGCGCGGTGATCACCGTCCCCGGCGGCTCACCCGGCGGTCTGTTCGCCGCCCTGCTCGTCGCTGTCGGGATCGGTGCGCTCCGGCTCGCCACGGTCCGGCGATACCTGCTGTCGGTAACCTTCGGCGTCCTCACCGCATACGTGCCGGTGATCCTCTGGCTCTCCGGCTGAGGGGGTAGAGCTCGGCGCACCGGAGACTATTCTCCGCCGTCGGTGCGGCCGCGACGGCTCAAACGCCGCCGATACCTTTTCCGAGCAGGACCGCGCCCATGAGGAGAAGCACGATCGCCAGCACGATGTGATTGTTGTCCTGCAACAAGGTCCGCAGCTGCTCCAGTGGGGCGCGCAGCCGGTCCGCGGCCAGCGTGTAGCCGAGGATCACCGCGAGCACGCTGGAGGCGGCGAATACGGTGAACACCACGATCGCGACGACCTGCCCGCCGAAACCGGTGCCGCTGGAACCGATCACCAGACCCGCGGACAAGCACAGCAGCAGATTCTTCGGATTCACGGCCGACAGCAGCACACCCATCCCGGCCGCTCGGCCGACGGTGAGCTCGTCGACGGCTCGCATCCATCCCGGCACCTCGTGATCATCACGGGTTCGCCACTGCACCACGGCCAATGCCAGCAGCAGTATCCCGAGCAGAATTTTCAGCCAGGCTCCCGCGGCCGAGGGTTCCCGGTCGTCCGAACCGCCCAACGGGCCGGCCAGCAATGTGACGATCAGTGTCGCCGCGGCGATACCCGCAACCCAGCCGAGTGCGAACCCGCGGCCGGCACTGCCGGCCTGGGCCGACAGGATCATCAGAATCGCCGCCACGATCGGGATGGGTGAGATCGCCACCCCGATCGCGAGCGGAAGCAGATCGCCCAGGACATTGCCCATTCTGTGGACGGTAGAGCAGAACTGGCCGTCCACCTCTCGTTCGGTGGGCGCGGCCCGGTGTCGTAGCCCCATCGTGACCGCCTCGTGCCCGCCGATCGGTCCGGTACGCCGGCCCCGGCCCGGTCTGCACTAGGGCACATCGAGCTATTTCTCCTTGCCGCGAGGTATTTCCATGCCCGATGCATACGTTGTTCACATGAGGTATCTGGACGAACATTTCGCGCCCGTCACCGAAGAGATCACCGCGTTCGACCTCCCGGTCACCGGGCGGATCCCCGACGAGCTGAACGGGCGCTACCTGCGCAACGGACCCAACGCGCTGGGAGTGGAGGATCCCGCGGCGCATATCTGGGGAATGGGCCAGGGCATGGTGCACGGCGTGCGACTGCGTGACGGGGGGGCCGAGTGGTACCGCAACCGCTTCGTCCGCATGCCGGCCTTCGCTCCCATGGTGCATGTGCTCGCTCACGCCGGGCGCGTGTTCGCTCTGGCGGAGGGTGGCCTTCCGCCTGCCGAACTGGACGATGAGCTGAACACCGTGGGTATCGGTGAACTGGGTGGTTCGCCGGAGGGTTTCACCGCGGGGGCGCATTCCAAGCACGATCCGGTCACCGGCGAACTGCATTCGCTGTCGTATATGCCGGGCCGTGACTTCGTCCAGCACATCGTCACCGAAGCCGGGGGAGACGTCACCCGAATCACCGTCGTGCCGATAGCGCGGACGCCGTTCCTGCACGATTTCGCGCTCACCCGCGACCATGTGGTGCTGTGGGATACCCCGTTGGGTTTCGACGGATTCGACTGCCGATGGCACCCGGAACATCCCACGCGGGTGGGAGTCATGCCGCGGACCGGTGGCGATATGCGCTGGCTGGATATCGATCCGGTGCATATCAGCCATACGCTGAACGCCTATGACGACGGCGAGTCGATCGTTGTCGACGTGGTGACGGCGGAGGGCCCGTTCGACCCCGCCGACCCCGGCGCGATCCGGCCCGTCCTGGACCGCTGGACCATTACCGCCGACCGGATCCATCAACAGCGCGTCGACGATCGGCCGCAGGACTTCCCGCGGGTGAACGAGGTGTATACCGCACGCCCGTATCGGTACGGCTATACGTCCGCATCGGCCCTGTACGGGATTCCGTTCGCCGCGGAAGGGGCACCGCCGGACGGCGCGTTCACCAACGCGCTGGTCAAACACGATCTGGTCCGCGGCACGGCCGAGGTGCACGGGTTCGGTGTGGACGAGGCGGTGGGCGAAGCTGTGTTCGTTGCCTCGGGGGCCGGGGAGGACGAGGGGTATCTGCTCACCTACGTACACAATCCGCAACGGGACGCCGCGGACCTGGTAATCCTCGCGGCCCAGGATTTCACCGGCGACCCGGTGGCCCGCGTGCACCTCCCGGCCAGGGTGCCGCTCGGTCTGCACGGCAACTGGATGCCCGATCGGTGAAGCGTGACAGCATGGGGCGGTGAACGCCGGGCAGCCGCCATACCTCCGGATCGTCGCCGATATCCAGCGCCGGATCGCCGGCGGGGAACTGCGGCCCGGTGACCCGGTTCCCACAACCAGGGCGATCATGCGCGACTGGGGGGTCGCGATGGCCACTGCCACCAAGGCATTGGCAGTGCTCAAACAGGACGGGTCGATCGAGTCCAGGGCCCGGGTGGGCGCGGTGGTAGCGCAGCGGAAACCCGCACGTTCGGCCCGCGGTATCGAACGTGACCGGGTGGTCGGCGCGGCGGTGCGGATCGCCGACGCCGGTGGTCTGCAGGCGTTGTCCATGCGCGCGGTCGCCGGCGAGCTGGGCGTCGCCACCATGACCCTCTACCGGCACCTCGACGACAAAGCGGAACTAACGCAGCTGATCGCCGACGCCGCCTTCGCCGAAATCGACTATCCGGAGCCGCCGCCCGGATGGCGTTCCCACCTGCGTGTGGCCGGGGAGCTGCAGTGGGCCGCATATCAGCGTCACCCGTGGCTGCCGCGGCTCGTATCCATCACACGGCCGGCCCCGCTGCCCGGGCTGCTCGCATACGGAGTGTGGACCCTCCGTGCGCTCGACGGCCTGGACCTCGACCCGAGCACCCGGTTGCACGTGTACGCGACCCTGGTCAACTATGTGCGCGGAACAGCGGTGAATATCGAGACCGAGGCCGTCGCGCTGCTGGATACCGGGATGACCAGCACGGAATGGGGCAGGGCCCGGCTCAGCGTCGACGGGCCGCTGGTGGCCCGGATCGCCGATCAGGGGGCGGAGGTGGATCTGGACTCCCTGTTCGCCTTCGGTCTCGAACGGTTGCTCGACGGGCTCACCGTCGTGCTCGGGAGCCCGGGGTCGCGCCGCTGATCGGCCTACGGTCGCACCGGTAACGTTGGAGAGCAGGCGGATGATCCGGGTGGATATCGCCCAGGGCCGCGAACTCGATCTCGACGCCCGCACGGTCCGCCTGCGGACCGGCCGCCCTGCCGGGTGAGGCCGCTCCCGGGGACAACCCTGGTTCGGCCGTACGATCGGACCCGTGAGCGAGCGAGCGGCGGCGGTGCATCTGGTTCTGGGAGAAGAAGAGCTGCTGATCCAGCGGGCGGTGGCGGAGGTGACCGCGCAGGTGCGGGCGGCCGCGCCCGACCCGGACGGGGTACCGGTCGACCGGTTGCGTGCCGGCGACGCCGGCAGCGCGGAATTGGCGGAGCTGCTGAGCCCGTCGTTGTTCGCCGAGGACCGGGTGGTCATCCTCGAATCGGCGGATCAGGCCGGTAAGGATGCCGTGGCCGTGATATCGGATGCGGTGGCCGCGCCGCCCGAGGGTGTGGTGCTCATGGTGGTCCATTCGGGGGGCGGCAGGGCCAAAGCACTGGTCCCGTCGCTGCGCAAGGCCGGGGCGGTGGTGCACGAATGCGCGAAGCTCACCAAGGCATCGGAACGGGCGGAATTCGTGCGCGCCGAGTTCCGGGCGGCGGGGGCGCGGGTATCCGGCGATGTGGTGCAGGCGGTGCTGGACGCGGTGGGATCGGAGCTGCGTGAACTGGCCGCGGCCTGCTCGCAGCTGGTCGCCGATACCGGTGGGAAGCTCGACCTCGCCGCCGTGCGGCGGTACTACTCCGGGAAGGCCGAAGTATCCGGTTTCGAGGTCGCGGACCTGACGGTTGCCGGGAACCGGGCCGGGGCGGTGGAGGCCCTGCGCTGGGCGCAGGACCGCGGGGTCCCGCATGTGGTTCTCGCGGACGCGCTGGCGGATTCCGTGCACACCATCGCGAAGGTCGGCTCGGCCGGTCGCGGCGACCCGTTCAAACTCGCGGGGCCGTTGGGCTTGCCGCCGTGGAAGGTGAAGAAGGCGCAGGGGCAGGCCCGTGGCTGGACCCCGGCCACGATCGGCTCCGCGCTACAGGTCGTGGCGACACTGAACGCTGATGTGAAGGGTGGAGCCGCGGACTCCGGGTTCGCGCTGGAGGATGCCGTGCTGAAGCTACTGGCCCTCCACGGCCGCGGCTGAGAGATATCGTGGGCGGCTATTCCACGGCGCTGAGTTCCAGCGCCTCCTCCGCGACCTCCTCGAAGCGTCCCTCCCACTCTTCGTAGACGGGGGTCTCTTCGTCGCGGGTGACCATCCAGACGGCGACCTGGCTGCCGTCGTCATCGGCGGATACCAGCACATTCTCGATTTTCACGCCGATACCGAGCACCTCGGCGGCGCGGATGACGCCGGGCAGATCCTCGGCTTGGACGACCGACTGGTTCGCATACAACATAACCATGGCCGCATGCTACGACAGGTGCTCGAACTCCGGGCGCCCGCCATCCGGTCTGCCTCCGAAAACACGCTCTGACCGCTCCGGAAACGCGGTCTGACCGAGCCCGGGTACACCAAAAGCCGCCGTGGTCGTCGACGCCGCGGCGGCTTTGTGCGAAAGAGTTCGGTCGATCAGAGCTTGTTCAGCGCGAGGGCCATCGCCGACTTCTTGTTGGCGGCCTGGTTCGCGTGGATGACGCCCTTGGAGGCCGCCTTGTCGAGCTTGCGGCTCACGAAACGGAGACGGTCGGCGGCGGTGTCCTTATCACCGGCCGCGGCAGCCGCCCGGAATGCGCGGATATGGGTGCGCAGTTCGGACTTCACCGACTGATTGCGCTGCCGCGCCGCCTCGTTGGTGCGGATCCGCTTGATCTGGGACTTGATATTGGCCACGCCGGTATCCTCTGGTTCCTGTCTGGTTCGGTCGGAAAGTCTCTTGTGCGCGTCCCGGCCCTGGATTCGGTCGACCTGGATTTCTCCGGGCACGGGGTACGGCAACGCCGGTTGGTCAGATTACCAGCACGTGGCGGGGCAGCGAAATCATGGGTGCTGTGTCACACCACGACCTGGCCCGATGCCGTTGAGAACATCGTTTGTCCAGCGTAACGTCCCAGGAAATCTCCGGTATGAGCGAGCCGGGCCCGGAAGCGAAGTGTAATCACGTAGGGCCTCGCTCATACCGAATCGAATACAGCACGCGTTTCCCAGCAGGACCCAGTGTTTCCCAGCAGGACCAGGAATTATCCGGTGTGTGCCCCCGCGGCGCAGTGATCCTCTCGGAAGGCGGTCTTTCTATGTCCTCCAGCGCGCAGGAACAGCAGGTCGTCCAGGCCAGTCACGAAGTGACCAACGAGCAGCCCGAGACGAAGAAATGGGCGGCCGAGGCGGTGGGCACATTCGTCCTCGTGATGGGGGGTGTCGGCACGGCGGTGATCGCCGGGGACAAGGTCGGGCCGCTGGGGGTCGCGCTGGCCTTCGGCCTGAGCTTGCTGGTGCTCGTGTACGCGATCGGGCCGATCTCCGGCTGCCACGTGAATCCGGCGGTCACGGTGGGGCAGCTGCTGCTGGGCCGGTTGTCACCCATCAGCGCGGCGGGCTACATCGTGGCCCAGGCCGTGGGCGGTCTGGTGGCGGGTCTGGTGCTGTTCGCGATCGCCAAGAACCTCCCCTCCTACGATCGGGCGGAGTCGGGGCTGGGCGCCAACGGCTGGGGTGAGCACAGTCCGTCGGCGGTGACCGGCCCGGCCGGCCAGCTGGTGATCCAGGAGGGATACGGGCTGGCCGCGATGATCATCATCGAGGTGATGCTGACCGCGCTGCTGGTCTTCGTCGTCCTGGCTTCGACCGATCAGCTCTCCGACGCGCCGCAGGCCGGCCTGGCGATCGGTTTCACCCTGGCGGTTATCCACCTGATCTCGATCCCGATCGACAACACCTCGGTGAACCCGGCCCGCAGCCTCGCCGTGGCGCCCTACCAGGACGGGGCGATGGTCCAGTTGTGGGCCTTCATCGTGTTCCCCCTGATCGGCGGCGTGCTCGGAGCTCTGCTGTACGGGTTGCTGTTCGGGCGGTCCCGCGAATTGAAGTCCTGATCGCGGGCGGCCGGGCGCGCGTCAGCTCCAACCGTATTCGCGGACCAGGCGATGCGCGACCCGGTCGAACAGCGGGCGCGGCAGGATGGCGCCTTCGCGGCGGATCCCGTCCTCGGGGACGTCGAGTACCCGGTCCATCCGGACCCAGCTGGACCGGCCCTGATGGTCCCAGGTGCCGGCGCCGATGCCGACCCAGTCGGGATCGTTCTCGCGGTTCGGGTTCGAGCTGAGCATCAGGCCCAGCAGCGTGTCGCTATCGCGCCCGACCACCAGCACCGGGCGGTCCTTGCCGTTGTCCGGGTCTTCCTCGAAGGGCACCCAGGTCCACACGATCTCGCCGGGATCGGCGCGACCGTCGAGCTGGGGGGCGTAGACGAGCTGCCGCGCCCGCTGTGCGGTGGGCACGGGAGTGGAGGCGGCGGGGCGCACCGGGATGGCTTTGGGGCCGGCCGGCGTGCGCGGTGCGGTGCGGGCGCCCATCAGGGCCGCCACCAGTCGCGGTGCCTGTTTCCGTACGAGCTTCGGCCCCTGCTGTATCGCGATCGCGGTGAGCTGCTTGCCGAGACTGTTCCAACTGCGGGCCATGCCAGGAGGATAACGGCCCGCCCGGCCGGCCGACTATTGCCGCGGCACGCGGGCCTGCGGGACCTGGGGGACGAGCGGCCCGGCCCACCATGGGACGATGGGGGCCAGTACGCCCGATACCTCATGAGGAGTGGAGTGCCCGCCAGCTTCGCCGATACGACGTTCACCGATCCGTCGCGGATCCGGAACTTCTGCATCATCGCGCATATCGATCACGGCAAGTCGACGCTGGCCGACCGGATGCTGCAGCTCACCGGGGTCGTCGAGGAACGGCAGATGCGCGCGCAGTACCTGGACCGGATGGATATCGAGCGCGAACGCGGTATCACCATCAAAGCCCAGAACGTACGACTGCCCTGGACGCCCGGATCCGGCGAGCACGCGGGTGAGGATTTCGTCCTGCACCTGATCGATACTCCGGGGCACGTGGACTTCACCTATGAGGTGTCGCGGGCGCTGGAGGCCTGTGAGGGCGCGATCCTGCTGGTGGACGCCGCGCAGGGCATCGAGGCGCAGACACTGGCGAATCTGTATCTGGCGCTGGACAAGGATCTGGAGATCATCCCGGTCCTGAACAAGATCGACCTGCCGGCCGCCGATCCGGAGCGCTACGCCGCCGAGCTCGCTCATATCGTCGGCTGCGAGCCCGAGGATGTGCTGCGGGTATCCGGGAAAACCGGGGTGGGGGTCACCGAACTGCTGGACCGGGTGATCGACCGGGTGCCGCCGCCGGTGGGCGAAGCGGACGCACCGGCCCGGGCGATGATCTTCGACTCGGTCTACGACACCTATCGCGGCGTCGTCACCTATGTCCGTGTGGTGGACGGGAAACTGACCCCGCGCGAGAAGATCAAGATGATGTCCACCGGCGCCACCCATGAGCTGCTGGAGATCGGGATCGTCTCACCCGAGCCCAAGGCCACCCAGGGGCTGGGCGTCGGCGAGGTCGGCTATCTGATCACCGGTGTGAAAGATGTCCGGCAGTCGAAGGTCGGCGATACCGTCACCTCCGCCCGCAACGGTGCCACCGAACCCCTCACCGGGTATCGCGAGCCGCGGCCGATGGTGTACTCGGGGCTGTATCCGGTAGACGGGTCGGATTATCCGGATCTGCGCGACGCGCTGGACAAGCTGCAGCTCAACGATGCCGCGCTCACCTACGAGCCGGAGACCTCGGTGGCGCTCGGGTTCGGTTTCCGCTGCGGATTCCTGGGTCTGCTGCATATGGAGATCACGCGGGAGCGGCTGCAGCGGGAGTTCGGCCTCGACCTGATCTCCACCGCACCGAACGTGGTCTACCGGGTGACGATGGAGGATGCCGCGGAACATACCGTGACGAATCCCTCGTACTGGCCGGAAGGCAAGGTACGCGAGGTTTTCGAGCCGGTGGTCAAGGTCACCATCATCGCGCCGAGCGAATTCATCGGCGCCATCATGGAACTGTGCCAATCGCGGCGCGGTGACCTGGGCGGAATGGACTACTTGTCCGAGACCCGCGTCGAGCTGCGCTACACGCTGCCGCTGGCGGAGATCATCTTCGACTTCTTCGATCTGCTGAAATCCCGGACCCGCGGCTATGCCTCGCTCGACTACGAGGAGGCGGGCGAACGGGAATCGCAGCTGGTCAAGGTCGATATCCTGCTGCAGGGGGAGGCGGTCGACGCGTTCAGTGCCATCGTGCACCGCGATGCCGCGCAGGCCTACGGCCACAAGATGACCACCAAACTGCGTGAGCTGATTCCGCGCCAGCAGTTCGAGGTGCCGATCCAGGCGGCGATCGGTTCGAAGATCATCGCCCGCGAGAACATTCGCGCCATCCGCAAGGATGTGCTGGCGAAATGCTACGGCGGCGATATCAGCCGGAAGCGCAAACTGCTGGAGAAGCAGAAAGAAGGCAAGAAGCGGATGAAGACCATCGGCCGAGTGGACGTTCCACAGGAGGCGTTCGTGGCCGCGCTGTCCTCGGATTCGCAGTCCGATAAGCCGAAGGACAAGAAGTAGCCGCCGTCCCCCGTTCGCGAGGTACGTGTCCGCCCGCTGCTCCCACGTGGAAAGTGGCTGTGCGATAGCCCGGCCCACCGCGGTGATCACCGCCGCCCGACCGGTACTGGATATCGGCTGATAACGAAAATGTGACAGCTGTAGATGTCGACAATAGGCTGGTAACGGATCGACGGCTGTGCGGTCGCTGGTGAACGCGAAGAGTGGAGTTGAGGAATGGCGCGTGATCTGCCGTTCGACGGTGCGGAAGAGGTCGCCGAACAAGGCGGTGACACCGCCTACCGTATTGCCAGCGCCACTGCGCGAGTTGCCCGCGGCGGCGCCTACGTGACCGGCGGCGCGCTGATAGCGGCCAACGGCGGTGGGACCCCCGCACCGCCCAGCGAGCTGGACAGCCGGAATGCCGGGTGGGCGCGCAGCGTCGATCCGGATCCCGACGAGCCGAGCCCCGTGGTCACGTTCCCGGATCCGGAACCGATCGATCCGGGGGATATGCCGTTCGGCTCCCCGGACGACGCGAGCGTCACCATGCCCTTGCCACACGGAACGTTCGATATCGAGATCCAGTTCGGCGAACCGGGGAACTTCGACTTCGAGGATTACCGGGCGCCGTATCTGGAGGAGGTACCCGGGCTGGAACTGGTACCGGGCGGCCCGGAATCCGGTGCCCCCGATGCCGGGTCCGGGCCCGGCACCGGTGTGCCGGACGCGGGTTTTCCGGGTATGCCCGGCTTCGGTGCGCCGGAGCCCCCCGGGGGAATCCCGGGGTTCGAGAATATTCCGGGTCTCGGTGGGGAGTTTCCGGTTCCGGGAGCCGAAGGGTTCGGTGTCCCCGGTGATTTCGGGCTGCCCGCGCCCGGCGACGCCTTCCGCACCGATATCTTCGACCTGCCCGGATTCGGGCCGGGCGCCGGCGCTGCGGCGAAGCCGGTGGCACAGACATCGGATCCCGCTGCCCCGGACTGGGGCCTCGGCCTGCCCGATCTCTCGGGAAGCCCGCAATCCATTGCGGCAGACAACGGTTCCGCCGGCATCGTGAGCGCTGATGCCGATGCCGACTGGTTCACCCTGTCCATCGACGCCGACGCCGACTGGTTCGGCGGCTTCTCCGTCGGCGGCGTCGGCGGGTCGGTGACCATCGAGCGGGATATGGGTCTCGATATCTCGGCGGGCCCGGACGGTGTCCGGGTGGCCGGCGAGTGGGAGTACGACATCACAACGGGCGACCCCACCATGGTCGACGATCAGCTCGACCAGTACCTGGATTGGATGCAGGCCGGCGTCGGAGCGCCCGGGCAGCCGGGTTCGTCCGACTCCGCCGTACCGGTGGATATCGACGGAGCACCGCACAAGGACGGCTCCGCGACTCCGATCGGCGGTGCCCCCGGGACCGGTCCGGTTGTGTCTTCCGGCCCGGGGGCGATGCCCGGTGCAGCCGCGGCCCCGGGTGCCCCGGGGATATCCGGAGCGCTTCCCGGCGTGGCGGCCCCCGCCCCGATGGCTCCGGCTCCGGCACCGATGTCGGCCGGTCCGGTGGCCCCCGCCCCGATGGCATCGGCGCCGATGGCACCCGTCCCGATGGTCGCCCCGGCACCTGTCCCGCCGCCGGTCGTCCCCGCTGTCGCGGTACCTGCCGTACAGCCGGTAGCGGCGACCCCGCTGCAGACCACCGTGCAGCCGGATGTCGCGACAACACCGGTCGCACACGTTTTCCAGGCGCCGGCGGGACAGTCGCCGCTGACCGCACCGGCCGCGCAGTTGCCGGACCTGTTCCATCGGCTCCCGCAACCGGTCCCGCCGGCGCCGGAGCCGCCGGCGCATCCCGTGCTGCCGGGAGAGAGCACATCTGTGCTGCCGACCACTACGGCGCCCATCACCACCTCCGGCGACGCCACCACGACCCCGGAGACGACCACCACCGGCCCCGGCGGTTCCACGACCAGCGGTGCGGACGGGTCCACGACGACCGGCCCGGACGGCAGTACCACCACTTCGGACGGCAGCACCACCACGTCCGACGGCTCTACCACCACATCCGACGGCGCTACCAGCACATCGGAGCTCACCGAGACCACCGAGACCGGCGGATCGTCCACGCCGAGCTCCTCGGCGGAGTCGAGCACCGCCACGGAAGGTTCGTCGACCACCGGCGAATCCGGCAGTGCGACCACCACCGGCCCCAGCCCGACCACCGGTGACGCCGGCAGTACCACCGAACCCATCGACGGATCCGGAACCGGCGCGCCCGCCCAGGACGGTCCGTCCTCGGGCACCGGCCCGTCCACGGTCGACATCCCCACGCACCAGCAGCCGACCGTGGATCAGCCCGCGCCGCAGGTACCCACCGTCAGCGTGCCGACACAGCAGCCGAGCTTCCAGGATCCACCCGCCGTGCCGCATCCGATGCCGACACCGTTGCCCGGGTCACAGATCCAGCCCATCGCCGATCACGGCGCAGCGGCCGTTCCGTACGATGTGCACGCCGTCGGTGTTACGCCGTATACCGATCACAGCGTGCTCGGTTTCGGTGGCGGCGAGTTGACTGCCGGCCTTTCGGCCGGATTGCTGCCACATCCGACGCAGATGATCGATGATTCGGTTGCCGACCACGCTTTCTGGGTATATTTCTGACGGTTCACAGACGATCCCGGATTCGGTCCGGTCGGGTGGGCGGGGGAGGATATCGGCTGATCCTGGTCGAGTGACGTGTTGTGACCGAGAGTGAAGGAGCAGGCCTTGTCTGCCGTAGCCGGACCGCGGGCCGCGACGGTGAAGAACCCGGATGTGATGGCGCCGCTCATCCAGATCATCGACGAGTTGCGGGACGTTTCCCGTACTGCCAGCCGTAACGATCTACGGGGCAGGCTGGGGATGGTCCGCGCCCGGGTCGCCGATACGCGGGTGCGGCTGGTGGTGGTCGGTCCGCCGAAGAGCGGGATGAGCACTCTGGTGAACGCGCTCGCCGGCGCCCCGGTGAGCGCCACGGACAGCCCGATCAGTGTGCCGGCGATCGTCGAGTACGGCCCGGAACCCACGGCCACCCTGATTCAGCGGGAAGGCGGCGGCCGGGTCCGGCGTCAGCCGGTCGACCCCCTGAATCCGGCTCCGGCGCTGTCGGCCAAGGGGGTTATCCGCGCGGATTTCACCCAGCCGAGCCCGCTGCTGGCCGAGGGGATCGTCGTGATGGACGCTCCCGGCGCCGCCGTGCAGGACCGGACGACCTGGTCGATGATCGCCGCGGCCGATGCGGTGCTGTATGTGAGCGACGCGAGTGCCGAGTACACCCAGGACCAGATCGCGCATCTGCGGCGGATCGGGCAGATCTGCCCCACGGTGATCTGCGTTCTCAACAAGATCGACCGCAATCCGCACTGGGCGCATATCCAGGAGAACAACCGGGAGTTGCTCGACGAGGCCGGGCTGGGATACGCGGTGGCGCCGGTTTCGGCGCAGCTGCACTATCAGGCGGAGCGGGCGGGTAACCAGCAGCGTGCGATCGAATCGGGGCTACCCCAACTGATCGACCATCTGCGCGATTATGTGGTGGCCCACGCCGACGCGATGGCCGTGAAGTCGGCCGTACGCGATATCCAGCTGGTCGGTGATCATCTCGGTGTCGAGCTGCGCACCGAGGCCGATACGCTGCGCGATCCGCGCCGGCGCGCGCATGTCACCCAGCAGCTGGCGATCGCCCGCGACCAGGCCGACCAGCTGCGCCAGCGCAGCGCCAACTGGCAGATCACCCTCGCCGACGGCAGTACCGAACTGATGGCCGATATCGAGCACGATCTGCGGCATCGGTTGCGGATCGTGATGCGCGATGCCGAATCCGAGATCTCGGGAACCGATCCGACGACCCGCTGGAACCGGTTCGGCACCGAGTTGGAGGGCCGGATCGCCGAGGCCATCGCGGAGAATTTCGATACGGCCAACTATCGGGCCGAGGAACTCGGCGAACAGGTCGCCGCGCGATTCCCCGCCGAGCATCGCCGGCCCGAGCTGCCGGATATCCGTCCGCAGTACCCGTCGGATCTGCTGGAGGACGTCGCACCGCTGGAACCGCTGCAGAGCGCGAAAGCGGGTGTCACCGAACAGTTCCTCTCGGCGTTACGCGGTTCCTACGGCGGTATCCTGATGGTCGGCCTCGCCACCAGCTTGCTCGGAATGTCGCTGGTGAACTGGTATTCCGCCGGGGCCGGCATCCTGCTCGGCCTGCACGCGCTGTGGGAGGATCGCCGGGCGCGCCGGTTGCGGCGGCAGGCCGAGGCGAAGGTGGCGCTGTCGCGGTTGATGGACGATGTGATCTTCCAGGTGGGTAAGGAATCGCGGACCCGGCTGCGGGAGATCCAGCGGGTACTACGTGACCATTTCACCGATATCGCCACCGAGGCGCTGCGCGCGGCCGACGAGGCGTTGCGGGTAGCCGAGGAAGCCGGTGCTCAGTACGGCGATCGGGGTGCCGAACGGCTCGCCCGGCTCGATACCGATCTGAGTAAGCTGCGCGACCTCAAGCAGCAGGCGGGCAGTATCGCCGCCGCCTGACGGTTGCCGTCGGATCGAACGCGGGCAGGCCACGAGATGTGCTCCTCAGTGGATCCCGCCCATATCGCGAGGGCGGCTGCGCCACGGGGTGGAGCTGTTGGATTTGCTGTGCGCGGGCCGGAAGGAGCCTGCCGGTTCGGCGCCCTCGGCGCGGATGAGATGGGTGACTGCGTTGATCAGCGCCAGGTGGGTGAAGGCCTGCGGGAAGTTACCGAGGTGGCGGCCCGTATGCGGGTCGATTTCCTCGGCATAGAGCTTGAGCGGGCTGGCGTGGGTGAGCAGCCGCTCGCACAGGACGCGGGCGCGATTGACCTCACCGATTTCCACCAGCGCCGAAACCAGCCAGAACGAGCAGATGGTGAAGGTGCCTTCGGTGCCCGAGAGCCCGTCGTCGGTGGATTCGGTCCGGTAGCGCAGCACCAGTCCGTTCTCGGTGAGCTCGTCGGCGATGGCGAGCACGGTGGCCCGGACACGCGGGTCGTCGGCCGGCAGGAACCGGGTGAGCACCACCAGCAGTAGCGAAGCATCCAACGTGGTGCCGCCGTAGATCTGGGTGAACCGCCCGCGTTCGTCCACACCGTGGGTCAGGATATCGGCCCGGATCTCCTGGGCGATCTCGTGCCAGCGGCGGGCGATGCTCGTCTGGCCGTGTAGTTCAGCCAGTTTCGCCCCGCGATCCAGTGCCACCCAGCACATCACCTTCGAGGAGGTGAAATGCTGAGGTTCGCCGCGGACCTCCCAGAGGCTGCGGTCGGGTTTGCGCCAATTCGCGATCGCGGCGTCGACCTGGCGTTTCAGCATGGGCCAGAGGGTTTCCGGGACATGCTGGCGCGATTTCACATGCAGGTACACCGCGTCGAGCATGGTGCCCCAGATATCGTGCTGTTCCTGGTCGTACGCGCCGTTGCCGATCCGCACCGGCCGGGCGTGGCCGTAGCCGGAGAGATGGTCGAGGGTCGATTCGGTCAGGTGCCGTTCGCCGCCGATCCCGTACAGGACCTGCAGCGGCACCGGTTCGTCGTCGGGCCCGGTGGTGGCATCGTGCAGGAAGGCGAAGAAATCGTCGGCCTCGCGGTCCAGGCCGAGGGTGTAGAGGCCCCAGAGGGCGAAGCTGGAATCGCGCACCCACGAATAGCGGTAGTCCCAGTTGCGCTCCCCGCCGGGGGTTTCCGGTAGCGATGTGGTGCCCGCCGCCATCAGCGCGCCGGTCGGTGCGTAGGTGAGGCCCTTCAAGGTGAGTGCGCTGCGCTGCAGGAAACGACGCCACGGATGGTCGGGGAAATCACCGAGTGTTATCCACTGCCGCCAGCATTCGATCGTGGTCCACATCTTGTCCGCGGCCTCGTCGAAGCTCTGCGGCGCGGGCAATTCGGTCCAGGTGAGCGCGACATAGGCGCAGTCGCCCTCGGTCATCCGGGTGCGGGCGCGGGCCTCGCGACCCTCGAGGCCCAGCCGCAGATCGGTGGTGAGTACCAGATTCGGCCCGGCCGTCGGGTCCGCGGTGCAGACCGCCGTCGCCTCCTCGTACACCTTGCCGGTGTACTCCCAGGAGGCCACGGCGCGGTGGTAGTCGAAGGACGGTTCGCAGCTCAGCTCGAGCTCGACGGTGCCGCTCACGCATTTCACCGTGCGCAGCAGCATATGGCCGGCGTCCCAGTCCGTCGGTGTGCGCCGGTGGGTCCGGCTGCGCTGCTCGGTGCTGTGCCAGGGCCCCAGCACCAGGGCGTCTCGGACGATCAACCAGCCCGTGGCGGTCTGCCAGGTCGTTTCCAGGATCATTCCGCCGGGCAGGTAGCGCCGCGCCGCGGGGACCCGGTGCCCGTACGGTCCCAACCGGAAATGCCCGGCGCTGCGGTCCAGCAGGGCGCCGAAAACGCTCGGCGAATCGGGGCGGGGCACGCACATCCACTCGACCGAACCGTTACTGGCGATCAAGCAGGTGGTCTCGCAGTCGGAGAGGAAAGCGTAGTCGTCGATCGCCGGGAAATTGTTGTCGCGGCGCGGTGCGGTCACGGTGGAGCCCGGTATCGCGCTGTCCGACGGTGCGTGCTCGGGGCTCGGCATACAAACCATGATGTGTCGGCGAACCCCGAGTCGTCCACCACCGGTTATCCGGTGCGCCGGATCCGGGCGAGCCACGCGGCGAGTTCGACCTTGCCCTCCGCGTCGGGTTCGAGGCCGCGGGCCTGCTCGGCGTTGGCTTCGGTGATCCGGCCGTAGTAGCTGTCCGGACGCAACTCCTCGATCTCCCATCCGGGCCCGGCGAAGGCATCACGGATGAGGCCGGCGCCGATACGTGGCCCGAAACCCGGTTCGGTGTCGGAGAGCGCCAGGATGTGCACATGAGCGCCGGGGTCGCACAGTCTGTGCAGGGTGCGCACATATGCGGCCCGGGCTTCGTCGTCCTCCAGGAACACATGGAACAGTGCGCTGTCGACGATGGTGTCGAAGGTGCCGAGCGGATTATCGGCCGCGGTCGCGAGGGCGACCATATCGACCACCTCGAACCGGGCATCGGTCACGCCTTTGGCCGCGGCGTTGCGGCGTGCGTAGGCGACCGCGCTGGGGGACAGGTCGACACCCAGCACGTCGTAGCCCGCCGCGGTCAGCGCGATGGTGTGTTCGCCGGCACCCGTACCGGGGTCGAGGATCCGGCCGCGAAGCCGGCCGCCTCGTTCCAGGGCGACGATCGCGGGCTGCGGTTCGCCGATGATCCACGGCGCGGTGTCGTTGTCGTAGGCGGAGTTCCATACTTCGGTGGCCTGAGTCATGACTTCAGCCTGCAACCTCTAGTGGGGTTGAGGTCAATACAGGCGGAAAGTGCCCGGCGGGCGGTGTTCTACGCTGGTCGCCGTGGAGCGTATTGCCGACTGGTGGGATGGGTTCGAATTGTGGGTGGCGGGGCTGCCCTTCATCCCGCAGTTCCTCGTGGTGCTGGTGGGCATGGTGCCGATCAGTTTCGGTATCGCCTACCTCATCGACCGGACCCTGCACGTGGCGGCCGGTGCGCTGGGCCGCGACGAGGACTCCGATCACGAGACCGGAAGCGAGGTGGGCTGATGCCGCGCTCACGGGTGCAGCTCGCATTGGCCGCGCTGCTGGTGCTGGTGGTCATCGCCTGGCTGTTGACCCTGTGATCCGCGCCGATGGCCGCGGGTCCGCACCGGCCAGGTGTGGTTTCCGCGGGGAAAGGTCCCCGATGCTCCGTGCGAATCGTCCGGCCGGACGCCGCCGGTTGCTCGCCGTACTCGCGGCGTTGCCGGTGCTGCTGACCGCGTGCGCGGGTGGTTCCAGCGACGACGTCGGGGGCGGTGGGGCCGACGGTAGCGGCGGCACGGTCGATCTGTACGCGTACGCGATTCCCAAACCGGGATACGACAAGGTCGTTCCCGCCTTCAACGAGACCGAGGCGGGTTCCGGTGTCGAGGTGCGCCAGTCCTACGGCGCCTCGGCCGACCAATCCCGCAAGATCGCTCGTGGCGCCCCGGCGGATATCGTGAGCTTCTCCCTCGAACCCGATATCACCCGGCTGGTGGACGCCGGCCTCGTGGATCCGGATTGGAATGCCGACGCCACCCGGGGTGTCCCGTTCGGTTCCGTCGTCACGCTGGTGGTACGCGCCGGGAATCCGAAGAACATCCGGGGCTGGGACGATCTGCTGCGCCCGGATGTCGAGGTGGTCACCCCCAACCCGTTCAGTTCCGGTTCGGCGAAATGGAATCTGCTCGCCCCGTATGCCGCCGCCAGTACCGGCGGCCGGGATCCGCAGGCCGGGGTCGATTACCTGAACCAGATGCTCACCCATGTGCGGGTGCAGCCGAAATCGGGCCGGGAGGCCACCGAGACCTTCCTGCAGGGCACCGGCGACGTCCTGATCAGCTACGAGAACGAGGCGATTTTCGCCGAGCGGCACGGCGATCCGGTGGAACATATCGTGCCGGAGTCGACTTTCAAGATCGAGAATCCGGTCGCGGTGCTCGAACATGCCCAGCATCCCGAGCAAGCCCTCGCGTTCCGTGACTTTCTCTACACCCCCGACGCGCAGCGGGCCTGGGCGGAGGCGGGCTTCCGCCCGGTCGATCCGGGAGTCGCCGCGGAGTACGCCGGGGACTTCCCGCAACCGGTCACGCTGTACACCGTCGCCGACCTCGGCGGCTGGGAAACGGTCGAGGACGATCTGTTCGCCCCCGACTCCGGTTCTATCGCCGTGGCCTACAACAACGCGACCGAGTAGCCGGGTGACCCGGACCACACGCGATACTCGATACTCGTGACCGAACGCAGCCCCGACACCGAACCCGCGCCCGCCCCGGTCGCGGTGCGCGACGAACCCACCCGCCGGCCGCTCGGGTCCTGGCTGCGGTTCACCGGTTCGGTGGGTCCGCTCGGGATCGCCACCGCCATGCTCTGGCTCAGCGTGATCGTGCTGCTGCCGCTGGCCGCGCTGACCGTCAGCGCGTTCGATGACGGCTGGTCGGGGTTCTGGGGTGCGATCACCGATCCGCTGGCACTGGCCTCGCTGCGGGTGACGGTGCTGGTCTCCATCGTGGTGGCACTGCTGAATGTCGTGATGGGCACGCTGATCGCCTGGGTGCTGGTCCGGGACGATTTCCCGGGCAAGGGGCTGGTGAACGCGCTGATCGATCTGCCGTTCGCGCTGCCGACCATCGTCGCCAGTATCGTGCTGCTCGCGCTGTACGGGCCCAAGAGCCCGGTCGATATCCATCTGAACGCCACCCAGCCCGGTCTGGTGGTCGCCCTGGCCTTCGTGACGCTGCCGTTCGTGGTCCGCTCGGTGCAGCCGGTGCTCATCGAAGCCGACCGGGAGGTCGAGCAGGCGGCGCTGTCGCTGGGGGCGGACAACTGGACGACGTTCCGGCGGATCGTGCTGCCCACCCTCGCACCCGCCGTTATCAGCGGCGGCGGGCTGGCCTTCGCCCGCGCGATCGGCGAGTTCGGTTCGGTAGTGCTGATCGGCGGCAATATCCCGCGTGACACCCAGGTCGCCTCGCAGTACATCCAGCAGCAGATCGAGATAGACCGGCCGGTGAACGCGGCCGCGGTATCGGTGGCCCTGCTGGTGATCGCGTTCGTCGCGCTGCTGGTACTGCGGGTGTTCGCCGAGCGGACGGCCCGGAAGGAACGCGAGGCCCGATGAAACTGTCCGCATCCAGCCGGGTGACGTTGCGTGTGCTCGCGCTCGGCTATCTGTTCGTATTACTGGTGCTGCCGCTGGGCATCATCCTGTACCGGGCGTTCGAGCACGGGATCGGCGCGTTCATCGACCAGATCAGCACGCCGGCCGCCATCTCCGCCTTCAATCTGTCGATGCTCATCCTGATCATCGTGGTGCCGGTGAATGTGATCCTGGGGGTGGTGATCGCCCTGGCGCTGGTGCGCGGGAACTTCCCCGGCCGGCGGTTGCTGCAGGGGATCGTGGACCTGCCGTTCGCGGTATCGCCGGTGGTCGTCGGTGTCGCGCTGATCATGCTGTGGGGTGTCGGCGGCTGGTTCGGGGTGGTCACCGACTGGGGTTTCCGGGTGATCTTCGCGCTGCCGGGCATGGTGCTGGCGACGGTCTTCGTGACCATGCCGTTCGTGGTCCGCGAGGTGGAGCCGGTGCTGCACGAGATCGGTGACGACCAGGAACAGGCGGCCGCGACGCTGGGCGCCTCGGGCTGGCAGACCTTCTGGCGGATCACTGTCCCCGCCATCCGCTGGGGCCTCACCTACGGTGTTGTGCTCACTGTTGCTCGCGCGCTCGGCGAATTCGGCGCCGTGATCATGGTCTCGTCCGGGTTCCCCGGTGTCTCGCAGACACTGACGCTGCTGGTGCACGAACGCTATATCAACGATCACAACGATTTCGGCGCGTACTGCGCCGCCACCCTGCTGATGGGTCTCGCGCTCATCACCCTGCTGTTGATGACGCTCCTGGAACGTAAGCGGGACGCATCTTGAACGCGCACGCCGGAGGCCGCCCATGATCACCGTGACCAGCGCGCGCAAGAACTATGGTTCTTTCGCCGCCCTCGACGATGTCAGCCTGGACATCCCCTCCGGCGAGCTGACCGCGTTGCTCGGACCGTCCGGTTCCGGGAAGTCGACGTTGCTGCGGTCGATCGCCGGGCTGGAGAACCTCGATTCGGGCGTGGTGACCATCGGTGGCCGCGATGTGACCCGGGTGCCGCCGCAGAAGCGGGATATCGGTTTCGTCTTCCAGCACTACGCGGCGTTCAAACATATGACCGTCCGCGACAATGTGGCCTTCGGCCTGACCATCCGCAAGCGGCCCAAGAACGAGATCGCCAAACGAGTCGACGAGTTGCTGGGCATCGTCGGGCTCGACGGTTTCCAGCACCGGTATCCGGCGCAGCTCTCCGGCGGCCAGCGCCAGCGGATGGCGCTGGCCCGCGCCCTGGCGGTGGACCCTCAGGTGCTGCTGCTGGACGAACCGTTCGGCGCGCTGGACGCCAAGGTGCGGGCGGATCTGCGGACCTGGCTGCGCCGATTGCACGAGGAAGTACATGTGACCACCGTGCTGGTGACCCACGATCAGGAAGAGGCCCTCGACGTGGCCGACCGGATCGCGGTGATGAACGCCGGGCGGATCGAGCAGGTCGGCAGTCCCGAGGATGTCTACGATCGTCCGGCCAGCGAGTTCGTCATGACGTTCCTGGGTGCGGTGGCCCGGCTCAACGGCCATCTGGTGCGGCCGCACGATATCCGGGTCGGGCGCGATCCGAGTATGGCGCTGGCCGCCTACGAGGGGACCGCGGAATCGGCGGGAGTCACCAGGGCGACGATCGAGCGGGTGGTACGGCTCGGGTTCGAGGTCCGGGTGGAGATGCGCAATGCCGCTACCGGCGATCTGTTCGTCGCGCAGGTGACGCGCGGTGATGCCGAGGCGTTGCGCTTGGCGGAAGGGGAGACCGTCTACGCCCGGGCGACCCGGATCCCGCATCTGCCGTTGGCATAGGCGTACCGCCGCCGGTTACCTGTGACCGGAAGTCGCGCGGAGTTGGGTCGAGGCGGGTCCGCGGGGCGGCGGCCGGACGGCTCGGCAGCGGTGGCCCATGATTCGAAATATGCGCTCTGAACAGCTGTGATGCCGACCGCTGACCGACTGTGACCTGGCTGCGTCGGCTGTCGTGTTGACGTACCCCGTTTTAGCTGTAACCATGGGGAACAGTTAAGCCGGAATCATTGACGAGAGGCATGACGATGACGTCTTCAGCCACCACGGTCTCCGACGACCAGCTGGTTGCTCAGGCCCAGGAGTACGCGGATAAGCTGCTGCTGCTGTCCGAAGGCTCGGTCAACCGGCATTTCGACCCGTTCGAGGATATCGACTGGGATCATCCCGACTTCGACGTGAATACCCGGCCGGAGCGGTGGATCCTGCCCGTATCGGCCGATACGCTCGGCCGTCACCCCTGGTACCAGGCCCTGTCCGAGCAGGAGAAGATCGACCTCGGCAAGTACCGCCAGGCCAATGTCGCCAAGGTCGGCCTGCAGTTCGAGGCCATCCTGATCAGCGGCATGATGCAGCACGTTTTCGGTCTGGCCAACGGCGACCCGGAGTTCCGCTACTGCTCCCACGAGATGATCGAGGAGCACAACCACACCCTGATGTTCCAGGAGATGGTGAACCGGATCGGCGTCGATGTACCGGGGATGGGCCCGCTGGTCCGTCAGCTCCGCCACCTCGCCGTACCGGTCGCGGTGGCCTTCCCGAATCTGTTCTTCATGGCCGTGCTGGCCGGTGAAGAGCCGATCGACCACATTCAGAAGGACATCCTGCGCTCCGGCGAGGAAGTGCATCCGATCATGCGCGGTGTGATGGCCATCCATGTGGCCGAAGAGGCCCGGCACATCTCGTTCGCGCACGAATTCCTGAAGCAGCATGTGCCGGAGTCCTCGCGGCGTAACAAGTTCGTGCTGTCGCTGGCCATGCCGCTGGTCATGTGGATCCTGGGCCGCGCCATCGCGACCCCGCCCAAAACCTTCTTCGAGGAATTCGATATCCCGAAGAGTGTGCGCAAGGAACTGTTCTACGGTTCCGCCGAAGCGAAGCGGACCTTCAGCGACTACTTCGGCGATGTCCGCGCGCTGGCCGCGGAGATCGGGCTGATGAACCCGGTCGCCAAGCGGGTCTGGAAGATGCTGGGTATCGCCGGGCACAGCACCCGGTACCGTTCCGAGCCGCTGCGCGCCGTTCCCGGCGCCGCGGCCTGAGCGGGCGGGTAAACACCCGATGCCCTACGTCGTCACGCAGTCGTGCTGTAGCGACGCCTCTTGCGTCTACGCATGCCCGGTCAACTGCATCCATCCGACACCGGACGAACCGGATTTCCGGACCGCGGACATGCTCTACGTCGACCCGGCCTCCTGTGTGGATTGCGGCGCCTGCGCCTCGGCCTGCCCGGTGGACGCCATCACCTCGTCGAAGAAACTGACCGACGAGCAGAAGCCGTTCATCGAGATCAACGCCGATTTCTACCGGCAGGCGCGGCCGCGCCCGATCCTCGCCCAGCCGGTTCCGGCGCCGCCGATCCATACCGCCGGCCGTGGTCCGCTCCGGGTCGCGGTGGTCGGTTCGGGACCTTCGGCCATGTACGCGGCTGACGAACTGCTCACCCAGCCGGATGTGCGGGTGACCGTATTCGACCGGCTGCCGGTGCCCTACGGCCTGGCCCGCTACGGTGTGGCGCCGGACCATACGAAAACACGTAAGGTCGCCGACCTGTTCGATGTGATGTCGCGGCAGCCCGGATTCGGGTCGTACTTCGATATCGAGATCGGCAAGCATATTTCGCACGAGGAACTGCTCGCCTATCACCACGCTGTCGTGTACGCGGTCGGCGCGTCCACCGACCGCAAGCTCGGAATCCCCGGTGAGGGCCTGGCCGGAAATGTCTCGGCCACCGATTTCGTGGCCTGGTACAACGGCCATCCCGATCATCTGCATCACGATTTCGATCTGTCGCAGCGGCGGGTGGTCATCGTCGGCAACGGTAACGTCGCCCTCGACGTCGCACGGATCCTGACGACCGATCCGGAAGAGCTGGCCGGTAGCGATATCTCGCCGATCGCGCTGGAAGCGCTGCGGCACAGCGCGGTGCGCGAGGTCGTGGTGCTGGGTCGCCGCGGTCCCGCCGAATCGGCGTTCACGGTCCCGGAATTCGTCGGACTGCTGGGTTCCGATGTGGATATCTCGATCGAGGGCGAACTGCCGCCGGTCACCGCCGATCTCCCGTATCAGGTGGAACAGAAACTGAAATTGCTGCACCGGGTGGCGGATCGGCCGTTCGGGCAGCGGCGGCGGATCGTTTTCCGCTATCAGAGCGCGCCGAGCCGGATCCTCGGACCCGACGCGGTGACCGGTATCGAGGTGGACCGGACCGAACTGGTGCCCGGCGACGACGGCCGGACGCGGGCCGTCGCCACCGGAGATATCGATCTGCTGGAAACCGGGCTGGTGCTCACCTCTGTCGGCTATCGGGGAGTGCCCACGCCGGGTCTGCCGTTCGACGAGCAGCGCGGGATCATCCCGAATCGGGCCGGCCGCGTGCTGGAGAGTTCGGAAGGCACAGTAGTCTCCGGTGCCTATGTCACGGGGTGGATCAAACGTGGCCCCACCGGGTTCATCGGGACCAACAAGTCCTGTGCCCAGGAGACGGTGCAGCAGCTTGCCGCGGATTTCAATGCCGGCCGCCTGGCCGAACCCGCGGGGAGCGCCGAGGCGTTCGATCGGTTGCTGCGGCAGCGACGGCCGCAGGTCCGCGCCGCGGGTGCGGTGACCCGGACCGGTAAACCGGTGCGCCGCTTGTTCAGCCGAGCCTGAGGCTATCTCTCAGCTTTCCGCCCGTCCGGTACCGCACCGGGCGGGCGGACTTCGTTTGCGAGCCGCGAATTCTCCAGCGTCAGCTATTGGCCGGTTACCCGTGGGTAGTTGTCGGGTGGACGGTATCTCGGTGTCAGCGGGGCTTACGCGCGGACAAGGCGGCGGACACCCCTGTGTCCCTATGTATTTGTATCGAATCAGCTGCTAGAGGCAGTTTTCACACGGACCGGACAATTGGACCTCCGGTATGTTTCCGTACCGGTGAACGGGGATTTGTTCCGTAACTTCATATTTCATTGCCGATTATTAGATTTATCCGGGGGGTTGCAGCTAACCTGTGGTCGCTGTTTGGAAAACGACCGCGCCCATGGCTTTTTCGCAGGACGTGGTCTCGGTGCGTTTGACGGGATGGCAAATGACTTCTGGGCTGGGTATCAGTATCGGCACGGTGAACGTTGTCTCGGCGCGGGTCGGCGAGCGCGAGGCCCGGCCGGTGGTGCGGACACGGCGGACGGCGGTCGGATTCGACAGCCGCGGTAGTGCCCGACTCGGCGGTATCACTCGATTCTCCACGGCGGTAAACGAATTCGCCGATCTCGGGCGCAACCCGGAATCGGTCTACGTCGACGGCCGGATCTGGTCACCGGCGACGATATTCGCCTCGGTGGTGCAGGGGCTGGTGGCCGCCGAACCCGCGACCGGGGTGGTCGCCACCCATCCGGCCGGATACAGCGCCAAACAACTCGATCTGCTCCGGCAGAGCCTCGACCTCGCGGGCGTCGGCCACGTCCAGCTGGTTCCCGAACCGGTGGCCGCCACGCACTGGCTCGATACCGAAGACGGCCCACTCGATACCGGGTTCGTCCTCGTCTACGACCTCGGCGGGAACAGTCTCGACGTGGCGGTGGTCCGGACCGGTACGGATTGGCCGGATCATCCCGTGGTCGGAAAGCCGGTGCGTTCCTACGATTTCGGCGGCCGCCCCCTGGGGGCCATGATCGCCCGATGCGCCGGCGATCGTGCGATCGGCCCGGCCGAACCCGAAACCGGAACCGTCTCGCTGATGTCCTTCGTCGACCCCGAAGGGCTGCGACGCGAGCATATCCGGGATTCCCTCGAGGTGGTGCGGTCGGCCGTGCGCTCGGCGGGGGTAGCGCTCTCCGATATCGGCCGGGTACTGGTCGTCGGTGGTGCGTCCCGGCCGCCGCAGGTCGCCGAAACACTCGCCGAACTGGGGCTGCCGGTGACGATCGCCGCCGATTCCGGGCAGTGCGTCGCGCTGGGCGCCGCCGGTATGGCCGCGGAAAGCGTTGCGGTGGCATCCTCCTCCCGCGTCAAGCACGCGCCCATCTTCTCCGGGGCGGCGGTGTTCTCCGCGGTGGCGATGTCGGCGGCCACCATCCTGGGCAACGGCGCCGCCGATACCGGACCCGTCGACCAGGACCGGATGCCGCTGCAGACGCCGGGGGCGGTGCTGTACGAAATCCACGGCGAGGCGCAGGTCGAACGCTCCGGAGCCGGATGGAGTGTGTCGTACGAGCCGATGGACGCCCCGGCCCAGATCGCTCCCGCGAGTGTGTCGCGGCCGTACGGGCCGCATATGCCGGGGGCTCCGGCGGAACGAGCCGAGCCCGGTACGGATCGTCCCGCGGGCGGTACCCACAATGCGCCGGGGGATTCGCACCCCGGGCGCGAGTCCCGGTACAGCGATCCCGCTCGATTCGACAATCCGATCCCCTTCGGGCACAGGGATATCGCGCCTCGGCCCGACCTGGGACCCCAGCAACCCGAAACGCCCGGAATCCAGCTCCCGGATGGTCCCGGCCCGGACGATTCACCCGTCCTGAACCCACCCGGCGAGCAATCCGGCGGGGAATCCGGTGGGGGAGAGGATGATTCGGGCAATGGTCCCGGTTCGACGCCGGGCCTTCCGGATATCGGTATCCCCGAAGCGCCGAGTGCACCGGGCGGAAGCTGGTCCGACAGTGGAGACCAGCCCGGCGGCAGCTGGTCGGTGCCGGGTGGTTCCGGGGACAACTCCGGGCCGGGGTCCGGAGAAGACGGGCCCGGAGCAGGTAGCCCGGGTGGTTTCGGAACAGACGGTCCGGGTGGTTTCGGAGCCGGTGATTCGGGTGGTTCCGGGGACAATTCGGGTGGTTTCGGCGGTGACTCGGGTGGTTTCGGTTCGGGCGATTCGGGTGGCTTCGGCGGTTCGGACGACGGTGGCTCATCGAGCACCGACTCGGGTGGTTTCGGTGGTTTCGGTGGTCGTTCGGATTCCGGTGGTTCGGACTCCTCGAGCGGCTCGAAATCCCGGGGCTCCGATTCCGGCGGGCCCAGTTCGTCCTCCGGTAGTGATGGCGGGTCGTCCCGGAGTAAAGGTTCGCGAGGTAAGTCGTCGGGTGGGGGATCGGACCACTGACCTTCATCCCAGATCGGGCGGTCTCGCCGATGCGCTGGTCGCTATCTGCCGCCCGAGGGCTCCCCGGTATCCGGACAATCTCGGGTAGCTTGGGCGGCGGCTATGCTGAAGTGGTCGTACACGGCGCTCGAGGAGGTGTGATGACCGCACAGATCGATCTACCGATGACCGGCGTGCGTACCCGCGCCGAGTTCGAGAGTTTGCCGGAGGTCCCCCGCGGGTGGGCCTGGGAATTGCGGTCCGGACGATTGGAGCTCACGTTCATGCCGGTCACGTTCTGGCATTTCCGGATCGTGTTCATGGTGTTGGAGCATTGGCTGCGCCGTGGCTACGAGATATCCGGCGAGCAGTATGTGGCCGATAGCGGGTTCGTTCGAGGTGGGACGGGGAAGAACAACTTCGTCGCCGACGGTGTCGTCTTCGATCCTGGCTATCGCCCGGACAAGAACAGCAGCACGCATGACGCAGCGGATATTCATGTGGTGATCGAAGCTGTTTCGCAGGACAGTGAGGACCATGACGCCATAGACAAGTTACGCGTCTACGCGACGCTCGGAATTCCGCACTATTGGATTGTGCGAGGCGATGTCGACTCCGAAGAGATCGATGGGTTCGTCACCATGTATGAACTGGTCGACGGGGAGTACAAGTTGCAGGGCAACCGGCTGGTCAGCCAGCTGTCGTAAGCCGGTGACGGCGATCCGGGAAACCCGGTGCCGCGGATTCCGATCGGCGGGAGAATATCCGGTGTGGATATCGATGGGGGCCCACCGCGGCTTATCGCATTGGATGTGGACGGGACACTGCTGAGAACCGGCACGCCGGTGAGTGATCGGGTGGCGGCAGCAGTTCGGGCGGCGGTCGCGAATGGGGCGCATGTCGTGGTGAGTACCGGGCGGACCATGCTGACCACCAGGCCCGTGCTGGAGGAACTCGGCCTGATCCGGGGGCATGCCATATGTTCCAACGGGGCGGTGCACATCGATATCGAAGCGGACGAGCCGGCGGCCGTACACGTCTTCGATCCGCGGCCCGCGGTGACGGCGCTGCGGGAGCTGTTCCCGGAGATGATCTTCACCGCGGAAAAGGTCGGGGTAGGAGTCTGGGCGACCGGGATGAGTCCGGGTGAGTACTACATCGGCGGAGAATATGTGGTGGTCGACCACCACACACTCTGCAGCGCGCCCACGCCCCGCCTGAACTGCTGGTGGCCCGAGGGGTCGGTCACCGAGATGCGCCGGTTGCTGGAAACACTGGCCGTCCCGGATATCAGCTGGGTCTACGGTGAATTCGGCCCGTGGCTCAGCATCTCCCGCCAGGGTGTGTCCAAGGGCTGGGCGCTGGAACGGCTACGCCGGATCCTGGATATCCCGCGAGCGGCCACCCTGGCGATCGGTGACGGATTCAACGACCGCGAAATGTTCGCCTGGGCCGGGCATTCGGTAGCCATGGCGAACGCGCCGGCCGAACTGCACGATATCGTCGACGAGGTGACCGCCGACGTCGCCGCGGACGGGGTGGCCGCTGTCCTGGAACGCTGGTTCTGAATACCGATAACCGCCGGGCGATGTGCGCGAAAGCCGTCGGCTCGGGGCCGGAACATCGTTCATATCGGGGAGCCTGCCGCCGGTACCTACCGCGGTTGTATTCCGCCGGTGGCCGGAGATTGATGTGTAAGCGGTGTGGGGGACGGTGTTTTCGGTGCGTCTGCGGGTGGGGGAGATTGGTCCCCATGGTCCAGGGGGTCCTGTGACAGGCGGTCCAGCCATTCCCGGAGGAGCTGCTGCTCGGGGCCGGTGAGTGCTGTCTGGTCGGGGAGGGTGGCGCGCAGGGCTCGGGCCGCGCCGGCCGGGCCGGTGCCCTGGACGGCGGGCTGCTCGTTGGTGACGGCGGTGACCATGGCCTCTCGCAGTGCCGTGAGCAGGGCCGGGTCTCGGTCGGCTTCCGGCAGGGACAGCCACGTGAGCACAGCGCCCCGGCCGGTGGCGTGAATGATCCCGGCCGCGATCCGATCATCGACACGTAACCTGCCGGCCGCGGCGAGCCGGCGGACCCGTCCGTGCAGGATCTCCAGCCCGGCCCGGAACGCCGCCGATTCCAGGCCGGCGGGTTCGCTGTACATGAGGGTGTAGAGCGCGGGGTTGGACAGGCCGAACTCGACCGCCAGGTCCCACCCGGCCCGCAGGTCTTCGATGAGGTCGACCGGGTCCGGGTCGACTTTCTTGCTCGCCACGAACTTCGCGAAACCGTATTGCGCCACCGCGTCCAGCAGCCCGTTCTTATCGCCGAACAGCCGGTAGATCGCCGGTGGTTGCAATCCTGCCGCATCGGCTACGGCGCGGGTGGTCACCGCGTCCCGGCCCGCACGTTCCAGCAGATCGGCGGCGGCTTCGATGACGCGCCGGCGGTGCTGTTCGCGACCCGACCCGGCGCCGTGAGGTTCGACGGTGGGGTTCCTGCGTGGCGTCGGCGGTGTCATGAATCAACGATAACGCTTGACTGTTTCCGACGAAAGTATCATCGTTAACGCATAATCGTTTCCAATGGAATCAAGGAGTACTTCATGATCATCGTGACCGGAGGCACCGGGCTGCTGGGCCGTCGAATTGTCGAGAGCCTGCTCACGCGGGTGCCGGCCGACCAGGTAGGGGTGAGCGTCCGCGACCCGCGAAAGGCGCAGGATCTGGCCGGTCGCGGAGTACGAGTGCGGCACGGCGACTTCACCGACCCGGACAGCCTGGCCCACGCTTTCGAAGGCGCCACGCAAGTCCTCATCGTGTCGGTCGACAAACTCGGCGCAGAGGCCACCCGGCAGCACCGGGCCGCCGTCGACGGCGCCGTCGCGGCAGGCGCACACCGCATCCTGTACACCAGCCATATGGGGGCCGCCCCGGCCTCGCGGTTCGAACCCTGCCGGGACCACGCCGCCGACGAGCAGATGCTGCGGGATTGCGGCGTGCCGTTCACCGCACTGCGCAACGGGTTCTACGCCGCCAGCGCAGTGAGGTTCTTCGGACAAGCCGCCGAGACCGGGCAGCTCGTGCTGCCTGCCGATGGGGCGGTGAGCTGGACCGCGCACGCCGACCTCGCCGCCGCGGCCGCCGCCATCCTTGCCGATGAAGGCCGATTCGATGGCGCTACACCGCCATTGACCGCCGCGCGGGCGATCGACTTCGATGAGATCGCCGCGATCGCGAGTGATCTCACCGGCCGAACCATCCAGCGCGTCACCGTATCCGACGAGGAGTTCCGCGAGCAGATGGTGAGCTACGGTGTCCCGGCCGCGCAGGCGGACATGATGGTGGATATCTTCGCAGCCGGCCGAGCCGGTGAATTCGCCACCGTCGACCCGGCGTTGGCGAAGCTGATCGACCGCGAGCCGATCGGCTTCGACACGATTCTGCGCGAGGCGTTGTCGGTGAATTGACTGGCTGTGCTCGGAGGCAGGGGTAGTGGCAACGCAGGCCGATTCGATTCTCAGCCGGTTGCGTTGCCGGCCATGCCGGGGCCGTCGGTGCGCGGCTTCACGCCGAGAGGGGCAGGGCTCGGGTGACGGCGTCGTCGTAACGGTTCCAGACGACCTCGGCGAGGGCGGGGTCGGGGCCGAGTACCGCGGCATGCGGGAGGGACGGATCCTGGTCGAGGAGCCGGTCGGTGAGCAGGCCCGGGGCCAGGAACCAGGGGGCCACCAGTAGCTTTTCGGCGCCGCGTTCGCGTAACCGCTGTACCGCGTGGGTCAGCGAGGGCCGGGCCGTGGCGAAACACACCTCGGTGGGGCTTCCGGTGTGTGCGCCGAACCGGCGAGCCAGGCGGGCGGTGTTGCGGTTCGCGGTTGCCGAGGAGGATCCGACCGCGGCCAGGGCGATACCGACCCGGTCATCCGGTGCGGTCCAGCCGTGCGCGGTGCGGACCGCACGAACCCGGTTGTGCAACAGTGAGATCAGCCGCGGGTCGGCACCGAACACATCGGCCTGGGTTACGTCCAGCCGGGGGTTGCGGGCCGCTGCCCCCGCGAGCAGTCCGGGCAGGTCGACCCTGGCGTGGAATGCGCTGCCGAGCAGCAGCGGAACCACCACGGCGTGGGTTTCGCCCGTGGCGGCCACCGCATCCAGGACCTGTCCGACCGACGGCGCGTTCAGGTCGAGGAACGCCAGCCGGGCGGGCGTTCCCGGGCGTTCTGCCCGGACCTGGTCCATGAGCGCGGTGACGGTGGCGGCGGACCGGGGGTCCCGGCTGCCGTGCGCCACCGCCACCAGAGTCGGGCTCGGCATCAAGCCTCGGTTCCGACCTCGACCGCGCTGAGTACATCGCCGACCAGACCGGCCCCGAGGGTGTTCCCGCCCGCGGGGTCGATCAGCAGGAAGCTGCCGGTATGCCGGTTGGCGCGGTAGTCGTCGGCCGCGATCGGTTCGGCGACGCGTACCGAGATGCGGCCGATATCGTTGAGCGACAAGGACTCCGGATTCGGGTCCGCGGCCAGGCGCTGTTCGTCGAAACGTTCGGTGAGCGTGCCCACGATCGCCTGCGTGGTGCGGGTGCCGTGTTTGAGCAGCAGCCGGGCGCCGGGCCGCAGCGGTTTGTCACCGAGCCAGCAGACGGTGGCGTCGAAGGTATCGAGGGCTTCCGGCGCGTCGCCGGGGGAGGCGATCGTATCGCCGCGCGAGATATCGACCTCGTCGGCGAGGATCAGTGTCACGCTGCGACCGGCCTGCGCGACCGCGAGTTCCCCGTCCGGGGTGTCGATCCGCTCCACTGTGGTGCGGATACCGGACGGCAGCACCACCACCTCGTCGCCCGGCGCCACCGAACCCGCCGCGATCTGACCGGCGTATCCGCGGTAGTCCGGGTATTCGGGGGTGCGCGGCCGGATCACATACTGCACGGGGAACCGCAGGCCCACGGCGTGGGCTCCGGAATTGTCCGCGTCCACCGGCACCGATTCCAGATGCTCGATCAGCGACGGGCCGCTGTAGTACGGGGTCTTGTCCGAACGGGAGGCGATATTGTCGCCGTGCAGCGCCGAGACCGGGATCTCCAGGACATCCTCGTCCGACCAGCCGAGAGTGCGGGTGAGATGGGAGAACTCGGCCGAGATCTCCGCGAAAACCTTGGCGGCCGCGGCCTGCTGAGCCTGCTCGCTGGGCTCGTCACCACCGATCAGGTCGATCTTGTTCACCGCCAGCACGAGCTTCGGCACGCCGAGCAGCGCCAGCACCGCGGCGTGGCGGCGGGTCTGCTCGATCACGCCCTTGCGCGCGTCCACCAGCAGGATCACCAGCTGCGCCGTCGACGCGCCGGAGACCGTATTGCGGGTGTACTGCACATGGCCCGGGGTGTCGGCGAGTACGAACGAGCGCCGCGGTGTCGCGAAGTACCGGTACGCGACATCGATTGTGATGCCCTGTTCGCGTTCGGCGCGCAGGCCGTCCACCAGCAGCGACAGGTCGGGGGTGGACAGGCCCTTGTCCACCGACGCCCGGGTCACCGCGTCGATCTGGTCGGCGAGCACGGATTTGGTGTCGTAGAGCAGACGTCCGACCAGAGTGGACTTGCCGTCGTCGACAGAACCGGCGGTGGCCAGCCTCAGTAGGTCGGACATATCAGAAGTAACCCTCTCGTTTACGGTCTTCCATGGCGGCTTCGGAGACTCGGTCGTCGCCTCGGGTGGCGCCGCGTTCGGTCAGCCGGGAGGCGGCGACCTCGGCCAGAATTGCCTCGTTATCGGCCGCGTCGGACAGGATGGCGCCGGTGGTGGATCCGTCGCCGACGGTGCGGTAGCGCACCGAACGGGTTTCGAGTACCTCACCGTCGCCGGGGCCGCCCCAGCTGCCCGGGGTCATCCACATTCCGTCGCGCTGGTATACCGGCCGCTGGTGCGCGTAGTAGATGGTGGCCAGTTCCACGTTCTCGCGGGCGATATAGCGCCAGATATCGAGCTCGGTCCAGTTCGACAGCGGGAACACCCGCACATGCTCGCCCGGTGCGTGCCGTCCGTTGTACAGGTTCCACAGTTCGGGCCGCTGCCGTTTCGGATCCCACTGGCCGAAGGCATTGCGCAGTGAGAAGATCCGCTCCTTGGCGCGCGACCGTTCCTCGTCGCGGCGCCCGCCGCCGAAGACGGCGTCGAACCGGTTCTCACTGATCGCGTCCAGCAGCGGCACGGTCTGCAGCGGGTTGCGGATACCGTCCGGACGTTCGGTGAGGCGGCCGTCGGCGAGATAGTCCTCCACGGCCGCCACATGCAGCCGCAGACCGTACTTCTCGACCACGTGATCGCGGAATTCGAGCACCTCGGGAAGGTTGTGCCCGGTGTCCACGTGCAGCAGGGCGAACGGTAGCGGCGCCGGCCAGAAGGCCTTCAGCGCCAGATGCAGCAGGACGGTGGAGTCCTTACCGCCGGAGAACAGGATCACCGGACGTTCGAACTCGCCCGCGACCTCACGGAAGATATGGATGGCTTCCGATTCCAGCGCGGCCAGGGTGTCGAAATCCGACAGGCCCACAGAGCGTTCGGTAGCGATGGCTTCGGTCATGAGGCGTGCAACCCACATTCTGTTTTGGCGAGTCCGGCCCAGCGGCCGCTTCGCGGATCGGAACCCGGCTCCGGCTTCCGTGTGCACGGAGCGCAGCCGATGGACGGATACCCCTCCTCCACCAGGGGATTGACGAGAATCGAATGCTTTTCGATGTAGTCCTGCATCTCGTCGTCGGACCACGGTGCGATCGGGTTGATCTTCACCAGCCCGAAACCCTCGTCGAAGGAGATGAGCGGAGCGTTGGCGCGGGTGGGTGCCTCCACCCGGCGGATACCGGTGACCCACGCGTTGTAGGGCGACAGCGAATTACGCAGCGGCACCACCTTGCGCAGCCGGCAGCATTCCCCCGCGTCCCGGGCGAACAGGTCCTTGCCCAGGAGCGCGTCCTGCTCGTCGACGGTGTGTTCGGGACGCACGTTGACCACGTTCACCCCGTACACCGCTTCCACGGCGTCGCGGGTGCCGAGGGTTTCGGCGAAGTGGTAGCCGGTGTCGAGGAACAGCACATCCACGCCCGGCCGCACCTGGGCGGCCAGCTGGACCAGCACCCCGTCCTGCATATTCGACGCGACGATATAGCCGGTGCCGAAGTTCTCGTCGGTCCAGCGCAGCAGCTCATCGGCCGACGCGTCCGGTCCGAGTTCGGCGGCGCCACGTTCGGCCAGAGCGCGCAGCTCGTCGGCACTCAGCTTGGCGGGCAGCTGTTTCTGCTCGGTTGTCACAATGGGTCTCCCGTCACCACGCTCGCGGAATTCATCGCAGATGGGCTTCCTCGGCACGAACGGCCCACTGCGCGAACCGTTCTCCGTCTTCGCGGAGTTTCATGAAGTTGCGCACCACGCGCTCGATGTAATCGCCGAGCTCGGTGCTGGTCACCTTGTGCTGGCGAAGTTTTCGGCCGAATGCGCTGTCCAGGCCGAGGCTGCCACCCAGATGAACCTGGTAGCCCTCGACTTGATTCCCGGCGCCGTCGTCGACCAGCTGGCCCTTGAAACCGATATCGGCGATCTGCGAACGGCCGCAGGAGTTCGGGCAGCCGTTGATATTGATCGTGACCGGCACATCGAGCTGGTCGTTGAGATCGGCCAGCCGCTGCTCCAGCTCCGGCGCGAGTGCCTGGGAGCGTTTGCGGGTCTCGACGAAGGACAGTTTGCAGAATTCGATACCGCTGCAGGCGAGCAGGTTGCGCCGCCAGACCGACGGGCGCGCCTGCAGTCCCAGCGGTTCCAGTTCCGCGATGAGCTGTTCGACCTTGTCGTCGGCGATATCGAGCACGACGATCTTCTGGTACGGGGTGAAACGGATCCGGTCCGCGCCGGCGCGTTCCACTGCGTCGGCGACCTTCGACAGGATCGTGCCGGATACCCGGCCCGCGATGGGGGAGAAGCCCACGGCGTTGAGTCCGTTGCGCAGTTTCTGCACGCCGACATGGTCGATCGGGCGTTTGGGCTGCTCCGGCGCCGGGCCGTCGATCAGCTTGCGCTTCAGGTACTCGTCCTCGAGCACCTGCCGGAACTTCTCGATACCCCAGTCCTTGATAAGGAACTTCAGCCGCGCCTTGGTGCGCAGCCGGCGGTAGCCGTAATCACGGAACAGGCTGACAACGCCCTCCCACACCTCGGGCACCTCGTCCAGCGGCACCCAGGCGCCGACCCGCTGGGCCAGCATCGGGTTGGTGGACAGTCCGCCACCGACCCACAGGTCCAGGCCGGGGCCGTGCTCGGGATGGTTCACGCCGACGAACGCGACATCGTTGATCTCGTGCACCACGTCCTGCTGACCGGAGATCGCGGTCTTGAATTTACGCGGCAGATTGGAGTACTCGGGTTTGCCGATGTAGCGGCGCACGATCTCGTCGATCGCGGGCGTGGGGTCCAGGACCTCGTCGAGTGATTCGCCCGCCAGCGGGGAACCGAGCACCACACGCGGGCAGTCGCCGCATGCCTCGGTGGTCTGCAGGCCCACCGATTCGATCCGCCGCCAGATCTCGGGAACGTTCTCGATCTCGATCCAGTGGTACTGGACGTTCTCCCGGTCGGAGATATCGGCGGTATCGCGGGCGAACTCGGTGGAGATCCCGCCGAGCGTGCGCAGCTGCGCGACGTTCAGGGCGCCGCCGTCGCAGCGGATCCGCATCATGAAGTATTTGGCTTCGAGCAGATCGATGTTCTCGTCGCCGGTCCAGGTGCCGTCGTAACCCTGCTCACGCTGGGTATAGAGACCCCACCAGCGGAAACGGCCGCGCAGATCGCCCTTGTCGATACTGTCGAAGCCGTTCTTGGCGTAGATGTTCTCGATCCGCGTGCGGACGTTGAGCGGATTGTCGTCCTTCTTGGACTGCTCGTTCGGGTTGAGCGGTTCGCGGTAACCGAGCGCCCACTGACCCTCCGCGCGGCGGCGTACCGGTTTGCCGGTGCGGGCGCGCGTCGGGCGTGCGGGGGCCTCGCCCTTTGCGGGGCTTTCGGCCTTCGCGGGGGTGGCGGCGTCGGTGCTCGACGTCATGAAGTCGCTCCTGCTGGGTTGGGCTTACGTCCGTGCTGAGGGCGCGAGGGGCTGACTCGCACCCGCGGTGTCAGCGGGCCGAAATCCTCGAATAGGAATATCGCCGGAAAACCGGGACGGGGCGCAGCTGAGCTACCGGGCGGAACCGGGCAGACAACAGGCGCTGCAGACGCGCTTGTAATCGACGTGGCGACGTGCCACAAGTCGTACTCCTGATGCGCGCATGCGACCCATTGTGCCACGCCGCGCCGCGCAATCCGACCGCCCTACCAGTATTTCCCGTGAACAAGCGGGAAATCGCCTGGTTCTACCGGGTTATTTGTGACAGCCGTCATATTTTCGTCCGGGACGACTCGGCGTCGCTGTACCGGAAGGGGCTGACCTCGAGGTTGCAGGCACGGCGTCACCGACCGAGACCAGAGGCGCACGGCCGCACATGATGACCGAGGAGGACTGCCGCCACTGCTCGCCGCCGGCCGGAACACCCCGGTCGTCGCAGGCCGAGCCGGTGCCGGTCACACTGGAAGAGTGAATTCCCCCGCCACCGCGCTCACACACAGCGACGCCGACTCTCCGGTGCTGCGCGATTTCGGTGGCGGCCCGTTCGGCATCTACGTCCACGTTCCGTTCTGCGCGACCCGCTGCGGATACTGCGATTTCAACACCTACACCGCCGGTGAACTGGGTACTTCCGCCTCGCCGGAATCCTGGTCGGCCGGACTGCGCCGGGAACTCGCCGCGGCGGCCGAACAGTTCGCCGCCCTCCCGAGCCCGACACCCCAGGTGGAGACTGTCTTCGTGGGTGGGGGGACACCGTCTCTGCTCGGCGCGGACGGGCTGTCCGGGGTGCTCGACTCGATCCGAGCCGAGTTCGACTTGGCGCCGGATGCGGAGGTGACCACCGAATCGAATCCGGAATCGACCTCCCCGGAGTTCTTCGAGCGGATCCGGGCGGCCGGGTTCACCCGGGTCTCGCTCGGGATGCAGTCCGCGGCGTCGCACGTGCTAGCGGTCCTGGACCGCACCCATACGCCGGGGCGGGCCGTGGCCGCCGCCCGCGAGGCCCGCGCGGCCGGATTCGACCACGTCAACCTCGATCTGATCTACGGCACCCCTGGCGAACGCGACAGCGACCTCGACGCCAGCCTGGACGCGGTGCTCGACGCGGGCGTGGACCACGTATCGGCCTATTCGCTCATCGTCGAAGACGGCACCGCGCTGGCCCGCCGGGTACGGCGGGGAGAACTTCCAGCTCCGGACGATGATGTGCTGGCTGCCCGCTACGAGCGGATCGACGCCCGCCTGACAGCCGCCGGACTCACCTGGTACGAGGTATCGAACTGGGCCGCCGATAACGCCGCCCGCTGCCGCCACAACCTCGGCTACTGGGACGGCGGCGACTGGCTGGGCGCGGGTCCCGGCGCACACAGTCACGTGGGCGGTGTGCGCTGGTGGAACGTCAAACATCCGGCTCGCTACGCCGACCGCACCGCGGGTGGCGGCCTGCCCGCCGCCGGCTGGGAAGCACCCACCGCCGGTGACCGCTACCTGGAGCGGATCATGCTTGCGTTACGCCTGCGCACCGGCCTGCCGCTTTCCGACCTCGACACCAGTGGACTGACTGCTGCGCGCCGAGTCGCCGCGGACGGACTCGCGGCGATACGCGACGAACGGCTGGTGCTCACCGACCGCGGCCGCCTGCTGGCCGACGGTGTGGTCCTGCGACTGCTGGGCTGAGCGCTCCCCGAACTGATCACCGCCGCTGTCGACCAGTGCGTGAGAGACGGCGTCACCCGAAGACGGCGGAGTACACGCACAGCGACGCGATAAGCACAGCCAGCGCACCGACGACCCATTTGAACACCAGGTTGTATCGGTGGCCTGGGAAATACTTCTGCGGCTCCGGGCCCAGTGCTCCCGGGTGTAGTCGATACATGGATGCCTGGTAGCAGGTTCGGGTCCGGTGCCCGTGCTGCACCGGGATCATGGCGTCGGCGAATCCGAGTTCCTGCCGAGGAGCCCCTGTCGGTATGACATTCCACGCTGCCACCCAGTTCGGCACGGTGCTGACCCGAATATGGTGGAGCCCCGGCGCGACCGGTACGAAGTTCGTCCCCCATGCGGTATCCGGAACTCGCTGTCCGTTCACGGCGATGCGCGGCCGGCAAAAACGATATGCGTACGGCACCAGCGTCCACCGGTAGAAGTCCGCGTCGACGAGGATTCCGGTCTCGCCGGGCTCCGGTACGTATATCGGCATCGGGGATTCCGGCGTCGCGCCATAGGGCAGGACGAAATCGGGTGGCAGCATTGTGCCCTGGTACGGCTGTCCGGGAGTAACCGGGCGGGGTACCGGCATCCCGGGGCCGGCCGGCGCCGCGTGCTGTGTCGACGGGGGAACCATCGGGGTCCGGTGCTGGTCTGCTGGATTGCGCATGCTCATCCTGTATACGGGTCGTCGGCGGAATCCGGCCGTTCGCTACGCCGGTGCCTCTTCGGGCGCGAGCAGAGTGTTGAGAATTGCGGCGAGCGCCTCTTTATAAGGACCTACGTCCAAGAGCACCTTGACCATTTTCGATACCAGCAGGGAGAGCTTGGCCATAGTTGTCGCGATCCGGGTGGTCGCCTGAGCCGCGACAACCGGTGCGGCCCCGCCGCACGTCACGGCCAGCTCGATGGTCCAACTGACGAGTGCGCCGGCGAGCGCCGTCAGGATGCTCTGCACCATGCTCCGTACCGCGTCCACGATTTTCGCGGCTTTGTCCATGATGCTCGCCAGGGTGGCGGCCGCGCCGCCCGCCGCATTGATCTGGTCGATCAATGTGGTCGCGAAATTGCGGTAGGCGACCGCGGTCTCTCCCGACCAGGTGGCGATCTCCTTGTCGACAGCGGTCTTCCAGTCGGAACCGACCGAGGTCAGCTCTTTGGAGATATTTCCCCAAGTTTTCGCATAGGCCTCGACCATATCCGGATTTCCCATGAGTGAGTCGAGGGTTTTGCGCGCCGGTTCGACGTGTTCGAGCATCCACCCGGCGATCTGGCTCCCGACGAAGGCGAACGGGTCGACGAACGCTTCGATACCGGTCGTGACCGTTCCCAAGGCGCCGATCGCGGCGTCGAAGTACGCGTCCTTGTTGAAGTCCGAGACGACTTTCCAAGCATCGAACGCGATCGTGCCTTCCAGGACACCCCACGGCCCGTCCTCGCCCGCGAGGCCGATATTCGAGTAGACGATAGCGTCTTCCTGAAAGTACTCCTCGCGGTAATTCGTACCGTCCTCGATGAGTTCATTTCCCTCGGGCGGCTCTTCATCGTTGAACCCGGGGTGATTTTCATTGAGCCACTGGCCGATTTCGGTGGCCATTATTGAACCCCCTTCGAATTCTCGATCGCGGTCTGCAGTCCCTCGAGGGTTTGCGACAGCGCACCGTCCGCGCCTTCGAACGAATCGGCGTCGGCGTTGAGCTTGCCGGGAACCTCAGCGACTTTCTCGGCCAGTTTCCTGATCACCTCGACGGTCGAGGAATGATTGTCGGAGAGCAGCCAGTCGACGACAGGCCGTGGGATGGCGCCGTAGGCATCGTCGGCGGCGGCGATATAACTCGCAGCTTCGAGCGCGGCGGTGGTGCGCGTCATCAACTGCTGAATGCTGGTCGCGTGCTTTCGCAGGCTCTCCGGATCGACATTCAGTGGGGCAGGTGCTTCATTCGGCATCGTCGGTACCTCACACCAGCCAGGACTTGTTCCGGTAGTACTCGCCTTCTTCGTCCTCGACGTCCGGGACGAGCGATGCCGGGGTCGCCGGCGGTGGCGGAGCCGTGTTCCAGGTCGGCGCGGACGGCGGTGGGGGTGCGGACGGTCGCGGTTGGGGTGGCGTGGGTGGTGGCTGCGGGGGCTCGGGCCGGCTCGGTGCCGGTTCGTTCCACCTCGGCTCCGGTTGTGGCTGCTCGGACCATATCGGTGCCGCGCGGTCCGGCTGGGACCAGGAAGGCTCCGGTGCCCGACGATCCGCAGAAGCCGGAGCCGGTACTCCGCCCGGGGCGGGCGCGGAGTCGGCGAGGCGCCCGCCGAACTGCTCGATGATGTTCGCGCCGATCGGATCGTCGCCGACCACGTCGTGGACCGTCGCGGTCACCTGGCCGACCAGGGTGCCGCGGGCACGGGACAGGCAGGACATCACCTCGGCGGACAGCGCGGCCGGGTTCTTGCGCCGGATACCATCGGTGAACCGGATATCGGTCGGCACCCCGTTGCTGTCGATCGTGACCCGGACGCTGTTGTCGGCGGACGTCTCGGTCACCGAGAGTTGCGCCAACCGGCCCTGGAGCACCTGGAACCGCTGGGCCTTGTGCTGCATCTGCTCGGCCCATCCGGCCAGATCTGCCGCGGCTGCCGACGGGTCGTCGAACACCGAAATCCCCCCTGTGCGCTGGATTCTGCTGCTGTTCCGGGACGGTAGCACGGCCCCTCGGGCATCTGCACCCGGAAGGCCGGGGCCTGCGGACTTAGACTGGGAGACGAACCCGGGTGTCGAGCCGGGTTCGGAGCAAGCCGGTGCGCCGCCGGCCGGCAACGACGGCGCACAGCAGAGCGAGGAGGTGGGTCGATGTCGAGCACCGAGGATCGGCGTTTCGAGGTCCTGCGGGCGATTGTCGCCGACTACGTCGCCACCAAGGAGCCCATCGGGTCGAAAACCCTGGTGGACCGGCACAACCTGGGCGTTTCCAGTGCTACCGTCCGCAACGATATGGCGGTACTGGAGGCCGAGGGATATATCGCCCAGCCACATACGAGCTCCGGGCGTATCCCCACCGACAAAGGCTATCGCCAGTTCGTGGACCGCATCGCGGAGGTGAAACCGCTGTCGGCGGCCGAACGCAAGGCCATCATGCAGTTCCTGGAATCAGGGGTGGACCTCGACGATGTACTGCGGCGCGGGGTCCGGCTGCTGGCCCAGCTCACCCGTCAGGTCGCGGTCGTCCAGTACCCGACGGTCTCCGCGTCGACGGTCCGCCATCTGGAGGTGGTGGCCCTCAACCCCGCGCGTCTGCTGCTGGTCGTGATCACCGATACCGGCCGGGTCGACCAGCGCCTCGTGGACCTCGGCACACTTGTCGACGACGAGGACCTCGCCGCGCTGCGCGGCATGCTGGGTGCGGCGATGGACGGCAAACGGCTGGCCGCCGCCTCCGCCTCGGTCGCCGAACTCCCCGAGCAGGCGCCACCGCAGCTGCGTGACGTGCTGGTGAAGGTATCGACGGTGCTGGTGGAAACGCTGGTGGAACACCCCGAGGAGCGCCTGGTGCTGGGCGGTACGGCCAATCTCACCCGCAATGCGGGCGATTTCGGCCTGCACGGCTCGCTGCGCACCGTCCTCGAGGCTCTCGAGGAGCAGGTCGTGGTTCTCAAACTACTGGCCGCCGCTCAGCAGCCCGGGATGGTGACGGTGCGGATCGGGGAGGAGACCCAGGTCGCGGAGATGCGCGAGACCTCGGTGGTCACCACCGGCTACGGTTCCGCGGGCGCGGTCCTCGGGGGTATGGGAGTCCTCGGCCCCACCCGGATGGACTATCCGGGCACTATCGCCTCGGTGGCAGCTGTCGCCCGGTATATCGGCGAGGTCCTCGCCGAGCGGTGATACCGCGCCACCCCGCGCGCGCCAGCGCGCCGAAAACACCTCACTGTTAGGCTCGGGGCTTCGGCCCGTTAAAGTTGAGTCGACCCGGCTTAGATCATGGGCGGGCGGCTACATCCATCAGGAGTCACGCGGCCGGCCGTGCGAGGCCGGAGCCGTGGACAGCGACCAAGGAACTAAGAGAACTCAAGTGGCACGGGATTACTACGGACTGCTCGGTGTCGGCAAGGACGCCTCCGACCAAGAGCTCAAACGCGCGTACCGGAAACTGGCTCGCGAACTGCATCCCGACGTGAACCCCGACGAGGCCGCGCAGGCCCGGTTCAAAGAGGTCTCCGCCGCGTACGAGGTGCTGACGGACCCGGAGAAACGCCGCATCGTCGATATGGGTGGCGATCCGCTCGAGGCCGGTGGCGGCGCGGGTGGTTTCAGCGGCGCCGCCGGATTCGGCGGGCTCGGGGATGTGTTCGAGGCATTCTTCGGCGGGATGAGCGGCGGCCCCGGTGGTGGCGCGCGTAAAGCCCGGGGCCGAGTACAGCCCGGTGCCGATTCGCTGGTGCGGACGCGGCTGAGTCTGGCCGAATGCGCGGTCGGGGTGACCAAACATCTCACCGTCGATACCGCCATCCTCTGCGATATCTGCCAGGGCGCGGGCACCAACGGCAATTCCAAACCGGTGCGCTGCGAGACCTGTGGCGGTGCCGGTGAGGTCCAGTCGGTGCAGCGCTCGTTCCTCGGTCAGGTGCTCACTTCCCGGCCCTGCCCGACCTGCCGCGGTGCGGGTGAGACCATCCCCGATCCCTGCCACAAATGCGGCGGTGACGGGCGGGTCCGCGCCCGCCGCGAGATCGCGGCGCCGATCCCGGCCGGCGTGGCCAACGGGATGCGGGTCCGGCTGGCCGCCCAGGGCGAGGTCGGCCCGGGTGGTGGTCACGCCGGTGACCTGTACGTCGAGATCGTGGAACAGCCGCACGATGTTTTCGTCCGCGACGGCGACGATCTGCACTGCACGGTCCGGGTACCCATGGTGGACGCCGCCCTCGGCACCACCGTGGTGATCGACACCATCATGGACGGCCCCACGGAGCTCACCATCTCTCCCGGGACCCAGCCCGGCGAGATCTCGGTCCTGCGCGGGCACGGGATGCCCCGGCTGCGCACCAGCGCACGGGGTGATCTGATGGCGCATCTCGATATCGTCGTGCCCACCAGGCTGGACAGTAAGCAGACCGATCTGCTGCGCAAGTACAAGGGTCTGCGGACGAAGGACAAGGCCGAGGTGATGTCGGCGCAGTCCGAGCACAACAGCGGCCTGTTCGCCCGGTTGCGGGCGTCGTTCAGCGGACGCTGATGGCCCCGACCGTCTTCTATCTGGACGAGATCCCGGAACCGGGCGCCGTCGCGGTATTGGACGGCCCCGAGGGCCGGCACGCGGCGACGGTACGCCGGACCCGGGTCGGGGAGGCGATCAGTCTCTCGGACGGCCGCGGTCTGCTGGCGGAGACGGAAGTTGTTGCCGCGCAGAAACATCAGCTCGAGCTCCTGGTCCGTGACCGGCGGCGCGCCGAGCCGGCGTCGCCGGCTGTGACGGTGGTCCAGGCGTTGCCGAAATCCGAGCGTTCGGAACTGGCGGTGGAGTTGATGACCGAGGCCGGCGCGGATGTGATCGTGCCGTGGCAGGCCGCCCGCTGCGTCTCGAACTGGGAGGCGAAAGCCGATAAGGGTGTGGCGAAATGGCGAGTCGCGGCCAAGGGCGCGGCCAGGCAGTCGCGCCGGGCCTATATTCCCGAGGTGACCGCCCTGCACCGCACACCCGATGTGGTCGAGGCCGTGCGCGCGGCGAAAGCCCAGGGTGCCGTCGTGGCCGCGCTCCACGAATCGGGTACGGGAAGCTTCACCGGGCTACCGTGGCCGGCGGCTCCCGCCGTCACCCTGATCGTCGGGCCGGAGGGCGGCCTCGACGATGCCGAGCTGACGGCGCTGGCCGCCGCCGGGGCCGATGTGGTGCGGCTCGGACCCACGGTTCTGCGCACCTCCACGGCGGCCGCGGTGGCGCTCGGCGCACTCGGTGCGCTCACCGCGCGCTGGTGACGACCGAGTGAATTCGCGGTATGACCCGGTCACCGGGGTAGGGGCCGCCGTAATTCCACTGGGACCTGTCGGGGCCGGGAGTTAGACTCGGGGCAGCGAAAGCGTTCGCGAGCAGAGCAAACAGCGCGCTTCACCGCGCCTGTCGAGACCGGAAAGCAGGCCATAGCCACTACGTGCGATCACAAGGCGATATCGGCGATCAGAATTCCTCCGCGGCCGAGAACGGCGCCTCCGGGCCCGCGGCACGCACTGTCCGTTCCAGTATCGAACTCGCGCCCGAGTCGGTGTTCCCTTTTCTCGGCTCGGCCGACGAGAACCTCCGTGAGCTGGAGGAACTACTGGCCGCCGATATCCATGTCCGCGGCAATCTGGTCACCCTCACCGGTAAAGCCGCCGACGTCGCGCTGGCCGAGCGCATCGTGGAGCAACTGGTCGCGCTGACCGGCCGTAACCGGGTGATCACTCCCGAGACCGTCCGGCATACCGTGTCCATGCTCACCGAGGGCAGCGAGGAATCCCCGGCCGAGGTGCTGAGCCTGGATATTCTGTCCCGCCGTGGAAAAACGATTCGTCCGAAAACGCTGAACCAGAAGCGTTATGTCGATGCGATCGACGAGAACACCATCGTTTTCGGTATCGGCCCGGCGGGTACCGGAAAGACCTATCTGGCCATGGCAAAAGCGGTTCAGGCCTTGCAGACCAAGCAGGTCAATCGCATAATCCTCACCCGGCCCGCGGTCGAGGCCGGCGAGCGCCTGGGCTTCCTGCCGGGCACCCTCAACGAGAAGATCGACCCCTACCTGCGGCCCCTCTACGACGCACTACACGACATGATGGACCCGGAAGCCATTCCGAAATTGATGTCTGCCGGAGTTATCGAAGTCGCCCCACTGGCGTATATGCGTGGTCGAACCATCAACGATTCTTTCATTATTTTGGACGAGGCTCAGAATACGACCGCGGAGCAAATGAAAATGTTCCTGACGCGGCTCGGGTTCGGGTCGAAGATCGTGGTGACAGGCGACGTGACCCAGGTGGATCTGCCGCACGGGGCGCGTTCGGGGTTGCGGGCGGCCAGCGAGATCCTCACCGATATCGACGATATTCATTTCGCCGAGCTCACCAGCAGTGATGTGGTCCGGCATCGGCTCGTCTCGGAGATCGTGGACGCCTACGAGCAGTTCGAGGCCGAGATCCGGCCGCCGGTCGGCCCGCCGCATATGTCGGGGAACCGCGCGCAGCGGCGGGCGGCCGGACGGACGGCACGACGGTAAACGGCACCTGTTCCGGTTCCGGGCGCTACCGGTACCGCGGCCGTCCGCTGTACCTCCGCATTCGCTCCGGTGCGTGCGCGGGCGTCGGATGGGCCCGGCCCGGGGGTACCCATTAGGCTGACCAGGTGAGTATCGAGATCGCCAACGAGTCGGGTATGGACGTGCCCGAGGAAGACCTGGTGGGTGTCGCCCGGTTCGTGATCGGCCGGATGGATGTGCACCCGGCCGCCGAACTGTCCATGGTGCTGGTCGATCTCGACACCATGGCGGACCTGCATATGCGCTGGATGGATCTCCCGGGACCGACCGATGTGATGTCGTTCCCGATGGACGAACTCGAACCCGGCGGCCGTCCCGACAGTCCGGAACCCGGCCCGTCCATGCTCGGCGATATCGTGCTCTGCCCCGAATTCGCGCTGGACCAGGCGGCCAAGGCCGGACATGCGCTCGACCACGAACTCGCCCTGCTCACCGTGCACGGTGTCCTGCACCTACTCGGCTACGACCACGCCGAACCGGCCGAGGAGAAGGAGATGTTCGCCCTGCAGGGCCGGCTGCTCGAACAGTGGTACGAGGAATTGCACGACGCGCAACGGCGGGCCGAGCTGGCCGCACGTGACGCGCGGCTGCTGGGTAAGACGGGTTTCTCGGCGCCGGAAGAGGGCCGATCGTGGCCGGGTGACGCGCCCGCGTGAACGAGATCACCCTCTTACTGTTCGCTGTTTTGCTCGCTGCGGTGGGCGGGGTTTTCGCGGCCGTGGATTCGGCGTTGAACACATTATCGGCGGCACGGCTCGAGGATATGGCGCGTGGTGACCGGCCCGGGGCGCTGCGGTTGAGCCGGATCGTGGACGATCGGCCCCGGTATGTGAATCTCATGGTGCTGCTGCGCATCCTGTGCGAGATCACCGCGACGGTGCTGCTCGCCGCCGCCCTGAGCCAGTTTCTCGACAGCGGCTGGGCGTTGCTGATCACCGCGGCGGTGATGGTGCTGGTCTCCTACGTGGTGATCGGGGTCGGCCCGCGCACCCTGGGCCGCCAGCACGCGTATTCGATCGCGCTCGCCGCGGGGCTGCCGCTGCAGTTCATCGGTGCGCTGCTGGGGCCGGTGAGCCGGTTGCTGATCCTGCTCGGCAACGCGATCACACCGGGTAAGGGCTTCCGGAACGGCCCGTTCGCCTCGGAAATCGAATTGCGCGAGGTAGTCGATATGGCGCGGGAACGGGGCGTCGTCGCCGACGACGAACGCCGGATGATCCAGTCGGTCTTCGAACTCGGCGATACCGCGGCCCGGGCGGTGATGGTGCCGCGCACCGAGATGGTGTGGATCGAAGCCGATAAATCGGTGGCGCAGGCGATGTCGCTGGCCGTGCGCAGCGGGCACTCCCGGATCCCGGTGATCGGCGAGAACGTCGACGACATCCTCGGTGTGGTGTATCTGAAGGATCTGGTGCCCTACGCCGACCGCGGGCGCAGTGTCCGGGTGCGCGAGGTGATGCGCGAACCGGTGTTCATGCCCGACTCCAAAGCGCTCGACGATCTGCTCGACGAGATGCAGCGCCGGCGCAACCATATGGCCCTGCTGGTGGACGAATACGGCGGGATCGCCGGCCTGGTGACCATCGAGGATGTGCTCGAGGAAATCGTCGGGGAGATCGCCGACGAATACGACACCGACGAGACCCCGCCGATCGAGGAACTCGAAACGGACCGCTACCGGGTATCGGCACGACTTCCGATCGCCGATCTGGGTGAGCTGTACGGCCTGCCGATCGACGAAGAGGAAGTGGACACCGTCGGCGGTTTGCTGGCCCACGAACTGGGCCGGGTGCCGCTGCCGGGCGCGGAAGTCGTCGCGCACGGACTGGAGTTACGCGGTGAGGGCGGTGCGGACGCCCGCGGCCGGGTCCGGGTGCACACCGTGGTGGTGGCCCGGGCGCCCGAGCAGACTACGGAAACCGATGCGGGACCGGATCGGGAACGCCCGTCCGCCCGAAACGATGAGGGAGCAGGCCATGAGTGAGCTGGACGCCGAGGACAACAAGCTGCTGGTGCTGGCGCGGGGAGCGCTGGGTCGTACGGGCGGGTCGTCGGGAGCGGCGATCCGCGATACCGACGGCCGCACCTACGCCGCCGGCGAGGTGGGTTTGCAGGCGCTGCGGCTCACGGCCCTGCAGTCGGCGGTGGCGGCCGCGATCTCCAGCGGCGCGGAGGGTTTCGAGGCGGCCGTAGTGGTCGGCGGCAAATTCGCGGATGCGGGGGTGTCGGCGGTACGCGAGGTGTCCGCGGGTGCGCGGATCATCTTCGCGGATGCCTCGGGTGCGGTGTTCGATATCGCCGAGGGTTATGAGGCATCCGATGCCTGATACCGGCGAACGTGAGTTCCGGTCCGGTTTCGTCTGTTTCGTCGGCCGGCCGAATACCGGTAAATCGACGCTGACGAACGCACTGGTGGGATCGAAGATCGCGATAACCAGTTCGCGCCCGCAGACCACCCGGCACACCATTCGCGGGATCGTCCACCGCGAACATGCCCAGCTGATCCTGGTCGACACTCCGGGCCTGCATCGCCCCCGCACACTGCTCGGGCAGCGGCTCAACGATCTGGTGCGCGATACGTACTCCGAGGTGGATGTGATCGCGCTGTGTATTCCGGCGGACGAGAAGATCGGCCCGGGGGACCGCTGGATCGTGCAGCAGGTGCGGCAGATGGCTCCGAAGACGACTCTGCTGGGCGTGGTCACCAAAATAGACAAAGTGGGCAAGGAGCAGATCGCGAAGCAATTGCTCGCTGTCTCCGAATTGCTCGGCCCGGAAGCCGATGTGATTCCGGTATCGGCTGTCAAGGGTGAGCAGGTCGAGGTGCTCGTCGATCTGGTTGCCTCGCGTATGCCGCCGGGACCGGCGTTCTATCCGGACGGCGAGCTCACCGACGAACCCGAGGAAACTCTGATGGCGGAGCTCATCCGGGAGGCCGCGCTGGAGGGGGTCCGGGATGAGTTGCCGCATTCGCTGGCGGTGGTGATCGAGGAGATCCTGCCGCGCGAAGACCACGACGAATTGCTCGATGTGCATGCGCTGCTGTACGTGGAGCGGCCGAGTCAGAAGGCGATCATCATCGGCAAAGGGGGCGCTCGACTGAAAGAGGTGGGCACGAACGCCCGCAAACAGATCGAACATATTCTCGGCAGCCGTATCTACCTGCACCTGCACGTGAAGATCGCCAAGGACTGGCAGCGCGACCCCAAACAGTTGGGCAAGCTGGGGTTCTGAGTCTTTTGGCGCGCCGCCGGCGCGGGGGCCGAAACCGCCGAGGGGGCCCCGAACCCGCGACGCCGGGGGCGGCGCCAAAAAACACCGGTGTTAGCTGAGATTTTGCTTACTCGGGTAGCGTTGGTTGGACTAGGCCGATATGCTTCGGCCCCAGTACCCGAATCAAACAGGCTGAAACCATTTTTCATCCGACGATTCGGTAACGGACACGATGGGGTGTCGGATGCGGGCTCGGCGTTGAGTCGGCGAGACGAAGCGCGAGCGGGGGTACCCGACCTATGTATGAATCCGTGGCAGCGGTCCCGGCGGATATGTCCGGACGAGCCGGTCGGCGGCAATGGATGGCCCCCGCGCTCACTTTGACGATCTCGCTGGTGGTGGGCTTCGGGCTGGTGGGCGGTGCCATGCTCTCGGTGGGACCGGAAGACCGGATGCTCGCGGGCATCTGGATCTCCGTCGCCGTCGTAGCGGCGTGTACCGCGGTAACCACCGCGGTGTACGTGCGGGGTCTGGTCGCCGTCGAACAGCGTCGCGGTGCGGCGACGGCGGGCCGGCTCGCGCAGGCGGAGGCCCGGGCCGCCGTGGCCGAACAGGCGGTCGCCGAGGCGAGGGAGGCGACGGCGGCAAGTGAGCGGCGCCGGTCTGCGGCCATTGCGGCGCTCGCGAACGCCTCCGGCCGGATGCAGGCCATGACCACCAGCATGCTGGCCGATCTGCAGGATCTGGAACACCGGTATGCCGATCAGGCGGTGCTCACCGATCTGTTGAAATTGGATCACGCCACCGCGCAGGCCGGTCGCCTCGCGGACAGTATCGCGATCCTCAGTGGTGCGCGGACCGGCCGTCGCTGGGCCAAACCCATTGTGCTGGAACGTGTTCTGCGTGCCTCTATCGGACGTATCGGTGGCTATCAGCGGGTGCGGATGCGGGCGATCGCCGATATCGCGATCGCCGGGCATGCGGCCGAAGGCGTCATCCACGCCCTGTCCGAACTGGTCGACAACGCCTGCCGGTTCTCGCCGCCCACCACCGAGGTCCACATCTACGCGGCGGAGATCCCCGCGGGTGTGGTCGTGACGGTCGAGGACAGTGGGCTGGTGATGAGCGAATCCTCGCTGCGCCGGGCGCAGATCACCGTATCCGGCACGGAAGGCGAAGCTGCCGAGGGGCTGTCCTCGCTCAACGGCACCCGGTTCGGGCTGGCGGTCGTCGGCCGGCTGGCTCGTAAACACGGCCTCACGGTCAGTTACCGGCCGTCGGCGATCGGCGGCACCGCGGCAGTGGTGATGATTCCCCGCGAACTCACCGCCCGGGTCGAGCCTCCGGAAACCCCGGCGCTGCCCGCCGGGCGTTCCGCGGGGCAGGCCGGTCTGCTCCCGGTCGCCGGATCCGCCGCCGACACCGGCCCGTTCGGCGCCCTCTCCGATACCGGCTCCCGGTACCTGACCCCACCCACGGCCACCGAGGTGGCTACCGGTACGAACCACGGCATCGGGAATCCCGCGCAATCCCAGCATATTTCGGACCGGCATCAGGTCGTGGAGCATACGTCGGGGCAATTTCCGGCCGCCGCGGAGACAGCGGCGACCACGACGACCGTGCTGCCGAAGCGGCGGCGGGGCAGCACCTTGGCCGCGGCCCACCCGGAAGGCCTACCCGCTCAGCCCGAGCCCGGCTCCTACGCCTTCGACGGTTCCGCTCAGGAGGATACGACCGCGAAACACCGATCGACGGCTTCCTCGATGGGGGCGTTCCAGCGCGCGGTCACCGGCCGCGCGCAGGAGGATCCCCAGCCTTTCGGCGGACCGATCCGACCACCCGGCAACGGCGCCGCGCGGTCGTCGCGTCACTCCATGACAACCGACTGGGAGAACGATCGATGACGATGACATCGGATCCAGCGCAACTGGATTGGCTGCTACAGCGGCTACTGAGCGAAACCGCCGGCGCCCGGCACGCGGTACTGCTGGCCGCGGACGGTATCCAGATATGCCATACCGCGGGGCTGTCCATGGATCAGGCCGATCGGCTCGCCGCCATCGCCTCGGGAGTGCAGGCACTAGCAGGCAGCGCCTCGGCGGAGTTCGGCGACGGCCGCGGCGGAGTGCGTCAGTCGATGACCGAGTTCTACGGCGGGATCCTGTTCATCGTCGGGGCCGGTGCGGGGGCCCAGATCGCGGTACTGGCCGATGACGACGCCGACGCCGGCCTGGTCGGCGCGCAGATGGCAGCGCTGATCGAACAGGTCGGGGAATACCTGTCCGCGCCGCCGCGGGGGAGTAGAGCGAGACTGCTGTGAACCGTTCCGGCCGCGATGACGAACCCGACCGCTTCTACACCCTCACCGGCGGCCGGGCCGCCCCGACCACCGAAGAGTTCGATCCGGTCACCCTGGTGGTCAGCGAATGCGCGCCCACGCCGGCGATGCAGCGCGAGCATGTGGCCATCCTGACGATGTGCCGGGAGCCGACCGCGGTGGTGGAGATCGCCGCCGAACTACGGCTGCCGTTCGGTATCGCGACGGTCCTGGTCGCGGATCTGCTACACACCGGCAAGGTCACCGTCCGCTATCCCGAACTCGCGGCGGGACCCTACGGTGACACGTTCGATATCGACATGCTCGAGAAGGTGCTCGTTGGACTCCGTAGCCTATGACGACCGTCCCACCCGCGCCCTGGCGCCGCTGTCCGGTTCGGTGCGGCACGGCCTGAAAATCGTTGTCGTCGGGGGATTCGGGGTCGGTAAGACGACCATGGTCCGTTCGGTGAGCGAGATCCGGCCGCTGGATACCGAAGCGGTGATGACCGACGCCGGTGCCGGGGTGGACGATCTTTCCGGCGTCACCGGAAAGTCGACCACCACAGTCGCGTTCGATTTCGGCAGGATCAGCCTGTCCGACGAATATGTGCTGTATGTGTTCGGCGCCCCCGGACAGGAACGGTTCTGGTTCCTGTGGGACCGGCTGTTCGCGGGAACCTTGGGGGCGGTGGTGCTGGTCGACCCGCGCCGGATCAGCGATTCCTGGTACGCCATCGACCGTCTCGAATATCAGGGCACCCCGTTCGTGGTGGCCTGCAACTCGTTCGAACCGGTACCGCCGGCCCTGGACGAGGTCCGGGACGCTCTCGACCTGGACCCGCATGTTCCGTTGTTCACCTGCGATGCCCGTTCCCGGGATTCGGGCAAACGGGTGCTGATCGGCCTGGTGGAACACCTCATCGAGAGGCAGGTCCCGCCGGCCGCCGGATCGGAGCCGCGATCGTGACGCACCCGGACTACAACACCGCGACCCTGGCCGGTTGCCCGGTGCCGCCGTCGGGCGCGGTCGCGCTCGACGGTCCCGGCTTCCACACCGACCCCGCTCTGCTCTACACCCGGATGCGGTCGGAGCACGGCCCCGTTGTGGCGGTGGAACTCGTCGGCGGTATTCCGGCATGGCTCGTGATCGGCTATCGGGAATTGCATCAGGTCACCACGGACGGGCTGTTGTTCCCGCGGGATTCGAGTCTGTGGAACCAGTGGCCGGCGATACCGCCGGATTGGCCGCTGCTGCCGATGGTCGGCCGTCCGCAGCCGGGTATCTATTTCACCGCCGGCGCCGCGCACGCGCGGCATGTGGCGCTGGTGGAACCCGCGCTGGAGTCGGTGGATCCGTTCGCCCTGCGCAGCGCCTGCGAACAACTGGCCGACGGCCTGATCGATCGGTTCTGCGGTCGCGGTCACGCGGATGTGGTCACCGAATTCGCCGAGCTGCTTCCGGTTCTGACCCTGGCCTGGATCTTGGGTGTGCCCGAATCGGATGGGCCGTATCTGGCCCAGAACATGCAGGTGCTGTGTGACGGCGGTCCCGAGGCGCCGGCCGCCTACGGGCGGTTCGTGGAATATATGCGGCAGCTGCTGGCCCATAAGAAACGCGAACCCGGCCAGGATCTGGTGTCGCGCATGCTGGCGGATCCCGAACCGTTCGCCGATGAGGAATATGTGCTGAATATGCAGTCGGTGACAGCGGCCGGGCATCTGCCGACCGCCGACTGGATCGGCAATTCGGTCCGGCTCATGCTGGTGGACGATCGGTTCGCCGCCGCGTTCGGTGCGGCCCGGCACAGTATCGGCCAGGCCATGACCGAAGTGCTCTGGGAAGACACGCCGACACAGATCCTCGCGGGCCGCTGGGTCGCTCGCGATACCCGGCTCGGCGAGGCTCCGGTCCGCCGCGGGGATATGGTGCTGCTCGGTTTGGCCGCCGCCAATGCCGATCCGCATATCCGCCAATACACCGGCGACGGTGCCGATCCGGCGCATTCCGGGAATGCCGCGCATTTCGCGTTCAGTCACGGCGAATACCGTTGTCCCTATCCGGCCCAGCAGATCGCCGAAATCATCGCCCGCACCGGGATCGAGGTTCTGCTCGACCGGCTGCCCGATCTGGATCTGGCAGTCACCGCCGAATCCCTGGTCCGCCGGCCTTCGCCGTTCTTGCGCGGATTCACCTCTCTGCCAGTTCGTTTCACACCTGTTCCCGCCGTTGGAGGTGGCTCGTGAGCCAGCAATGCCCGCATACCGCGGCCCTGACCATCGACCCCATGGTCGCCGATCTCGCGGGGGAGACTCGAACCTTATGCGAGGGCCCGGCACTCACGAAGGTCGAACTGCTCGGCGCACCCGCCTGGACCGTCACCCGGCACAATCTGGCGCGCCGGTTGCTCACCGATACCCGCCTGGTCAAAGACCACACCCGATGGAATCTGTGGCAGTCCGGGGCGGTGACCCGGGATTGGCCGCTGATCGGCATGATCGACGCCGGCCGTTCCATGTTCACCGTGGACGGCGCCGAACATCGCCGGCTACGGATCAAAACCACCCGCGCGCTGGCGCCGCGCCGTCTCGGCGCATTGCGGCCCAAGATCGAACAGTTCACTGCCGAACTCCTCGGCGATCTGGCCGAGGCGGGGGACAGGGACGGGGTGGTGGACCTGAAACAGGTGTTCGCCTATCCGCTGCCGATGCGCGTGATCAGCGAGCTGATGGGGGTGCCGCGCACCGACCATACCTACCTGCTCGAGTCGTACAAGAAGTTCTTCTCGCTGCTGACCCCGCACGATGAGCGGATGCGGGTCTTCGTCGAACTCGACGACTACTACACCGAACTCATCGAGGCGAAGACCGCGAACCCGGCCGACGATCTCACTTCCGATCTCATCCACGATGTCGCGGAAGGTGAAACCCCGCTGACCGAGGAAGAGGTGCACGGCAATCTCAAAGCGCTGGTCGCCGCCGGACACGAAACCACTGTCAGCCTGATCATCATGACCACCCGTGCCCTGCTCGGGCATCCCGAACAATTGGCGGCGATCCGGGCCGGGGAACGTACCTGGGCGGAGGCGATCGAGGAAACCCTGCGCTGGGACGGTCCGGTAATCCACCTGCTGATGCGGTTCGCCACCGAGGACATCACCGTCGACGACCTGACCATCGAAAAGGGTGACGGTGTAGTCATGTCGTACCGCGCCATCGGCCGCGACCGCGACCTGCACGGCGCCGACGCCGATACCTTCGATCTCACCCGCCCCACCGCCAACCGGAATATGTCCTTCGGCTACGGCCCGCATATCTGCCCGGGCGCGGCCCTGGCCCGCCTGGAGGCTTCCATCGCCCTGCCCGCACTCTTCGACCGCTTCCCGGGCCTGCGTGCCGATATCCCCCTGGGCGAGCACGGCAACCTGCCGGTTCTCACCCAGAACGATCCGGCGGCGTTCCCGGTGCGGTTGTCATAGCGACGCTGTGTTTCCGGCGCCGGTCGGCCCCGCTGGACGCGGCCGGCGAAGATGGGCCCCGATCCGGCGCCGCCGGAGACGGCGCCAATAGACTGACCGTGTGCTTCTGTACCGTGACCATGCTGTGGTGCTGCGCCAGCACAAGCTGGGCGAAGCCGATCGCATCGTCACGCTCCTGACCCGGCAGCACGGTGTGGTGCGTGCCGTGGCCAAAGGGGTACGCCGGACCAAATCGAAGTTCGGCGCGCGGCTGGAGCCGTTCGCCTATGTAGACGTCCAGCTCCACCCGGGCCGCAACCTGGACACAGTGACCCAGGTGCACACCGTGGAGGCCTTCGCGACCGCGATCGTCGCCGACTACGGCCGCTACACCACCGCGTGCGCCGTTCTCGAAACCGCCGAACGCCTGGCCGGGGAGGAACGTGCTCCCGTACCGCGGCTGCACACTCTCACGGCCGGTGCTCTCCGCGCGATCGCCGCCGGGGAACGCCCGCACGAACTCGTCCTCGACGCCTTTCTGCTGCGCGCCATGGATTACGCCGGCTGGGCGCCGGCCATCGACGAATGCGCTCGCTGCGCCACCCCCGGCCCGCACCGCGCGTTCCATATCGGCGCCGGCGGCGCGGTGTGTGTGCATTGCCGCCCACCCGGCGCGGCCACCCCGGCCCCCGCGGTGTTCGATCATCTGCTGGCGCTGCGGCACGGTCGCTGGGATCGGGTGGCGGATATCCCGGAATCGGCCCGCCGCCAGGCCAGCGGCCTGATCGCCGCACATCTGCAGTGGCATCTGGAGCGTGAGCTGCGAACTCTGCCCTTGATCGAACGGAGTGTCTGAGCGGGGGTGTTCGGACGCGGCGCCGGGTGTTTCCGGCGGGCTGGTTCGCGAAGGTGGAAGATGAAGCGAACAGCGAAGCCGGGAAAGTGGCGTCGCGCGTGATAGGTGCTGTGTTTTTTGGCGCCGCCTGCGGCGTCGCGGGTTCGGGGCCCCCTTGGTCTCGTTCTTCACTCCCGGCGCTCAGTCGCTGCGCTCCTTCGCTCTGGTCGCTCCAGAACGAGACGGGCCCCGAACCACCGAGGCGGACCGGCCGCATGCGGGAAAACGGGGTCGGGGCGGATGTGGACGGATCTGTAGGGTTCCGAATCTCATGGGCGCGGCGGTAGGGCCGGGTCCGGCGACCGCCAACCCTTGCGGGAACCCCGCGCGCGTCGGTGTGCCTCGAACCCAGCTACCCTTTTTTGGTGATCCTGCGTCGTGATTCCGCCGGTTCGGACGCTCCTGCCGGCGCTCGGACTGTCCGCCCGCCGGCACCGCATCCGTCCGGGGCGCGGCCGCCCGATATCCCGCGGGAGCTCGTCCCTCGGCATGTGGCGCTGGTGATGGATGGGAACGGCCGGTGGGCGCAGGAGCGAGGTCTGCCGCGGACCGCCGGTCACGAGAAGGGCGAGGCCGTTCTCATGGACACCGTCGAGGGATGTATCGAGATCGGTGTCAAATGGCTGTCGGCCTACGCGTTCTCCACCGAGAACTGGCGGCGCAGTCCCGACGAGGTGCGTTTCCTCATGGGGTTCAACCGGGATGTGATCCGGCGCCGGCGCGACGAGATGCACGAGATGGGTGTGCGGGTGCGCTGGGCGGGGCGGCGGCCGCGGTTGTGGCGCAGTGTGATCCGTGAGCTCGAGGTCGCGCAGGAACTCACGCAGGACAACACCGTGATGACGCTGACCATGTGCGTGAATTACGGTGGCCGGGCCGAGATCGCCGATGCCGCACGGGAGATCGCGCGCCGGGTGGCGGCCGGTGAGATCGACCCGGAGAAGGTGAACGAGGCCGTGGTGGCCCGGTACATGGACGAGCCGGATATGCCCGATGTGGACCTGTTCCTGCGGCCATCGGGCGAGTTCCGGAGTTCGAACTTCCTGATCTGGCAGTCCGCGTACGCGGAGTTCGTCTATCAGGCCACCTTGTTCCCGGATTTCGATCGGCGCAATCTGTGGGAGGCATGTCTGGAGTACGCGCGGCGTGACCGCCGGTTCGGTGGCACCAAATGACCTCCGATTCCGGTGCCGTGGCCCCCGATATCGAGTTGAAGGCACGGGCCGGCGCCGGCCTGGGCCTGCACGATATCGATATCCGGGTCGATACCGATGGTTCGCTGCGTTTCGATTTTCAGGGGGTGTTGTGTTCGCTGAGTGCGTTCACCCTGACACCGGGCCTGGATGTGCTGTCGCTGACGTGTGTGCTGGCCTGGGACCGCCCGCTCAAACCGCAGTTGCACAAGCGGGTGGCCGAGCGTAATGCCGCGCTGCAGTTCGGTTCCATCGCGGTGATGACACGGGACAAGCTCGCCGATGTGATTCTGCGCTATACCTTTCCGGCGGCGGGTCTCGATGATCAGGCGCTCACGACCATGCTGCTGCTGGTACTCGGCGGGGCCGGGCAGGCGCGTCAGGGATTGCTGCCCTGAGGCGGTTTCACTCCGAGAGCTCGGCCGCGGGTTCGGCCGGGCCGGGCCGGTGCGGGGGTCCGTATGGGAAGAGCGTATCGATACCGCGGATGTATTCGTCGCGGTCCAGATCGCCGATGAGCAGGCTTTGCAGCACGTATCCCGGCAATATCCCGAACAGTGCGACAGCGACCGCGTCGAGGTCCGCGTCGGCGCCGAGCCATCCCTGGTCCCGCATTCGTTCGGCGTAGTCGCGCCAGATGGCCCGGATGCCGGTCATGGTCCGGAGTACCGGTTCGGCGGCCTGTTTATCGATCAAGGCCAGTGACCACGCCTGCGGTGCCAGCCGTAAGCGGCCTTCGGGCCCGCTCTGGGTATCGAGCCAGGCTGTCATGTGGGCGACAAGTTCCGCGGGTGTCGGGAGCGGATCGCGATAGATCACCTCCGACATCCGGGCGCGGATATCGCCGGCCGCCGTCGAGGCGAGGGCGATGACCAGCTCGTCTTTGCCCTTGAAATACCGGTAGACGGCACCGGCCGACAGTCCCGATTCGGTGAAGACGTCCTGCATGGAGGTCTGGTGGAACCCCTTGCGTACGAAACAGACCCGGGCGGCGTCGAGGATCTGCTGCCGGCGGCGTTCCAGGTGTTCATCGCTGACTCGGGGCATACCTCCAAACTAAAACGAATGTTCGTTCTTGACAAGCCGCGGCGACCGATGGGACGGTGGGGTCATCGTTAAAAAGAACGAGCCTTCGATTTCCGGGAGAACGTCATGAACGTCATCCAGCGCGCCGTGGCCATCGGATTGGGCGCGGCCCTTCTCCAAGCGCTGATGCTGATCGCCTTCGCCTGGCCCGCGACCAATATCGCCCCGCGTGACCTGCCGTTGGCTGTCGCCGGCCCGCAGGCGGCGATGGTCGAGGCGCGCCTGGCCGGTCAGAGCCCCGGCGCTTTCGAACTGACCACCCTGCCCGACGAGGCCGCGGCCCGCGAAGCCCTCGGCGACCGCGAGGTCTACGGGGCGATCATCACCGGGAACGGTGCGCCCCGGATGCTGGTCGCCTCCGGCGCGAGCCCGGCGGTCGCCCAGCAGCTCACCCAGATCGGGCAGCAGATGTCGGGTTCCCCGGCCGCACCGGTCGAGGATGTGGTTCCGGCCGATCCCGATGATCCGCGCGGTGCCGGATTCGGCGCGATGGCCCTGCCGCTGGTGATGGCCGGTATCGCCGGGGGCGTGCTGCTCACCCTGCTGGTCCCGTCGGCTGCCGGACGGATCGCGGGGGTGGTCACCTTCGGTATCGCGGGTGGCCTGCTGAGCATGCTGGTCACCCAGACCTGGCTGTCGATCGTTCCCGGCCCGTATCTGGGACTGTCGCTGGTCGCCGGTCTGGTCTCTTTCGCTGTCGCCGGTACCGTCGCCGGCCTGGCGACGGTGATCGGCCGCGCGGGTATCGGTATCGCGGCGCTGGCGATGCTGCTGATCGGTAATCCGTTCTCCGCAGCTACCTCGGCCCCGGAACTGCTGCCGCAGCCGTGGGGAACGGTCGGGCAACTGCTGCCGCCGGGTGCCGCGGCCTCGCTGCTCCGGTCGGTCGCGTTCTTCGACGGGGCCGGGGGACAGGGGCCGCTGCTGGTGCTGGCGGCGTGGGCGGTCCTGGCGGTGGTCCTGCTGGGCATCGGAGTGCTGCGCGACAGCCGTCGTCGCGAACCCGAGCCGAGCGAGCCGGAATCGATACCGGTGCCCGCCTGATCCGCGCGCCGGCAAATACGACGGCCCGCTACCCGGTATCCGGGTGGCGGGCCGCTGTTCGTTCGCGTCTCCGGCCGGTCAGCCGCGGACCTCGGCGCAGGAGTGGCAGGTGCCGAAAATTTCCAGTGTGTGGCTGACCTCGGTGAACCCATGGCTCGACGCGGTGCTCGCGGCCCACGCTTCCACGGTCGGGCCGGCGACCTCGACCGTGCGCCCGCAGTGCCGGCATACGAGATGGTGGTGGTGCCCCGTGGAGCACTGCCGGTACACCGACTCCCCGTTATCGGTGCGCAACACGTCCACCATGCCGGCGTCGGCAAGGGACTGCAGTGTGCGGTAGACCGTGGTCAAACCGATGCCCTCACCCCGCTGGCGCAGTTCGTCGTGTAGTTCCTGGGCCGACCGGAACCTGTCGATATCCTCCAGTAGCGCGGCGATCGCGTTGCGTTGCCGCGTGGTGCGAATACCGACTGCTTTCTGTGTGGTGGTCCCTTTCGCGGTGACCAGGTTCTCGGACACGAATTACCCTTCTTCTTCGGCGTGCGCTACTGCGTCGACCACGATATGTGCCAGATGATCGTCGACGAGTTCGTACAGGACCTCGCGGCCCGAACGCTCACCGTGCACCACCCCGGCCGATTTGAGTATTCGCAGATGCTGGCTGACCAGCGGCTGGGTGACACCGAGGGCATCCACCAATTCGTGCACACAGCGCGGCGACTCCCGCAGTTGTAACACGATGGCGATGCGAACGGGGGCCGCGAGCGCGCGCAGCAGCTCACCGGCGTTCTCCAGTACAGTCCGGGTGGGAATCGGGACCGGAGCAGGGGAACGATAGGGGTTGTGGGCGACGGCGGCGGTATCGGTTGTCATGGTCCACTCCTTATTGGAAACCGGTCCCATTTTGATATGCATGGATATGCATGTCAAATGTCCATGCCGGTGCGGGTGCGAAACCCACTAGCACGGGTGGATACGCTATACAGGATCAGCGGTCCGGCCTGCGCGCAACGACCGGCCGCGGTCACGTGCGCCCGATCCGGGCAGCGTAACTTTGGCGATTCGTAGTGGATGGAGAGTTCTCGCGTGGCACCCAAGTCGAAGGTGGACACCGTTGCCAACCTCGCCAAGCGCCGGGGCCTGGTGTACCCGTGTGGTGAGATCTACGGCGGTACCAAATCGGCGTGGGACTACGGTCCGCTGGGCGTCGAGCTCAAGGAGAACATCAAGAAGCAGTGGTGGCGGTCCATGGTCACCAGCCGTGAAGATGTCGTGGGCCTCGATTCCTCGGTGATCCTGCCCAGGCAGGTCTGGGTTGCTTCGGGTCATCTGGAGACGTTCACCGACCCGCTGGTGGAATCCCTGCACACCCATAAGCGCTACCGCGCCGACCATCTACTCGAAGCCTACGAGGCCAAGCACGGCCATCCGCCTGCCAACGGCCTGGCCGATATCAACGATCCGGAAACCGGTCAGCCGGGCAAATGGACCGAACCGCGGAACTTCTCCGGCCTGCTCAAGACCTACCTCGGCCCGGTGGACGACGAGGAGGGCCTGCACTATCTGCGCCCGGAAACCGCGCAGGGCATCTTCGTCAACTACAAGAACGTCGAAACCACCGCGCGCAAGAAGCCGCCGTTCGGTATCGCGCAGATCGGTAAGAGCTTCCGCAACGAGATCACCCCCGGCAACTTCATCTTCCGCACCCGCGAATTCGAGCAGATGGAGATGGAGTTCTTCGTCAAACCGGGCGAGGACGCCGAATGGCACAAGTACTGGATCGACACCCGGTTCTCCTGGTACACCGACCTCGGTATCGACCCGGAGAACCTGCGCCTGTTCGAACACCCCAAAGAGAAGCTGTCGCACTATTCGGCAGGTACCACCGATGTCGAATACCGGTTCGGCTTCACCGGCGGCGAATGGGGTGAGCTGGAAGGTATCGCCAACCGCACCGACTACGACCTGTCCACGCACGCCGAGCATTCGGGTGTGGACCTGAGCTACTACGACCAGACCACCGAAGAACGCTACATCCCGTACGTGATCGAACCCGCGGCCGGTCTGACCCGCTCGCTGATGGCGTTCCTGGTCGACGCGTACGCCGAGGACGAGGCCCCGAACGCCAAGGGCGGTGTGGACAAGCGGACCGTGCTGCGGCTGGACCGCCGGCTCTCCCCGGTCAAGGCCGCCGTACTGCCGCTGTCGCGCAACGCCGACCTCACGCCGAAGGCCAAGGAACTGGCCGCCGCGCTGCGCCGGAACTGGAATATCGAATTCGACGATGCCGGCGCCATCGGCCGCCGCTACCGCCGGCAGGACGAGATCGGTACCCCGTTCTGCATCACGGTCGATTTCGACACCCTCGACGATCAGGCCGTCACGGTCCGCGAACGCGACACCATGGCACAGGAGCGGATCGCCCTCGACCAGGTCGAGGGTTATCTCGCGCAACGCCTGATCGGCTGCTGACCCGCCCGGCGCGCTCCTGCCGTTTCCGGACACCCGGTTCCGGCAGGGGCGCGGTGCACCGGCTCGCTCGATAGCATCGGGACGTGATCACCATCGAAACGTCCTACACCGGCCACGTCGAACCGGACGGCGCGGCGCAACGCCGGGAAGTCCCGGGCGCGCGGTTCACCAAGATGTCGGTCGGCCCGATGAACAACAACACCTACCTGGTGCAATGCACCGCGACCGGTGCGGCTCTGCTCATCGACGCCGCCAACGAGGCGGCCCGGATCATCGAACTGATCGAACAGGAAACTCCGGGCGGGGTCGGCCTGATCGTCACCACCCACCAGCATCCCGACCACTGGCAGGCGCTCACCGCTGTCGCCGAGGCCACCGGCGCGCCGACCGCCGCCCACGCCCTGGACGCCGAACCGCTTCCGGTCCCGCCGAAACGCCTACTGGCGGAGGGGGACACGGTCACCGTCGGCGAACTGACCCTGGAGATCATCCACCTCGTCGGGCACACGCCGGGCTCGGTAACCCTCGCTCTCACCGACGGTTCGGGCCGGACACATCTGTTCACCGGCGACTGTCTCTTTCCGGGCGGAGTCGGGAAGACCTGGAAACCGGGGGACTTCGACACCCTGTACGCCGACGTCACCACCAAACTTTTCGGCCGGTACGGTGACGATACCGTCGTCTATCCCGGCCACGGTGATGACACCACCCTCGGCACCGAACGTCCTGCGCTGGCCGAGTGGAAGAGTCGCGGCTGGTGATCTGTCCACGGCACGGCCGGCGCGCGGCCGTGCCGTAGACGCCCGGCAGTCCGGCCGTGCCCGGAACGGCCTCAGGACAGGCTGACGAGCTGCTGTCGCAGCCAGGTCAGGGCGGTGGCGCCGCCCGCGACCCGGTAGTGCGGGTAGCTCTGGTGGATACCGGATTTGACGAAATCGTCGACCTGCTTCTTGCGTTCCTCGTAGGCGTCGCCGTTGAGCTGATCGTGCAGCAGTCCGACCCCGCCCGCGGCCAGTGCGTCGTTGAGCAGTTCCACACCCAGCGAGTGGTAGTTGCTCAGTTGGGCGGGATCGGCATTGGAAACCTGGGCGAGGAAGCCGGCGATGCGGGCCGCGAAATCACCGTCCGGGGTGGAGCAGTACAGATCGCCGACCGCGCAGAAGGTGTAGGTGCGGTTGCTGAGCCAGCCGAAACCGGTCAACCGGGGGCCGCCCGCACCGGCGCCGGGCACCGCGGGGCCGATCAGGTTGTCGATCGGGGAGCGGCGCGGATCGGCGATCAGTCCGACCAGGGAGACCCGGTCGGCGGGCACCACACCGAGCCCGGTGCCGATCTCGGACGCGAGATCACCCGCGGCATCGGCTCCCTGGCTGTATCCGAGCAGCGCGAAACGGGTGTTGCCGCAGCGCCGTGCGACATCGGAGATCAACCCGCGCGCCCCGGCGATCGCCTCGTTCTTGGAGCGGCCGTATACCTCGCCCTCCCACGGGAAAGCGGTCGCCGTATAGGCGACGTAGTCGGAGTAGGCGCCGTTGGGCAGTCCGTCGGCGGCCGCGGCGAGCATCCCTCGACCGGGGTCGGCTTTCGATGTTTCCCAGGTTCCGGGGATCGCGACCACATATAGGTTCGGGCAGTTCGCCGGAACGGCCTGGGCGGTCGTAGTGACCGCCGCGGGGGCGAGGACAGTGGCGAGAGTGATCGCCACACCGGCAGCGGTGGTTTTCCATCCAGGCATTGTGTTCTCCATGTGCTCACCGAGACGGCCACTGGCCGTTCACCTGTTCCCAGGTTTCCCAAAAATGTCGACAGACATGCCCGCATCATCGCGGTCTGACGCATAAGTATGGGCGGGTCCGCGGTCACCGCCGGAACGAGTGATGACGCAGCAGATCTCGCCGACGTACAGCAAATCACATCGGCGCTGGTATCGGCAGCGCAACCTACCGCTGTTCGACCTCGATCCACGGGAAATTCACCCTCGACCGCGACTCGATGCCGAAATTGTCCTATTCGACCGATATTCGAACCGCCGGCCCCGATAACGATTCGGGCGACAACTCCGACGCGGCGTGCCACGGCACAGTCCGGATTTCGGGTTCGATCCGAAGGCGCCGGGCCGCGGGACGAGCCACCGAACCAGTCTGAACAGCGAAGACGACTCAGAGAATCGGTCGCGGCGGGATTGCCGGTTCGGGCCGCGCCCTGTCCATGGACCGGAACCTGCCTGGCAGACTTGTGACGTGACTTGGACGCCAGTGCGTACACGATCGGCCGCGCGGCCCGGTTCCGGTGCCGCGCGCGGGATCGGAACCGCGATTCTGCGCTGGACCGGCCGGCTGCTGGCCGGCGCCGTACTGGTCGGCTCGGTGCTGGTGCTCGGTACCGGTGTGCGGGTGTGGCAGGTGGCGCGGATCGAGGACTACACGCCCGCCGACGCCATCGTCGTGCTCGGCGCGGCCCAATACTCCGGGACCCCGTCCTCGGTGTTCGAGGCACGGCTCTATCAGGCGGAAAAGCTATACGACCAGGGCGTATCGGATCTGATCGTCACGGTCGGCGGGAAACAGGACGGCGACCTCTACACCGAGGCGGCGTCCGGGAAGATGTATCTGACGGACGCCGGTATCCCGGAGGATTCCGTTCTCGCGGTGGAAACCGGGTCCGATACCTTGCGCAGCATCGAAGCGGTGTCCGTGGCGCTGCGGGCCCGCGGGCTTGAGTCCGCGGTGCTGGTCAGCGACCCCTGGCATTCGCTGCGTACCCGCACCATGGCCCGGGACGCCGGGCTCGACGCGTGGACCGCGCCCACCCGCACCGGCCCCGCCGTCTACACCCGCGAATCCCAGGCGCACGGAATCGCCCGGGAAACCGCGGCCCTGCTCTGGTATCAGCTCACCCATTTCTCGGCGGATTTCAACTACACCGCCGGGCAGTGAACCCTTCACCCGCCGGTGCGGCCGAACACGCTGAACCGTCACCCCCGGGTGGCAGACTTGGCCGATGAGCTACACCGAGCACGACCGGGAACGCCTGGTCACCGAGGCCCCCAAAACGGCCGGTCTGGTCGATGCCGGCGCCGCCGGTAACGGGCATCGCAGCGAATTCGCGCGCGACCGTGCCCGGGTGCTGCATTCGGCCGCGCTGCGCCGGCTGGCCGATAAAACCCAGGTCATGGGCCCGCGTGACGGTGACACTCCGCGCACCCGGTTGACCCATTCACTGGAGGTCGCGCAGATCGGGCGCGGTATCGCCGACGGTCTCGGCTGCGATCCCGACCTGGCCGAACTCGCGGGGCTGGCGCACGATATCGGTCATCCGCCCTACGGGCACAACGGTGAGAAGGCGCTCGATATCTTCGCCGCCGATTTCGGTGGGTTCGAGGGCAACGCCCAGAATCTGCGCATCCTGACCAGGCTCGAACCGAAAGTGCTCGACTCGTACGGCGGTAGTGCCGGGTTGAATCTCACCCGCGCCGCTCTCGACGCATGCGTCAAATACCCGTGGCAGCGTGCCGAGCCGGGCGGCAAATTCGGCGCCTACGAGGTGGACACCGACCGGCTGGCCTGGGTGCGCAAGGATGCCCCGGATCTGCGGCCGGCCCTGGAATGCCAGGTCATGGACTGGTCCGACGATGTCGCCTATTCCGTGCACGATGTGGAGGACGGGATCATCGCCGGGCGGATCGATCTGCGGGCGCTGGCGGATCCGGTGGAGCGCTCGGCGCTCGCCGAGCTGGGGCATGTGCAGCATCGCGGCCTGTCGGTCGACGATCTGGTGGCGGCGGCCCAGCGGCTGTCGGAGTTGCCGGTGGTCGCCGATGTCTTCGCCTATGACGGCACGCTCCGGAGTTCGGTGGCGTTGAAGCGGCTGACCAGCGAACTCGTGGGTCGTTTCGCGAACGCCGCGGTCGTGACCACGCGGGAGGCCTCCCAGGGCCCACCGGCCCGCTACTCCGCCGATCTGATCGTGCCGCCCGTCGCCGCCGCCGAGGTCGCGATCCTCAAGACGGTCGCGCTGCGCTATGTGATGTCCGATCCCGACCACAAACTGCGCCAGGCCGAGCAACGGGACCGGCTGACCGCTGTCGCCGGACATCTGCTGGCCACCGGCTCCGCCGCGCTCGATCCGATCCTGCAGCCCTGGTGGGACGCCGCCGCCGACGACACCGCACGGGTGCGGGTGATCGTGGACCAGATCGCCTCCTACACCGAGAGCCGTCTCGAACGCGTCGCCGCCGGTCTGTGAGCCGCGGTGAGTTCGCGCACAGGGTGCTCGGGTTCCAGCAGTCGGTGACTCACCTAGACTCGTCTCCGTGACCGGACGAATATCAGCTCGCGATATCACCGCCATTCGTGAGCGGGTCCGGATCGAGGATGTGGTCGGTGAATATGTGGCGCTCAAACGCGGTGGCGCCGATTCGATGAAGGGCCTGTGCCCGTTCCACGACGAGAAATCGCCGTCCTTCCATGTCCGGCCCAACCACGGCCTGTTCCACTGTTTCGGGTGCAGTGAGGGCGGTGACGTGTACGCGTTCATCCAGAAGATCGAGCACATCGGTTTCGTCGAGGCCGTCGAGCAGATGGCCGACCGGATCGGCTACCGGATCAACTACGAGGGCGGCGGGACCTCGGTGCAGCGCGACCGCGGCACCCGAAGCCGCCTGGTCGCCGCCAACGCCGCCGCGCACGAGTTCTATATGGCGCGGCTGCGCGGCCCCGACGCCACCATGGCCCGCAAATACCTCACCGACCGAAACTTCGACGAAGCCGCCTGGACCCAGTTCGGCTGCGGATACGCCCCCGAGGGCTGGGACACCCTCACCAAACACCTGTTGAACAAGGGCTTCGAGTTCAAGGAACTCGAGGCGGCCGGCCTGTCGAAACAGGGCCGGCGCGGCCCGATCGACCGTTTCCACCGGCGACTGCTGTGGCCGATCCGCAATCTCGGCGGTGATGTGATCGGTTTCGGTGCCCGCAAACTGTTCGAAGACGACACCATGCCGGGTAAGTACGTCAACACCCCGGAAACCTTGCTGTACAAGAAATCTCAGGTGCTGTTCGGTCTCGATCACGCCAAACGGGATATCGCCAAAGGTCATCAGGCCGTGGTCGTCGAGGGCTACACCGATGTGATGGCCATGCATCTGGCCGGGGTGAAAACCGCCGTCGCCGCCTGCGGTACCGCGTTCGGCGACGACCATCTGGCGATCCTGCGCCGCCTGCTGATGGACGACAACTTCTGGCGCGGCGAGATCATCTTCACCTTCGACGGTGACGCCGCCGGCCAGGCCGCGGCCCTCAAAGCATTCCTGGGCGACCAGAAAGTGGCCGGGCAGACCTACGTGGTGGTGTCACCGGACGGTCAGGATCCGTGCGAGATGCGGCAGCGCTCGGGTGACGCCGCCCTGCGCGATATGGTCGCCCGCCGCGAGCCACTGTTCGATTTCGCGCTGCGTCAGGAGATCGCCAAACGCGAGGACAGCCGCACCCGCGCCCTCACCTACGACAGCCAGGTCGAGGTGATGCGCTGGGCGGTGCCCATCGTCGCCCAGATCAAGGACCACGGGCTGCGCAAACGCTATGCCACTCAGCTGGCGGAATGGACCGGCTGGCAGGACCCACAGCTCGTCTACCGCCGCGTCGACGAGGAAGCCCGCAAACTCCGTGGCGCCGCGGCGGCCCCCACCCGCGGGCCGCGCCCCGAACAGTCCGGCCCGGCGCAGCCGGCCGCCCACCCGGACCCGCGCGATCCGGTGCTGCGGTCCCAGCGCCAAGCCCTCACCGCCGGACTCCAGTACCCGGAAATCGCGGGCCCGGCCTTCGACGCCCTGGAACCCGACGCGTTCACCCACCCCGCTTATATCGCCGTGCGCACACTCATGGCCGAAGCCGGTGGCGCCTCGAGCGGGCTGTCGGGTGCCGACTGGATCGGCGCGATCAGCGACCGCACCGACGACCTCATACTCCGCGCCCTGGTCTCCGAGTTGGCGAGCGAACCGCTGCCGGTGAAAACCGCCGGCGATATCCCGCGCTTCATCAACGGCGTCCTCGCCAACGCTCAAGCCGGGCTGGTCGGGCGGCAGATCGCGGAACTGAAGTCCCGCCTGCACCGCGTCTCCTCTACCGACGACCCCGACACCTACATGGCGCTGTTCGGCGATCTGGTGGCCCTGGAGCAGTACCGCAAAAGCCTCCTGGATCAGGCCATGGGCAGCGGCGACTTCGCCTCCTCCGCCTAGGCCGGCCGAAGCCCGCCGCGGCTCGCGCAAGACGGGAAGCGGACGTGCTGGTGCGCTAGCGCTGCCGCAACTGATCGTGCGGCACCATCACGGTGGTGCGCTCGTCCAGCGGCTCCATCGGCTCCAGCTTCTGCTGGGTGCTCAACCTGTCCGATAGCTTCTGCCGGCCCACCATCACCAGCTTGCGGGTCACCGGGCTCCCCGCGACGGCACGCGCACTGGCACTGATCTGCTCATAGCGCGCCCGCCCGGCCTTACTGCCCAGCACATAACCGGCAGCGACACCGATGATCAACCGCAGCATTAGGGTCGAGCTCCTCCCAGTAGTCCGTGCTGCCCTATCCTGCCCGACCGCACCGACACCTGTCGATCCGACGCCACCACAGACGCACCGCTCGGAACCGTATTCGCCCGGTCAGTCCGAGCTCGACCCCGCGATTTGGGCGCGCACCCACCGATACGCTAAAGTTTCACCTCGGTCAGCCCGGTACGGGCGAGACCATGAGCAATCCCCTATAGCTCAATTGGCAGAGCAGCCGACTGTTAATCGGCAGGTTACTGGTTCGAGTCCAGTTGGGGGAGCAATATCAGGCTCCTGACCATCGGTTTCATCCGAAGGGTCGGGAGCCGAATTCGTGCCACAGTTGCCAGAACGGTAGATAGATCGCTGCAAATCTGCGCCGCGTGTGTCGGACGGGCTGAGTAGCGCGCCGAGTCCGTTCGCTATACATTGAGTTCTGTTGAACCTGAAGGTCTTTCGACGAGTGTGGGCGCCGATGTGATCCTCCGGCAATTGGGTTCGAGGCAAGATCGGCGCAGTGTGCGCACCGCTCGGGGGTGGAGGGCTCACCACCGATGCTTTCTTGCCTGATACTATCGCTCCCGATAGTATCGGTAGCGATAGTAATGGGCCGGTATGGGGGTGTGCATGGTTGACTTCATCGGACGGCAGCATGAGCTGGACACACTCACCACCGCACTGGCCGGGGTGCGGGCGGAAATGGGAACCGCGCGGCCGGGTCGCTGCCTGGTCCTGCGCGGCCGACGTAGGATCGGCAAATCCGCGTTGGTGGAAGAGTTCGTAGACCGGAACCGGGTGCCGAACGTCTACTACACCAGCGAGATCGGATTCGGTGCCGATCCACTCGCGTCGTTCGTCGACGAGGTGCGGAGCTCGTCGCTGCCTGATGCCGGTGTCTTCGCCGAGGCGCTGCCCGGAAACTGGACCGCGGCGTTGCGGCAGCTCGCCGGTATTCTGCCGACGGATGAGCCCAGTGTGGTGGTGCTCGACGAAGTGCCGTACTTGATGAATCCCGACGGCGCGTTCGAAAGCGTCCTGCAGCGGGCGTGGGACCGCGAACTCTGCCGCAAGCCGGTGCTGCTGATTCTCATCGGCTCCGACTTGGCCATGATGCAGGCACTCACCTCATACGGACGCCCGTTCCACCAGCGCGGCACCGAAATGCGGCTGGGCCCATTGAACCCCGCGGATGTGGCGGCGATGACCGGCCTGGAGCCGGCGGCCGCGTTCGACGCGGCCCTTGTCACCGGAGGACTACCGGTCATCGCAGCGCGGTGGCGGGCGGGCGACGATGTCGAAGCATTCCTTTCCCGAGAGCTGGCAGACCCGGTGAGCCCGTTGGTTGTCTCCGCACAGCTGTCCCTCGCCGCCGAATTCCCGGATCACACCCAGGCCCGTCAAGTCCTGGCGGCAATCGGCAGCGGCGAACGCAGCTTCACCAATATCGCCCGAGCCGCCGGCGGTATCTCACACTCGACGCTCACGCGGGCCGCGCAGCTCTTGACCGCCAAAGGTATTGTGGCGGCGGAGCTTCCCATCAGCCTCACGCCCTCCAAAGAACGCCGATACCGTATCACCGATCCGTATCTTCGCTTTTGGCTGACCTTCTTGGGGCCGCATCTCACCGAGCTGGACCGGAGGCGTCCGGATCTCACCCTCGAGCGAATCCGTCGTGGCTGGACGAGCTGGCGTGGCCGGGCCGTGGAACCGCTGGTCCGGGAGGCGCTCGCGCGTCTGCTGCCCGCGCAGGGCATCCCGGCGGTCCCCGCGATCGGCGGCTACTGGACTCGCAGCAACGACGTCGAAATCGATATCGTCGGCGCGGATCGCGAGCCGGTCGCACACGAGCTCGCCTTCCTCGGGTCCATCAAATGGCTGGAGAATTCCCCTTTCGACACCCACGATCTGACCGCGCTTCAGTATCACCGTCATCGCGTCACCGACGAGCCGATCCCCCTGGTCGCCGTCGCACGGTCCGGAGTCATCACCCAGTACATCGAGGCTGCGTTCACCCCGGCGGACCTGATTCAGGCATGGCGGCCCAGCAGCTCACCGGACTCCTCGGGGAGATGATCGGCCTTGTCCAGCAAATTGTGCTCGACCAGGGTCTTCATCACGAAGGAGGGTGAGGTCTTCGCGGGTGGCGAAGCGCCGCGACAGGGTCGCTTTGCCGACGTCGGCCTCGCGGGCGACCGCGGCCATCGGCACCGCGAGGCCTTCGCGCGTGTAGAGGCGCCGGGCCGCGGCGAGGATGCGTTCGCGGTTGCGTTCGGCGTCGATGCGCAGCTCTGGTTCGGACGGTTCCGCGGTGGCTGGGCGCGACTCCGGCGCCGGCGAGCCCCGAAGGTTCGGTCGAGCCAGAACTATCCACCGAGTAGATAGCTGGTATCCGCGAGACCCGGTTCCCCTTTCGGCGATCCGACCTGACACTGGTGACTCGGACCACAGTCAGTCGAACCGTCGATAAGGACAGAATCGTGTCTCACCTGCTGGCTCACCTCAGCCACGTCGAAATCACCACCCCGGATGTCGCCGCGTCAGCGCGTTTTTATGTCGAGCAGTTCGGGATGCGGGCTATCCATGAGGTCGATGGTCGCGTGTATCTGCGGTGCTGGGGTGACTACTACACCTACAGCCTGGTCCTCGTCGAGGGTCCCGAGCCGACGTTGCGGCGGATGGCGTGGCGCACGACCAGTGCCGAGGCGCTCGAGCAGGCCGCCGAGCGTATCGAAGGCGCCGGAATCTCGGGGGAGTGGACGAGCGGGGCGTTCGGTTTCGGCAGGGCCTACGAGTTCACCGGGCCCTACGGTCACCCGATGCGCCTGTTCTACGACGTGGAAAAGTTCAGCGCGGAACCGGAATTCAAGTCGATCTACCCGGACCGGCCGGAGAAGCGTTCCGCGCATGCCGGGGCTCCCCGGTTCCTGGATCACGTCACGATCGCGGCGACCGATGTGCGCGGCTTCTGCGCCTGGTACTCCGAAGTGCTCGGATTCCGCACGATGGCCTTCACCGATCTCGAGGAAGCGCCCATCACCGTTTTCGGTGTTCTGACGACGAACGAGAAGTCGCACGATCTCGGGGTGGTGCTCGATACTTCGGAGCGGGCCGGCCGCATCAACCATGTCGCGTTCTGGGTGGACACCTATCAGGAGTTGCTGGTGTGCGCGGATGTGCTGATGGAACGCGGCACCGCCATGGAGTACGGACCGTCCATCCACGGCATCGGCGAACAGAACTTCTTGTACTTCCGTGAGCCGAGTTCGATGCGCATCGAATTGAATTCGGGCGGATACCGCAATTACGTACCGGACTGGGAACCGCATACCTGGAAGCCGTCCGAAGGCTCGAACAACCTCTACCGCAACGGCGCCATGCCGCATTCGATGACCGAATCCTTCCCCTTCGCCGAAGGTTTGACGGCGACGGAAGAAGGGGCGCCGGAGGAGATGAAAGCCGAGCTGCTCAATCCCTACGCGAATCCCGGCCAGGGCTGACCTGCGCCGCTCCCACCCGGTGTCGTCGTAGTTGAAGGAGTAACGAAGTGAAGATCGCACGTCGGCAGTCCGACGACGGGCCCATTCTGGCGGTGCTCGCGGAGGGTGACCTGCTCGTCGACCTCGAGCCACAGGCCGGACTGGCGGCTCTGCTCGGCGACCGAGGCAGAATCCACGACGTCGCCGACCGGGCCCTGGCACAGCGGAAGACGGTGACCGGCCTGGCCGACGCGGTGCTGCTGGCACCGCTGGACCCGCCGACTTTCCGGGATTTCTCGACGTTTCCCGACCATACGGAGGGAGTGGTGAAGCTGCTCGATCCGAACGCCACCGTGCCCGCGGAGTTCTGGGAGATCCCGACGTTCTACTTCTCCAACCCCTACGCCATCACCGGCCCCTACGCGGACGTGCCGATCGCACCGGGCTGCACCGACTTCGACTTCGAACTCGAGGTCGGCGCGGTAATCGGCGCGGCCGGTCGTGACCTGAGCGTCGAGGAGGCAGCCGAGCACATCGCCGGATATATCGTGATCAACGACTTCTCCGCCCGTGACGTCCAATTCCATGAAATGCGGCTGCGTCTGGGCCCTGCCAAAGGTAAGGACACCGCGACGACCCTCGGTCAGTTCTTCGTCACCGCCGACGAACTCGCCTCCCGGATCTCGGGACCGTCCTTCGACCTCCGGATGGAGGTCGCCGTCAACGGGGAAACGGTCGGGGAGGACACGCTCGATCACATGGCGTGGAGTTTCCCGGCGCTGGCCGCGTACGCGTCGCGGGGTACCGAGATCCGGCCGGGCGATCTGCTGGGTTCGGGAACCTGTCGCAGCGGATGCCTGGCCGAGTTGTGGGGCAGGCACGGCCGTGCGGTACGTCCGGCACTCCAGCCGGGTGATGTGGTCACCACAACCGTCGACGTCCTCGGCGAGACCCGCAACCGAATCGTCGAGGCCGCCCCGATGCTGCCGATCCGTGCGTGGAGGTCGGCATGACCGGCCGGACACCGATCAGCGGCGATGACATGCCCGGCGAGCACAGTGGCCCGCGGCGGTTCCGTGAACAGCGGTGGCTGGTCGACGAGACGATCAGGGCGCAGACCATCGAATTCGATCAGCCACGGCTGGCCTACCATCTGGGGCCGATCGGCGACGAACTCGCTCCGGCGGATATGGCCGTTATTCGCGGCGCGGTGCACAAACTCGATGATCACGTCCCCGTCGTGACGGGGGTAGCGCGGCGCCGGGAGCGGTTCGCGCGGCAGGCCGAGGATGCCGGGCACCCGCAGACGGCCGCGGTGCACTGGTATGCCGCGGCACAACTGTGGTCGCTGGCGTGCTGGCCGGTATGGACCGACGAATCGCTGGTTCACGAACTCGACGACCACAAGAATGCCGCCTACCTTGCCTGGGGCGCACATTCCGATCACCATGTCGAGCGCGTCGATATCCCCTTCGGTGACGGTGCGCTTGCTGCCTGGTTCCACCGCCCGGCCGGTGTCAGCGGGCCGTTGCCTACTTTGCTGGCCTGTGGCGGCATGGACGCCCCGCGCGAGATCGTCGTGTCCCGCGCGGGCGACCCGTGGCTGGCACGGGGATTCGCGGTCCTCGCCGTCGACGGCCCTGGTCAGGGGGAGACCGCGATCAGGGGCGTCCATATCACCCCTACCGCCTGGATCGACGCGGGCCGGGTGCTGGTCGATTGGCTGCGTGCGCGTCCCGAGGTCGACGACGACCGGTTGGTCTGTGCGGGCACCAGTTTCGGCTCGCATTGGATGACTCAGGTCGCGGCCACATCGCCGGTGTTCCGCGGTTGTTCGGTCGCCCTGCCGGCCTTCGAACCCGGCCTCCGGACATTGTTCGAACAGGCGTCGCCGACCTTCAAGGCCCGGCATATGTGGATGGCCGGGCTCTACGACGACGAGGCCGCATTCGACGACCTGGTCGCCGGTTACGATTTGCGCCCGCTCGTCGCGGAGATGGATGTTCCGTGGCAGGTCATCGGCGGGACGGCCGATGAATTATCGCCCACTCGCTGGGTCGACGAACTCGCCGGAATCTGCCCCGCACCCTCGTCGGTCACCCGCTACGCCGGGGCCCGCCACTCCATGACCGACAGCCCGGCAGCCGCACTGGGGCCGAGCTGGCGCGGGCTGACGATCGACTGGTTGCACGATCGGGTGCTCGGCAGGCCCGCCGAGGACGAACATCGATTGGTCACCGCCGCGGGCGAAGTCGTCGACCTTCCGCATCCCCGCAGGAGTTGAACGGTGTCACCGCGTAGTGAAGGAGTAACGAAGTGAAGATCCCACGTCGGCAGAACGGCGACGCGCCGATTCCGGCGGTCGCCTCGGCGGAAGTCGTCGCCGGGGCGGCGTCGGTGCCGCCGGTCCGCGCGTGGAGGCCGGCATGACCTACCGAGTGCTGATCACCGATCATCCCGCGGCCACCGTCGAGGTCGAGCGTGCGGTGTTCGACGCGGCCGGGGTCGAGATGGTGGTGGCGGAGTCCACTGATCCGGCATCGCTGGCGGCTCTGGCCGCGGATGTCGACGCCATCGCGACCTGTTTCGCGAAGGTTCCCGCAGCGGTGCTCGACAACGCGCCGCGCTGCCGGGCCGTGGCGCGGTTCGGAGTGGGAGTCGACAACATCGATGTGGCGCGGGCCGGTGAACTGGGCATGGTGGTGACGAATGTGCCGGTGTACTGCGTGGACGAGGTCGCCGATCACACGTTGATGCTGCTGCTGGCATTGGCGCGGCGGCTGGTGCCGTTCGCTGCCGACACCGCGGCGGGCCGCTGGAATCGCAGTTTCGCCCCGGTGCCGGTCCGGTTGCGTGGCAAGACCTTCGGCATCGTCGGTGTGGGTGCGATCGGGTCGGCTCTGATTCCCCGGGTCGCGGCGCTGGGGATGGAGGTGATGGCACTGAGTCGCCACGGCGGCGAGGTCGAGGGTGCCACCGCGGTGGGTTCTCTCGACGAACTGCTCACTGCTGCTGATGTCGTTTCGCTGCATCTGCCGTTGAACTCGTCCACGCAACATTTGATAGGCGCGCGTGAGCTTGCGCTCATGAAGCCCACAGCGCTGCTGCTCAACACCTCGCGCGGTGGCCTGGTGGACACCGCCGCGTTGACCGCGGCGCTCTCGGAAGGGCGATTGGGCGGTGCGGGTCTCGATGTCACCGAACCCGAACCGCTGCCGTCGGATCACCCGTTGCGGACGATGGCCAACGCCGTGCTCACCCCGCACTACGCGTTCAGTTCCGACGGGTCGACGGCCGATCTGTCGCGTACCGCGGCCCAGCACGTCCTCGACGTGCTCGCCGGTCGCCGACCGGAATCGATCGTCAACCCGGAGGTTCTCACTTCCCCGGCGCTGCGCACCCCGGAGCTGGCGCGATGAGCACCGAGTACGCCGACCTGACCGATACGGTCACCGCGCATCTGCGCGCCCGGGGTCTCGCCGGCCCCGAGGCCGGTCTGACCGTGCGCACGCTTACCGGCGGCGTCTCGAACGATGTCGTCGCGGTCACCGGTGACGGTGTCGATGCCGTGGTCAAACGAGCCCTGAGCCGGCTGCGGGTCCAGCAGGAGTGGGAAGCCGATGTGGGCAGGCTGACCACCGAGGGCCGCGCGCTGCGCCTCGCCGCGACGATCGCGCCGGAATCGGTGCCGCCCGTGCTGGATCTGTCCGACGGATTCCTCGTCATCGGCCGGGCCCCCGACCACTGGCACACCTGGAAATCCGACCTGATGGCCGGTGCGATCGATGTGCATGTCGCCGCCCGGCTAGGCGAGTTCCTGGCGAAACTGCAACGCGGCACTGCCGGCCGGGTCGACCGGCTGCGGGAAGAGTTCGGGTCGCGGACCGCGTTCGAGCAATTACGGGTCGATCCGTTTCACCGGCAGATCCGCGGCCGGTACCCCGAGCTCGCACCGCAGATCGATCGGACGATCGCGGTCATGGCGGAAACCACCGAATGCCTGGTGCACGGTGACTACTCGCCGAAGAACATGCTCGTCGGTGATTCCGACGCCGAGCTGTGGGTCATCGACTGGGAAGTCGCCCACCTGGGCGACCCGGCCTTCGATCCGGCCTGGATCGTCGGACACCTGCTACTCAAGAGTATCCGCCGGCCCGACTACGGCCACCGTTACCGTGCGGCGGCGGCGACCTTTCTCGATGCCTGGAATTGCGCCGATCCGGAGTCGATGGCCCAGCTGATCCGCCAAACCGGCTGCCTGGTGCTGGCCCGCGTGGACGGGCGCAGCCCGGTCGACTACCTCGACGAACCCGGACAGGTGGCCGCGCGCTCGCTCGGCCGCCGGTTGCTCGGCGATCCCCCTCATTCACTACCGGACGCTTGGAGGCTCCTCGCATGACCGACACCGCTATCCGCGAGATCACCGCCTGGGAAGGACTCGACTCACGCGGCAAACCCACCGTCGGATGCGAGGTGCTGCTCGCCGACGGTGCGCGCGGGCAGGCCTACGTCCCCTCCGGGGCCTCCACCGGTCGCCACGAAGCACGCGAGCTCCGCGACGGCGGCACCCGCTACTCCGGGCAGGGCGTGCAGCGTGCCGTAGCGAACGCCACCACGATCCTCGCCGAGGCCGTGCGGGGCCTCGATGCCCTCGACCGCGGCGCGGTCGATACCGCGCTGCGGGCCGCCGACGGCACCCCGGACCTGGGCAAGGCCGGCGCCAATGCCGTGCTGGCGGTATCGGTCGCGACCGCGCTGGCCGCCGCCGACGCCCAGCGCATCCCGCTCTACCGGCTGGTCGCGGCAGCGGAAAGCGATCCGCTGCTGCCGCTGCCCATGGTCAACATCATCTCCGGCGGCGCCCATGCCGGCCGCTCGATCGATGTGCAGGACTTCCTCGCCGTCCCGGTCGGGGCGCAGTCCTTTTCCGAGGCCATCGAATACAGCGCCCGGGTCCGCCAGGGCACCGCCGACGTGCTGGCCGAGCGCGGTCATTCAGTCGCGCTGATCGCCGATGAAGGCGGGCTCGGGCCCGTACTGCCGACCAACCGGGCCGCGCTGGACATGGTGGTCGCCGGAATCGAACGCGCCGGATTGCTACCCGGCGCGGATATCGGGATCGCGGTCGATATCGCCGCCACCCAATTCCTCACACAAGACGGGCACTACGTGCTGGCCGCCGAGGGGGACCGCCGGCTCAGCGCGGCCGAACTGGTCGACGAGCTCGCCGACTGGTGCGCGCAGTATCCGATCGTCTCCCTGGAAGACGCACTCGGCGAAGACGACTGGGAAGGCTGGGCGCGGGCCACCGAACGACTCGGCCACCGGCAACTGCTCGGTGACGACTTCTTCGTCACCGACGCCGAACGGCTGCGTCGCGGCATCCGGGACAAGGTCGCCAACGCTGTGCTGGTCAAACCGAATCAGACCGGCACCCTCTCCGACGCCCACACAGTGGTCCGGCTGGCGCAGGACAACGGCTACCGCACCGTCCTCTCCGCGCGGTCCGGGGAAACCGAGGATGCGTGGCTCGCCGATCTGGCACTGGGCTGGCGGACCGGCCAGATCAAGGTCGGCTCCACCATGCGCTCCGAACGCACCGCGAAATGGAATCGGCTGTTGCACATCGAAGCCCAACTCGGCGATGAGATCGAATACGCAGGCGCCGCCGCCATCGCAGCCCCGGCCGAGGATCGGAGCATCGCGTGAACAGGGTTGTCGAGAGCTATGGGCTGGGGACCTTCGCCGACGGTGAGCGGACCTTTGCCGGAGTCGTCGCGGGTGACCGGGTGGTCGAGATCGTGCCGGAGCAGTTGGGGTCCGGGGTGGTCACCACCGCGGATATCCTCGATGCCTGGGATACGGTGCGCACCGCACTACCCGATATCGCCGCGCGCGCGGCGACCGAGGGTAAACCGCTGGCGCAGCTGCGTATTCTGCCCCCGGTTCAACCCCGTCACATCTTCCAGGCGGGAGCGAACTACCGCAGCCATGTCGCCGAGATCATCGTCTCCGGCAAAGCCGCCGACGACACCCGCACCGATGAAGAGCTCGAGGCCGCGGCCGCGGCGATGATGGACGAGCGAGCCCGTACGGGCAGCCCGTTCTTCTTCACCGGCCTGGCCTCGGCGATGTGCGGCGCCGACGACGATGTGCTGCTCGTTCCCGAATCCACCCAGACCGACTGGGAGGCCGAACTCGCCGTCGTCATCGGGGCGGTCGCCGACAACGTCGCGCGTGAGAACGCCCTCGACTTCGTCGCCGGCTACACCGTCGCCAACGATGTCAGCGCCCGCGACCTGCAATTCCCCGCCGAACACCGGCCACTCGGCGGGGACTGGCTGCGTGCGAAGAACCGGCCCACGTTCTTGCCCGTGGGACCGTTCGTGATCCCGGCCGACAACCTCGGCGACTACCGCGACCTCGACATCGAGTTCCGGCTCAACGGCGAACGCATGCAACACGACCGGGCCGCCAACATGCTCTTCGACGTGCCGACACTCGTCGCCCGAGCCTCCGCGATCACTCCCTTGCTGCCCGGCGACCTGATCCTCACCGGAAGTCCGGCAGGCAACGGCGGAAAGTGGCAACGCTGGCTGGCGCCCGGCGACGTGATGGAGGCATCCATCAGCGGAATCGGGACCCTCCGCAACATCTGCCGGGCAGCACCGGGAAAGAAGGCCACAGCATGACCTCCGACTTCACTACGGACACCTCGCCGGTCTTCGACCCGGAGAATCCGGCCGCCACTATCGAGGCAATGGCCCACCGGTGCAGCAACTGGGGCCGCTGGGGCGAGGACGACGTCCACGGCACGCTCAACTTCCTCGACGAGGGCGCGCGGGTCCGGGCAGCCCAGCTCGTCACCACCGGCCGGACCTTCTCGCTGGCACAGCCTTTCAACGCCGAAGGCCCGCAGAAAGGCTGGCGGCGGCGGACCAACCCCGTCCACACCATGACCGACACCGGACTGGACGCCGAATTCGGTGACCAGGGCTTCCCCTTCGGGTTCGGCGGGGCCGACGATGTGATCGCCATGCCGCTGCAGTGCTCGACGCAATGGGACGGGCTCGGCCATATCTTCGACCACGGCCGCGCCTGGAACGGCCGGCGTGCCGGGGGAGTCGTCACCTCCGAAGGCGACCAGGTCACCGGTATCGAAACCGCCGCCGACCGCATCGTGGGCCGCGCCGTACTCCTCGACGCCGGCCGCGCACTCGCCGGTGAACTCGGTCTCGAACATCCCGAACTGCCCGACGGGTTCGCGCTCACCCCAGAGTTGCTCGATCGGATCATCGACCAGCAAGGCGTCTCGGCCCAGGTCGGCCACGGTGACATCCTGCTCGTCCGCACCGGCCAGTACAGCCGGGCACGCCGTGAAGGCTGGGGCGACTACGCCGGCGGCGCCGCGCCCGGACTGTCGTTCCGCTCCGCGCCGTGGCTGCACGAGCGGGAGATCGCGGCGATCGCCACCGACACCTGGGGCTTCGAGGTGCGGCCCACCGAGCTGAACGGCGCCTTCCAGCCACTGCACCAGATCGTCATCCCCCATATGGGTCTCTATATCGGGGAGATGTGGAATCTCGACGACCTCGCCGAATACTGCGCCCGCACCGGCCGATACGAGGCGTTCCTCGTCGCCGCGCCGCTCCCGGTCACCGGCGCGGTCGGGTCACCGGTCAATCCCGTCGCCGTCGTGTGACAACGAAGACACGCTAGAAAGGCACCCGCCCATGCCCTCAACGAAGAAGGTAGGAATCATCGGCGCCGGTATCGCCGGACTGTCGGCCGGTATCCTGCTGGCCGACCGCGGTATCGATGTCGAGATCCTCGAACGCGCCGACGGCCCCCGAACAGTCGGTTCCGGAATCACCCTGCAAGGCAATGCCTTACGTATCCTGCGCCAACTCGGCGTCTGGGACCGGATCGAGGCGCGGGGATACTCCTTCGACACCGTCGGCCTGCGCGCCCCCGACCCCGAAGCCACCGTCCTGGTCGTCATGAACGACGTGCGGACCGGTGGGGACGACCTACCGGCGACCGTGGGAATGCACCGGCCCGAACTCGCCGCGATCCTGCGCGACCGGCTCGACGCGGCCGGCGGCCTGATCCTGTACGGCGCCGATGTCGTGGGCATCGACTCGTCCGCGGACACCGCGACCGCGGTCACGGCGTCCGGTGATCGCAGATCCTACGATCTACTGATCGCCGCCGACGGCATCAACTCACCGACCCGGGGCCTGCTCGGCATCGATATCACTCCTCGCCCCACCGGCGTCGGTGCCTGGCGCGTGGTGGTCCCGCGTCCTGCGGATGTCGTGCGCACCGACCTGATCTACGGCGGACCGCACCACCTCGCCGGATATTGCCCCACCGGCGACGATTCGATCTACGCCTACATCGTCGAGGACGCCCAGGTCCGCGACAGCGCGCAGGGTCCGCTGATCGTCAAGGAACTCGCGGCCGGCTACGGCGGACCGTGGAAACAGATCGCCGAGTCGATCGACGAGAGGACCCCGGCCAACTACACCTGGTTCACCACCCATGTCGTCGACGGCCCCTGGCATCGCGACCGGGTAGTCCTGATCGGCGACGCCATCCACAACTGCCCGCCGACGATTGCCCAGGGGGCGGCCATGGCGCTGGAAGATGCCGCGGTTCTCGTCGAGGAACTGTGCGCCTGCGACGCGCCGCTCGACGCGGTGTTCACCCGCTTCCGGGAACGCCGGTTCGAACGAGCCAAGACCGTGGTCGAATCCTCCACCCAGCTGGTGCAGTGGATGGTCGACGGCCACCGCGGCGACGTAGCCGAAGTCATCCAGCGGGTCGCCCACATGGTGAAGGAACCGGCATGACGAGCCCCATCGTCGACGTGCACGCACACGCCCTGCTGCCCGCCGTCGAAGCCTACGTCGCCGAACTCGACCCTGAGGGTCTCGCCGCCGCCAAAGACCTCGATGCCCGCCGCAATGGATCCGAATCTCTTGCCGAATCGGGGCGCATGATCGGGCAACGATGGCAACTCCTGACCGACCTGCCCACCCGCCTGGCCGCGATGGACGCCGCCCAGGTCGACGTCCAGTTGGTATCCCCGTCGCCGTCCCACTACTACCCGTTCCTCGGGCCGGACGACGCGCTCGACGTCGCCCAGCGAGTGAACGCGGCCATCGGTGAGCTGGTCGGCCGAGCCCCCGACCGGCTCCTGGGACTGGGTGTCGCGCCGCTACAGCATCCGGGACAGCTGGTTCCCGCCCTCGACGACGCTCTCGGCCGCGGATTACGGGGCGTGGAGATCGGATCCTTCGGTGCCTCCGCTACCGGCGGACAGGCCGGCACCGTGGAACTGTCCGATCCGGCACTGAACCCGTTCTGGGCGGCCGCCGAGAAGGCGGGCGCCGTCGTGTTCCTGCATCCGTTCGGGTGCTCACTCGACGAACGACTCGACCGGTTCTACCTGGCCAACACCGTGTCGCAACCTGCCGAGAACGCGGTAGCACTGTCCCACTTGATCTTCGGCGGAGTCCTCGACCGCCATCCAGGTCTGCGCGTGGTCGCCGCACACGGCGGCGGGTACCTTCCGACAGCCATCGGGCGTTCCGACCACGCTTGGCGGGTCCGGTCCGAAGCCCGCGGGTGTCAGCATCCGCCGTCGAGCTACCTGCGGCGGCTCTGGTTCGACTCGCTCACCCACGACAGCGGACAGCTCGCGGAGCTGATCCGGGTGGCCGGGCATACGCGTGTGCTGCTCGGTTCGGATTTTCCCTTCGATATGGGAACCGACGACCCCGTCGGCGCGGTGCGCGCCGCGGGACTACCCGATGAGGTCGTACGGGCCGTACTGTCCGGTAACGCCGCAGCACTGATACCGGACATCGGAGACCGGGAGGAGCTGGTCACGTAGGGTTTCGAAGCGACAGGACACGCGGGATCGCGGCGGAGGAGTGCCGGTGAAGGAAGTCGATCTGAACCTGCTGCCGCATCTGCACGCGCTGCTCGAACTGCGCAATGTCTCCCGGGCCGCCGAACGCGTGCACCTGAGCCAGTCTGCGATGAGCGCGGCACTGGCCCGGCTACGCCGGCATTTCGACGACGAACTCCTGGTCCGCGCCGGACGGGAGTACACCTTGACCGCGTTCGCGCGCAGTCTCGCCCCTGCCGTCCAGGAGGCCTTGGCGCGGGTACAGGACGCGATGCAGATGCGGTCGGAGTTCGATCCCGCGGACACCGACCGCACCTTCGTCCTCGCCGCCTCCGATTACGCGACCACGGTCGTGGTCCGGCCGTTGCGCGGCCTGATCACCCGGCAGGCACCCCACGTGTCGGTGGAAATCGTCCCCACCGCAGGCATCGACCTCGGCCTCGAGGCATTCGGCCAGGTGGACATCCTCGTAGGCCCGATGGGATTCGATTTCGGTGGCAGCTACCGGCAGTTGTTCCGCGACGAGTTCGTCGCCGTCATGGACAGCGGCAACCCATTGCTCGAGCGCGCCGAACTGACCCTCGCCGATCTCGCCGCCGTGCCACACGCCGCCGGCGAATTCGGCCCCGGCGTGACGACACCACCCATGCAGTTCCTCGCCGACGCCGGTGTCACACCCGTTGTAGCCGCCCGGGTATCGGGCTGGCAGATCCTGCCGTTCCTCGTCGAAGACACCGACCTCGTGGCACTGGTCCCGCGCCTGCTGGCCACCCGCTTGGCCACCGGACTGTCGGTGACTGTCGTGGAATTCGTTGCTGAGCTGGAGATACCGGTCGTGGAGGCCATGTTCTGGCATCCCCTGCACACCACCGACCCCGCCAATACCTGGCTCCGGGAGTCGATCCAGCAGGTCTGCCGCGAAATCCGCGACGAAGACACCGGACCGATTCATCCGGTCCGGATCGGGCTGCCGAAGTGACCGGTAGCCGGACAATGGTTCGGAGATGACGGTGAGCGCGCGTGCGCTGACCTGGCCGACGTGTTGGCCGGTACGGTCCGGAGAACGGATGAGACTCCGCGTCGACCAGGCGCCGACGGCAGTCCTCGACGCGGCGTCGAATTATCAGCGCGCCGAGTTTCGCCGTCGGTGGTCCATGATCTGGGTAGGTGTGCCGGCCGAGGCGGAAGGGCAGGTTTCATGGCTCGTGTGCATACGGGCGAATCGGCGCCGGCCCGGGCAGTGCGAATCGTGGAGTCGTTCGGAGTGGGCGATTCGACCTTGACCGTCTCGGAGATCGCCCGGCGGTCCGGCCTGCACGTCGCGACCGCTTCGCGGCTGATCGAAGAATTGGTCGGCTGCGGCTGGCTGGAGCGCGAGAACCGGCAGGTGCGGATCGGGGTCCGGTTGTGGGAGGTGGCCTCGCGGGCATCGGCGGCTGTCGGGTTGCGCGAGGCCGCTATGCCCTTCCTGGAGGACCTGCACGCTGTGGTGGGTCAGCACACCCAGCTCGCGGTCCTCGAAGGTGACGAGGTGTTGTTCATCGAGCGGCTCACCGCCCACGGCGCGGCCGTCAACTATTCGCGGATCGCCGGCCGGTTACCGTTGCACGCCTCATCGTCGGGGCTGGTCCTGCTCGCCTACGGACCGGTCGAATTGCAGGAACGGGTGCTGACCCGGCCCATGAAGGTGTACACGGACAAGACCATCCGGACCGCGCGCCGGCTTCGGTCCGCACTGGCCGAGGTCCGTCGGCAGGGCTACGCCTTCTGTCCCGGTCACATCTACCCGGAAACCACCGGAATCGCGGTACCGATCCACAACGCGCAGGGCACCGTGATCGCGGCGGCGGCACTGATCGTTCCCAACGACGCCGCCGCCTACGTGCAGATCCCGGCATTGCAGGCCGCCGCCCGCGGAATCTCCCGGGTTATCGCATCTCATATTCCACCTGCACAGTGATCGGGCACACAGTTTTTCTCTCAACTATCAAGAATGATCTGGAGCCGGGGTAGCCGGTCGAACGATCCTCGATGTGAAGACGAGATCGAGGAGTTCAGATGGCTCAGAGTTGTGCCGCCTCCGGGACACCGGCGGGCTCGGCGTTGCGTGTCGCCGCGAAAGAGACTGTGGCCGAGGGCGTTGTGGCGCTGACGCTGCGCCACCCCGACGATCGGAGACTGCCGGATTGGGCGCCGGGAGCGCATATCGACCTCATGTTGCCCTCCGGTGTGACGCGCCAGTATTCGCTGTGCGGGGACCGCTGGGATGCCTACAGCTATCGTGTCGGCATCCTGCGGGAGCGGGACGGCCGGGGCGGCTCCGCCTATATCCATGACGAACTCGCGGTCGGCGACATTGTGGGTGTGGGTGGCCCGCGCAACAATTTCTCCTTGGCGCCGGCACCGGAATACCTGTTCGTCGCCGGCGGTATCGGGATCACGCCACTGATTCCGATGATCGTGCAGGCGCAGCTCATGGGCATCCCCTGGCGACTGCTCTACGGCGGGCGAACCCGCTCGTCGATGGCCTTCCTCGACGAACTCGCAGGCTATGGCGACCGGGTGCGGGTGACACCACAGGACGAATACGGGCTACTCGACTTACCGGCCCCGCTGGCCGCCGCGGCCGCTTCCGACGCGAAAGTGTATGCCTGCGGCCCTGAACCGTTGCTGCGTGCGGTCGACACCTGTTGCGCAGATTGGCCTGCCGGAAAACTACGGACCGAACGGTTCGTGCCGAAGCAACAGGGTGCGCCGGCCCGCACCACCCCATTCGTCGTAGAACTCGCCCGCACCGGACTGACCGTGACAGTCACCCCGGACACCAGCGTTCTCGAAACCGTCGCCCGGGCCGGGGTGAATGTCCTTTCGTCCTGCCGCGAAGGCACCTGCGGCACCTGCGAGACCACTGTCCTGTCCGGAGCGCCCGATCACCGCGACTCGATCCTCGACGACGACGCCCGGTCGGCGGGGGAATGCATGTTCATCTGCGTATCCCGCGCCTGTTCCGACCGCCTGGTCCTCGACCTCTGATCCGCTCCGCCAGCGAAGGACCTTCTGTGACCACATTCGCCTCCTCCCATGTGCCTGTGAGCCATGTGGACCCGTTCGGCCTCGACATCCTCGAGAATCCGTTGCCGTTCCAAGCCGATCTGCGTGACGCGGGCCCGGTGGTCTATCTCGACCGCTACGACGTATTCGCGATGGGCCGCTACGAACAGGTGCATGCCGCGCTGACCGACTGGCAGGGATTCCAGTCTGCCGCCGGTGTCGGGTTGAGCAACTTCCGGTACGAAAAGCCCTGGCGGCCACCGAGCCTGTTGCTCGAGGCCGATCCGCCGTACCACGACGCGCCACGGGCGGTGCTGAGCAAGATCCTCGGCCCGCGAGCGCTGCAGAAACTGCGCGCCTCCTGGCTGGCGGATGCCGAGGCCCTCGTAGACCAGGTCCTCGAAGCGGGCACCGAGTTCGACGCGGTCACCCGGTTGGCGGCGGCGTTCCCCCTGCGGGTCTTTCCCGATGCCGTGGGAATTCACGAGACGGGGCGGGAGAACCTGCTGCCGTACGGCGACCATCTGTTCAACGCTTTCGGCCCGGTCAACAGCCTCGTCGAGAAGGGAGCTCCGCGGGTCGCGGAGTTGTCGGCGTGGGTGAACGCGCAGTGCACCCGTGAGGCATTATCCGAAGAAGGGTTCGGTGCGCAGATCTGGGCGGCCGCCGACCGCGGGGACATCACCTACGAACAGGCGCCGCTGATCGTTCGGTCCTTGCTTTCGGCTGGAGTGGACACCACCGTCAACGGCCTCGCCGCGGTTCTATACGCCTTCGCCGGCCACCCGGACCAGTGGGAGCGCCTGCGAGCGAATCCGATGCTCGCCCGCACCGCATTCGACGAGGCGGTGCGCTGGGAATCACCGGTACAGACCTTCTTCCGCACTACTACACGCGATATCGAAGTCGGCGGCGTACTCATCCCGGACGGCCGCAAGATCCTGATGTTCCTCGGCGCGGCCAACCGCGACCCGCGTCGCTGGGAAAACCCGGACACCTTCGACGTGCACCGCGATCCTTCCGGGCACGTCGGGTTCGGCATGGGGATCCACCAATGCGTCGGACAGCACGTCGCCCGGCTCGAATCCGAAGCATTGCTGACAGCACTTGTCACGCGGGTGGAAACTGTCGAACCGGCCGGCCCGGCGCAACGGCATCTCAACAACACCCTGCGGTCGTGGAAATCGGTTCCGGTTCGAGTGATATCGAACTGAACGCCGATGCCAATGGTGTCGGCCATCCACCGCCGTGGGGGTTTGTCCCTGACGCCGATCAATCCGAACCACCCGGCGGCCCGCGGGTCCCGAACTTCGGGTCGAGTCGGTGGGTTCAGCCTGGGCGGATGCGTCGGAATCAGCGGTCTGTATCCAGTACGTCGAGTGTGTTCAGGCGGGTGAGGAGTGCGTCGTAGGCGGTGCGGGCGGACAGGCCCGCGGACAGCGATCCGTTGAACAACTCGGCATTGCCGTCCTGAATGCCGTCGCGGCAGTCGGTGCCCGCGCGGGCGGCCATTGTCGAACTCGTCGACCACGCGCGCTGTGCCTCGTCATCCGGGATCGGGATGAATGCCATCGACTCCTCCGCGTCGCGGACAATGGCGGAACAGATCGGCACGAATATCGCGGGGTCGATCGGTACCGACGGCAACCCGGCCTGTTCGGCCGCGCGGACGGCGTCGCCGGAGGCCGTGGCCCATTGCTGGAAACCCACGCTGAACCTGGCGATCCTGTCGTGGCCGCCGACCCGCAGCCACGCCCATACCTGCTGCTGGATCATATCCGCGGTGCGCGGGGGCTTGTTGCCGAAGGTCAATTCCGCACCGGGCGGAGGTTCTGCCCGGTTGTAGTAGTTGATTGCGGTGTTGGCACCGAGAGCGAGTACGGATCCGCACGCGACCACTACGACGAGCCGGCGTACCGACAAAGATTCGGGTCGGACCGCGCCTTCGTCAGCTACCGGCCGGCCGCGCCGAGCGGCGACGCGACGGACACCGTCGACGATGACGGCGCCGACCAGTGCGCCGATCGCGGCGAGGTAGATGCCCAGGCCCAGGACGAACGGAACCTGCAGCGTGACAACCTGCCATGCCGCGTCCGGCCGCCAGCGGCAGGAATACCCCATGACCTGCATCGGCTCGATGCAACCGTCCAGCGCCGCCAGCAGGAACAGTCCCAGCAGTCCGATGAGCCCGGCCCCACCGGCCGCGGCCAACGCGGTGACCAGCCGAAACCGGCTGGTTGTCGCGGCCACCGTGGCCGCCGTCAACACCAGGGCAGCCCCCAGGCCCGCCATCGACCGCAGCGGGTAGGTGAAAACCCACTCGTCGGTCATCTGACCCAACGGCGGCTGGTGAGGGTGCAGGCTCACCATGACCAGCACAATGGCCGAGATGCACAGCACCCCACCGACCGTGGAGGCCACGGCCACCCGCCGAATCGGCATCGCGGCCTGTGTCCTCGTATTGTCGTCCGGCGATGCGAGGTCATGGGCCTGTCGAACCCATATCGGTGTCTCGGTCACCGGCCTGCGCACGGCGGCCAGCAACGGGAACACCCACAGCACGGCCGCACCCACGAACACCATCGGGCGGTTCGCCAGATCCGCGAGCAAGAAGAACCAGGGGGGAGTGCCCGGCACAGTCAGCTGCTCGGAACGAATCGGCCCGATCAGCAGCAGGAACGGCCCGCTCATCCAGTAGCCGTACCAGGTGCCGAAAACGACCAGAGCGGTGGACAGTCCGAGAACCTGGACCGGCCGGATCGACCGGCCCCGGCATCCGCGAATCCACAACTCTGCGCACTGTGTGACCCACCAGGCGAATATCGGCCCGGTAACCGCGAATGCGAGCAGAATCTCCGGTTGCGGAGGCAGCAATTCATCGCCGGCAGTTCTGAAGGAAACCAGTTCTCCCACAGCCATTCCGACGGCCAGCCAGACTCCCGCTCCCCAGCCGGAGGGCACCGGGCGAGCGGTGAGAACAGCGTAACCGACTGCGCGCCAGAGGATATAGCCCGCGATGCCGACCACGAGCGAGGCGCTCAGCCACACCGACAGGTCGTCGATCAGGTCGGTACGCCAGTTCCAGCCGAATCCGGCGGACATGGTGGGGAGCGCGAGGCTCGCGACCTGTGCCGTGAGTCCGGTGAGGAACATCGGCAAGGCGGTGGCGGCGGACAAGCCGGCGGGATCGGTCAGCGACCGTTCGCGTTCCGGCCATCCGGGATGGGTACGCCATAGCCCGAGGAACCGCTGCCAGCCCACGAATCGAGGCCGCGACCTCGGCTGCCGATTCCGCCACGAGAACGCGTCCGGTCCGGCGATACGTGCGGCGTCGGCGTCAGCGTAGTACTCGCGGTTGCGCAGGATATCGGCACGGACCAAGAAGGTCATCGCCAAGAGTACGGCTACTCGAACGACACTGCGTACGCCCAATTCCCAATGGGCACGCCAGACTTCGGGGTGCGTAGCCAACGACACCAGATCCCCGAGCACGTAGGGAATCACCACACAGATCAGCAGGGCTCGCCAGAGTGCGACCGTGGCATAGGTGATGTCGACATCGCGGTTGCGGATATGCGCGAGCTCGTGCAGGACCACATCACGGAGCACGCCCGGATCGGTGGCGCTGCGGGCCACCAGCCCGGCGGTGAGGCACACCGAGTACCGCCCCAACCGTCCGAATACGACGGCACTGACGGCGTCGGCACGCGGATCGATCACGAACCGGGGAGTCTTCGGCAGTGCCGCGATTGCCACGAGTTCCCGCAATTGATGCGCCAATTCGTCGGACGAGCCCAGATCGACCGTCAGCAACGGGCCGCCGCGCCGGTGTCGCCACGTCGGCAACAGCAGGTAGATCGCCGCCGCCACCACGAATACCGCCGCTGTGCCGAATGCCATCCACCAGACCGGCGGCCGGACACCGTGCGAGGCCTCACACGACTCTATGAATGCGAGAGAGCCGAGCATTTCGGCGGACTTGTACTGCTGCGTCATATCGTAGCCGACTGCGAGGCGGCAGAGTTCGGACCAGGTTCGGTCACCCCCTCGATACGTCGCCGCGGCCGACGACAGCAGCGACAGGCTGTCGACGACGATGAACGACAGCAGGAGTGCGAACCGAATCGCGGTGCCCGCCGCGAAGACCCTGGCGCGGACCGGAATTACGCTTGTGCTCGAATCGCCGGCGACAGCAACTCTTGCTACCGGCCGATCAGTTCCGCACACCGGCGTCGCCGTCCGGATCCGGACGGGCCTCGGGGTTCCGGCCACCATCCGGGGCGTGATCGGGATCGGGCACCGCGCCGAGCGCCAGCCGGCCTGCTACGGCGTCGGCAACGAGTCGCGCACGCTCCTCGTCCATTCCGCTGCCGATAGCGGACTCCAGCACCCGCGTCCGCACTTCGGCGATCTGGTCCCGTGTCATCTCGGGGACGGCCGATGCGGCTTCGGTGCGGCCGAGCAGTTTGCGGAGTCCAGAACGTGCCGCCTTGCCGGCGCCGGTGATCGCGCTGTCGGTGAATCGCTGCGCCGCCTCGTTCACCACCACCCACACCACCGGACTCGCCAGGACAACCATCTCGTCGAGTCCGAATCCGAGCAGGTCGCGGCCACGCCGACGCCGACTGAGTAATCGCACGACCCGCTCGTCGTCCAGCTGGCGCAATTGGTCGACAAAGGGCAACTCGTCGGGTGCGACGTCGGCTATGACGTCCCGGACGAGCTCCCCGATCAGTAGCACCCGGTCGCCGTTCGCCGCACTCATCGTGTTCCCCTCCGACGCGTCATGCGGGTAGTGTGCATCGACCCGTATCTCCAGCAAAAGCTTACGAATGAGCGTGCCGTAGTGGGACTTTTACGTCAACCGCCGATGGTTCGGTGGTGACGCTGCTTGCCCGGGAAGAGGTGTATCCGGGGGATCGGGGCTGCTGCAGGGGTGGCCACACAGTAAACCGGCGTTACCTGGTGGGCTGAGCCCCGTGCGGTCGATTCACTGTACGGGGACGGTGAGCTCGCCCGGATTCTTATCGCTGATCACCGATACGTTCCCCGGACCGGAATCGACGAGGACACGTTCGTAACCGTGGTCGGTGGGGAAGCGGCCGCCCGGCTCGGGTATCGACGAGACGGTGATCTCCTCGTGACCACTGCTTCCGGAATCGTTATTGCGCCAGGACACATTCACCGTCACAGAGCAGGCCGGATCCGGACGGTCCGCGGTGAACAGGACAGTCACCCCCACACCTTCGACATTGGTCGGCAACGGAGTGCGTGTCGCCTCGGTGTGCACCGTGCCGGCGCAGTCCGGCGATACGGTGTGGTACGCGTCCGCGAAGCTGGTCTCGTAGTCCTGTCCCCACGCGGGTGCCGCCACCGGTAGCAGCGCTGCAGCGGTGATCGCGCCGAGAACCAGTGGACGCAAGGTCTTTCGCATGACGATTCCTCTCTGAAGGTCGACGCGCCGGGCGTCTGATCCGGCATCGTGGGCAGGCCGGAACCTGGCGGCGATGCGAGCCGGGAATCAACCTCCGACGCTGTTCCCCTGGGGTATCCGCGGCTGGACGTGTTCCGTTATCCCGGCTGCCGGATCCGCGTCCCTGCCGCGCCGGCCGGAACCGTTCTGCGACATCAGCAGTCCGCGCACGAAAAACGCAACCTAGATCGGTGACGTCGAGATTCACCGTCACCACAGTCTCGCCGCGGGCGGGCACCGTCTCGTCGTCGGTGAGGGTGGCCGCTGTTTTGAACCTGCACGTGCGGTGTCCATTCCGGTGAAGGCGGCGGCGCGGGGTGGGCCCGTGATCTCGAAGGGTGCTACTCCCAGGGGCAGGCTGGAGGTGAGGATCCTGGCCATACTCGATCGCATGAACGACACAACGCACGGCCAGTCCCTCCTCGGTGAGTTCCTGACGACGCGTCGGGCGCAGTTGAAGCCGGCGGATGTGGGGTTGCGGGACTACGGCGACCGGCGCCGGGTGCCGGGGTTGCGGCGTGAGGAGCTGGCCCAGCTGGCCGGGGTCAGCGTGGCCTACTACATCCGGTTGGAGCAGGGGCTGTCGCTCAATGCCTCACCGCAGGTCCTCGACGCGCTGGCCACGGCGCTGCGGCTGGATGATGCGGAGCGGCACCATCTGCACACCTTGTCCGGTGATACCCGGCAGAGCCGTCGCCGGCTCCCTGCCGAGCGGGTCACCGCGGCGGTGCGTCAACTGGTGGATGCCTTCGGGGACTCACCCGTGGTCGTTGTCGGCCGGCGCTCGGATATCCTGATGTGGAATCGCGCCGGGCATGCGTTGATCGCCGGGCATCTGGCCCCGGACAGCCCGGATCGAGCGGCCACGCGGCCCAATACCGCGCGGATGATATTCCTGGACGCCCACACCAGAGACCTGTACGTGGACTGGCCGAGGAAGGCACGGGATGTGGTGGGCAAGCTGCGGCAGGTGGTCGGGGAGTATCCGAACGACCCGCAACTGGCTTCCCTCATCGGTGAGTTGACCATGCGCAGCCCGCAATTCGCCACGTTGTGGGCCCAGCACCGGGTGCGCGCGTGGGATATGACCGAGTACCGGATGCGCCATCCGCTGGTCGGGGAACTCGATGTACTGCAGCATTCGCTCCCGGTGCCCCGCGGGCAGGGGATCAAGCTGGTGGTGACGACTGCGGAGCCCGGTTCCTCCTCCCAGGCGGCATTGCGGTTGCTCAACCAGAGTCTCCTGCCCGCTGCGGAGAGTCCGGCAACCGCCCACCCCGACGACACAGCCTCCGTCGTTCCTTCCGCGCACTCCTGATTCGGTCGCCCCGACAGCCGCGATACCTCGGCTGTACAGAGCAGCACGCCTGAATATCGCTCGACAGCCCCCGGCCCGAGGCCGATAGGGGCCTGGTCACGCGCGTCTTCGGACGGCCGATCGGCCTGCCGGCTCGGCCGCGAAATCACCGAATAACACCACAGCTCAAAGCAATACAACCCGTCTCCGAACTATGGAGGAACTAGGACAATGAAGAACACGAAGCTGAAGATCGCCACCGCGAGCGCGGCACTTGTCGTCGCCGCGGCAATCGCTGCGGCGTCACCCGCGCACGGTTCCCCTACCGGACCCGAGCAGCCCCGGATGGAACAGAACCAGCAGCAGGCGTCCGGCGTCATCAAGGCCGACGGCCCGAATGTGTTCCCGCACTCGCTGGACTTCGATGCGCAGTCGAAGACGTTCTTCGCCGGCTCGCTGAAGAACGGCACGGTTTCTGTCTTCGGTCCGGATGGAAAGGTGAGCACCTTCATCCAAGACCCGGCCATCGTGTCGGCGCAGGCCGTGAACGTCGACCGTGAGCGGAACCGCGTCCTGGTCAGCAATACGGACTACGGTCTCGCCGACCGTTCGAACAAGGACGACCCTTTCCGCATCGCCGGTGTCGGCAGCTACGACTTGGCCAGTGGGCGGCAGCACTGGTGCGCCGATCTGACCACGCTCACCCAGGACGGCAAGAAGCATCTGATCTCCGATGTGACCGTGGCGCCCGACGGCACCGCCTACGCCGTCGACGAACTGACCCCGACGATATTCCGCATCGACCAGGAGGGTCGCGCCTCGATCTTCCTGCAGAACGACCTGCTGCAGGGCAAGCTCGATATTCCCGATTTCCTGAACGGTGTGGGGATGGCAGCGGTGGAGTGGGTGGAAGGTGACCAGCTGATCATCGCCATGGCCGAAGGCTCCCTGGTACGGGTACCCGTTCAACATCCCGAAGAGGCGCAGCCGGTGAAGCTCTCCGCGCCGTTGGCGTCCCCCGCGGCCGGTATGCGGCTCCTCGGGGATGGCTCGATCGCGGCGGTCAGCAGTGGTCTGCTGTCCGGTGAGCCCGCCCAGATCCAGCGCGTGGAGCCCCGCGACGGCTGGAAAGAAGCCACGGTGCGCGTCACCGGCACGGTCGAGGATCCCGTCACCAGCGATGTGACCGAGGGGCCGGGCGGGACGACGTACGCACTCAGCGGCGGGCTGGCCGCCTTCCTCGGGGGTAAGCCGAACGACGGGTTCACCCTGACCCCCGTCGAGACCGACTGAGCCGGAGGCCGTCCCCCGGGAGCCGGCATCACGGTTACCCCGCCCGCTGGCGGGGTAACCGCTCTGTTCGGGCCGGTGCTTCCGCTCCCGTCGAGTCCCGGACGTCAGTCGGCGTCCGGGACCGCCCCCCGGATTGCCGTGAGCATCTGCTCGTTGTCCCGGCGCCGGGCCTCGAGCGCCCGGCGCAGGTCGTCCTCGGCCGCGACGTACTCCTCGAAGGCACCGAGGGCGTCGGCCGTGGTTATGGCGGCCATATCGTGGTCGCCCATCGGCAGGTCGTATGCCGCGGCCATCTCCGTGGCGGCGGCCCGGAGATCGTCGGCGGCGCTGCGCAGTCTGTGCGCGACCCGCTCGTAGACACCGTGCTCCTGTGCCGCGACGGTATCGCCGGGGTCGAGGGCACGTAGATGGACCTCGAGGTTGCGCGCCAGGCCGGCGGCTACCGCGGCCAGATCGGCCGGCACCGCCGAGCTCTGCGCCAGACCGTGCCCACAGGTGGGTTCCTCGTCCACGGGCTGCTCCTCTCCTCGCACTCAGAGATTCACGGTCTGTCCACCGACCGACGTGATCGCACCGCCCACCGTGAACTCGCTCTTCCGGCACATTACCGGGCGGCTGACCGGCTTCGTCGAGGTCATCCTGGGCAGCGATCGGCTGAGCGCCGCTCATCTGCCGTTGTCGTCCCGGGTGGCGCTCAGCGTCGCGTGCTGTCCGGGCGGCGTCGGCGGGTGCTGTCCCCTGGTCGCGGACGGCAGCGGGGGCGAGGTGCGCGGCGGGATGGTGCACCCCGCCGGCCGTGATCCCGGGGGACAGGTCCAGGCCGGGAAATGCGCGGGTACTACCGTCGAGTAGGCGCTCTCGGCCGTCGCGATACCGGCCCGGGTCGATTCGACCGTGATCGCCTACGCCTGCCAGGAGGAGTTGCTGTATGCGAACCGATATCGATCCCGACGAGCTCGGGCACGGCGGCTTCTACAAGATCCTCACCAGTGTGGTCGTTCCCCGGCCGATCGCGTGGGTATCGACCCGGTCCGCCGCGGGTGTCGACAATCTCGCCCCGCACTCCTTCTTCACGGTGTCGTGCGTGACGCCGCCCATGGTGCAGTTCACCTCCGTGGGCAGGAAGGATTCCTTGCGTAACGTGCTCGAGACCGGTGAGTTCGTCGTCTGCCTGGCCACCGAGTCGATGTTCGAGCGGGTCAATGCCACCGGTACGGACTTTCCCGCCGAACTGTCCGAGTTCGTCGAGGTCGGGCTCACGCCGGAGCCCAGCCTGACGGTGGCGCCGCCGCGGGTCGCGGAATCACCTGTCGCGCTGGAGTGCCGGCTCGAGCGGGCACTCGAGCTCGGCGATTCGACCGTGGTGATCGGCCGGGTCCAGCATGCGGCGATCGATACCGGCGTCGTGCGGACCGACGCCCGGGGTAACAGCCTGCCCGCGATCGAGCGGCTGCGTCCGCTCGCCCGGCTGGGCCGAAACGAATGGTCGACGATCGGTGAGGTGCTCGATATCGCCCGCATCCCGTTCGAGAAGTGGCCGGGTCACTTCCAGCGCGAGGGCTGACGTATTCCGTTGCGCGATATCAGCGGCGCGCGCGATACCGGCGAGCGATATCGAGAGCGACCAGGGCCCAGACCGCGCCGACTGCCACCAGCAGACCCATACCGAAATTGCGGTCGAGAACGGTGTTGTTCGCCGCGTTCGCGTCTTCGTGCCCCAGCACCGGGACCGCGAGCACCAGCAGAGTCGCGGTGCAGACAGCGCCCACGGTGAACGGCGCCCACCAGCTCGCCGGGAGGATACGGCGGGCGGCGAGCCCGAGAGCGGCGCACAGTGGCGCGAGTACCGCGTCGTGCAGCAGAATCCCGCCGGCGAACCACAGGGCCAAGGACATCTGGTCGGCCGGGCCCAGATCGAGCACGAGCGTGATTCCGTACCAGCCGAGCCATATTCCGCAGAGTCCGAGTAATACTCGCGTCGCTGTCATGCCCGCACCTCGATCGCCGAGAGCCATTTGGTCTGGAGTACGCCGGGCCGGGTCGGCGCTATCAGCCGACACGGGTAGCCGTGGTCGAGGTCGAGTTCCTCACCGTTGAGCCGTAGCGCCACCAGAGTGGCGGAATCGACGACATGGGATTGCGGTAGCACGGATCGGTTGTACAGGCCGCTCCGTTCCAGCGAACGGAATGCGACATCGCCGCCGCGGTAGTCGCCCACCGCGGCGAGCAGATCCCGCAGCCGGATACCGGACCAGTGCGCAGAGACGCTCCAGCCCTCCACACACGCCACCGGTACCTCGGCTTCGGTCTGCGGCAGAGCCGCCAACTCGGCGTGCGTGAACCGGCGTTTCCGATCGCCCACACTGACCTCCAGGCGATATTCCGCATCCTGTGCCTGCTCCGAGACACCGGCTTGGTTCGCCGTGCGATTCACCGGAAGTCCCTGGGGCCCTTCGCCACTACGCGGCGCGAGGACCGAAATGCGGCGGAGCAGCGGCACCGATTGCCCGGCGATCGCGACCCCCGCGACGACGGCGGCGGCGGTAGCGGCGACGAGCACTCCGCGGCGGGACGCTACGCGGGCCTCATCCGGCGGCGGTTCGGATCCGGCGGCCGGCCGGGCCAGCGCGGCGCGCACCACCGGAAGCTTGACGGCGAGGTGCACCGCGAGCGCCCCGAACGCGATATAAGCCATGGCGTAATGGGTGGTGGTGAAGAAGAACTTCCAGGGATAGAACTGCGCCGTATTGAACAGGCCGGTCACCAGCTGGAAGATCATCGACCCCACCAGTACGGCGATGGATCCGCGCTCGAGCAGTCGCAAGGGACTCCCGATCAGCGGTCGCGCGAACAGACGGGGGAATACCGACCACAGCTTCACCAGCAGCAGCGGGATCGCCACGACACCGGAGACCACATGCGCACCCTGGGTGAGCCGGTAGAGCCAGACCGGGTTGGCGGGCCACCAGAACCACGGCGGCGGATGCTGGATCCAATGGCTGATCAGCCCGGTCACAAAGCAGATCGCGATGGCGATGCCGAGGGCGATCCCGACCCGCGACGCCACCGCCGCCGACCGCGCGGCCGAGATCTGCCCGGCCACGATCCCAGGTAACAGCAGTTCGGATTCGTGCGGGCTCTCCTCGTGCGCCGCCGTTTTTGTCGTGGGCACGGGCGCGGCGCGGTCGTGCTCATTCATCAGGCCTGCTCCATTCGTGGGGTGCAACGCGGTGGCCGATCGGCACCACTGGTTCAGCGAGCGCTTATACCGACCCCGCGCCCACGCCATTCGTTACGTGTCGCGGCGACCCGATCCGGCATCATCGAAGGAATCACCGAAATATGACCTACCTCGAGATATCGCACCACGCCCCGGTCCCGCGCCGGAGATATCCGGACTCCTCCCGGCCGTGTCCCGCGGAGTACCGGCCCGGCCCTGTCCGCTTTTCGCTCGTACCGCGTGCGCCCGTCGTGATGGCGGGGAGAGTGCACACAAGACGAGCTCACGCTCCCCACCAGGCTGCTCGCCGGTGCGCTGAGCGGTGTGGTGGGTGGCTTGGCCGTCGCGGTGCGGGCTTCGGCATCCTGGTACTGCGGCAGCGGATCGCGCCGAGCGAGCTGCTGTTCTGGGGACTGATCTACGGCGCGGTGTGGTGGCTCGCCGGGCCGCTCACGATGCTTCCTGGGCTACTGGGTGATCCGGTGCGATGGACGATCGCGGATGCGCGGGATCTGCTGCCCAGCCTGGTGGGTCATCTGCTGTACGGCGCGATCACTGCCGCCGTCTTCGCGGTGGTGGCACGCCGGCTCGGTGGTGCGCCGGCCCGCACCGTAAAGATCCGCACCGTGCTGACCGCCGCGGCCGCCGGGATGATCGCCGGTGCTCTGCTCGCGGCCGCCTTTCCCTCGATGCGGGACTCCGGGTGCGCGTCGGTGGTGGTCGGGTCCTTCGCGGGCGCCGGGTATGGATTGTTGTTCGGCGGCCGCCGAATCGCGCATCGAGGCTGTGACCTGTACGGCCGCCGAACAAACACTGGCCGCCGAACAGCGGGCCCTGCTGGCCGAACAAGCCGCGGAGCAGGCCATTGCCGCGCTCGAGCGGGCGGAGACAGCGACGGCTACCGAGCTCGAGCGATTGCGGGCCGCCCCGCCGTCGGAGTGACCCCCGGCGAGGAGACGACGCGGGACCGGCGGTTGTAACGATCGAACGGCGGCTGCCCACTGAGGCTCGGACACTCGGCGGGCACCCCGCTCCGGTACACCGTGTGGCCGTCGCGCAGCGGCCGACGCCGCCGCGGCTCGAGACCCTTTCGAAGGAAACGGAAAAGCATATGACGACATCGGCACGTACCCGGCGCCCCGTCCTCTGGATCATCGCGGCAGGCCTGGTCGCGGCACTGGTAGCCGGACTCTACCTGTTCCAGCCCTGGCGACTGTTCACCACCGAGCGAGTAGACGAGGCCGTCGCCGTCGCGCCGGACGGATCGCAATTGGTGCCGATCGCCTCGGGTTCGTTCGTCTCCCATGAGCATTCGACCTCGGGAAACGTGGAATTGCAGCAGCAGCCCGACGGTAACGCCGTTGTGCGGATCATCGATCTGCGGACCTCCGACGGCCCCGCGTTGCACGTCTGGCTCAGTGACCAGCCGATCACCGGCGACGGGAGCAACCTCGATGATGGTCGATATGTGGATCTGGGCTCGCTCGAGGGTAATGAGGGCAATCAGAACTACACGGTGCCGCCCGGTACCGACTCGGCCGCGTTCCGCACGGTGGTGATCTGGTGCGAGCGGTTCAGCGTATCGTTCGGTGCCGCCGCGCTGACCGCTCGCTGACACGGGCACAGCGTGCATTCCGAGTCCACTCCGGCGGGCGGTGCGACGACCGGTGCCTGTGCGCCGCCGGTGACCAAAATATGACGTCGGCCCAGCCGGGAGCGCGCAGCCGCGCACTCCCGGTGTGCCCCTGGTAACGTCCGGTGAGCCGGGTGCGTGGCGCGGTTCTGGGACAGCAGGCCGTTAGGTGCCCTTCGGCCGGTGGCGTGCCTGGGCCGGGATGGACGGCACGGTCGTTCCGTAACCCTGACACATCCGGCGGACAGACAGTCACGGATTACCGATGGGGTGGCAATCGGTGCAGACCGAGGAGAACAGGTGGGTCGCGACAGCCTCGTGACGCCGGACGACATTCTGGCGGAACGGCTCCGCATGGGCGACGAATCGGCCTTCAAAACAATTCTGGACGCATGGTCTCCGGCGATGTTACGTCTGGCCCGGTCCTTCGTATCCACCAACGCCTCGGCCGAGGAGGTTGTGCAGGATGCCTGGGTCGCGGTGATCCGGGGTATCGACGGTTTCGAGGGCCGCTCGTCGCTCAAGACCTGGATATTCAAAATCGTGGTGAACACCGCGAAGAAACGCGGTGTGCGCGAGAGCCGCACGGTCCCCTTCGGCAGTCTCCTGGCCGAGGACGAGGGTTCGACCGTCGAACCGGACCGTTTCCGGACCGCGAACGACCCCTACCCGGGACATTGGAAACCGGGACAGAAACCGCAACGGTGGTCGGAACCCGAGAACGCCGTCGAACGTGCCGAGGTCGCGAAGGTTATCGCGCGAGTGCTGTCCGAACTTCCGGATCGCAACCGTATCCTCATAACCCTGCGGGATATGGAGGGCTACACCTCCGAAGAGGTCTGTGAGCTGCTCGATATCTCGCCGGGCAACCAGCGGGTTATCCTGCATCGCGCCCGCGTGGCCGTGCGTGGAAAACTGGAGGAGTACTTCGCGGCGACCGAGGAGGCGAGCAATGAACTGCGATGAGCTGGTCGAACTGGTCACCGCGTTTCTCGACGGTGCGCTGGACCCGGCCACCGAACAACGGTTCATCGCTCACCTCGCCGAATGCGATGGGTGCGAGGCCTATATGGACCAGTTCCGGCAGACCATCGCACTCGTCGGCGAACTCCCCCCGCCGGAGACCCTGTCCCCGAACGTACGCGCGGATCTGCTGGACGCCTTCCGGAACTGGTCGTCCTGATCGGACCCGATCCTCTCCTCGGTACCCGGTAGGTTCGATGCCCACGCCGGCCGGTCTCACCGCGTTCGCCGCATGATATTCCTGGCCCGTTCAGCGGTATTCGGGGTTCTCGAAGTCGAATCGTGAACCCGCGTCCCATTCGGTGCGCTGGTTGCCCTGTGCGGGCACACCGCCGTTGTCCGCGAGCAGACGAGCGAAATGCAGCAAGTTCCACGTCATGAATGTGGTGTTGCGGTTGGTGAAATCGTTACTCGGTCCGCCGGAGCCGGGGTCGAGGTACGACGGCCCCGGTCCGGCTTCCCCGATCCACCCGGCGTCGGCCTGCGGCGGAATGGTGTAGCCGATGTGCTGGAGGCTGTACAGGATGTTCATCGCGCAATGTTTGGCACCGTCTTCGTTGCCCGTGAGCAGACAACCGCCGACCCGGCCGTAATTGGCGTACTGGCCACGTTCGTTGAGCACTCCCGAGTTCGCGTACAGACGTTCGATGACCTGTTTCATCACCGAACTGTTGTCGCCCAGCCAGATCGGCCCGGCGAGCACAAGGATCTGGGCGTCCATCACCTGGCGCTGTAGCTCGGGCCACTCATCGACCTCCCAGCCGTGCTCGGTCATATCCGGCCAGACGCCCGTGGCGATATCGTGGTCGACTGCCCGTATCTGTGAGACCTGGACACCGTTCTTCGCCATGATCCCGGCGCTCGCATCGATGAGCCCCTGGGTGTTGCTGACCTCCGGGGACCGCTTCAACGTGCAATTGATGAACAAGGCCCGCAAGCCGTCGAAATCCGTCATGACGATCAGTGCCCGGCGCCGGCTTCATCGTTACAGGCACTGTTCGGTGTGGTGGCTCTCCACGCGAAATATCGGCCGGCGACTCGCCGGTGCGGCAGAACAATGCGTTGACCTGCGCGACCGGTAGAGTTCCGGTCTGCACCCGCCGGGTGATATCCGCGACGCCTTTTCGGTGTGCGAGTCCGCTTGTCAAGTTCCGACTCGATGTCGACTCGACTGGAGCGCTATGAACCGCAAACATACGTGTACCGCGGTAGCGATCACCGCGGTGGCAGTAGCCACCGCCGTCGTCGGCACTCCCGCGCGCGCCGCGCCGGGGGATGTCCGCGTGGGCGGGTTGCATCTGGTCGCGTCGGTGGATTCGACCGATTTCGTTCCGGCCGGCGATATCGCGGCCGGCGTCCCGTTCACTCATGCGGCCAAGGCGTCCGGGAACTTCTCGGTCGCCCTCGAAGATGCCGCGGCGCTGGAAGGCGGCCGGGTCGCGGCGGGATATCTGGTCGGTTGCGCTGTGGACGTTTCCGAGGGGATGTCGATTGCGATCGTCCCGGAAATAGGCGGCGGTCTCTCGAATACGCCCTACTCCGAACTCGAAGTCGCCACCACATTCGAGGAGGGCGAAACGCCCGTCGTCACCGTCGCCCCGCTGATCGGTGTGGAGAACAGCACCTCTGTCGAAGGCGCGGTGGCCGGTGAGCTCGGTATCAATCTGGCGCCGGGCACGGTGGCGCCGGTAGTGGTCGGCGAATCCGAACTGAACAAGGAATCGACCTTCCCGTACACGTTCGCTCACGCGAACACACCCTTGAACATCAGCGGATGCCTCTCACCGGCTTCGGCGATGCCGTTCGTCACCGTCACCGTCCAAACCCCCGGTGGCACTGCGCAAACGACGGGATACGGCGAATCTTTCTCGTTCTGACCACGCTCGGCCGTGGTGCGTGAACGTCAGTAGACGGCGAACGTGGTAACGCTCTCGGTATGCGGGAGACCGGTATCGATGGTGAAGGTCACCCGGCCCGCGCCGGTGACCAGACGAACGTTGCCCAGCTGAGGGGCCACCCAGAAGAACGGCATACCGTTGCCCCGGCCGAGAAATACCGAACCTTCGCCGGCCGCCCCGGTATCGAGATTGCGCCAGTGGACGGTGGCGGTAACCGAACACCACGGGGCCGGCACACCGAGGACCTTCAGCCAGCCTTTCAACTGCAGGTCGACCGTGCCGGGGACATCTCCGTCCGGATAGACGTTGCCGACTCCCCACACCTCGCCGGCGCATCCGAGCCCGTGCGCTCCGGTCGAGGTCATCGGCAAGTCGACGGGTATGTAATTCGAGGCCACAGCGGGAGCGCTCGCACCCGCGAGCGCCGCGGTCATCACGGCGGCGACGGCGGAAAGCTTGCCGAATCGTGCAAGTGACATTGTCAGTCCTTCAGCGTCGGAGTCCGATATGACGTGAGTCGTGGTTCCGCCATGGCCGCACCGACGAACCCGCCGGTCAACATGACCTACCTCTCCATCGGCAGCCGAAGCCCGAACGCTACGGATCGGCACCACTCGCCGGACCCGGCCATCCGGATCGCATCATCCGCTCGCTGTCGGCCTCGTCGGCGCCGCATCGGTGTTTCCGGCCGTAGCCGGGCCGGGAGGGTTCCGACCGCACGATCGGCGCCGCGCGGTCGTTGCCATATCGAGATAGAATTCCGGCGCACGGTTATCCATCTCCGAGGGTCGTTTTTCAGCAAGAGGAGTCCGGGCGGATGGATCGCCGGAATATGGGGATGAGCCGGCGCAGGGTGTTGATCGCGGCCGGGGCCGGGATCGCACTCACTGCATTGGCGCAGCCGACAGTGGCGGGGCCGGTCGCACGGAAAGTGGCCGCCGGTCCGGAGGAGAGCGGGAAGCGCGCAGATCTGGCTGAGCAGGCGATTGTGGCACGGCATGTGCGTGCGCTGTGGGGTCTGCCGCGGATTCGGCTGGGGACGCTCGTCTGGCCGGCATCCTTGCCCGAGCGGTCCTTCGCGCAATGGCATTACTGGTGGCAGGCCCATCTGCTCGACTGTGCTGTCGACGCCGCGTATCGGGCTCGCACCCCCGAACGGATCGACCGGGTCACCACCCTCGCGCGCGGTATTCGGGCCCGCAATATCACCGGCTGGACCAACCGGTATTACGACGATATGGCGTGGCTGGTACTGGCCCTCGAACGAGCCGACCGGCTGCTGGGTGTCCGGTTCGGCGACGCTGTCGGTGACCTGCGGACCGCCCTGATCGAGGGCTGGAATCCGGACATCGGCGCGGTGCCGTGGCGGATCGGCGAGGAGTACTACAACACCCCCGCGATCGGTCCAACCGGTATCGCGATGGCGCGGTTGGGCGAACTGTCCCGCGCCGCGGAGCTCGCCGATTTCCTGCACACCCGATTGCGCGATACCGGCAGCGGACTGATCCTCGACGGTGTCCACGAGCCCGGCGGGCAAGTGGATCGGTCCGTTCACACCTACTGCCAGGGCGTTGCCATCGGACTGGAAACCGAGCTGGCGGTGCGCACTGGGGAGCCCGCACATCACCGCCGCGCGGCAGCGTTGGTTGCGGCAGCCGAGGCGGGGGTCACGGATACCGGGGTGATCGCCGCGGCCTCCGGAGACGATTCCGGGCTGTTCATGGGCATCTTCGCCCGGTATCTCGCCATGGCCGCTCTGTCCCTGGGTGACACCACCGCCGCGGATATCGTGCACGCTTCCGCGCGGGCGGCCTGGGAACACCGCGCGGAGGTGGACGGGCTGCCGTTCTTCGGCACGGACTGGACCCGCCCGGTGACGGTGCCCAAGTCCCCGGGAACCTTTCCCCAGTTCACGGGATCGTCCGCCGCGATACCCGCGAACCTGAGCCGCGATCTCTCGGTACAGCTGAGCGCGTGGATGGTCCTCGAAGCGGATTACCAGCTCACCGCCGCGGGCCGCTGAACTTCCGGCCGCCGGATGATCGGATGCATCAGCCCCGGTCGCACCCGGCGACGCGAGCGCTGCTGTGCCGCAGCTTATCTGCTAACGTGACCCAGATCATTTGAGCCTCGCCGCTGGATCAGCGGGGCTCGGTTTGCGCGATAATGAGGTCGGACCTTGGCAGCTCCCCATTTCCAGAGGTTATCAGCGCCCGGCCGGCTCCTGATCGGAATAGCCTCAGCAACCTTTTCCTTGATCGCGAGCGTCACCGCGGTACCGGCGTCCGTGGCCGCCGCGGAACCGGCCGCGGTCGAGTGCCGGGCCTACGAGTCGATCCCGGTGTCCTCGACCCCCGGAACGCCGAAGACACTGCACGTGTGGGGAGAACTGTGTGCGAGGCCCGAAGACCTGGTGAACGGCCACACCGTCCAACTGCTGCTGCACGGTGCCTTCTACAACCATTCCTACTGGAATCCTTCGTATGACAACGGGTCTCATTCCTACGCCCGCAGTGTGGCGACGGCCGGTGTCCCCACCTTCTCCATCGACCGGATAGGCCAGGGCCGCAGCTCGCGTCCCCCGAGCACCGAGCTCACGGTGCAGAACGACGCGTTCGTCGTCCATCAGATCGTCCAGGAACTGAAGCGGGGTGCGTTCGGGAACACCGGGTTCGGCCCGGTCGTCGCGGTCGGGCACTCGGCCGGATCCGCCGTCGCCTGGCAAGAAGCCGCGACCTATCACGATATTCAGGGCCTGATCGTCACCGGCATGTTGCATGTGCTGCCGGTCGGTCCCGGAGTGATGACCGCCGGGGCGAATTACCGCCCTGCCGCGCTCGATCCCGCATTCCGGACGGCGAACCTCGATCCGGGCTATCTCACCACGGCCGTGGGAAGTCGCGGACAAGTCTTTCATCATGCGGGCGGCGTAGATCCGGGCATTGTCGCCTGGGACGAAGCCAACAAGGACGCGACATCGGCCGCGGAGATCGCGGGAATATTCCCCTCCACCACCAGTGATCTGACCCGTTCGATCCATGTCCCGGTGTTGGTGATTCAAGGACAACAGGATCTCCTGATGTGTGGCCCGGGCAGCGCCGACTGTTCGTCGGCCGCGAAAATCCAGGAACTGGAGTCGCGCTACTACTCACCCGAGTCGTGCCTGCAGACAGTGCTGGTTCCCGATGCGGGTCACGACATCGCACTGTCGAACAACCGCAAACTCGCCGAAGATGCCGGCACGCGGTGGACCACCGATTTCATCGGAACGGACGGGCAAGGATCGGCCGCCGGCGGGTGTGGCTAGCTGTTGCGTGCCGAGAGTTGTCGACCGGCGCGTGCTCGGTAGCGGTGGACGTTGCTGACACCCGGGTGCAATGTCAGCCGCCGTGACTTGCGTCCCTTGGGTCTCCGGTCTCGGCGGGCAGTTCGGGAGTGCGGCTCCACGCGCTCCAACTGCCTGGGTAGAGGATTCCTTTTCCGAGGCCGGCGTGCTCCATGGCCAGAAGGTTGTGACAGGCAGTAACGCCTGCTCCGCAGTAGCTGATGACGGTTGAAGCGTCCTTGATCCCGACTGCCTCGAAGGTGTCGCGCAAGCGCTCTGGTGAAGAGATAGTGCCGTCGCTTCGCAGGTTGTCTCGGCACGGAACGTTGATCGCACCGGGAATATGCCCTCGACGAGGGTCGGCTTCCGGCACTTTCCCGAGGGCACTGTCGACTTCAGGTTCCTCGCCCCGGTAACGGTTGGCCGGTCGGGCGTCGACCAGCGTGCCTGTGGTTCGGGTAGCGACGTCGGATGTGGACCGAAGCGCACCCTCTGGCCAGGGCCGTGCCGGGAAGTCTGCGGCCTCGCGCCGGGTCACGTCGGTGGTCAGTTCGCCACGATAGGTGCTGATTCCGCCTGAGAGGACTGCCGCGGGGACGTCGAGGATGCGGAGCATCCACACCAGCCGTGCAGCGATGACCCCGGCAGCATCGTCGTAGGCCACCACCCGGCTGCGTCCGTCGATCCCGGCGACGCTCATGGCTCGAGCGAAGCGCTCCGGTTCCGGGAAGGGCTGCCGTCCGGTTCTCTCGCCGATCTCGCCGGTGAGGTCAGCGTCGAGGTCGACGAACACGGCCCCCGGAATGTGACCGCGTCGGTAAGCATCGGCACCGGGACGGTCCCAATACCAGCGGGCATCGACGATCACGATCTCGTCGCGGTGCGACTCGCACCATTCCCAGGTCACAAACGGATCCACAATTGACTCTTTTCTGGGCTGTTCAGGTGAAAGAAGGGTGGTCGACAAGTTGGCTCGAGCGTGTCGATCAAGCGCGCACCCTGCAACTCGCATATGTGAGATTCGGTGGCATACGAGCACGTCGAGAATGGAATGGCACCGATCGCCTCGGGGGCACCACTCGGGGCTGGATGGCGTTGACGGATCACCGCGCTAGACCGTCTTGATCACTCCGCCGTCGGCTAAATAGTCTGCGCCCGTAAGGTTTCCAGATATCGGGGAGGCAAGGAAGGTGACCAGTGCCGCGGTCTCGTGCGGCTCGGTCAGGCGCCCGGTGGTGATGCCCATCTGGATGGGTGCCTGTGCGAGGAATTCGTCGAGGGTAACGCCGTTCTGTGCGGCGATGTCGGCGGCGTAACCGTCAGGGGCCGACCAGTTGCGGGTGCGGGTTGGGCCCGGGGAGACAGTGAGTGCGCGCAGGCCCTGAACTCCGAACTCCTCGGCGAGCGCCTTCGTGAGGTTGTTCAGCGCGGCTTTCGCAGTGCCGTAGTCGACGGGATGATAGGCGGCGCGAGCGCCGATCGAAGAGATGTTGATGATCACGCCGCGCTGCCGGAGCAGGCTGGGCAGGGCGTGGCGGGTGACCCGGACGGTGCCGAACAGGTTCAGTTGGTAGGTGCGCTCCCATGCGTCGTCGGCGATGTCGAGGAAGCCGCCGGCGTCGGCACTCCCGGGGACGACACCGCCGACGTTGTTGATCAGCAGATCGATCTCGCCGAGGATCGCGGTGGCATGTTCGATCAACGCAGCGGCGCCGTCCGGGGCGGCCAAGTCGGCAGTCACCGCAGTGACAGAGCCTTCGAGCTCGCGAAGTCCGGCGGTGACCGTACGCGCGGCGGCGACCACCCGCACGCCTTCGGCGCTGAGTGCCCGGACGATTTCCAGGCCGATACCTCTGCTCGCCCCAGTGACGACGGCGGTTTTGCCTGCGAGTTGTAGATCCACGGGATCCCTTTCTTTAACTACAGTTACAAAATTGGAGCAGCATTTGACCCTGACTGATTGTCGAGTCGCCACAACCGAGCCGGGCGAAGGTGGATTACAATGCGCGCATTGCTGTTTCGGCCAGTCCGGCGAGTCGCGCAGGGTCGGGATCGGCCGCGGCGAGCACCCGCATGCCGTTGATGGTGGCCAGCAAGAAGTTCGCGGCTGTTCGCGGATCGAGATCCGCGCTGAATTCCCCAGCGCGCTGTCCCTCCTCGACAGCTCCTCGAAAAGCGTCGTGCTGGCGGTCGAATATTCGCCGAACGAGCAGGCCGACCGTGTCGTCATCGCCCAGTTCGACGGCGGTATTCGTTGCCAGGCAGCCGCGGCGTTCGGGGTCGGCGCAGGCTGCGTCGAGCACCATGGTGAGCGCGGCGCGCACCCGTTCCCGGGGCGAACCCGGCCCGTCGAGCAGATCGATCAACCGCACCGTTTCTTTCGCTTGATATCGGCGCAGTGCCTGCTCGAACAGATCCTGTTTACCTGCGAACGCGTTGTACAGACTGCCTCGGCCGATGCCGATCGCATCAAGGAGGTCCTGCGGGGTGGTGCGGGCGTAGCCCTTGCGCCAGAACACGTCCATTGCCTTCGCCACCGCGTCGTCGGGGTCGAAGCTCTTAGTGCGTGCCACGAGCCAAACGGTAGACATTCTGTAATCATAAGTCAAATAACCAGGGCGGTTCGCGAGCAGCAGCCTGGCGCGGTGCTGAGCGATACCCGCAGCTACCGAGGGCGTCTTATCGATCCTCATCGAGCTCATGCGGGACAACCAGCGCTGAACCTCGCTCGCCACAAGCTTGGAAGGCCGGGTGAGACCCGATTCCGCAGGGTCGCGTCGCAACGTTTACTGCGTGGTTGCAGCTACTATTGCGATCTTCTCGGCCAGGCCACGATCTGTGTGGGCCGGACCTCGACCCGGTCGGCGTCGCCGAACGCAGCCACAATGGTGTCCAGGTGCGTCTCGAATACTGCCAGCAGGTCGTTGTTGCTCACGTTGCCCATTGCTACGACCAGCAACCGTCGTGGTTGTCCGTGCAGATGGTGTGTCGTCCGGAAGTCGGCGTCCTTGGATATGACTATCCGGTCCTCGGCGTCGGCGACCTTGGTCACCTCGTCGTCGGACGTTCGATTTCCTTCGGGTAAATCCGTGGTGTGCCTCGCATCGTGACCAGCCCGCTGCAGGAATCGTGCGAGCCGCGCGGGAAGCTGCGCGTCTACGAGGAACTTCACGCCGCGCTGACCGGTGCGACTGTGTGCCCGCCCGCTGCCAGGGCGCCGAATTCCAGCGCCGCGAGTAGGTCGTCGGACTCGAGATCGGGATAGTCCTCCAAGATCTCCTCGAAACTCATACCCGACGCCATCAGCTCGAGGATGTTCTGAACCGGTATCCGCAGGCCGCGAACCACCGGCTGACCATGGCAGATCTGCGGATCGGAAGTAATGCGGTCGAGGCGCGACATAGGTCTATCGTAGCCGCGACTGCGCATATACCACCGCAATGTTTCGCTCTGCGGTTGTGCTCGGACACCGATAACGGACGATGCCCTCGCCGACTCGGGGTCGGCGAGGGCATCGGTGGCAACGCTCGGTCAGATCACCGGAGCCGGGCCTCGATGGCTTCGATGATGCGGGGGCGCAGTTCCGCGGCGCGGATGATGGCGTCGACGGATCCGACGTCCAGGGCACGCTGGACGCTGTGCACGGCGTCGAGTTCCGCGGTGAGGGCGGTACCGGACGTGTACTCGGAGAACTCCTCGAAGTTCCGGACCTCTGGTCGATTTAATCCCCCGTTGGTGCGGTGAAAATTTCTATATCGCTCAGTGCATCTTTTGCGCGGCCACGCGTTTCGGGATCCGATAACATCTGTTGCAGTGCCGGGACAGCCCGCTCATCGATCTCACCATGAAGGCGAGCGATATGGCCGAGCGCCAAAGCGGCCGCTCGCCGGATTCCTAAGTTGATATTCCCGAGCAAGTCCAGCGCAATTTTGGTGACCCAGGGTCCGTCCGGATCGTGCAGAGCAAGCCGTAGGATCGCCTCTACAACGCTCCACTCATCTCCTGTTTTGATCTGCTCGAGCGCCTCATTGCGATCAATTGGATGTAATTCCTGGTATTTCACCGAGGTTTTCCCTTCTTGTCCACCACACCCGCATTTACCAGAGCGTTCTGCTGTTCCTCGCTGAGTTGTTCCCAGGTACGTTTGTGTCCGTGATGTATTCCGGTTTCGTCGTACGTCATATCAAATATGGCAAATTCACCGGTCTTGGGATCGTATCCTACGCGCCGCGTAGTTTCGTCGCTGATCCGCACGGAATTCTCGAGAGTCTCCTGCGGGTTCGTCGGCGCCGGTGCGGCCTTACCTCTCTGCTTTGGACCGTGCTTCGGAGACGGCTCGAATATCAGCGCTGGCTTGGATATGATCGCCCCAAGCTCGCTAGTGATCGGGCCGAGGTCGGGCAACATATTGAACTCCTTGATGTCACCGACAGCACCGTCCGCGAGCATAACGAGTCCCAGGACCTCGGCGAGTTCGCTGATGGCGTAAGCGTCTTCGATCGCCTTGAGAGTCCGGAGGACGAGGCTGCTGACAGTGGTGGCACCGGCAGCGAGGCTGCCGCCGAAACTGAGCCAGGAGACTGCGACCGCGAGACCGATCGTTACACCGATTTCGTAGAGGAGCTCTTCGACTTCAGTTACGACGAGTTCGCTGACATCGACGGTGGCAGTGCGATAGTTGGTAATCAGCCCACCCATGTACGGAGCTGATTCGAGGAGTCTTTGGGCTCCAGTTTTCAAGATTCCAAAATGGTCCGCGATTCGCTGTGCGGTGACCGGCTCGTCCAGGCCGGCAAGCAGGTCGGCGATTGCTGTAATTCGGGAGGCAGCCTCGGTGATGGTCTGATGCTTGCCGAATGCGTCCCACGCTGTGCTGGCGGCGGCGAGTTTTTCGATGTCTCCGTTGGGAAGTTTGCCGAACTTATCGGTGACTTTCCAGACGAGTTCGTCGAAGAACGCGCCGATTCCGCCTCCGTCATGGCGCAATCCATTGCCGTTGTCAGCGACAGAGGTCGGGATCTGAACATCGTGGACCGACATCTCTACGATGTGTGGGCGGTCAGGTTGGCTGTTGTTTGCCATCCCGTGGATATATCCGAGAGCGCGCAGCAGGTATCCGAAGTTGGTGAGTGCATCGGCGAGGTTGGTACACAACTGCATGATCGCCTCCGCCCGGGTGTCGTATGCCTCCCCCCATTGCTTGCACCCGGGAGCATCACCCGCCATACCCTTGCATTGCCCCTTGACGGCATCGTGGAGCGGCTTGTCTGCGATGCGGAGTTCACCAGCGAGATCGTGACATTTCTGTGCGGCGTCGTAGTAGATGTGCCAGTCAACCTCGAATGTTGGATCACCCACTACTCCAGCAGCTTTCGATTGAACTCGATCGCGCTGGTGTAGCTGTCATATGCGTCGCGGGCGGCGTCGCTCATCTCGGTCATCCCGGTTACGAACTCGCGGGCTCCTACCGCCCACAGTGCGTGGGCATCTCGGTAGGCGGCCGCGGCGACTGCTTCCCACACGCCATCTAGATTCGCCACCTTATCGTCGATCTGATCGAGTTGCTCGGTGAGGTAGGTGGCGAGGTCAGCTAGGCGGATCGCGAGTTGATCTAGACGTGCGAGATCGACTTTGAATGCCGACTTCATAGATTCAAACTCGAGATGCGCTGTGATGTTGCGGAGTCGGTGGCCTCATAGGTGTCCGACTGAACCCCCAGTTTTTCGGCCATTCCGTCCAACGCTTGGAGGATCTTCAGCCCTCCGTCCCGGAGTTCGGTCCAGCCACCGAAGAATTCGTCGGAGCGATCACCCTTCCAGCCATCATCGAGCAGCGAGTCCACCTCAGTGCTGGCGGTTTCGAGCCCGGAACGCAGATTTTGGGCTATATCGGCGACGAATTGACCGACCGCCCGAACCTCTTCGGGAACTACAACAATACTGGAAGGATGTTGAGTTCCCCCTGAATCGACCATGAGTCCAAGGCTACGAGGGCCCGTACACACGCGCAACGCTATACCCCAAAGCCGCTGGGGGCCTATTGGCCTAGCCCACACCACCTCGCGAATCCGCGCAGGCTTTCCGTGCTCCGCGCTTCCTGCCGGGCCAGCACCCGTACAGTCTCGTGCACCATGGGGTGGTATCGGGTTTGGGTGGGTGCGATCTTGCGAGCGGTGTTCAGCGTGTCCAGTGTCTTGGTGCGGTCACCGTGCAACAGGAACGCCCGGGCGAGATCGATATACAGGTGCCCGGCCCGGGACTTCGGGGTGTTCGCCGGGAGTATCAGATTCTCGGCACGTTTGATCGCTTCGGTTCCGTCGAGCATTTCCACGGCCAGGCCGACCGACCAGATGTCCGTGTTCGCCCGGCCGAAGTTCATCACCGGGTCGTGAAAGTCGAGGGTTCCGACCCGTGCGGCGGTCGACTGCGCTTCCGCCAGGTGGGCGTCCGCGGCATCGCGATTCCCCGACCGGGCCGCGGCAAGGCCGGACTGCAGGTGCAGGCTTCCCCAGGAGATGAGGCTTTCCAGGTCCGTTCCGTCGATTTCCGGCTCGAGGTCATGGCGACACTTGTCGAGATAAGCGGCAGCAGTGTGCCAGTCACCCGCCGAGGTCAGGACCGATGCCCGATGGAACTGAGCACAGGCCATCCACAGGCGTGACCCGGACATGGCCGCCGCCCAGGCCATGCGCTCGACAACCAGCGTGGCCAAGTCGGTGTATCCGAGCTTGTGCGCCAGACTCCGTGAAGAGGTGTACAGCTCGCACAGCAGCAGGAAGCCTTTCTCGCGCTGCCGTCCTTGCGTGCTGTGAACCAGGGCGCGGACCTCGGTGAGCAGTGCGGGTAGTTCGCTGGACAGTCGGTAGAAGTTCGTTTCTCGCCGGTGCCTTCGAATTTGCGCCACATCCGCAGCGATCTCTGCGAACGGGCGGGTCTCTACCCCGGGCGCCGGTAGATCGTGGGCCGCGAGCTCGACACGGATGACGGCGATACCCGCGGCAACATCGCTCTGCTCGGTGGTGGTCCGCGGGTACGGCTGTCCCAGCAATTCGGCCGGCGCTACCTTCAGAGCTCGTGCGCACGACGATACGAACGCGGCGCTGGCCGGTGCCCGCCCCTGTTCGACCGCGCGCACCAGTGACACCGAGACGTGCGCTTCCGCGGCGAGCCGCGGTTGTGACCACCCGACCAACTTGCGCATCTCTGCTACACGTTGGCCGACGCCGATCTGTGTGCTCATGGCTTCCCATCCTGTGCTCTCCCCTGACAACAGCATGACAAAAAGGCTTGGTAGTTCACAGGGTCCGCTCGGTTGAACCTGAAACCAGCCCCGGGGCGGGTCGGAGCAGACGCCCGTCCCGGGTGCCATCCAAAGACCAAGAAACCGGGGATAGGGGAGTGTTATGAACAGCGAATTGCCCACCAGAGACCGAGGCGACACCGATGTTCCCGGCGCGGCTGCGTGGATACCCCCGACGACGCTTACTCAGTTGGAGCACCTACTGGAGGTCATGCGCCTGTGGGCGGAGGCTTCCCGGGAACGTCGTGCGTGACCGAAAACTCCCGCCGCCGGCGGTCGCGCTGATCCGGTTGGACATCCCGACGCGTGATATCGACCTGCACGAACTTGCGGAAAGACACGGGTATCGGCTGGTGTACACGGTCAAGACGGATATCGTCCCGCGGCTCGCCATTCATGCGCTGGCCAGACACGCCGCCGAGGTCGGGGCGGAAGCAGTAGTGGTGCCGAGTTTCGAGCACGCCGACAACATTCGACACCTCGTCACCGAGAACGCCGCGCTCATCACGCCGATGCAGCTCTATCCGCGCGGATACCGCTGGCCCGGCGCAGATCCCGAACGGGGGAGAGCTTGATGTCGGCCGACGCCGTTTTGCTGATACTGGTGATCGCCCTTATCGGAGTCACGATCACGCTGTGTCGGCCGGATGACCGTGGATGATCAGTCACCAGACGTGTTGTTCCTCCGTCAGTCGTGACGCCATCGATTCCTTCCGCATCCTCACAGCGGAGATCGCTGCCTCCTGCCTGGCTGGCGGAGGCCGCTGATACCCCGAAGACACCGCAGTGCGGCAATGTCTTCGGCGTGCAGGTCCCGGCATTCGCTACCCGAAAACGGCCGATGCCCTCGCCGACTGCGGGTCGGTGAGGGCATCGGTTGGAAGTTCGGCGGTGTACCCGTCGCCGTGTGCACGACGGGTACACCGCTCGGTCAGATCACCGCAGCCGGGCCTCGATGGCCTCGATGATGCGGGGGCGCAGTTCCGCGGCGCGGATGATGGCGTCGACGGATCCGACGTCCACGGCACGCTGGACGCTGTGCACCGCGTCGAATTCCGCGGCGACATCGCCGAGCTTTTCCGCCCGGACCGAGGACCGCAGTTCGTCGAGTTCCGCGGTGAGGGCCGCGCGTTCGGTGCCGGAGGAGTTCGCTGCGCGCTTCTCCAGGTCCCGGACCCGCTGGTCGGTGGCCGTGCGCTTGTTCACCTCACCGGCGAACACCACGGCGGCGGCGGGGGCGCCGCCGAGCACCGAGGCGACCGAACCTTCGATGGCCAGGACGGTCATATTCGGGTTCAGTGTCTTCGAGAACACCACGAACGCGCCGCCGTGATAGCGGGAGATCACGCAGAAGACGATGGGGCCCTGGAAATTGACGACGGCGCGGCCGATTTCGGCGCCGTACTCCAATTGCAGTTTGCGCATCGACTCCGGTGAACCGTCGAAACCGGACAGGTTGGCCAGGACGACGAGCGGCCGGTTACCGCTGGCCGAGTTGATGGCCCGCGCGGCCTTCTTCGACGACCGCGGGAACAGCGTGCCCGCGGTGTAGGTGTCGGGGCCGTCGGTCGACGGGAAACCGCGGCGCGGGACGCCCTGGGATTCGATACCCAGCAGGCATACCGGGATACCACCCAGATGCACGTCCTGGACGACCGCTGTTTCGGCGTCGGCCATACCGGCCCAGCGTTCCAGCACCGGGTGGTCCTGGTCGGAGAGCGCCCGCATCACCGTCCGGATATCGAACGGTTTCTTGCGGTCCGGGTTGGCGGTGGCGGAGAAGATCTCGCCGACGGTGGTGAAACCGCTGTCGGCCATGACATGCGGGAAGTCGGAGACATCGCGATCCACCGGGTCGGTGGTGGGCGCCCGCCGCGGGGTCTGCTCACCGGGTGCGACGTAGGTGTGGTCGTAATGCGACATCAGTACGCCGCGTGCGGCGTTGAGGTCCGGTGCCCAATACTGTGCCTGGCCGTTCGGGCCCATCACCCGGTCGTAGCCGCCGATGCCGAAGTTGTCCTCGGCCGAGACGCCGCCGGAGAAGTCCAGTGCCTGTTTACCGGTGAGCACCATCGTCGAATCCGGGGTCATCACCAGGATGCCCTTGGTGTGCATGAGCATGGTGGCTTCGGCGTTCCAGTACGGCTGCGCGCCGACGTTGATACCCGCGACCACGATATTGATCTCGCCGCCGTCCTGGGTGAACTCGACGATGCGTTTGAGCGCCGCCGCGACCCAGTCCATGTTCTCGGTACCGGAGGTCATCGAGATCCGCGCACCGGAGGACAGTGCGTACCACTCCAGCGGTACCTGCTTCTGCTCGGCCAGATCGAGGGCCGCGATCACCCGGCGGCATTCCGGCTCCGACAGCGCACCCAGCGATTTCGTCGGATCGCCGAGCAGCACCACCCGGGTGATGCCCTCCGGGTACCGCTCGGTCGGCGTGGTCACCACACCGGCGACCATGGCCGCGCTGTTACGGCCCTTGGGCCGGTCGACCGGAACCAGCGTGTGGTCGGCGTCGAGGTCGTATTCGGTGAAATCGCCGAGCTGATCGGTCAGCTCGTAGGGGTATACGGCACCGCGGCTGCCGGCCCGCAACACCTTCTGGCGGTATTCGTCCAGCGGCTCCACCGGTTCGTCGGACCGTTCACCGACGATGACCTGGGTGCCGCCGGTCGCGTCGAAGGCGATCCGCAGTGCGAGTTTGACCAGCTCACCGGTTTTCGGATCGGGCTGCCGGGCGATGAGCAGGATCTCCTCCAGCCCGGCACCGATAGTGGTGGGCCGGACGCGTTCGACGATCTTCTCCAACTCGCCGCGGCTCACATCGATCGGCGGCCAGATGTACATCACGATGCGGTTGGTCTGGAACCGTTTGGCGGCCGGGCGCCCGCCCTGCGCCCGCCGGATCGAATCGAGGCAGGTGGCGATGGTGCTCTCCGCCGTCGGCAGGGTGACCAGGCGACCGTCGTGATCGCGCAGTGCCGTCAGGTCGCGGACCTGGGCGAAGGCGACGAGCCGCTCATCGGCCGGGTTCTCCTTGGCCACACAGCGGAACAGGTACACCTCCTCGTTGTCCGAGGACGGCAGCTGGGTGAGGTCGAACTTGTGCAGCCGCTTCATCTGCATCCGCTGCGCGATATACGGGTGCAGACCGCGGATGAGGCGTTCCTCGTCCAGTCCGGTGGCCGACGGACGGAAGGTGAAGTGGTAGTGCATCACCGCGTTATCGCTGCCCGCGACGGTGGCGGTGATCCGGTGGACCTGGTTCGAGACCGCCTGGGCGTTCAGCACATCGTGCAGCGCCGCCGCCATGGCATCGAAATCCTCGGGCTGGTTCTCCCAGGACAGATAGATATCGGCTTCGATGGACGCGGTACCGGTCGCCAGTTCGTTCAGACCCCGCACGGTATCGGTGAGGGAGTCGAAGCTCACCGCGGCCGATACCAGGTTCACGCCCTTGCGTTCGGCGACGACGAAGGTACCGCCGCCGGCTTCCCGGGTGCGGACATCGGTGAGGTCCTTGTTGCCGTAGTAGCGGCGGGTCAGCACCTCCAGCATGACCGTGTTGTCCGCGGAGCCGCGGGACAGGCGCTGGCCCAGCAGGCGCACCAGCGGTTCGGTGGCGCTCACCATCTCGGCGATCCGGTCGGAGCGGTCGGCCGCCCCGGGGTTCGCGTCGAGGTAGCTGAGGTTCTTGCGCGCGTCGGTGTAGACGCGGGCCCGGTTGCGGCGCAGTACCGGCTGGCCGTACCAGGAGAAGACCAGACCGCGGGTGAGGTCGGCGATCACCGGGAACCGCACCTGGGTCGCGGCCACGAGTCGTTCGAGGGCCAGGCCGACGGGCTCACGCAGGGCCCGGTCGGGCATCGGCTCGCGCAGCCATTCCCGCAGCAGCGTCGAGATCACCTCGACGGTATCGGCGGGACGCTGCTGGGCGAGGAAGATCCGGAACACCGCGGCCTCGAGCTCCGGGGTGCGTTCCAGAGCGGTGACGCCGTAGTGCCCGAGCGCCGCGGCGAGCTTCGCCCGGTACGACTCCGGCAGTCCGGCCCGCTCGACGTCGAGGCTCTGCAGATAGGTGTGGAAGTGCTCGCGGGCACTGTGCACATGGCTGCCGCCGCCGTCATCGTCCGACGACCGGTTATGGCTCAGTTCGGCCAGGTCGGCGAATACCTGGATGAGGTCGAGTTCCTCGTCCAGCGGGCGGTGGTTGTCCGCGGCCGCGGCCCGGCGGGCCGTGAGATAGTCGTCGAGTACTCGGCGATCATCGTGCGGGTCGACATCGAATCCCAGCAGCACGCTGCGCAGATCCTGCCGGCCGCGGGCCATCCGCTGATGCGGCCGGCGGTGATCGGGCTCGTCGGGCAGATCGAGCTCCACCGAGACGGACGCCGCGGTGTCACCGGCTTCGTCGTCGTCGGCGAGCGGTTCGAGCCGGAGCAGCGGCGCACCGGTCTCCACCTGGGTGCCGACGGAGACCCCGCACTCCTTGAGCCGGGCACGGAACGGCGCGCGCAGCACCGTCTCCATCTTCATACTCTCCAGCACCAGAACCGGGGCGCCCGCCTCGACTTCGGCCCCGACCTCCAGCGGTGTGGCGACGACCAGCGCGGGTGCGGGGGAGCGGACGATACCGCCCTCGTCACGACTGATCCGGTGCGTCACACCGTCGATATCGACCAGATGGGTCGGGCCGTGTGTGCCGGTGATCAGGCGGTAGCGAATATCGTTCACCACGATCTGCCCGGTATGCCGGTCGAAACGTTCGAGATCGACATCGGCGGTGCGGGTATCGGCACCCGCCTCGATCCCGACCCGGAACCGGTGCGCGCCGGTGCGGGCGACCCGCACCCGGTAGCTCGCGCCGCGCAGCTTCAGATCGAGCGGCCGGCCGCTTTCGTGCCGCACCTGGGGGCGGCCACCGGCCGCCGTGGACAGTAGCCGGTTCTGCTCGACCCGCTCCTCTTCCTCGTAGGCATCGATGGCGGCGGCGGCCAGCGCGACCGTGGAATGCCGGTGGGAGACCAGCCGGCCCTCGCCGCGGACGCGATCGATCCAGCCGGTGTCGGCGCTCGCGTCGATCACCTCGGGCTGGTCCAGCAGGTCGAGGACGAAGCTCTTGTTGGTCGCGCCGCCCTCGATGATCACCCGGGTCTGCGCGATCGCGCGGCGCAGCCGGCCCAGGGCCTCGGCGCGGCTACTGCCGTAAGCGATGATCTTGGCGATCATCGAATCGAAATCGGCCGGGATCGTATCGCCCTCGCTGACCCCGGTGTCCACGCGGATTCCCGGTCCGGCGGGCAGGTCCAGATGGGCGATGCGACCGGGGGCCGGCGCGAAATCGCGGTCGGGATCCTCGGCGTTGAGACGTGCCTCGATGGCGTGGCCGCGCTCGGCCGGCGGTTCGCCCTCGAGCCGGCCCCCGGAGGCGACGTGCAGTTGGGCCCGGACGAGGTCGAACCCGGTGGTGGATTCGGTGATCGGGTGCTCGACCTGCAGGCGGGTGTTGACCTCCAGGAAGGCGAACAGCTGCTCACCGGGGTGGTAGAGGAATTCGACGGTGGCCGCGCCGCGGTATTCGACCGCGATCGCCAGCCGCTCGGCGGACGCCTTCAGATCGGCCGTCTGCTCGGGGCTCAGCACCGGCGAGGCCGATTCCTCGATGATCTTCTGGTTGCGCCGCTGGATCGAGCAGTCACGTACGCCCAGCGCCCACGCGGTGCCCTGACCGTCCGCGATGACCTGGACCTCGACGTGCCGGGCGCCGGTGACGAGCCGTTCCAGGAAGACGACGCCGCTGCCGAACGCGCGCACAGCCTCCTGGCGGGTGCGCTCGTAGGCGTCCACGAGTTCGGCCTCGTTCGTGATCACGCGGATACCGCGGCCGCCGCCGCCCGCTGTCGCCTTCAACATCAGTGGGTAGCCGACCTCGGCCGCGGCGGCCAGGGCATCGTCCACGGTTTCGACCGCGCCGCGGCTCCACGGCGCGACGGGCACCCCGACCTCCTCGGCGATCAGCTTGGCGCCGATCTTGTCGCCGAGTTTGCGCATGGCCTCCGGGCCGGGTCCGACGAAGGTGACGCCGATCTCTTCGCACAGTTCCGCGAACGCCGGGTCCTCGGCGACGAAGCCCCAGCCGACCCACGCGGCATCGGCCTTCGTCGCCACCAGGGCACTGCGCAGCACCTTCAGGTCCAGGTACGGACGTGCGGACGCCGGGCCGAGGTCATAGGTCACATCTGCTTCCCGCACGAACGTCGCGGTCCGGTCCACGTCCGTGTACAGGGCGACGGTTTCGATATGTTGCCCGGTTTCTGCGGACAGATCACGGACGGCGTGGATGAGGCGCATGGCGGCCTCTCCACGGTTCACGATGGCGATGCGGTTGAACACTCGCCGACTCCTTCCTGCGCAAGCACGAGCCCGGTCGGGCGAGGGGTTGCGGATACGGTTACGGGTAGTGTGCCTCGCCACCGCGCAGATGTGCACAGCGTGTGGGGGCTACTCGCACGTATTTTGTCGAGCGGGCGTCATGCGGCCCCCGGCGCGGCTGTATCGCGCATCGCGTCGAGCATCGGCGGAGTTCCGCGCGAAGTCCTGTTCACGCAGTCCCGGAGGCCGTTTTTCGCTCTCCGGGACTGCTGTCGGATCCGCGGTGGCCGGGCCCGGGGCCGGGTATCGCGGCCGCCGGGTACGCCGGTTTATTTCACGGAGCTTTTACGTGGACGGGCGCGACGTGGAGCCTTGGCCCGCTCCGTGGCCGCGGGGGCTTCGTCCGCCGGCTTCCGGGACGGGGTATCGCGCCAGCTGATCTCGATCTCCACCTCGACCTCGTCCCCGTCGACCTCGATCTCGAGCTCCCACCGGACCCGGTCGGCGACGAGAATCGAGAGCGAATCGCCTTCCGAGCCGAGTTCGGTTTCCGAACCGCCGGCCAGGGCACGGCCCAGTGCGATGAGCTGTTCGGCTGCTTCGTCCCGGGAGAGTTCGGATTTCCTTTTCAGCTCCAGCTTCGGCACGGAAACTCCTGACCTGGGGGCAGTGGGGCCGGATACGGCTATATCAGCTCAAAGCCTTGGATTTCAGGATGTCGAACTCGGCCTGGGTGATCGTTCCCGCGTCGAGCAGTGCCTTCGCATCGGCGATCTGGTCGGCAGACGATTTTCCGGCCACCTTTTGTATGTACTGGTCTGTCGCCTGCTTGGCGGCGTCTTGTGCTTCGATCTGGCGTTCTGCCATACCGGAGCCGCGCGCGATGAGGTAGACGAATGCTGCGAGGTAGGGCACGACCACCAGGAAGATGATCCACAGCGTCTTCGCGATTCCGGACATTTTGCGATCGCGGAACAGATCCACGATGACGTGGAACAGGATGATCAGATAGGCGACGAACGCGAAAACGAGCAGCGTGTACCAGAGCAATTCCCAAAATGTGTCCAACATGGGTGGCCATCCTTCGGATGCGGCAATCCACGGTGTGGATTGATTCAGTTTCGAGCAGATCGAATACGCACGTTCACCCGGCTGATTTCTGTCTTACGAGTCTAGAATTTCTGGGGCCGCCGCGATATCACCTGCGGCGGGTGAGTCCACATCTGTGCCCGGTTTCGTCGTCCGCGGGTCGCGCGTCGCACCCCGGCGAGGGCCCTCCGGCCACCGCGAACGAGGGCGACCGGAAGGATGGCACCCGCGGCCGACCGATTCGGCCCGCGGTCGCCACAGGGGTAAGGATCGCCACGATGTATCGCGGTGGTGCGCCGCGCCGCCGGGTTGCCGGATCCGGCAGGCGTGTCGGTGGCCAGTGGGACGCTGCCGTCATGAGTTACGCGACAGGGGTCGACGGAGCCGAGATCTGGTACGACGTGATCGAAGGCGGCGCCGCCTCGCAAACCCCGCTTGTACTGGTCCAAGGGCTTGCGCTGGATCACCATGGATGGGATTCGGCGGTCGCGGATTTCCGGGGTCGCACGACAGTCGTTTTCGATCACCGGGGGACGGGTGCGAGTGAGGACCGATTCGCCCACGACTGGTCGACCCGTGATTTCGCCCGCGATGTGATCTCGATTCTGGACGGTGCGGGGATCGATCGCGCACATATCTACGGGCATTCGATGGGCGGGCGTATCGCACAGTGGCTCGGGGCGGAGCACAGCGAACGGGTCGTCTCGCTCGTCCTCGGCGCGACCACCGTCGGTGACTCCACCGGTGTCTCCCGCCCGGAACACGCGACGAAGGCGCTCGCGTCGGGTGATCCGGCCGAGCTCGCATCGTTGTTCTATCCCGCGGCGTGGCTGCGCGATCACCCGGAAGAAGCGGGCAGCGTGATGCCGGCGGCGGCATCTCCGGCCGCGATGCAAGCCCACCTCGGTGCCGTTGCCCGGCACGACGGTCCGGAGTCGCGCCGTATCGGCGTCCCGGCTCTCGTCGTTCACGGAACGGACGATGAACTGACTGTTCCGGCGAACGCGACTCTGCTCGCACAGCACATCCCCGATGCCGAACTCGTGGAACTCCCAGGGGCCCGCCATGCCTACTGGGTCGGTCGACCTCGAGCGCATGAAGTCGTCAACCGGTTTCTCGCCGCCAATGATCGGTCCCCGCACCGAGGGGGCGCCCGAGCCCGGTGATGTGGTCGTCACCAAACGGCGTGTCAGTGCCTTCGCGGGCATCGGGCTCTGGTGGAGAAAGTGTTCCCGCAGCAGGCGGAGGTCGTTACCGTCACCGACTGGACTCCGGGAAACTCCTGATCACCTGGCTGGTCCGAGTCGCGGAAGGGCCGGTGTCGGTGGGTTGACTCGCGCCGGCGCCGAGGCCGCGGCGGTCGCTTAGTCGGTTCGCCCGGCACTCCGGACGCCGGGCTCACATGGGTGGCGGCTCCACATCGCAGGTGCCTCGGCGGCGGGCGCGTGCGGCCTGATATTCGGGGTGGTCGTCGCCCAGTGTTTCGAAATAGCGTTCCAGTGTGTCGGTCTCGAGGGCGTCCGCTTCCTCGGTACGTCCCAGAGTGCGCAGGTCGAGTCCCAAGTTGACGGCCGTTTGCAGCGTGTACGGGTGATCGGCGCCGCGGATACGCCGGCAGCGAGCCAGGACGTCGGTGCCGAGTTCGACTGCCTCCGCTGCCTTGTTCAGGCCGGCGAGGTCCGAGGCCACGCCGGACCTGGCCGCCAGGGTGTACGGATGTTCCTCGGACAGTCGCCTGGTGAAGACGGCGTCGGCCTCCTGATCGAGGGCCAGCGCCTCCTGGTAGCGGCCGGCAGTGCGGAGCGCGGCGGCGTAGTTCACCGCGCAGGCGGCCGTGTACGGATGGTCCGGATAGCCGTTCGCGCAGCGCCGGTACGCGGCTTCCGCGTGTTCGACCGCATGCTCGGTGTCGCCGAGGACGCGGTAGTCGTTCGCCACATTCGTTTCCGCGGCGATGGCCTCGGGGTGGTCGGCGCCGTACACTCGCAGATGATTGGTGAGTACGCCGCGCTGTGTTTCCAGTGCCTCCTCGTACCGCCCCGCCTTGCGGTACGACACCCCGAGATTCTTGCGCGCCCGCAGTACATGTTGCTGGCGTGGGCTCCCCAGTAATTTCAGGAAGTCGGCGGAGACCTGTTCCTGCAGGACGACCGAGGTAGCCGCTCTGCCGAGTTCGCGATAGTTACGAGCGACGTTGTTCACACAGTGCAGCCGCATGATCGAGCTCTCGGCGAGCATCGGATCGTTCTGGAAACGTTCGTAGTTCGCGGAATCGATTCGCATCGCGTCCGCGAAACGGCCCATGACCCGGTATGACACAGCGAGGTTGTGGGCCGCGCGCACCGTTTCGATACTGCTGTCACCCAGGCATTCGAGAGCCCACGCATGGGACTGCTCGTTGAATTCGACTGCCGCCGCCCAATCGCCGGCCATCCGCAGACAGGCGGCGATCAGATCGCTGGACCAGATGTACTCCTCCGGATAGCTGGCCCGGACCTGCTCCACGCCGTCGCGTGCCTCGATGGCCGCGTGCCGCGCACGGTCGAGATCGCCCATCTCCCAGAGCGCGTTACCGGTGACGATGCGGATCCGGACCACGCCGATATCGGTCTCGCCCAGCAGTTTCGACCACGCCTCGGCGGCCCGCAGTCCCAAACCGGCGGCGGCGGTCAATTCGCCCTGCACCCGCAGTGCCGCGACTACCCGGCGGACGAGTTCGGGCAGCTGTGCGCACGGATCACCCGGCTGTGCGACCCGATCGCAGGACAGTACCTCGGTATGCGTGATCTGCTGCCACAACCACAGGTACCGGCCCCAGAGCGCGGGCAGGTCGGTGCGCTGCGGATCCGCGTCGCACAGCACCTGGTGCGTTATATGCCGGTTGGTCTCGGCGAGATCCTTCGGCAGAAAGTCGTGGATACCGTGCCACGGCACGGTATGAATACGCAGCGCCCGCCCCCGGTCGGTCAGCGGGTCGACGCAGATCTCGGCGACCGAATCCCGGACGGCCAGATCCAGCACATTGCGCCGGCGATGTTCGTTCGCCAGTGCCTCGGCGAGCGGCTCGGGCAAGCGCAGGCCCGCACGCCGTTCCGAACCGGGCAGCTGGGAGGTCAGCAACGCCATCGAGATCGACTGCCCGGGAGCGAAACAGGCCAGCAGCCGCAGTAGTTCACCGGCCGCCCACGGGTCCGATCCCACCGGTTCGTCGAGCAGCGGCCGCAGCGAGTCACCGATAATGGACGCGGCCCGCCGGTAGGACCGGGCCATATCATCGTTCAGCACCATGAACGGCGCCGGCTGAACCTGCCGGAGCAGCGCTTCGTCCACGGGCTCGATACCGCGTGCACCGCGGTGGGCCAGCGCGTTGAGCAGGACGGGACTGCCGTCGAGTGCCGTACTGAATCGCCGCGCCAGTTCCTCGGGAAGGTCACCGATATGCCGGCGCAGGAAATCGGCGCCCTCGCCGACAGTGAACATGGGCACCCGGATCGGTTGCGGCGAACTCCAATCGGACACCTTCGAGGTCAGCAGAACATGTCCGATGCCGTCCCATGGCACCATCTCCGACAGCAGTGCCGGTTTGCGTGGGAGCGGTAACTGCTCACGGCCGGTGCGGTGGTGGTCCGGGGTGACGTTGTCGTAGACGAGCAGGTACCGCTTGCCGGTCCGGCGCAGTTCGTCGACCACGTCTTTGTGCTGGGTTCCCCGATTCGGAGATTCGGGCAGTCCGAGCGGCTCCGCCAGCTGGGCGAGCTCGGTACGCATCAGGGCGCCGTTCTCACCCGAAATCCAGGCGATGAGATCGTATTGGGAGCGGAAGCGGCGCACATAGGCCGCGGCCAGCCAGCTCTTCCCACTGCCGGCCACCCCGGTGAGCACGGCCGCGCCGGTCTTGTCCAGGCCGTCACGGATCGCGGCGAGTTCCGGTTCCCGTCCGTAGAACCAGTCCGGTCGATGTGGTGGCAGAGTTTTGGTCTGGTAGTCGACGAACATCTGCTCGTTCGGGTACCGGACCCGCATCCGGGCGGCCCGCCCCAGCGTCTCGGGCGCCGTGATCGCGCCGTCGGGCCGGCCGAAAGCGCGCAGTACCTTCGCCCGGGCCGCGTTCTCCCCGGGTAGCAGGCGCAGGTCGACCGCCGCTATCCGTTCGGCGACCGGGGGCACATCGGCGGTGGCCACGATCACCGCGAGTACACCCGCCGGCTCGGATCCGTAACGCGCCCAATCCTCGGCCGCCGCGCCGGTGGCCCGCATAAAGCTATCGCTGATCACCAGGGCCGATATCCGGCCGGCGTCCGCCGGCGGCAGTCCGTCGCCCGGGTCGACGCGCAAGAGTTTCATATCGAGCCCGGCATCGGTACCGACCTGCTGTAACCACATTCCCCACACCGCGTCCTCGGCCGCATGGGCGACGATGATCGGCTCGGCCGCGGCCGGCTCGGGGGAGGTATGTGCCACGTTCGGTACTCCCGTCACACTGTCTGTGCGGCCGCTCGGCCGTCGCTGTCGGCTACGGCGGTATGCCGCATCAAGGTCACGAAACGCCGGCCGGCCGGCGTCAGCCGATCGGAATCGAGCAGGGTGTCACATCCGGCGAGCGTCTGGCGGCGCACCGGTTCGGCATCGGGGACCGCCACCGCCCCGGGGTGTCCGGCGGCCAGTCGCAGAAAGCGGCTCACGGCCAGATGCGCGTAGATGCCGTGCAGCAGTGCGCTCGCGGGCCGGAGCTCACGGCGCCACGGCGAGGGCAGATCGGCGGGCCCCTCCACCGCGATCAAGGGCCTGACCTCCATCAGCACACTGAGCTTCGAATGCTGGAATTCGTGCAACAACCCGGCGGCGACGCGGAGCGCGTCGGCCGGCAGGACCATGGCGGCGGCGCCGAAGGAATCGGCGAGAGTGGAGGTCACGAACGGGTACGAATCACCGGCCCGGGGCAGTACCGCCCGGATCCCGCGGATGAGCGGGTCAGCGAGTTCGGGGACCACCGCGACCAGCAATTCGACAGCCTCGCCGAAAACCCGCTGCCAGGCCTCGAATTCGGCATCCTTCCACGGTGTCCAGCGGGCGTCGCGCCCTACGGTATCCACTTCGGGCCATGCCGACGGTGTCGGCGGCAGATCGTCGAATTCGATATCCACGGCACCGCCGGGCAACCGCGCGGTCAACCGCCGGATCGACGTCCAGCGGTATCCGTCCAGGGTGGCCGCACCGTTTCCGTCGTGGCGGACCCGGGCGGGAGCCGTCGCCGGCCCGATCCAGCAGCCGAGACCCGGTAACACCACTGCGTCACCGACCCGCGGCAGCTCCATTTCGAATGTCAGCCCGGCGCGTACCGCCGCGGCCGCCGCGAACGATGCGAGATGGGCCACTGGCTCATCGGATACGAGGTCATCGTCTCCGCCGACGGCGCATACGGCCACCCAGGCACCGAATCTGGGGTGCTGGAATATTTCTCGCGCGATCTCGGGGTCGCGCCGCTGGACGGCGACCAGGAGATCGAAACCGTCGCGCGCCAGGCGATGCCGGTCCCCGTCCTCTCCCTCTCCATCGCGCAATACCGCGGCCAGAAAGGCCAGATTCCGGCTGACCCGCGCGCGTTGCAGAAGCGGCAGGACACTCGGTAGGTCGGACAAGGTGGCAAGGGTGTCGAGTTCGGGTCCGGTTACGTCCAGTACGGGATTCCGTCCGGTTGCCCGGATACGCTGTTTCCCAGCTCTTCTCGAGGTGACGGTCATGTGCCGCCACCCGCACTGTGACCGGCGAACACTATCCCGACCGCGGCGCGGCGGCGCAGTGCGATACGCACCGCGCGATTCACCTCGGGCCGGTGGTCATCGAGCAACTCGTCGAGCGGCAGATCGGCCAAATCGGGTAGGCCGGGCGTGGCCTCGGGCTCCATCGGGCACCCCTCCCGGGATGAGTCGGACCGATTCCGGCGACGGGAACGGATTCCGCCGATGAGTCGATTCGGCCCGGCTCTTCTCCTCATGTCATCTGCATTCAACATAACCGAATGCGCCATTTGCCGGTAAGGGCCGCGAGATCGGGCGGTCTCCTGACTCGGGAACAAGGTGATATCCCGGGTACACACCGCGGCGAGGGCCACCGCGATCACCAGCCCGGCGGGCGGGACCAGATATCCGGCGATCTCGACCGCGAAAACGGTCGCGGCCAGCGGAGCCCGCACTGACGCACCGAGACATGCCGCGACCCCGGCAATCGTGCAGGCCGCGGCGGGGCCGGGGTCGATACCGGCTTCCACCGCCAGCCGCCAGCACAGGGCACCGACCGTCCCGCCGATGACGATCGCCGGCCCGAACACCCCGCCGACCCCGCCCGCGTGCAGGGTGACGGCGGTGGTCGCGATCTTGACGAACGGCAGGGCGAGGAGCAGCCACAGTGGCAGCGCGAGGACCTCGTTCTGCGAAAGCGCCAGCGATACCGTCCCGTAGCCGGTGCCCAGCGCCATCGGCACGAAGATTCCCACCGTTCCGACGAGGGCACCTGCCAACGCGGCCGTGACAACAGGCCTCTTCCGCGCCGGTCGCAGCAGGCGGCCGACCCGATGGAACGTTCCGACGTAAACGCGGGCCAGCAATGCACAGGCCAGGCCGACCGCCGCGAGCACCCCGGTGGCCGCCGGGTCCCACGGAGCACCGAAATCGGTGATTTCGAACATCGGGTGGTACCCGTACACGAGGACGAAAATTCCGAAGGCGATCGGCGTGGCCGGTGCCGCGTACAGCACTGCGCGCCAGTGCATTCCGCGCCGCCGCAGCAGTTCGGCGCTCAGAACGGCCCCGCCTATCGGGGCTTGGAACAGCGCACCCACACCCGCGCCCAAGGCCGCGGCGACCACCAGACTCGCGTCCGTCTCGGTCAAGCGCAGCCGCCGCGCGATCGCCGCCCCCAGTGAGGCCGCCACCTGCGCGACCGGCCCTTCGGTGCCACCGGAACCACCGGTGCCGAGAGTTATTGCCGTACCGGATAATTTGGCCACCGCACCGCGTACGGTCAGGCCGTCCAGGTCGCGGGTGTTGACCGCGCCGATGACGCCATCTGTTCCGTTGACCTGCGGCCCGCCGGTGCGGGACACCAGTACCGCGGTCACCGTTCCGGCGGCGACCAGCAGCGGCACCAGGAGCGCGCCGCGACCGCCGAGGGGCCCGGCCGGTGCGTGCCACAACCCGTCGGCCATCGGTTCGAGCGGCAGGACCGAACCGAGCAAGATACCGGTGACCACTTCGAGAAGCGCGCGCAACGCCACCGCGCCGAGCCCGGCCGCGACCGCTGCCAGCAGCAGCGCCGCGCACAGCGCACCCCACCGGCGGTCCGGCCCGGGACGCCCGGTCATTGCCGGTGGTCGTCGGCGCCGGCGGAATCGAGCATCCGCCGGGCCTCGGCCAGGCTCGCGCCGCTGTGCCGACCGGCGACCCGCGCGAGAATATTCGACAGGTCGGCTGCGAATCTCGCGGGCAGCGAACCGGTACGGACGGCGCGAACTGCCCGGGTAACCGTATCGAGCAGGGCGGTACCGGCTTCGCCGGGTTCGTCCGGCAGTGCACCCGCGGCATGCCGGAAGTATTCGATGACCTGGCCTTCCAGCTCACTGTTCGGGTTCGCGGACATGGTCGCGATATCGAGATAGGCGCGCGCGATCTTGAACATCAGCACGCTGCCGCGATCCGGTTCGCCGGTATCCGATTCGGCTGCCGCGAGACACAGATCCACGGCTTCCCACGCGTACAACGGATCACCGGTTATCTCGCAGCGCCGGAGCAGGGCATCGGCGAGACGTTCCGACAGTTCCGCGCGACCGGGGTCGTCGGCTCCGGTGATCTCCACCGCGGAGCGCAGCACCCGGGTCGCGTCGGTCAGGAAGTCGGCGCCGCCCACTGCCTCGAACCGGTGCAGCAGCAGCTCGCCCAGCCCGGCCATGGTCGCGGTACCCGCATCGGTGTCTTCCAGCTCGACCAGCGCGGCCTTGCCCACGGCGATCGCTTCGTCGAGATCGCCCGGGTTACCGCTGTCCTCCCATCGACGCCGCAGCAGTACGGTCAGCCCGTTCAGCAGACCGCCCCGCTGCGCGTGCCCCATCGGCAATGTTTGCAGTGCCCGCCGGAACGCGGTGAGCGCGATATCGGTATCTCCCAGCCGCATCGCCTCGTCGGCGGCGCGGACGAGGGCTTGGTAACGCTGTTCGTCGTCCGCGCCGGGAGGTTCGGCCGGCGGATCGGGAAAGTTCGGCGCGATGCGGCGCAGGGTTTCCGGGGACAGATACGCGAACGGCGAGCCGCCGGCCGAGGGGTGCGAGACAACCGCGCGGAACACCCGGCCCGGAACGTCGTAGTGCTGGGTGACGAACCGCGACGCCGCGGCGAGGACCTGGGCCGCTTCGCTGCGCGGCAGGGCATCGCGCAGAATCTTCGCGACGTCCGGCCGGAACGCGAACACCCGGCTGTCCTCGGGGATGGTGTACGGCGGTGCGGAGCCGGTGCCCGCATCCTCGATCAGCCCACCCGCCAGGACCTCGGCCAGGACACTGCGTTTACTGCCCGGCAGCACCGCCTGCTGAACCAGTCGCATGATCGGCGGCAGCAGCGGAACCTGTGCCAGGCTCACCGCCAGGCGAAACGCTTCGGGTGACGAGGCGGAACGGAAACGCCGCACCCGTTCGAGTGGGTTGCGGCCGAGCTCCTCGTCCTGTCGCACAGCGAGCGGCCGGGGTCGCTTCGCCGCCGGATCCGGGAGCCGCAGCAGGGGATAGCCCGCGGACCGTCGCTCACCGGACAGCAGTTGCGCCCAGGGCCGGATCCAGCCGGGCGTCAGTTCGAGCACCGGAACGGGTATGACGGCCGTGTCCTCGGGGGCGATGAGCCGCAGCGGGGAGGGGCGTTCGGGAACGACGGCGGTGACCCGGCCGTGGCCCCACTCCAGGCCCGTCCGCCGCCACAGGTTGCTGGGTAGCGGTTGGACGATCGCCACCGGGGACTGCGCGGCCAGGCGCGCCAATTCCGCCGCCGCGGCTCCGGAAACCCACGCGTCACCGAGGCAGGCGGTGAACACCATGATCACACGCCGGCCGGTCGGATCCGACAGCACCGATAGCGAGCGGTCCGGTGTCCCACGCGGATTCGTGGCCAGCCGGGGCGCGCCCGCGGCGTCCTCGTCCAGATACCACACCGTGACCTGGCGAAAGCCGACCGTATTCACCAGATTCCGCACGGCGTCGGCGAGTCCGCTCCACGCCGCCATCGACGAATGCCGGTCGAAAACCAGTGCGGCTTCGCGTCGGCGGACCGGATTCTCCTTGGTGACCGGCCAGGCGACCGCGGTGCGGGCAGTGCGGTCGACTGTCGCTTCTTCGTCGAAAATCAGTTCGTGCGGATCGGGAATTCGACGAGCCAGCGGCCGCAGCTCACCGAGGACGTTGGTTTCCGAGTCCAGCGGTGAGGGCGCGGGCATATCGGCCTCGATCCGGTACGGCCAGGCTGCCGTATGGCCGGGTGGTACCGGCAGTGGCGATTCCCGCGGTAGCAGATGCGATACGGCGCCGGTATCCGGTGTGGCGGACGGCGGGGTGCCCGGCTCGAAATCGTCCGGTAGCGCGTCTTTTCCGGTCATATCCGAACCCGGCTGGTCCGCGATGTGTTTGGCGAGCCAGAGCGCCTCGGCGACGGTTCCGCCGTCGACATCGAGTCCGCGGAGCGCGTCGAGGAGTTCGGACAGGCTCGACATCTCAGCCTCCGGAGTCCGTGGGTTGCATCAGCCGCTCGGCCAGGCGTTGCCGGTCCAGCCGGTCGGTGCCGTCCACCCGGCCGGCCTGGGTCAGCACGTGCAGTGCGATCAGCAGCCTGTCGGTCGGCAGCGTTCCCAACTCACTGCGCCGACGTACGAAATTGTCGATGATATCGCTGTATTCGTCCACCGCCGCACTTCCCAGATGTGCGGCTACCACCCGTTCCAGTTGCCCTCGTTCGGGTTTCTCCAGTCGCAGGTGCAGACAGCGGCGCAGGAAAGCGGGCGGGAACTCGCGCTCCCCGTTGCTGGTCATGATGATCACGGGGAAGGCGTTGCACTGCACGAAACCGTCACGCACAGCGACCCGTTCGCGCCCCTCGTGGCTGAAGACCTCCACTTCGGGCCGATGAGCCCGGATCCGCCGCAACTCGTCGATCTGATACTCACCGTTCTCCAGAACGTGCAGCAGATCGTTGGGCAGATCGATATCGGCTTTGTCTATTTCGTCGATTAGCAGTACCCGGGGCCGCTGGTACGGCAGGAGCGCGGTGCCGAGTGGGCCGAGCGTGATGTAATCGGCCAGACCGGCCGCTCCGTCACCTTCGGCCCGGTTACCGGGCAGCTGGGCTTCCTCGAACCGGCGCAGCGCGTCGTAGTGGTAGAGGCCGTCCTTCAGGGTGCTGCGACTGGTGATCGGCCAGTGCAACACCGGCCCCAATCCCAGCTCGCGGGCGATCAGATAGGCCAGCGATGATTTGCCCAGCCCCGGAGCGCCGGTGGCCAGGAGCGGTCGCCGGCACAGCAGCGCGGCATTGATCACATCGAGATCGTCGGAACGCAGTTGATGCGCGCCGATCCCGTTACGGCCGAGTTTGCGATCCATCTGCGCGGGTTGATCGGGCTGTGGCTGCGGTGGCGTTACCAGCGGATGCCCGGTGAAGGTGCGCGAGATCATCGGTGGGGGCACGGCGTCCCATCCGTCCGGGCGCGGTTCGCCCGACCCGTGGAACACATGCCACGTCGGCGCTGTCATATCAACTCCCTCGTAGCCCCGGCCCGGCGAGCGGCGTGGGACGTCTGCTTTCCCCGGGTCTATCGATAATGCAAACGATCTTGCGCCAGAACTCGTCCCGATCCTCGGAACCGGCATGTTCACGCTGTTCGCGCCAGATCGCAGCGTACCAATCCACCGGTGATTGTTCGTCGATCCGGGCTTCTATGTCCGCCCTGAAGGCCGTGCCGTCGCATATGTCGCCGCCGTCGGGGTGTACCGCGCAACCGGTGGTGTGCCATACGGTCACAGGCAGCGCGTTCGAACTGGACGCGGTGAGCACCGCGGGGGTCGGCGGTGTGGAAACAGCCACTCCGTCGGGCGGGCCGTTTTCGACGAACAACTCCTGTAGCGTGCGCAGATCCTGTGCCCGCGCGTCACCGCAGCCGAACCAGACCAACCCGTCGGACGCACTCTCCTGTAAACGGGTCCAGCGATTCTCGAGTTCGATGACCTGCTCGTGGGTCTTCTCCCAGGTACTGCTGCGCCGCAGCCGCATCATGAACTTGCTGAACGGGCGCTCCTGCGAGCGGCGCCATTCGTAGAGCGGATCATCGATCAGATGGTCGTCGGGCAGGGCGACCACGATCTCGACGGTTTCCGGCGGTTTCGCGATCGCCTCCAGCTTGCTGTCGAGCGCCTGTTTCAATTCCTGTTTGGCCTGTTCGAAACTTCCGCACCGGCCATCCGACTCCGGTGCGATGATCTCGTCCCGGCCCGTTTTCACGGCGAGTTCGTACCGGTGCGGGATCGGCGAACGATCGTCCAGCCGCGGGCCCTCGTCCGGCACGATGATGCCGAACACCGTGGTCATCTCGACTGATTCCGGACGGGTCGCGGCGAAGGGCCGGTCGAATTCCGGGCGACCGGCGGGGAAGTCCTGTTCGAATTTCCGGTATCTCTGCGCGGTGAGGAATCTTTTGGGGAGCTCCTGCATCGCCTTCGCCACATCGGGTGTCAGGGCGAGATGTTTCAGCGCGAGCGCACAGAATCGGGACAGATCCCAGCCCTGGCTCTGGCATTCGGTCCCGATGTATTCGACCACGTCACGCAAGGTGAGCAACCGGCTCGTATCGAACGGGGGCGAGTCACGGAACAATTCGTCGACAAGGCCCTGCGATACGAGACGCTCCGTGGCAGTCGGAATCCTGGCCAGCCAGCCGTGCGTTTCCACCACCCACCGGCGAACCAGGGCCTCGTCGTCCTTCCCGCCGGGCAGGCGATCCACCCACGCCGGCTCATCGCGGTGGTAGACATCGTGCGCGGTGACGATTTCCTCGTAGAGCTCGGTGCCGCGGCGCCGCAGGCATTCCAGCAGGCACGAGATCGCGCCGCCCTGGGTGGTCTGCACGTTCTCGCTCGCCTTGAACAACCCGACGACACCGCCGTGCCGCACGGACCATACCGGGGCACCGGACATCCCGGGCACCACCGGCCGGCCGCCGTCGACGGTGAAGAAGAGCGGCGGTTGCGCGTCCCGGAACCGATACCCGTGGTGGACCTCGAGGAACCGTTCGGGACGGCTCCCGTTGAGCGCGCAGACGAGCAGTGCGTCATCGTATTTCAGCACCGGCTCGGTGATGAGAACGCACGGCGCGGTGACTTCGCCGGGCCGGTCGAGCCGGAGAACCGCGAGATCGTCGAAACCCCAGGGCGATCCCCGCGCCTGCTGGGCCGAGGCGGCTACCACGGAGGCGCCGCACGCACTGCCTTCACCGAAGGCCAGCCGCAGCCGGGGCCCGGCCGGAACCGCGACATGGGCAGCCGTCACCGCGTAATCCGGGGTGATCCGGAAGGCGGTACCGATCTGTTCGGCGTCCGGCCGGTCGGCCGATACCGTGGCGGTAGCGCCCTTCAGCAGTTCCTCGATATCGGCGTGTACCGGCACGGCGTCCTCACCCTTCGCCTACTGTCCGGCGGGCGCGGCGGCGGGCCCCCAGTCGAGTTTCACCTTGAGCGAGGCCTTCACCCCGCCCGAGGCGAGCACCGCGACGACCCGACCGGCGTCGAGCGATAGTTCCAGACCGAATTCGACCGATACCGTATCCGGTTTCAGTCCCTCGACGCTGTTGTGTACGGCGGCGGCGACGCTCTGGATCGTCGGACCGAGGGTGTCGAGCTTGAACCGATCACGCAGGCCGACGTCCACTCCGGTGGTATCGGACGCGTCCTCGTCGACCCGCGCGTAGATGATCGCCCCGTCCGGCATCTCCACGCGTTCGATATGGGTCATCGGCTACCCCCGCTCTCTGTTCCGCCGCGCGACCAACAGTACCGCCGGATTCGCCACATGATTCGAGAACGGGCGGATCGCGCGCGGGCATGCCGACAGCTCTCCCATCCGGATGGGTCGCACTGTAACACCGAAACATACTGAGCGGCAATCAGTCTCCAAGTTGACCGTCGGCGCGACGGTAGCCGGGGGATCGCGGTATCACCGAGTCCACCCGGCGGACTCGGTGCCGGTTCATTTCTCGCCGGTGTCCACGTTCACCTCGAGTGGGACGACCTCGCTGCGCACCCAGGTGTCGTAGACGTCGTATCGCTCGCCGCGCGGTGTCCACGATGTGGACCTGATGTGCAGGATCGGGGTATCCGGCGTGATCTCCAGTGCCGCCGCGATCTCCGGGGTGGGGCCCACCGCCCGGATCTCCCGATGCGCACCGCCGAGGGTGTAACCCGCGTCGGCGAGGAGTTCGGTGAGGGAGGCGCGGCCGGCGAGTACCTCCTGCGCCGCCGCCACGACCGGTACCAGTGCGGGCGGACTGTAGTTGATGCTGTACAACGCGGGTGTCCCGTCGAGGCTGCGCAACCGGACCAGCTGGAATCCGGCCGTATTCTCCGGCACCTCGAGTGCCCGGCAGGCGTAGCGCGGCAGCAGGGTGGGTCCGTGCCGCAAGGCCTCGGTGGTGACCGCACGGTTCTGATGGCCGATCGCGTTCTCCAGGAACCCCTCGGGCCCTTGGATAACCCAGCCCGGTGGTGAACTGGGTTGACTGGCGAACACCCCGCGTCCCGGAACCCGGGTCACCAGACCGCGGGTTTCCAGGAGTTGCAAGGCCTGCCGCACCGTCGCCCGGGATAAGCCGAACTCGGTGCAGAGTTCGTTTTCGCTCGGGAGTCTTTCGTCGCGGGCGATATCGCCGGCGTTCAGGCGCCGCTGCAGAACCGCGAACAGTTGCTGGTAGTACGGGGTGGCGGACTGCCGATCGATCGAGTCGGTGGCCATCACCGCGCGTACCTCCCTGTCCGATCGTGCATCGGTGCGGGCCCGAGTCTAATCGTCCGTACGGTTCGGACCGGAGTCATGCGGTTTCGTTGAGCCAGGTGGTGTCGATATCGGCCGGACGCTCTTCGTACGACGCCGCGGCGGCCTGCAATATGAGGGCCGCTGCCGCCGCGCCCGGGTCGAGTACGCCCCGCGCCACCTCACCGACATAGCTCGCCCGCCCACGTTTGGCGACGAGTGACACGGTGGTGGACGCCCCCGCCACCGCCGCGCCGGCGGTCGCGGTGAGCGCCGCGGCCGGTTCGCCGGCGGACACGAGGGAGGCGAGGGTTTCGGCGGCCGGTGCGAGTGCGTCGACCATCGTCTTGTGCCCGACCTCGGCCTTCCCGTACCGCTGCACCGTGGCCAGTCCGGCGCTCAGCCCCTGGGAGAACTCGGCGAGGGTGGGCTCCGGACCCGTTGTGCAGCGGGCGAGTTCGCGGAAGAACATGCCAAACAGCGGGCCGCTCGTTCCGCCGGTGCCGAGGAAACCCCGGGACACCGCGGTCAGCCACGCCGAATAGGAGACGGGGTTATCGGTTTCGATGTTCTCGCGCGCCCGGCGCAGGGCGGCAGCGATATTGGCGCCGAAATCGCCGTCACCCGCGCGTCGATCGAGGTCGGCGAGAGCTTCGGTGCGGTCGAGGAAGGCCTCGAACATCGTTTGTACCCACCGCTGCCCGAATCCCGCGGGCAATGCTTCGTTGGTCATGAGCAGGCTCCTTCACCAGGTCAGGGCGGGGGTGCGCACGGGCGCGTCCCACAGCGGAAGCAGATCGGCGTCGGCGGGCAGCAGGGTGAGCGAGACGCCGACCATATCGAGCGAGGTGACATAGCTGCCGACCAGCGACCGGGCGACGGTGATCCCGCGATCGGCGAGCCGATGATGCACCGCCCGTGCTGCGATCGACAGTTCGATGGGGTACGCGCCGCCGAGTCCGTTCACGATCGCGATAACCGAGGACCCCTGCGCCTGCCCGAGTTCGGCGACAAGCGGATCGACCAGCAGTGACATCAGCGTATCGGCGTCGGCGAACGGGACCCGGCCCGTACCGCGCTCGCCGTGGATCCCCACACCCAATTCGACTTCACCGGGGTCGAGGGTGAAGGCCGGTTCGGTTTCGCCGGGGTGGGTGCCCGCACTCAGTGCGAAGCTCAGCGTGCGAGCGTTGCGCGCGACGCGGCGGCCGAATTCGGCGACCGTGCTGAGATCCGCTCCGGCTTCCGCGCTCGCGCCGCAGATCTTCTCGACCGCGAGTACCGCGGCGGTGCCCCGGCGTCCCGGTCCTTCTTCGCTCTGGGTGGCGAGATCGTCGTCGACGAGCACGGTTTCGGTCGCGACCGCATCGTCGTCACCCGCGATTTCACCGGCGATCTGGAAGTTGAGGACGTCGCCGGTGTAGTTCTTCACGATCTGGACGACACCCCGCCCGGAGTCGGCGGCCACGGTGCCTTCGTGGACCTGCAGTGCCGTCGGACTGGCGAACACGGCACCGGGTACGGCCACGTCGAGCATGCCGTGCCCGACGAAACCCGCGTGTAGTGGCTCATGGCCCGATCCGCCGCCGGAGACGAGGCCGACCTTGTCCCGCGCGGGAGTCGCACGGGTGACGATTCCGCTTTTCCGGTCGTAGGCGACGAGCGTCGGGTTGGTCAGCGCGAGTCCTTCGAGTGCCTCCTCGGGAGCGTTCTCGGCCAGGTTGCGTATCTGTCGGCGCACGATGTCGTTCTCCTTCGATCGACTGTTGACCGATCCTAATCCAGCTCGTACTGTACGGTCCGTACGGCCTGTACGTACAAGATAATCGATAGAGCGGAGCCAGGATGTCCATGGAATACCGGATGCGCCGGACGCTACCCAGCGATCGGGTGGCGATCATCATGCCCGTCGACCACGGGCTCATCTTCAACCGCATCGAGGGCCTGGAAACTCCGTCCGCGCCGTTCGCCACCTGGGCCGATCACGATGTCACCGGCTTCATGATGACCCCGGGCCAGGTCAAGCAGACCGAATCCTTCTTCGCCCGTAACCCGCAGCTGACCAGGGTTCTCACCCTCGACACCTACTACGACCACACGCAGTTGGACGGCGGCGGCGCGCACCGGCTCATCGCCACGGTCGAAGACGCCGTGCGGATGGGAGTCGACGCGGTGAAGATGCTGTTCCCGTGGAATATCTCCAACGCGGAGCGGGCGGCGCTGTGCGAACGCGTCGGCAAGGTCGTCAGTGCCTGTGACGCCTGGGATATTCCGCTGGTACTCGAACCGGTCCTGATCGGCGCGCCGCGCACCCAGGAGGTCATCGAGGAAGAGGAACAGGTCGCCCGGATCGCCTACGACCTCGGCGCGCATATCATCAAGATCGCTTTCCCGGGGGAGGAGCGCACCCGGCGCCTCGTCGAGGAACTGCGGGTCCCGCTGGTCATCGCCGGGGGTCCGCTGGCCGGTCCGCCCGAGGATACGGTGGATGCGGTGGCCCAGACCATCCGGGCGGGTGCCCGCGGTGTGATCGTCGGCCGTAATATCTGGCAGCGCGAACGCGAGGTCGCCGAAAAGGTCCTCGCCGAGGTCGCGACGCTGACCCATCAGGTCGGCTTCGGCGACCGAGATTCCCAGTGAAGGGTTGACGAGGCGTGAGCAGGCGTTCGAGCGTAGTGCTCGGTGCCGATGTGGGCAGTACGAATATCAAGGTCGTAGCGCTGGACTACGAGGGCCGGGTCCGGTCCAGGGCCCGTCGCGCGACGCCGCGGCGGGAGGGCGACCCCTCGATCGACGCGATGGAGCTGTTCACACTCCTCGAGGACCTGGTCATCGAAACTTGCGGTGACGAGTTCGCCGCGGCGGCCATCTGCGTGGCAGGAGTCGGTGAGGACGGGGTTCTCGTCGATGCGGACCGACGGCCGCTGGGCCGTGCGCTGGCCTGGTTCGATCCCCGGCGCCAGGGCATATTCGACGAACTCGAATCGCGTCTGCCACCCGCGGAAGGACTCGGCGTCGATACCGACCCGGCCCGCACACTGGTCGGCTGGGCCTGGGCCGGAAAGCACCTTTCCGGCCGGACCCGGCCCCAGGCGTGGCTGGCGTTGACCGATTTCGCGTCGTGCCGCTGGACGGGTGCGGACTTCCTGAGCGATACGCTCGCGGCCCGCACCGCCGCCTGGCGGACCACTGACCGGACGTGGTCGGCCGAGCGGGTCCGGGCGACGCTCGGGTCGCCGGATCTGCTTCCCGAAGTGAGGCGTGCGGGTGACATCGTCGGCGCGTGGCGCTCCGGCCGGCTCACCGCGGCCGGGGTATTGGACGCCGACCCGGTGGTCGTCAGTGGTGGTCACGACCATCCGATCGGCGGCTGGGGTGTCGACCGGATCAGTCCGGGCGCTGTTCTGGATTCCATGGGCACGGCCGAAGTCGTCGTTGCCCAGACGGGCTTGTCGCCGGCGGAGGTGACCGGGCAGATGGACGTCTCACCCGGCGTCCGCGCGACAGCTACCACCGTGCTGCGGGTGGAGGAGCTGGCGCGCAACGTCGCCTGGGCCGCCCGTGACGAGGCGGTCGACAAAGCGCTCCAGCAGCTCATCGCGGGTGATCTCCGGCCCGACGAGTACATCCATTCGACCGTGTTCCTCCCGGGCGCACCCGGCGGCGCGCCCCCACGCTATGCACCGGACGCCCCCGCCGACCCGATATCCCGGGCCTCGGCTGTGCTCGGCGCACTCGCGGCGCGGGGTGGTGACGCGATTCGCGATATCGCCGCCCTCATGCCGTCCGCGCCCGCGCTCTACACGGCCGGTGGCTGGGCTCGCTCACCCGGCTGGATCCGGATCAAACAGGCCGTCGCCGGACTCCCGTTCACGGTGATCACCGAACCCGAGACAACCGCGGCCGGCGCCGCACTCCTCGCCGCGGACGCGCTCGGCCGCCCGGCCGACGCCGCCCTCGCGCTGACACCCCGAAACCCGGTCGCGGTCGAACCCTGACCGCTGTACCCGATCGCTACTGCCTTCACTGTCGAAGGGAACCCGATGCTGTCCGAAAAATCTTCCGCCGTACTCGATCGCCTGGGTCTTCCGGCGCCCCTGATCTGGGGTTATGTGGGCGTTCTGCTCTTCATGATCGGCGACGGTGTCGAGAGCAACTACCTTTCCTCATTCCTCGTCGACGCCGGTTTCGCCGAGAATCGCGTGGCGGCGGCCGTCAGCATCTACGGCATCTTCGTCGCGGTCGGTTCATGGCTGTCGGGGACGCTCGCCGCGATGTACGGACCGCGGCGCGTCATGCTGGCCGGCGCGGTGCTCTGGGTCGTCCTCGAGGCGGTACTGCTGGTCGCCGCCATACCCAGTGATTCGGAAACGCTGGTCATGATCGTCTACGGCGTCCGCGGTATCGGCTACCCGTTCTTCGCCTACGCGTTCCTGGTATGGCTCAACAATGCGACCCCGGCCCGGCAGCGGGGCACCTCTGTCGGCTGGTTCTGGTTCGCCTTCGGCGCCGGACTGCCCACTCTCGGTTCGCTGGTGGCGAGCGCCAGCATTCCGGTGGTCGGCGAATACGGCACATTCTGGGTGGGCACCGGGCTCGTGGCCCTGGGCGCGGTGGCCGCGCTGGTCGGGGTCCGTGACCTGCGGCATGCCGGGCCGACCTCGGCGGAGGGCGGCGCATCGTTCCGCGAACTCCTCAACGGGATCACCATCTTGTGGCGCGAACCCCGCATCGCGACCGGCGCTTTCGTCCGGTTGGTGAACACCGCCCCCAACTTCGCCCTGTTCGTTGTGGCCCCGCTGTATTTCACCGACGATATCGGTTTCACACAGGGGCAATATCTGCTGCTGGTGACCTGCGTGTACACCGCGAATATCTTCGCCAACCTGATGTTCGGCATCGTCGGGGACCGGTTCGGCTGGCGCCGCACGGTGACCTGGTTCGGCTGTGTGATGTGCGCCGTGGGAATGCTGCTGCTGTACTACGTTCCCCAGATCGTGGGGCCGAATTTCGTGGTCACGCTGCTGTGCTGGGCGGTCTTCGGAATCGGCCTGGCGGGCTTCGTACCCCTCACGGCGCTGATGCCCGCTCTGGTCCCGGCACCCGACCGCGGCAGCGCACTCGCGATCTACAGTCTGGCCGCCGGACTGTCCGCTTTCGTCGGCCCGGCGATCGTCGGCGCCCTCGGCGGCACCGCCCATATGACCGCCCTCATCTGGACCTTCGTCGTGCTCTACCTGCTCGCCGCCGCGGCCAGCGTGACCCTGCGGTCGACCGTGGATCCCGGCGATGCCGAGTTCGAGCCCGCCGATGCAGTCCCCGAAAGCCCGCTCGACCGCCCGGTGTCCTAGCGGCGATACGGTTCGCGCCCGACGGCGTTCGTCCTGCGTGCCCCGCCTACCGGCCCTGCCGGTAGGCGGGGCGCAGGACTGGATATCAAGCGCGGATGGCGCCGACGTGGTGTCCGGCGGTGCCATTACCTCAGTGGTGGCGAGGGTGGGAACTTCACCGGCAGAGCGGTCAGTGAACGGTGGAACGGGCCGGGGCGCCAATCCGGGCCCTCGGGGAGATCCAGTTCCATTTCCGGGAGGGCGTCCAGCAGGAGATCGATGGCTTCCTGGGCCACCAGGTAGGCCGGGGTCTGTGCGGGACAGGTGCGTTGTCCCAGGCCCCAGGACAGGTGGGAGCGGTTGCCGCGCTGATCCTCGGCCCGGATCGTGGGGTCGTGGTTGCAGGCGGCGATGCTGATGACGACCGGCTGATGGGCCGGGAGCCAGACATCGTCGATCAGGATCGGCTGCCGCGGGTAGGTGATCAGGAAGTTCGCCATCGGCGGGTTGTCGAACAGTACCTCGTCCAGGGCGTCCCGGGTGGACAGGCTGCCGCCCAGCACACTGCCGCCGACCTGGTCGTCGGCGAGGATCAGCAGCAGAGTGTTGGCGATGAGATTCTGCTGGAGTTCGATCACCGCGCCGTACAGGCCGGCCAGCTGGTGGGTCATCTCCTCTTCGTCGAGCTGGGCCTCGTGCTTCAGCAGCCGCGTGGTGACATCGTCGCCGGGATTCGAGCGTTTGTAGGAGACCAGTTCCGCGAGCGCGGAGTTGATCATTCTGTTGCCCTCGCCGGCGTAGACGCCTTCGAACATGGCGGCCATACCGGCGGAAACCCGCTGCCCGATTTCCGGTGGGCAGCCGAGGAGTGCGTTGCAGACACCGAAGGTCAGGGGGAACGCGTACTCGAGGAGGAGATCCGCGCTGCCCGTCCCGCAGAAGGCACCGATCAGGGGAACCGCCAGCTCCTCCACGGCCCGGCGCAGCCCGTGCAGGTCCACATCGGCCAAGGCCGCGACATTCGCGGACCGATAGCGGCGGAAGGCCTCGCCGGTACTGCGGGCCGGTACGGGCCGCCATTCCATGATCGGTAGCACCGGGCAGTCGGCGGGCATTCCCTTCTGCCAGGTCCGGGGATCGGCCGGGAAATGCTCGTGATCGTTGAGGATGCGCACCGCCACCCCGTGCTCGACCACGAGTGTCGCGGGCACCCCGGGAGCCAGGTCGACAGGCACCATGGACCGATGCCGGCGGCGCATCTGCCGGTACACCCGGTGCGGGTCGTCGGCGAACTCGGGCGTGTACAGCGGAATCCGCGGGCCGTCATCGGCCATCGGGGAGCCGTGCACGGGCCGGGCGACGGGGGTGCCGAATTGTGGGGTTGTCAAAGTGGCTCCATACTGTTCGCACTGAGTGCCGGGAGTTCGCGAGCGGCTCTCGACACCCTCGGGCACCATACGCGGCCCGTACATATATTGCCTTGCGGCTCAGATGATCTACGCGGAATGTCCGTTTCGTATTCGAGTCACCCGCCCGCGTTGTCGCAGTTCGCTCGTCGCGGCGTCCAGCGGCGTGACCGTGTCGTATATATGCGAGGCGATAGAGGTCGCCGGGGACGCCGGGCCGGCGCCGGAAAGCGACCTCGAGTACCCCGCGCGCACCCGGGAGCTGCCGGGGGTTTGCGCAGTGAGATCACGGAGGCCGACAATTGGGTCGGTCCGGTAGTGAATCGACCGGGCGATTCGATGTTCGAGCCGGCGGCCGCGAGAGGTACTTACCCGGAGGGCGCGAGATGCCGTGTGGTCCGAGTTCCGCACAGAGCGATATCCGAGTTCCGCACAGGACGAGGAGCAGGCGATGACGCAGTCCGTTTCCGGTGATCTGAAGACCAAGCACAGAGCGATATGGGCGTCGGGTGACTACCCGCGTGTGGCCGCCGATGTGATCCCCGAGCTCGGGGCCCGTCTCGTGCGTGCCTGTCCGATCGGGCCGGGGAAGAAAGTACTGGATATCGCGGCCGGATCGGGAAATGCCGCGATACCGGCCGCGGTCAGTGGGGCCGAGGTCGTGGCCAGTGACCTGACACCGGAGCTGTTCGAGGTCGGGCGTCGCAATGCCGCCGCGGCTGGCGTGGAACTCACCTGGGAACAGGCGGACGCCGAAGCGCTGCCCTATGCCGGCGGCGAGTTCGATGTGGTGCTCTCCTGCGTCGGAATCATGTTCGCACCGTTCCATCAGGCCGCCGCCGACGAACTGGTCAGGGTAACCAGAAGCGGTGGGACCATCGGCCTGGTGAATTGGACACCCACGGGTTTCATCGGGCGGATGTTCGCCACGATGAAGCCGTTCGCCCCGCCGCCGCCCGCGGGTGCGCAACCGCCGCCGCTGTGGGGGTCGGAGGAGCACGTCACCGAGCTGCTGGGCGACCGGGTGACCGGCCTGGATATGCGTCGTGAGCACGCTGTCGTGGATTGTTTCGCGGACGCCGATATGTTCCGCGAATTCTTCAAGACCAACTACGGGCCCACCATCGCGGTCTACCGGTCACTGGCCGGTGAACCGGAACGGGCCGAACAGCTGGATCGCGCACTCACCGATCTCGCCGCCGAGCACGATCTCGGTGACGGCCGGATGGAATGGGAATATCTGCTGGTCACCGGGCAGCGCGACTGAGCGCGGACCAGCCGGGGACTTTCCGTGCTGCCCCGTACGTTGAACCGGGGGCCGATAATGACGGGGACGAAGGAGGAAGCGTGACCGAAACGCGTAAGGCGATCCTGGCCGGCGGATGCTTCTGGGGTATGCAGGAGCTGATCCGGAAGCAGCCGGGTGTGCTGACCACCCGGGTCGGCTACACCGGCGGGCAGAACGACCATCCGACCTATCGCAACCATCCGGGTCACGCCGAGGCGGTGGAGATCGTCTACGACCCGGCCCGCACCGATTACCGGGCCGTACTGGAATTCTTCTTCCAGATCCACGACCCGACCACGAAGGACCGTCAGGGTAACGATATCGGCACCAGCTACCGGTCCGAGATCTTCTATCTGGACGACGAGCAGAAGCAGGTCGCGCTCGAGACCATCGTCGATGTCGAGGATTCCGGGCTCTGGCCGGGCAAGGTCGTCACCGAGGTATCACCGGCGGCCGAGTTCTGGGAGGCCGAACCCGAACACCAGGACTATCTGCAGCATTTCCCCAACGGCTATACCTGCCATTTCCCGCGGCCGGGATGGAAGCTGCCGAGTCGGCGCACCTCCGCTTAGGTGGTGGCGGGGTCCCGCGGCCCGTCCGGAGGCGCTACGGGTCGCGGGCGTCGTTGTGGGCTGGGTAGTGTCGGGCGAGTGAGTGGCTGGACGCGCAACAGGTTTCGCAGAATCGGGCTGATCGATCGCACGGTGGGCGATACCGTCGCGCAACTGCCGGCATCGAAGGCCGATGCCGGTTTGCTGCGTCTCACCGCCAGCGCCGATCACAGTGTTCTGTGGATGGCCTGCGCGGGTCTACTGGCCGCCCGGGGTGGTTCGACGCGGCGGGCCGCGTTGCGCGGAGTCGTCTCCGTGGCCGGTGCCAGTTTCGTGACGAATATCGTGCTCAAATCCGTTTTCGCACGCCGCCGCCCGGCCGCCGAGCTGATGCCCGCGTACCGGCGGCTGTCCCCGGCCCCGACCTCGTCGTCTTTCCCGTCGGGGCACAGCGCCAGTGCGGCGGCCTTCGCCACGGCGGTGGCGATGGAAAGCCCACGCTCGGCACTCGTGGTGGCGCCGGTGGCGGCCGCCGTGGCCTATTCGCGGGTCCACACCGGCGTGCACTGGGGTTCGGATGTGCTGGTCGGCGCGGCCGTCGGCTCGGGGATCGCGCTGGCCACCCGGCGCTGGTGGCCGGTGCGGGAATCGGACGAGGCGCAGGCGAGTCCCGTTCCCGAAGTGCCGGTCCTGGCCGAGGGTAAAGGTCTTGTGGTGATGGTCAATCCGGTCTCCGGTGACGCGAACTACGATCCCACCGATGATGTCGTGGCCGCCCTGCCCGCCGCCACGGTGCTGCGTACCCGGCCCGATTTCGACTGTGCCGCACACCTCGAGCAGGCGATCGCCGCACAGCGGGAACCGGTGCGGGCGGTCGGTGTCGCGGGCGGGGACGGCACCGTGGCGGCCGTGGCCGCGGTCGCGCTACGTCACGACCTGCCGCTGGTCGTGATCCCCACCGGGACGCTCAATCATTTCGCCCGCGATCTGGGTGTCTACGATCTACGCGAAGTGATCGACGCGACCGGTGTCGGTGAGGCGGTCGCGGTGGATATCGCCTCCGTCGAGTTCGGGGACGGAAATGACACGCGCACAAGGCATTTGATAAATACTTTCAGCCTCGGGTCCTATCCGGATCTGGTGCGGTTGCGGGAGAAATGGCAGAAACGCTGGGGTAAGTGGCCAGCCTTCGCCGCCGCGCTGGTGGTCACCCTGCGCCGGGCAGAGCCGATCGAGATCCACCTCGACGGCCGCTGGCAGCGGGTGTGGTTCCTGTTCGTCGGTAACGGGCCCTACCATCCGCGCGGCGCGGTGCCCGCCTTCCGCGACCGCCTCGATTCCGGTCTGCTGGATGTGCGCTGGCTGCGCGCCGATCTGCGCTGGTCGCGTACCCGTGCGGTCGTCGCGCTGGTGCTGGCGGCCATCGGGCACAGCCGGGTGTACGGCGAACGGCAACTGCCCGAGCTGGATGTGCAGCTGCCCGAACCCGAGGCGCTCGCGGCCGACGGTGAGGTGATCGGCAGCGCGACCCATCTGCGGTTCACGATGACCGGCCGGCTGGCCGTCTACCGGCGCGACGAATCGAATCCGCTCTGGGCCGACCGCAGCCGCCCGCACCACCGCCGCGCACCCTGGCTGCCGGAGGTGTTCCGTATCCCGGTGGGCAGTCGGATCGCCCTGGCGATGCGCGGTTTCGGCGCCTCCCGCCAGGTGTAGCCCGGGCACGACTCAACCAGGGCCCGGAGGTTCCGTCGCCGGGGACCGCGCCGGGAGCCGCCTGGTCACCAGCAATGCGGCCACAGCGAGTAAAGCGGTGACCGCGAAGGTGGTCTGCAGAGCGTTCAGGCGTGCCTCGGAATTGATCGTGACCACTTCGTCGGTGGTGGACGCGTCCACCCCGGCGTCGCCAAGGGCGGTGCGCAACTGCGTATCGGAGAGAAATGGAACACCGTCGGCCAATTCCGTGGCTGCCTGTTGCTGCACCGCGGCCGGAACCTGCGGGTTGTCCGCTATACCGTCGGCGACCGATGACGTGAGCGTGGCGATGAGCACGGAGCCGATCAACGCGGTACCCAGCGAGGCGCCGAGATAGGTGGCGGTGTTCTGCAGCCCGCCCACTTCGGCGGTACGTGATTCCGGCACCGCCGAGACCGTGACCGCACCCAGTTGCGAGGCGAGCGCGCCCAGACCCGCACCCATCAGCAGCATCGGCAGGGCGACCACCCGGGCGTCCGCACCGGGATCCATACCCGCGGCGAGCAGCAGTATTCCGATGATCATCGACACCAGGCCCAGCCGCACGACCCGCCGCGGCCCGGCCCGCGGGGCGAATTTCGGGATCCCCACCGCGGTCGCGATCAATGCCACCGATAGTGGCAGCAGGCGGGCGCCGGTCCCGAGGGCGCTGAGTTGCAGCACCACGGACAGGAACAGCGGTACGGCGAAGAACACTCCGGCCTGTACACAGAACTGGGCGAAGAACATACCCAGCCCGCCGGTGAGCTGCCGGTTGCGCAGCAACCCCGGATCGAACAGGGGTTCGCGCCCGCCCCGGATCTGTGCCGCAAGCCGTTCCGAGAGGAGATACAACAGCAGCAATCCGCCGAGCAGCAACCAGACAACCGGCGACAGACCGAACAGGGCGGGGGCGCCGGGACGTTCCTGGATCCACCCCCATTCGCTGGAGCGCAGTACGCCGTACACGATCATGCCGAGCCCGCCCACCGAGAGAAGCGAACCCACGATATCTAGCCGGGCCTGTTCGACGGGACTATCGGTCATCCGGCGGAGCAGCAACATGATCAGCGCCACCACGACGACCTCGCCGAAGAACACCAGCCGCCAGGAGGCGTAGGTGGTCACGGCCCCGCCCAGCAGCGGTCCCACCGCCACTGCGGCGGCGCCGGCGGCCGCGACCAGACCATAAGCGGCGTTACGGCGTTCGGGCGCGATATTCGCGGCCACCAGCGAAACGATCGCCGGCATGATCAGCGCCGCACCGATCCCTTCCAGCAGCGACCAGCCCAGCAGCAGAATGCCCAGATTCGGCGCCAGCCCCGTGACGAACGACCCCACCCCGTACACGATCAGCCCGATACCGAACACCCGGCGCCGGCCGATGATCGCGCCGATCTTCCCGCCGGTGATCATCAGCGAGGCCATGACCAGGGTGTAGAGGGTGATCGCGGTCTGGATGCCGGTAATGGTCGTGCCCAGGTCTTGGGCCACCGTCGCCATCGACACGTTCATCACCGAACTGTCGAGGGTCATCAGGAACTGCCCGGCGCACAGCACAGCGAGCACCAGCCCGGAACCGGACCGCGTCTCCGGTCCGGCGTGATTGTCTGTCGGCGGGCTCATCGTGGTCGCGCCGGGCCGCTGGCTCTGCGCCTATTCGGCGGAGCTGTAATCGAACATCCACGGAATGGAGAAACGGTCGGTCAGCATCCCGAACAGTTCGGTCCATTCTGTTTTGGCGAGATGCATATCCACGGTCCCGCCGACGGCGAGCGCTTCGAACAACCGCTGCGATTCGTCCGGATCGCTCAGCTCGAGACATACGGTGAAATTCGGGCGCGCCGAAACATCGACGGTCTGCCCCGGCGGACAGTCCGACCCCATCAGTATCTGCTCCACCCCGTTCAGCGGCAGCGCCACATGCGCCACCAGGTTCTTCGCCTCCTCGGGCAGATTCGCGGCCTCGCCCATATCGCCGAAACGGATCAACTGGAGCTCGCCCCCGAACACGGATTGATAAAACGCGAACGCCTCTTCGGCATTGCCGTTGAACATGAGGTACGGATTGACGGATTTCACGCGGATCTCCTTCTCAGCTGCTTGCGGATATGGAGGAATGCCGGGAATACCGAGCGACGGCAAACCGGTCCGTCGCCTCGTCGGCAACCGTACCGCCACCCCCCGCAAGCCTTCGGAGTTTCGCCCCACCGTTACCCGATCGAACGCACCCCTCCGCACCACCGAGTCCTCCGTGACCGACCCCGCTCCCTCCCCACCACCACTGGACGCGCTCGTCCCACCGCGAGCCGTACCCCTCCAAGACCCGCCGAACTCCCCGTCCCCCTGGGCACGTCTATTTCGGTGTGTGCCGAAGTCCCTGAGCCTCTGTGGTTTGTCTAGTTCACCGTCGCCCCTGGGACGCGTTTGTTTCGGTGCTAGCCGAGCCTCCGAGGTCGCCGCCCCCTCACCCGCCGCCGCCAGGCGCGTTTGATCCTCCTACCTCCAGTCGGTCCTCATACATCCCCACCCCCGTTTCCCGCATGCGGCCGGTCCACCTTGGTGGTTCGGGGCCCGTCTCGTTCTGGAGCGACCAGAGCGAAGGAGCGCAGCGACTGA
>NZ_JBEYBT010000008.1:0-218924 GCF_040632335.1 Nocardia sp. NPDC019395
CGGCGCTCAGTCGCTGCGCTCCTTCGCTCTGGTCGCTCCAGAACGAGACGGGCCCCGAACCACCAACGCGGACCGGCCGCATGCGGGAAACGGGGTGAGGTTGCATGCGGGCGGACTGGCGGTAGGGGATCAAACGCGCCTGCGGCGGCGGCGAGTTCGGGCGGTGGTGAGCACGGGGGCTTGGGGGCGCTCGCTGTGGTTGGGTGTTCACCTGGTGATTCCCATCTTTGGGAAGAAAGTTACGGGGGGTTTTCGGGGGCTGGGTATGGTCTCGGCGCAGGGGATCTCACCCGGTTTACCGGGACGAACCACTGTGGAGAGACAGCTTGACGCAAATCGCAGGACCGGGGATAGAACTCGTCCGCAGCGCCTTCTCGCTCATCGATATCGAGCCGTAATGAGCTCACATTCTTATACCGCTGGGACAGCCCGAATTCAGGAGCAAGAGTTTTGACCCGACCGCAGACCTCGATTATCGACAGCCCGTACCAGCAGTCCATCGCCCAATACTGGAATGCCGAAAAGAATCCGGTCAATCTGCGCCTGGGTGAAGTGGACGGCCTCTACCACCACCACTATGGGATCGGGGCGGTGGACTGGTCGGTCCTCGACGCAGCACCGGATGTCCGCGAGCAGCGGGTCGTCGAGGAGCTGCATCGGCTGGAGACGGCTCAGGCCGACTTCCTGCTCGACAATCTCGGCACCGTCGCGGGCGAGGACCGCCTGCTGGATTCCGGATGTGGTCGCGGCGGCAGCAGTGTGATGGCGCACCAGCGTTTCGGCTGCGAAGTCGACGGCGTATCCATTTCCCAGACTCAGGTTGATTTCGCGAACGAGCGGGCAGGCGAACTCGGCATTGCCGGAAATGTCCGGTACCACTTGAAGAACATGCTGGAAACCGGCTTCGACACCGGTACGTTCCAGGGGATCTGGAACAACGAGAGCACCATGTATGTGGACTTGTCGTTGCTGTTCGAGGAGTACCGGCGCCTGCTGCGCCGCGGGGGCAGATATGTGTGCATCACCGGGTGCTACAACGACACCTACGGTCTGCCGTCGCGGGCGGTGAGCACGATCAATGCCCATTACATCTGTGATATCCACCCGCGCAGCACGTATTTCAAAGAACTGGCGGCGAACAGAATGGTGCCCGTCAGTGTCGTCGATCTCACCGCGGCGACGATTCCCTATTGGGAGTTGCGAGCGAAGTCGTCACTGGCCACCGGTATCGAGCAGGCGTTCTTGGACGCCTACAAGGATGGCAGTTTCCAGTATTTGCTGATCGCGGCCGACCGCGTCTGACCATCAGGGGGCAGGCAACAAAATTCGGGCACGAATAGACAGGAATCGGCATGACAGCAATCACACGGTCGCATCTTTTCATCGGCGGGAAGTGGACCGGCCCGTCGTCGTCGCGACAGCTGACGGGCATCAACTCCACGACCGAAGAGGTCCTCGGCATCGTGCCGGAGGCGAACGAAGCCGATGGTGATGCGGCGGTCGCGGCGGCCAGGGAGGCGTTCGACCATTCGGGATGGGCGACAGCGGATCCGGCCGAGCGGGCCGCGACGATGCGGCGCTTCGCCGATGCCATCGACGCTCGTCAAGAAGAGATAGCCCGCCTGATAACTCAGCAGGTCGGGATGCCCATCGAGCTCGCCCGCCTGTTCGAGACATCCTTCCCGCCGACCCTCCTGCGTTACTACGCCGAGCTGGCGGCATCGACGAACTTCGAGGAACGCCGGCCGTCGCCCATGGGGTTCGATTCGCTGGTGCGCCGTGAGCCGGTGGGCGTCGTCGCGGCGATCACGCCGTGGAACTTCCCGGTTATCGCCGCGATGATGAAGATCGCCCCGGCGCTGGCGGCCGGCTGCACCATGGTTGTCAAACCTTCGCCGGACGCGGCGCTGGACTCGTTCCTGCTGGCCGAGGCCGCCGAGGAAGCCGGGTTCCCGCCCGGGGTCATCAATTGGGTCCCCGGCGGGTCCGAACTCGGCGCCCACCTGGTGAGCCATCCCGATGTCGACAAGGTCGCGTTCACCGGATCGTCCGCCATCGGGCGCAGTGTCGGCGAAGCGTGTGGCCGGCTTCTGCGGCCCGTGTCGTTGGAGCTCGGCGGCAAGGCGGCAGGCCTCGTCCTGGATGACGCGGATCTGGATATCGTCATCCGGGATCTGCCGCTCGTATCGATGGCCAACAGTGGGCAAGCATGCGCCGCGGTAACCCGGATCCTGGCCCCGCGCAGTCGTTATGACGAGGTGGTGGATGCCCTCGCGGGGTGGGCGTCCTCGCGAGTCATCGGCGATCCGCTGGATACCGACACACAGATCGGACCGGTCGCGACGGCCAGGCATCGGGACCGGATCGAAGCGCATATCGCCAAAGGGAAGGCCGAAGGCGGCCGGATCGTCGCCGGTGGCGGCCGGCCCGCTACGCGGCAACGCGGATGGTTCGTCGAGCCGACCGTGTTCGCCGATGTCGACGAGAACGCCACCATCGCCCAGGAGGAGATCTTCGGGCCGGTCCTGGCGATCCTGCCCTACGACGGGGACGACGAGGCCGTTCGTATCGCGAACAATTCCGAGTACGGCCTCGGCGGTGCCGTCTGGTCTGCCGACACCCAGCGCGCACAGGGCCTGGCCCAGCGGATGCGCACCGGCTCCGTCAGCCTCAACGGCACCCTCATCGATTTGAACGCCCCGTTCGGTGGCTGGAAGAACAGCGGTTTCGGGCGCGAGCTGGGCCCCGAGGGCATGGACAACTACCTGCATACCAAGTCCATCTTCCTGCCCTGATACCACCGGAGCGCGGGCAGACGCCGTCGCCCGGCCCGCGCTCCGGAAAAGGGGCAGCCTCCGCCATCTGCCTCATATCTGGAGGACCGACCTGTGGACACCTCACCACCGGCGAAAACGGATGTCTTCGTACCGGTGCCCTATCGGCGGGCAAGTGACCCGCCGTTCGATCCCGCGCCGGAATTGCTGCGGTTGCGGACCGAGGAAACCATTACTCAACAGCGCGCACCCAATGGAGACCCGGTGTGGGTGGTGGTTCGACCCGCCGATGTCCGTCAGGTGTTGAGCGACCCGCGTTTCAGCACAGCGAGGACCCCGCGCACTGTCACCCGCCCCCGGGCGACAGGAAAAGCGTCGATCGCGAGTCCGACCCGGCAGCCGGGCGCGATCGCGGGGATGGATCCTCCTGAGCACACCAAGTTCCGCCGTATGGTCAACTCCGCTTTTTCACCCCGCCGCACAGCGCTGATGCAGGCCCGGGTAGCGAAAATCGTGGAGCAGCGGCTGGATGCGATCGAACGGACGGCATCCCCGGTGGACCTCGTATCCACCTTCGCCCAGCCGGTCGCCTCCCAGACCGTCTGCGAGCTGGTCGGGCTCGGCGAAGAAGACCAGAGGCTGTTCGAGGAGATGGCCAACCAGGCTTTCGATCGAACGCTGAGCCAGGAAAAGATGGCGGGCATCTTCACCACGATGTGGGAACGCCTCGCGGCACTGGTCGCGCAACAGCGGAAGTCTCCGGATGACACGCTGCTCGGCGCTCTCGTCCGCGACCACAGCGACGACCTGACCGACGCCGAACTGATCGGGCTGGTCAACGCGGTGCTGATTGCGGGCCACGACACAACGGCGAGCATGCTCGGGCTGAGCGTTCTCCTGCTGCTCCGGCATCCAGCGGATCTCGCCAAGATCAGAGACGATCCACAGAGCGTGCCCGGTGTCGTCGAAGAGATGCTCCGATATCTGTCCGTGGTGCAGACCGGGCTGGTTCGAACGGCCACGGAAGATGTCGAACTCGGTGGCGCGAAGATCAAATCAGGCGACTACGTGATGACATCGCTCGTCATCGCCAACCGTGACGACAGCATGGGCGAAGACCCTGATCGGTTCGATACCACCCGCGGCTCCGCGAACCACCTGGCGTTCGGTCACGGAACCCACTTCTGCCTCGGGGCCACCCTGGCCCGGCACGAACTGGGTATCGCTCTTCCCGCCCTTTTCCGGCGCTTCCGCCGGCTGGAGCTCGCGGTCCCCTTCGAAAGCCTGGAATTCCGCACGTTCTCCACGGTGTACGCCGTGCAGGCATTGCCGGTGACGACGACGATCCCCGACGGAGAAAAATGACGAAGACCCCACGAATCGACAAATGGTTCTATCCGGACGAGCTGGAAATCGATCTCGAACCCTATGGGGTACAGCGCGAGAAGATCGCCGAGATAGTGACACAATCCTGGGAGTTGAACCGGTGCATCGTTCCGGAGTTCTCCAACTGGGATCGCTATATGGCGCTGACGCGGCTCGGGGTCATCGCCTATGTCGCCGATTACATCGGGCGAGCCATCGATGTCGTCGACGACGGCCCCTGGATCGGGTACGACATCGAAAGAGAATTCGACATCCTGTTCGGCGGGTCACCGATCCGCGACGAGATGGCGAGGGAATTCCGGTCCGCCGTTCTGGTTATGACCGAAAAGTCCAGTGAACGACGTTCTTCTACGCTCTACCGCCGCTACGCCGACGCGCTTTCTCATTCTGCCGCGGACTATTTCCGGCTTCGTGACTGCGACGGGATGATCAGGTTCTACCTGAACGCCGCCATAGCCTGCAACGACAGCGATCGCTGGCTGACCGAAGACGAGAACGCCATTATCGCGGAAATCGCGATCACCCTGTTCGATTCCATCTCCTTCTACAAGCATCGCGCGGAAGGGGAGATATGCAACTTGTTCGCATACGCCGATCCCGAACTCCGCGCTACGGCCTACAAGGCATGCCGGGAAACCCTGTGGGCCCTCGATCCCCATTGGTCGCAGACGGCCGACCGGCGATGCCTCATCAATTATTGCCGGTATCTCGGAGGCCCGGTTCATATGCTGATGCGCAGATATCGGTACGTCGAGGAGGGAATGACTCTCGGCATGCCGGAATCCGAGGCAATCGTCGACGACGCCCGACGCAATGTGAAACTCTGGTACCGCAACGACCCGGTGGCCGAGACGGTTTCCGACCAGCGTTACGAAGCAGTCATGGCCCGGCCTCATCTACTCTTCGACGGACTTGCCGATATCCTCGATCGCCCGGCGGCAGAGAAATGCCACGCATGCGAACGCAGCGAGTCCTACGGTATCGGCGATGTCGGCAAATTCTCCGGGGTAATACTCTGCGGACAATGCCGGAAGAACTGGGGCGCATACCTGGAGGCCTTCCCCGACCGGGCGAGAAATATCCTCCCGCTGGCAACCCCGAAACTCACGTGAGAAGCAGCCACATATGACCGACCTCAACTCGGCGCGAACGGACGCTGCCGATCCGGAATCCGGCACGCGACCCGAGGCATTCGGCGGATCAGCGAAAGCTCGAACATGGCATCTCGGACTGTATGCCCCCGCCCCGATGCGGGACGACGAAAGACTCGGCGCGGAAGTAAACGAACGCCTGGTCGAGTGGGCTCGGGAAGTCGGAATCTACGCCGAGAACCTCGACTACTTCCGGTCGTGCCAGTTCGGCCGCCTCGTTATGCTCACCTGTCCGTACACCGACGACCCCGACCGGCTACTGCTCGTCGCGCGCTGGATGGCGGCGCTGTTCGCCACCGACGACTATGTGGCCGACGACGAACGATTCGGCGCCGTCAACGAGCTCGTCGCCGAACGTCTCACCTTCGCCATGTCGGTTATGGACCCACCGCACTACGTGGGCGAATACGCGGCCGAGATCGAGGCGCATACACACGACCACCCTGTCCTGCGCGCGCTCTCGTCGAGCCTGGGGTATATCGCCCGGTACGCGACCCCCTCCCAGATGGCAAGGATCCGGCAGGAAACCCTCGCCTTGTTCTTCACCTGGACCGCCGAAGCGATGTGGCGAATTTCCGGCCGGACTCCACCCCTGTGGGAATTTCTCGCGGAAAGGCAGCACAACAGCTTCCTGGCGGCGATGTCGGCGATCGATGTCGTGAACGGATACGAACTTCCGGCCAACGTCTATTCGCACCCGCGGGTCCGGCACGCTGTCCGGCTGGCGGCCGACGCGGTGACGCTCGTCAACGATATCTACTCCGCACCCAAGGAATCGCAAACAGCGATCGGAGATTTCAACCTTCCGTCGATCATTGCCCGTGAGCGGCGCTGCTCCCTGCACGAAGCAATCGAGCGCAGCGTCGCGCACGACAACGAGATCGTGCGGGCATTCGAAGCCGCCCGCCGAGACCTGGAGCCCGGCGCCCCACCCGAACTGAAACGGTTCCTGGAAGAGCTGTGGGCGTGGATCGGGGGCAGCCGGGAATGGCACAGCAGAAGCGCCCGATACCGGGTCGCGACTGGCCGGGCGCAGGGGTGAGCTGAATTTTTGGCGCCGCCTGCGGCGTCGCGGGTTCGGGGCCCCCTTGGTCTCGTTCTTCACTCCCGACGCTCAGTCGCTGCGCTCCTTCGCTCTGGTCGCTCCAGAACGAGACGGGCCCCGAACCACCGAGGTCGACCGGCCGCATGCGGGAAACGGGGGTGGGGGTCGGATGCGGACCGACTGGCGGTAGGGGAACAAACGCGCCCCAGGGCGGCGGCGAGTGAGGGCGGGAGGTTCGCAGGGGTGAGCGCGGGTCTTGCGGGACAAGGTTGGCTCATCGTGGGGCGGGCTGTGTTTGGTGTGGTGAACCGTGGAGGTGGTAGGCGGGGCAGTTCGGGAAGGTGCTGTGTTTTTTGGCGCCGCCTGCGGCGTCGCGGGTTCGGGGCCCCCTTGGTCTCGTTCTTCACTCCCGACGGTCGGTCGCTGCGCTCCCTCCCTCTGGTCGCTCCAGAACGAGACGGGCCCCGAACCACCAAGGCGGACCGGCCGCATGCGGGAAACGGGGGTGGGGGTCGGATGCGGACCGACTGGCGGTAGGGGGACAAACGCGCCCCAGGGCGGCGGCGAGTGAGGGCGGGGAGGTTCGCAGGGGAAACGGGGTGAGGGTCGGGGCTGATCTGGCCGGTGGCTTTGCTGGTCGGGCACGGAGATCGGACTTCTGGTGCAGGCGCTCCGGGGGGTGGGGAGCCTATGGTTGTCGCCGTGCGGGTTCCCGAGGAGATCGATAAGCAGGCCTGGCGGGCGGTTATCCGGGGGCGGCGGGTACAGGTACCGGAATCCGTGCGGGCGGCGGAGGCCGCGGCGCTGGCCGATGCGGCCGGTCGGCTGGGCCCCGCGGAGTGGGTGTGTGCCTATGTTCCGGTGCGCGGTGAGCCGGGGTCGGTGGCGATCGCGGAGGCGTTGCGGGCGGCGGGCAGCCGGGTGTTGCTGCCGGTGACCCGGGAGCCCGGTCCGCTGTACTGGGGCGAGTACACCGGCGCGGACACCTTGCGCCCGGCGCGCTATGGGCTGCTCGAACCGGCCGGGGCGGTGTTGGCGCCGGAAACCGTGGCGTCCGCCCAGCTGATCTTGGTGCCGGCGCTGGCGGTGGATCGGCGCGGAGTTCGCCTCGGCCAGGGCGCCGGGTACTACGACCGGACGCTCGGCCTCGCCGACCCCACCGCGCGGCTGATGGTGGTGGTGCGCGACGACGAGGTGGTCGAGTGGCTTCCCGAGGAACCGCACGATATCCGCATGCAGTGGGTGCTCACCCCCGGGAGCGGGGCGAAGCCGCTGGATATGGCGCCGGACTGAGGCCGGATATGGTCCGGGACACATCCGGGGCCGCGCGGGAATCAATCGAGGATTGGCACTGTTGGCACTGTGGCCTGTAGAGTGCTAATTCACGAATACTGCGGAGGACCCTGTGCCAACCTATTCATACGCGTGCACCCAGTGCGACAACCGCTTCGATATCGTTCAGTCCTTTACCGATGACGCACTCACGGTCTGCTCGGAGTGCTCCGGGGCGTTGCGCAAGCTGTTCAACTCGGTGGGCATCGTCTTCAAGGGTAGTGGCTTCTACCGGACCGACAGCCGTAGCGGCTCGTCGACCGCCAGCGAGCCGGCGAAATCGGACAGCTCGAGCTCGTCGGGGTCGTCTTCCGGTTCCGGTTCGGACAGCGGCTCGTCCGGTACCTCCTCGGCGCCGGCCGCCGCCGCCAGCTGAGCCGGTAGCCCGGCACCTCGACAGGGTGCTTGCCGAGACTGATTCATCCACAGCCCGTGGGTTGTGCACAGCTGCCCACAGAGCCGCGCCCGGACCGAGATAGCACTCCTACGCTCGGTCCATGAGTCGCATACGCACTCGCCCCGGTGTGAATGCCAGGGGCCGGCTGGGTTCCGGGGATACCTGGCGCGAAGCATTCGACAACCGGCCCCCCTGGGCGGACGCGGTACTGTTACGGCGCGTTCTGGCTGCCTTGTGCGCCGTCGCGGCCGCGGTCCTGTTCCTCCGCGATGATCCCGAACGGGTCCGCGTCTCCGTCGTCGTCGCCGCCCGTGACCTCGCTCCGGGCCATCTACTGGAGCCCGCCGATCTACGGCTCACCGAGCTCTCCCCCGGCGCCGCCCCCGATGGCGCCGCCCGCGACCCCGGCGCACTGACGGGCGCGGTGCTCACCGCGGCTCTCCGGTCCGGTGAGGTGCTCACCGATGTGCGGATCGTCGGGCCACGCTTGGCCGAAGTCGCGACGGGTGCCCCGGATGCCCGGATCGTGCCGATCCGGCTGGCCGATACCGCGATCACCGGAATCCTGCGCGCCGGCGACAGGGTGGATGTCGTCGCCGCCGACACCACGGACCCGGTCCGTGCCACCACACTGGCCACCGATGCCGCGGTTGTCCTGGTATCCGGCTCGCCCACCGAACCCGGCGCGGGCCGGACAGAGCGCGTCGTACTGGTCGCTCTGGACGCGCGCCGAGCGGCAGCCGTCGCCGCGGCCTCGCTGAGCAGCGCGCTCACCGTGATCTTCCACTGACAACCGAAGAGGCCCGCCGCACGATGTGCGACAGGCCTCTCCAGGTACTCGGACCCCGGCCGCGAGGTGTCGGGCCGGGTCAGCGGAGCGAGATGTATCAGCCCAGACTGAAGGGCTGGCCCCACAGCGTCACGACGGACATGACGTTATCGGTCTCGACCTTGACCTTGACGAAGGACCGCGCCTGCGCGTACCCGCCGCAGCCGCTGAGGCCGATGGTGGTGTCGGACCAGGTGACCGAACCGCTGTTGCCCTTGAACTTGTTGTTGGTCGCGTGATCCTCGTTGCCGTAGTCGTCCGGCTTCTCGACATCGAGGACGTAGAAGGCCTTGGCCTGGCCGGGGCCGAGGGTCAGATCGCCGCCGACCTCACCGCTCGGGCTGACCTCACCGGACTCGCCGTCGATATCGGCGCTGGCACCGGCTTCGCCGCCGCCGCCGTCGATGTTGACCTGGCAGCCCACGACGTAGCCGGGGTAGATCTTGCCGCCCACATCCTCACCGCCGCCGGCGATCTCGACCTGCGCGCTACCGGAGGCCCAGGCGTTGCGGTGCACGGGGGTGGCGCCCATGGACGGGCTGATGTTGGCGGACTCGCCGACCATGCGGACCGTGACCACGGTGCCGTCGGAGAGCGTTTTGACGATTTCGCCGCCGGGCAGCGGGATGAAGGTGTCGGCATTGGCGGCGCCGGTGGAGAACAGGCCCAGCGCGACCGTGGCGGCCGCACCGACACCGGCGAGGCGCGCCAGATTCTTACGGTTGAACATGTGCAGATGCCCCTCTGGGGTTGAATTCGCTACAGCGAGAGTTGTGGTGGGTGAAGCGGTGTCAGCACGTCAGCCGATGCTGAACGGCTGCCCGTAGAGGGTGGTCTTCGAGTAGTGGTCACCGATGATCTCGACCACGGTGTAGGCCCGGGCCTGCGCATAGCCGGCGCAGCCCTGGATCTCCATCTCCACGTCCTGGTACTCGACGGAGTAGCGACCGGGCTTCTCGATGTCCTTGTAATCGACCTGGACGAACTTGACCTCGCCCGGTCCGAGCTCCAGGCCGATCGAACCGCCGACGCTGCCGCCGCCGACCTCGAGGCCACCGGATACGCCCAGGCCGATCGCGTCGTCGGCGATGCTGACCTGGCAGCCGACGATATAGCCGGTGTTGATCTGCGAAGCGCCGTGGGTCGACGAATTGTTGGTGCCGTCCTCGCCGGTCGGGCCGTTGTTCGGGCCGGCTTCGCCCTCGGGCGTCACCGAGACATCGGCGGCGGCGTTACCCGAGACCCACACGGTCCGGCCCGCGCCGTTGGCCGCCATGGACGGCGAGACGACTGCGTGCTCACCGGTGCGGGTGATCTTGACGCCGGGGCCCAGTTTCTCACCGTCCGGCAGCGGTACGAAGGTGTCCGCATTGGCGGCACCGGTGGAGAACAGACCCATGGCCACAGCGGCTACGGCGCCCACGCCCAAGGCGCGCGCGCCGTAGCGCAGACCGGTGGTGCGGTTCTTGCTCATATTTCCCCTCATCAAGGTTTACAGCGACACCCGACATCGCAGCGATCGACGTCGGGGCGGCCCAAGAACAGGCTTCATAGAGCTTGGGTTACGGCTGTAGCCACCAGATGAACCCGAAACCACACAACCGGTGAACACTTGCCTACCGTGCCACCGACTCGGTGTGGCATCAGGGTGATTCTCAGGTAACGGGAAGGTGACGGATGCTGGGAAAACGCAGCCCTGACACCGGATTTCCGGGAATGCCGAAATAAGAGACAGGCCCGCCGCGAGTGCGGCGGGCCTGTTTCCGTGCCAGTATGGCGGTTTGGTCTGCGATCAGCCGAGGCTGAACGGCTGACCCCACAGGGTCACGTAGCTGATCACGTTCGAGGTCTCCACCTCGACGCTGATGAACGACCGCGCCTGCGCGTAGCCGCCGCAACCGCTCAGGCCGATGGTCTGGTCGGACCAGGTCACCGAACCGCTGTTGCCGTCGAAGCTGTTGTTGGTGGCGTGATCCTCACTGCCGTAGTCGTCAGCCTTTTCGATATCGAGCACGTAGAACGACTTCGCCTGGCCGGGGCCTACAGTCAGGTTGCCGCCGGTTTCGGCGCTCGGGCTGACGGCGCCTTCCGTATCGACTTCGGCACTGGCACCGCCCTCGGCACCGCCGCCGTCGATATTGACCTGGCAGCCCACGACATAGCCGGGATAGATCTTGCCGCCCACATCCTCGCCGCCGGCGATCTCGACCTGCGCGCTACCGGAAACCCACGCATTGCGGTGCACCGGGGTGGCACCCATGGACGGGCTGATATTGGCGGACTCACCGACCATCCGCACGGTCACCGTCGTGCCGTCGGACAGCGTTTTGACGAGTTCGCCGCCGGGCAGCGGCACGAAGGTATCGGCATTGGCCGCTCCGGTCGAGAACAGACCCAGGGCGATGGTGGCGGCGGCGCCGACGCCGGCGAGGCGCGCCAGTTTCTTTCGGTTGATCATGGTTGGATCCTTCGAGGGGAAAGCTCGCGGATTACGCGAGATGAGGTTCGTTTCGATACGACGTGGACGCCCGGCTCAGCCGATGCTGAACGGCTGGCCGTACAGGGTCGTCTTCGAGTAGTGGTCGCCGATGATCTCGACCACCGTGTACGACCGCGCCTGCGCGTAACCCGCGCAACCCTGGATCTCGATCTCGGCATCCTGGTACTCGACCGAGTACCGGCCGGGCTTGGTGATGTCCTTGTAATCGATCTGGACGAACTTGACCTCACCCGGGCCCAGTTCCACGCCGACCGAGCCGCCGACGTTCCCGCCGTCCAAGCTGAGTCCGAGGGAACCACCCAGGCCGATCGCATCCTCACCGATACTCACCTGGCACCCGACGATGTAGCCGGTATTCAGCTGCGAAGCGCCGTGGGTCGACGAATTGTTGGTGCCGTCCTCGCCGGTCGGACCGTTGTTCGGGCCGGCTTCACCCTCGGGGGTCACCGCGACATCGGCGGCGGCGTTACCCGAAACCCAGACGACCCGGCCCGCGCCGTTGGCCGCCATGGAGGGCGAAACGACAGCGTGCTCTCCGGTGCGGGTGATGGTCACGCCCGGACCGGCTTTCTGGCCGTCCGGTAGCGGCACGAAGGTATCGGCATTGGCGGCGCCCACCGACAGTAGGCCTACGGCGACAGCGGCCGCGGCACCGATACCCGCGATCCTGGCACCTTTACGTACCCCGTCGGTGCGGTTCTCGCTCATATTTCCCCTCATCATTTTCGGACAAACTGCAGACCTTCGAGTCCCGACACAGGGATCTCCGGCTTCGACCAGTGTTTCGCTCGTTTGTTACCTGCAGATGACTCGTTGTTATTTCGATGCAACGTCACAAATCGGACATTGCACACGAAAGCGACCGACGGACCCCGAATCTTTGCCCGCCGGACCACCTTTGCGGTGGTCGACGCATCGAGGTTAAACGGTCGATAACAGATTCGACAAAGTTTGTTTTCGCTATACATTGATGTGATCTATTTCACATCTACGTATAGGCACGCGTGCATCCGCAGGCCAGATGCCGTATCAGATAACCGGAGTACGCACGTCAGGACGGAAAAAATCCGTAAATGGATCGCGCCAGCGACCGGCGGGCGCAATAAATGAACACTGTCCCGGCAGCCCGCCCGGAAATCTCGATGATCGGAGTACTGGACAATCCCGCTCCGACCGCGCCGTTACCCCTTCGAGATAGCGCATTCATACCGTATTAAAACGGAAAACCGTTAAGCGCCAACACAATTGCGGATCAGTCCGCACTGCCGTGATGCGGCGGGACCTGCGACCGCAGCCATTCGTCGCCATCGCGATCAGACGACGAACCGTCGTCCCACTCATCGCGTGTGGTACTCGGAAACACCTCGCCGAAAACCCGGTCCACACGCGCGAGGTCCCCCGCCCGGCGCCCTGCCCGGCGGGGGACCTCGGGGGTCTCACCCTCACTCATACTGCTCGCCCCGGCTCATTCCAGTAGGCCGGACAGCTCACCGATCACGCGACTCGCCAACGGACCCAGCGTCGCCATCCCGTCGCGTACCGCGGCCCGGGTGCCCGGCAGGTTCACCACCAGGGTGCTGCCGGAAATACCGGCCAGCCCCCGGGAGAGCCCGGCATCCAGCGAACCCGCCACGCGACCGGACGCCCGCAACGCCTCGCTGATTCCGGGCAGATCGCGGTCGAGCACCTCGGACGTCGCCTCCGGCGTGACATCGCGCGGCGACATCCCGGTGCCGCCGACCGAGATCACCAGGTCCACACCGCCGATAACGGCGGTATTCAAGGCGTTCCGGATGGCCACCTCGTCCGCCTCCACCGATACAGACGCATCGACCAGGAACCCCGCCTCGGTGAGCAGTTCGGTGACCAACGGCCCGAGCGAATCCTCACCACCGTGCGCCGTTCGGTCGTCGACGACCACCACCAGTGCGCGCCCCGCCACAGGAGCATCGATTTCCATACCGCTCACCGTAGCGTCGACATCCGGCCCCGCGTGGCCGCCCCCGGTCACCAGCTGCATCATCTTGCTCCTTCCACCGCGGCGGCGGCGAGAGTCACCTCGACAGTCTCGGATCTGCCGCCCTTCCCATCCGAATACGTCACTTTCACCTTGTCCCCGGGTTGTTTGGACCGCACCGCGGCGACGAGCGCGTCACCCGAATCGATCGTGCGATCATCCAGCCCGGTCACCACCGAACCCGCCGGAATACGGGCCTGCGCGGCGGGACCGTTCGGCGTGACATCGAGAACCTGGGCCCCGTGCACGGATTCGTCACGCGAGACCGTCATCCCGATCTGAGCGTACGTGGCATGACCCGTTTTGATCAGCTCATCGGCAACACGGCGGGCCTGATCCACCGGAATAGCGAAACCGAGCCCGATCGAACCGCTCTGCTGTCCGGCGGCCCCGGACGACCCGAGACTCGCGATCGCGGTGTTGATACCGATCAGCCGGCCCTGGCCGTCCACCAGGGCACCACCGGAGTTCCCGGGATTGATCGCGGCATCGGTCTGGACCGCGTCGATCACCGGATTCGCGCCGGTGGGGTCACTACCGCCCTCACCACTCGTGGACACCGGCCGGTTGAGCGCCGAAACGATACCGGTCGTCACGGTACCGGCCAGCCCCAGCGGCGAGCCGACGGCGACCACCGGCTGCCCGACCTGCAAACCGGCCGAACTGCCCAGCTCGATGGGTTTCAGATCTGTTTTCCCACGGGCCTGGATAACCGCCAGATCCGATACCGGATCGGCACCGACGAGGGTCGCCGGAGCGGTGCTGCCGTCGGCGAAGGTCACCTGCATATCGCCTTTGGCCCCGCCACCGGACGCCACATGGTTATTGGTCAAGATCAGGCCGTCCGAGGACAAGACCACCCCGGAGCCCTCCCCCTGCCCGCGGTTGCTCGCCACTTCGATCATCACGACGGCCGGGGTGACCTCCTGTGCGACGGCCTGCACGGAACCAGCGGGCGCGTTGGCGGCATCCTCGACCTTCGGCGCGGGCGCGTCCAGCGCGTTCGTCACGGCCGGACCGTCGCCGGAGTCGCTCACCAGGGCGCCCACCACGCCGCCTACACCGCCGCTGACCAGTGCGAGGGCGATCGCGCCCGCCACCAGGCCGGTACGGATCGAACTCTGCCGCGGGGCGGGCGGGGAGCCGGCGGCGAAGAACTGGCCGGTATCGCCCGGCGGGACACCACCGGGCGGTGGCCCATAAGGGTGGCCCACGGCGGTATATGAGGCTGTATCGGAGGGTGGAGCACCCGGAAAGGGCTGCCCACCTGGGTACGGAGCGCCGCTACCGTGCGGTGGTACGGCGGAGCCGTCCTCCGGCCCGGGCCCAGGCGCCGCGGGGGGCTGGGAAGGGGGCATCGAGGGTGGCACCGGTCCGTCTGCCGGCCGGTCCGGACGATTGGTGAAATCCTCGGTCATAGTCTCTCTATTCTGCTCATATTCGCTGTCCAGGGTGCAGAAGGCGACTGAGAACGCACTGAGATTGTGTTGTGTGTTTGCCGCGCTGGTTCGCGGAGGGGGGTCGACCGGGGGTGGGGGTGAGGGTGAGAAAGCCGATCGGTCGGTGAGGTGAAGAGCTGATGAGTTCGTGAAGGTGAGGAGCGGGGGCAGTTCGTGAAGGTGGTAAGCGGGCAGTCCGTGAAGGTTCTGTGTTTTTGGCGCCGCCTGCGGCGGCGCGGGTTCGGGGCCCCCTTGGTCTCGTTCTTCACTCCCGGCGCTCAGTCGCTGCGCTCCTTCGCTCTGGTCGCTCCAGAACGAGACGGGCCCCGAACCACCAAGGCGGACCGGCCGCATGCGGGAAACTGGGGTGGGTTCACATGCGGACAGACTGGCGGTAGGGGCATCAAACGCGCCAGGGGCGACGGCAGGAACAGGGCGGGGGCGGATGCGGGACAGACTGGCGGTAGGGAATCAAACGCGCCTGGCGGCGGCGGAGGGCTCGGCAATGAGGCCGGCCCTGATCAAACGCGCCGGGGGCGATGGCGGGAACAGAGTGGGGTCGCATGCCGGCTGGCCGGCGGGTAGGTGGATCAAACGCGCCGGGGGAGACGGCGGGAACAGAGTGGGGTCGCATGCCGGCTGGCCGGCGGGTAGGTGGATCAAACGCGCCGGGGGAGACGGCGGGGACGGGGTGTGGGGTTGTATGTGGACTAACTGGCGGTAGGGGGGCAAACGCGCCTGGCGGCGGCGGAGAGCTCGGTAATGAGGCTGGGCCTGATGAGACGCACTCGCCGGAGGCGCGCGAACTTACTGGCGGTATTCCTCCGGGGGTGGGTTTTCGCCTGGGAGGACGATGCGGATCAAGGCTCCGCCGCGGTCGGAGGTGTCGATGGCGATCGTGCCCCCGTGTTTGGTTACTACCTGTTTCACGATTGCCAGGCCCAGGCCCGAACCGGGCATGGAGCGGGACACCGTGGTGCGATAGAAGCGTTCGAAGACCAGTTCGCGTTCGGCGGGCGGAATTCCGGGGCCGGCGTCGTCGACTGATAATTCGAGCAGGCCGCGTCCGGTTTCGGACATCCGCACCCGGACTTGTTCGCCGGGCGGGTTCCATTTCGCCGCGTTGTCCAGCACATTCAGAATCGCGCGTTCGAGTGCCGCGTCGTGGCCGTATACGAACCAGGGCCGCAGTTCGGCGTCGAAGGCGACGGCGCCGCGGCGGCGGACCCGTTCCAGGGCCCGTTCGGTCACCTCACCGAGATCGACTCGCTCGTACACCGTTTCCGGGGCGTCCTCACGGGCCAGGTCCACCAGATCGCCGACCAGGTTCGACAGTTCCTCGATCTGGGCCATCACATCCGAGCGCAGTTCGGCCATATCCTCCTCGGGGATAGTCGGCGCGTCGGGACGGCTCGACGCGATGAGCAGTTCCGTATTGGTACGCAGCGATGTGAGCGGGGTGCGCAATTCGTGGCCGGCGTCGGCGACCAGCCGGCGCTGGCGGTCCCGGGATTCGGTCAGCGCCCGGAGCATTGTGTTGAAACTTTCGGTCAGCCGGGCGAGTTCGTCGTCGCCGGTGACCGGGATCGGGGTCAGATCGTCGGTGCGGGCGATCCGCTCGGTCGCGGCCGTGAGACGGGCGATCGGCCGCAAACCGGTGCGGCCGACTGTCGTCCCGGCGCCGGCGGCGAGCACCACGCCGCAGGCGCCGACCGCGAACAGCAGCCACGCCAGGCGGTCGAGCACCTCCCGGGTCGGTTCGAGTCGCTGCGAGATGACCAGGGTCACCCCGGAATCCATCCGTTCGGCGAGCACTCGCTGAGTGTTGTAGGTGCGCAGCGAGGAATCGCGCTTCCCCTGCGCCACCGCTACCTCCTCGGTGCCGATGGGAGGTGTGGTCGGCTGCGGTGGCAGGTATACGGGGATGCTCGCGGGCTTCTCCGCCTCCGAGGGCGCGACGGGATAGATCAGCGCGACGCCGATATCGTTGGAGAACAACGTCGCGACACCGAGTGACTGGAACGCCATATTGTCGATATCGCCGCTGATCATGGTGGCCGCGCGGGCATGCAACTGGGCGTCCACCTGACCGTAGAGGGCCCGGGCGACCATCGCGTAGGCGGCGATCGAGGTGATCGCCACGAAGATCGCCACCAGGGAAGCGGCCAGCAGGGTGACCCGCCACCGCAGGGAGACGGTGCGCGTCAACGGGGTCGGCGGACGCATGGGCGAGGGCTCGTCCGGCCGGGGCCCGCCGAGCGTAGCGACCGTATGCTTCTTGGCCGCGGAACGTGGAGTACGTGCCATATCCGCGCTTACGGAGGCGTTTCGCGCAGCACGTAGCCGACGCCGCGGACGGTATGGATGAGGCGGGGTTCGCCGTCGGCCTCGGTTTTGCGGCGCAGATAACCGATGTAGACCTCCAGCGCGTTACCGGAGGTCGGGAAGTCGTAACCCCATACCTCCTCGAGGATCCGGCCCCGGGTCAGCACTCGGCGCGGGTTGGCCATCAGCATTTCCAGCAGGGAGAACTCGGTCCGGGTCAGCGATATGGACCGCGTGCCACGCGATACCTCCCGGGTGACCGGGTCCAGGGAGAGATCGGCGAAAAGCATCGTCTCGGAGATCTCGCCGGGGTCGGGTGCGCGCCGGCGTAGCAGGGCGCGCAACCGGGCGAGCAGTTCTTCCAGCGCGAACGGTTTGGGTAGGTAGTCGTCGGCGCCGGCGTCCAGGCCGGCGACCCGTTCGGATACCGAATCGCGGGCGGTCAGCACCAGGATCGGCAGGTCGTCTCCGGTACTGCGCAGCCGGCGGCAGACTTCCAGTCCGTCGAGTCTGGGCATCATGACATCGAGTACCAATGCGTCCGGTCGGTCGGCGGTCGCCTTCTCGAGGGCATCGATACCGTCCACCGCCAGATCGACCGTGTAACCGTTGAAGGTCAGTGATCGGCGCAGCGATTCTCGCACCGCACGATCGTCGTCGACCACCAGAATGCGCATTGCACCAGTTTGACGGCAACGACTGAGAGGCTACTGAGAGGCCCCGCCGCGTGTCCTGATCACCGCGGCGACCTGGGAATTCATCCGGTTATCGGACCAGCGATTACCGATCTGTGATATGTCACGAAACCTGTTCCCCATGCGCTTTATTCGGGGTATAACCATCTGAACGCCCCGATTGCCGACGGCTACCATGCACGGTATGTTCCGAGCGGTAAAAACTAGACCTCTGGTCGGTTCGATGGCATTCAACCATAACTGAAACGGCCGCGCACCAAATAGAGGTCGAACGTGATGCGGAGGCGACAGAGGCGGATGGAAACACCGCGACCGTGGCAATTCAGCCTTTCCAACTGGTCGGTCACCCGCAAGGTCGGCATCGTCCTGGTGTTGCCGGTCGTCCTGGCAACTCTCTTCGCGGTGTTGCGGATCAACAACGAGCTGCGCACCCTCGAACAGCTCAATGCCGCGACCGAGCAGTCACGGATCATCGGGCCGATCGCCGACTACAACGCTGCCGCCGAGAACCTGGCGGTGAGTGCGACCACGCGCAGAAGCCCCGATATGGAAGCGCAGGCGACCGCGGCGCTCGCGCAGTTCGATTCGGCCCACCAAGCGCTGGAATCCGCGCTGGACGCCAACCAGATCCGCCCCGAGGTTTCCCGTGAGCTCGCCTCCGCGCTGACCCTCGGCGCGACCCTGCGCAGCGGACTCAGCACCGGGTCCGGCGCGATGATCGGCGACCAGGCCGATGAGATCGCCGTTCGTATCGGTAACGCGCTGGCGCAGTCGCCCACGGTCAACGATCTGTCGATCCAGCGTTACTTCCTGCAGGTGAGCGCCGTGCAGAACGCGCGCCGCTCGCTCACCGCACAGCGCCTGGTGATCAGTTCGCCCACCGCCGAGGACAATCCGACCATGCGCGCCCGCGTCCTCACCTCCGGTGGCGCCGAGCTGACCATGATCCAGCAGTACGGCCAGATCATGCCGGACGTGGCGGGCAATACGCGCCCCCTGCTGGACGCGGTCCAGACCCGGTTGGCGATTTTCAGCCAGGGCACCCAGGGCGCGCTCGCCGATCCGGCCGCCCGGGATTCGCTGGATACCAGTTCCCAGGCCTACGACCGCACCACAGATCAACTGACCGCCACCATCGCCGGCGCCCTGCACCATGCGACCGTCTCCGCGCAGAACAGCGCCCTGCGAGAGACCGCGCTGCTGATCGGCGCCCTGCTGGGCGGTCTCACCCTGGCCCTGGCCGTCGCCCGGACTCTGGTCGTTCCCGTCCGCCGGCTGCGTCGCGACGCGCTGGAAGTCGCCCATGTTCGCCTGCCCGAGGAACTCGAACAGGTGCGCGGCGGTGCCGAGACCCCGGAAATCGAACCGGTCGGCGTCCACGGCACCGAGGAGATCGGCCAGCTGGCACGCGCTGTCGACGAAATGCATCAGCAGGCGCTCAACCTGGCCGCCGATCAGGCCCGGCTGCGCGTGCAGATCGGCAATATGTTCGAAACCCTGTCCCGGCGTAGCCAGAATCTGGTCGAACAGCAACTCGGCATCATCGAGGAACTGGAACACGACGAGGACAATCCCGGGCGGCTGCAGAGCCTCTTCCGGCTCGACCACCTCGCCACCCGCATGCGACGTAACGGCGACAACCTGCTGGTTCTGGCCGGAACGGCGCTGCGCCGCGGGGCTCTCGAATCGGTCCCGCTCTCCGATATGCTGTGGAGTGCCGTTTCACAGGTCGAGGACTATCAGCGGGTCGAGATCGGGCATGTCCCCGAGGGTGTCGTGGCCGGTGAACCCGCCGTCGATATCGAGCATCTGCTCGCCGAGGTCATCGATAACGCGTTGCGTTATTCGCCGCCCAATACGCCGGTGGCGGTGACGGTCTCCCGCGCGGTCGACGGTGGCTATCTGATCGAGGTCACCGACCGCGGACTCGGTATGGCCACCGAGGACCTGCAGGCGGCCAACGCGCGGCTGGCATCCGGCGGTGAGATCAATATCGAAACCGCCCGCCGGATGGGCTTGTTCGTCGTCGGCCGGCTGGCCAAACGCCATCAGATCACGGTCGGCCTGCGCCGCACCTCGACAATGGCGCAGCAACCCGGGATCACGGCCAGCCTGCACCTGCCGGGCCTGCTGGTATCGCCCGACACCGGTGCGGACAACCTCAACACGCTCACCGCGGATTTGTCCCTGGCGCCCCCGCCCCGGCTGCAACAGCCACCGCCGCTACAGTCGCAGCCCTCCCAGCTCCAGCCACCCCCGCAGCCGCGACAGCTCATGCCGGTGCCCAGCCCGCCGGCCGCGGAGCCCTGGCCCCCGCAGCCGGAGCCCTCGGTACGGCCGTTGACCCCGGCCCCCACCGCGTCGGGGGTCGGCACGACCACGTCCGGGCTGCCGCAACGCCGCCCGGCCGCCGGCTATCCGGCCGGAGCCGGCGCGGGCAACGGCCGGTCCAACGGTAACGGCTCGGACGATACGTTCTCGGCGTTCGACCCCGTCCAGGAGCCGGAACCCGAACATGACGAAGCTCCGAGCGGATTGTGGTCGGAAACCTACAAAACCCAATCGTTCCCGGCACCGGTGGAGCCCGCCCGCACCGGATCCGGCCCGGCGAACGAAACCCCGTCATCGCTCACCGCACGATCGGGATTGCCGATCCGCCGCCCGGGAATGGATCATGAGGATACGTTCGGACGCTCCGAGCAACGCCTCGACGAAACAGTCTCGAGCACAACCACATCCTCTCGGCTGCAGCCGGTCGGCGCCGCGACGCCCACCCCGATCTACCAGCGCATGGTGTCGGAATGGCTGGTCGAGCCGGCGTCCACTCAGGAGCAGCCGCGCCAGGACTGGACTTCGCCGGCCGATCACGGCTGGCTGGCCGCCGAGGACGCGGCCACACCGAGTTCGGACTCCAGGACCGCGAACGGACTCCCGATCCGCCGGCCGGGCGCACAGCTCGTGCCCGGCGGGCTCGCCCCCGTCGAAGACGAGGCCCCGCGGAATCCGGCGGAGATCCGGAGCAATCTGACGAGACATCTGAGCGGGGTCCGCAGTGGGCGGGCCGACGCACAGCACAATGACGGAGGGCTTGCATGACCACCCCGAAGAGCAGCACGGACGAGAATTTGAACTGGCTGGTTGCCAGATTCACCCGCGACGTCCCGGGAGTCTCTCATGCGGTCCTGGTCTCCGCTGACGGCCTGCTGCAGGCCGTCAGCCCCCATCTTCCGGCGGACCGCGCCGAACAACTGGCCGCGGTCACCGCGGGTCTGGCAAGCCTGTCCACCGGTGCGGCCCAACTGTTCGACGGCGGCAAAGTGATGCAGTCGATCGTGGAGATGCAGCGCGGCTATCTGCTGGTGATGAGTGTCGGCAACGGGTCGCATATCGCGGTGCTCGCCAACAAGCAGCACGATATCGGCCGCATCGGCTACGAAATGGCTCTGCTGGTCGACCGTGTCGGCGCGGTGGTCAGCGCGACCGCCCGATCCACAGTCTGAACGCCATGTCCCAATTCGGCCAGGGTATGCCCCACTTCAACACCGGCGGGCCCGACTACGGGCCCGGTGCGAACAATTTCGGCCCGGGAGCGCAGCAGTACGGCCCTGGAGCGCAGCCGTACGGCCCCGGATCCGCGCAGTACAACACCGGTACTTATCGTTTCCACGGCGACCCGCAGCCGAACAATCCGGGCAATCCGCGGCGGGCCGGGCGAGTCCGCCCGTACGCCCTCACATCGGGCCGCACCCAGCCGGCTGTCGATCTGCCGATGGAGGCGGTTATCGAAACCATCTCCTATCATGCACAATTCGATTGGCCGTCCGGTGATATCCGGGCCGAGATCCTGCGGCTCGGAACCCACCAGCTGTCGGTCGCCGAAATCGCGGCACATCTCGACCGTTCGCTCGGTATGGTCCGTGTCGTTATCGGTGATCTCGTCGTGGACGGCAACCTGCGAGTGCATTCGACTTTGACCGAGCAGGCGAGCTACGACGAGCGCCGGTCGCTGATGGAGAGGACATTGCGTGGACTCCGAGCCCTTTAGCAAGACTCAGGGTGGTGCCGCGGCGGAATCCGACACCCGCGTCGCGTCGACCAAGATCGTGGTCGCGGGCGGCTTCGGCGCGGGAAAAACCACCTTCGTCGGCGCGGTTTCCGAGATCGTGCCGCTGCGCACCGAAGCCATGGTCACCAGCTTCTCCGACGGCGTCGACAATCTGGAGGATACGCCGGATAAGCAGACCACCACCGTCGCCATGGATTTCGGGCGGATCATCCTGCCCGGCAATCTGACGTTGTACCTGTTCGGCACGCCCGGCCAGCGCCGCTTCTGGTTCATGTGGGACGACCTGATCCGCGGCGCCATCGGCGCGGTGGTGTTGATCGACACCCGCCGCCTGGAAGACAGTTTCGCCGCCGTCGATTTCTTCGAAGCGCGCAATCTGCCGTTCCTGATCGCGGTCAACCGTTTCCCGAACGCACCGCGGTTCGCCATGGCCGAACTCCGGGAGGCGCTGTCGGTGCGCGAGGGTGTACCGATCGTCGATATCGACGCCCGCGACGCCAAGGAGGTCCGCCAGGCACTGGCGGCCGTTACCGAGTACGCGATCAACCGGTTGAAAACACAGGAGTACGAGGGAGTCGCCCGGCATGGCTGAGGTGCTGGCCGCGGAGACGGTCGCGACCGTCGATCTTTTCACCATGGGCTACTGGCTCACCCTGCTGACCGCGCTGGTTTCCGCCGTCGGCATGTTCGTCGGTTTGGCCTGCGCGATCAACGGACGCCGATCGGTGCGGTTCCGGCCGATCTGGGTGGCCGCGTCGGCCGTCTCTATCGGCGGTGTGGGAGTGTGGCTGGCCAGCACGGTTTCCCTGCTGGGAGTGTCGATTCCGGGCACCCTGCTGCGCTACGACGTCTCCGACCTGACACTGTCCCTGGTTTTCGCTGTGCTGGCGGTCTTCGTCGGACTGCTGCTCGCGGGCCGTGAATTCGATCTCAAGCGGATGGCAAGCGCCGCCGCGGCCCTCGGGGTCGGTTTCGGGATCATGTTGTGGCTGCAGTTGTCCTCTGCCGATATCCAGGGGTCGATCTCGGTGACCTGGTGGCTCTATCTGGTGGCTGTCGCGATCGGCGTGGTCGCCTCATCGCTGTGCGTCTGGCTGTTTCAGCGGTTCCGCTTCCCGGCCGCGCGGCTGGGCTCGATCGTGATGTTCGCCGCCGGCGTCGCCGCGTTCTACTTCACCGGTATCTCGAGCCTGGAGTTCCAGCCGGATACCGGGGCGCAGCCCGCCGAGGGGATGGAGTTGTTCGGCTATGCCTTCCCGATGCTGGTTATCGGGCTGCTCGCACTGGCCGTTCCGATCACCGCTGTTCTGGTAGCGCCCGAGCGGCGGGACGAACAGCCGGCACCGCGGGAACGGACGACCCCGCCGTCCGCGCCGGACGGCGGCCCGGCCGGGGGGAATTCGGGTGGTGCGGGACTCGGTGAGACGCCCCGCCCGTCCGCCACGGCCGCCCTGGCACAGCGTGCCCGCCCACTGCCCGAACCCGCTCACTGATCCGGCCGGGAACAGGTCACGTGCTCGTGGACCAGGACACGCTGCTGCGGGAGCTGTGGGCGCAGCTGAGTGCCCTGCGCACGGAGGTATCCGAGCTACGCGTCGAGATCAGCGAAATGGAGGCGACCGTAGCCGATCTCGCTACGCGAGTGGATCATCCTGATCGTGTCCGGTTGCCCTGGCCGGTTACGCTGATGCTGCTACCGGCCGCACTGACCCTCGCGCTGCTGCGGCAGCTGGACGAGCTGACCCGGGCGTTGTCGACGGAATGCGACGAGCAGCGGCGGGACGTATCGCCAGTGCGGGGCGAAAGCCCGTAAAAATGGCGATGAGCGGGTCTCCCATCTCTGGGAGACCCGCCCTCACGCACGAGGATAACCGGAACCGACCGGCGAATCAGCAGTCCGGCAAGTTTTTCTCCCCGTCACGGCGCCGAGGTACGGAATTGCCGGACCGGGCAGGCCACCGGTTCGCTATCGGTCAGCTAGCGATAATCACAGGTTGTGACCTTTGTCGAGATTGCCGATAGATTGCTGATAGTCGGCAAATTCGGACGTATACGACTGCTACAGCGGCGGATTCATATCCAGGGGGCATGACAATCTACCGGCGTTTCGGGTCGAACAGCCCGCGCCGCGCGGCCGCGGCCAGGCGACGCGGCACCCGGTGCACGACGCCGTCTACCGTCACCGGAACCAGATCCGGTGCGGTGGCTTTCCAATTCGACCGCCGGCTACGGGTATTCGACCGCGACATCCGCCGTTTGGGAACTGCCATCTCAACTCTCCTTCCGGGCACGCTCGCCCGTCTCGGTAACGCGCCCGTCACCGGCGGCGGGACGCCGCTCGTCCGGTTCACAAGGGTCCGCGTGCCACTCACCGAACGGATCCGGCCACTGGGCCACCAGGTGCGGAGCCCGTTCGACCTGCAGTAGTTCGGCGTCGTCCACCAGCGCCCAGTGCAGGGCCTGCCGGATCTCCTCCGGGTCGGCGGCATACACCAGGATCACCAGCGAAATATCGCGGTCGCCGAATCGCTCGTCCCAGCGCACCCCCGCCATGGCCAGGCGGTCGGGTTCGGCGGCGGCACATTCGTCCTCCGGCATTGCCGCCAGCCAGCGGCCCGCGCCGCCGATCCGGAGACCGCCGCCGGCCGATTCCAGCCACACCACTTCCTCCGGCTGAGTAGCCAGCCATACCCGGCCGCGGGCGGTGACCACACCGTCGAAGAGCATGTCCAGCGCGCCGTGCAGCCGTTCCGGATGGAAGGGCCGGCGTGCGGTGAACTCCATCAGTTCCACGCCGTACTCCGGCCCCAGCGGGGGCCGTCCGCGCAGGAGCGGAGCGTGCGCGTCGAAGACCCGCCCGCGGCGCGATTCCGCGGGAACAAGCGTCAGCAGCGCATCGACCGCGCCGGGAGTGACCGCGGCATCCGACTCCGCCCACAGCACCGGAGCCAAGGGGGCCAAGCGCGACAGCACCGCACCCAACCGGGCCCGCTCCAGCGATTCCACGGCCGCACCCCCGGTCACGACCAGCGCATCGGCGAAATCGACCTGCCCGACGGCCAATTGGGCTACCGTGCGATCGTCGTCGGCCCACGCCCAGCCGAGTTCCCCGAGCGTTTCGTCGCCGGTAGCGGCGGCCGGCCAGGTCCGCGCGTCGATCGCCGTCACCACGGCCGCCACCCGTACATCCCGGGCGGCCGGCCCGTCGACCCGGCCGATGATTCCGGCGACCGGGACACCGGCGATTCCCTCGCATACCGCCTCGGCCTCGAAGGCGGGATCCAGGGCGAGCACGATGCGGTGCACCGAATCCCGGGCGGCGAGGGTGCACAGCAGCGGCAGCAGATCCGCCTTCAGCGTGCACGACACACAGCCGTGGGCCAGTTCGTGTACCGATTCCGAGGTCGTACCACTGTCATGCACGGTACGGCGGACGATTCCCTGTCCGAGTTCGCTGAGATCGTGGCGGACGATCACAGTGCCGGCGGCCGTCCCGAGGGCACCCGCGACGCGATCGACGGTTCCGGCCGGATCGCCGTGCAGGCCGGCGACCAGCACGACCGGAGTGCGGCGGTCGCGGTGATCGTCAGCTTCTGATGGTTGTGCGGAGTTCGACACCACTACCCTTTCGGTAATGATTTTCATTTACGACTGGCTTCACGCTACAGTGTGGCCTCACCGTTGTCGAAAACGATTATCATCATGATTCGACACGGTTGCCATCTTCTCCGTCGAAGGGAACCTCGTGTCGGCACACTGTCAGGTCACCGGCCGCAGACCAGGATTCGGCAAATCCGTCTCGCATTCGCACACCCGGACCAGCCGCCGCTGGGACCCGAACATCCAGCGCAAGACCTACTACCTGCCCAGCGAAGGCCGCCGGATAACTCTGCACGTCTCGGCCAAGGGCATCAAAACCATCGACCGCGACGGTATAGAGGCCGTCGTGGCCCGTATCCGTGCCCGCGGCGAACGCATCTGAGGACCGCTATGGCATCGAAAGCGACCGAAATCCGTCCGTTGATCAAGCTGCGCTCTACTGCGGGCACCGGATACACCTACGTCACCCGTAAGAACCGCCGCAACGACCCGGACCGGATGGTCCTGAAGAAATACGACCCCGTGATCCGCAAACATGTCGACTTCCGGGAGGAGCGCTGATGGCGAAGAAGTCGAAGATCGCCCGCGACGCCCAACGCCGCGAGGTCGTGGCGCGATACGCCGAACGCCGAGCCGAACTGAAGGAACTGATCCGCAGACCGACCACCCCGGACGAGGATCGCCTGGCAGCTCAGGCCGCCCTGCGCAGCCTGCCGCGTAACGCCAGTCCGGTACGATTGCGCAATCGGGACACCGCTGACGGGCGACCGCGCGGTTACCTCCGGAAGTTCGGCCTCTCGCGTGTGCGCGTACGTGAGATGGCTCATCGGGGAGAGCTGCCCGGTGTGCACAAATCGAGCTGGTAGACCCACTGATCTCGTGAGTTAGGAGCCGATCGTATGGCAGTCAAACGAGGCCCGTCGAAGAAAGCCCGCGCCGAGCAGGCCCGCCGGCCGAAGAAGAACCCGCTCATCGCGGCGGGTATCGAGACCGTCGACTACAAGGACGTGAATCTGCTCCGCACGTTCATCTCCGAACGCGGCAAGATCCGCAGTCGGCGGGTCACCGGTCTGACACCGCAGCAGCAGCGGCAGGTCGCGATCGCGGTGAAGAACGCCCGCGAGATGGCCCTGCTCCCCTTCACCAGCCGCTGAGTTCCGACCCCCGCACCCGAGTGCCCGGGGCCGCACACCGCGGTCCCGGGCACTCGCACGTCGGGGCGACGACGCACGGGCCCGCGACGCCGGGCCCGGCCCACTAGAGTCGTGCCCATGAGCTCATCGCGCGGGATTCTGGCGCTTCTGGCCATCTGCACCGCGCTGTCGGTCACGGCCTGCGGCGATACCGATAAGACCGGCGCGGAGCCGGGGCCGACCCCGGGACCGTCGGCCGCCCCCAGCCCGGAACGGCAGCACAGCACCCCGACCGAGGACCCCGGCGCCGACCCCGGCCGGATCTTCACGGCCGACCCGTCGATCGTCGGTGCCCATCCCGTGCCGTTCACCTCGTGGACCCGGGTAGCCGAGGATCGGATCGCCATCCATTTCGAGACCGGTGTACCCGAGTGCTACGGGGTGGACGCCTCCGTCACCGAATCCGAAACCACCGTCACGGTGGAACTCCGCAGCGGCAGCCGCGCCGATTCCACCGACAAGATGTGCGTGATGGTGGCGGTATTCGGAACGCTGGAAGTCCAACTGGACGCCCCGCTGGGTAACCGCCAGGTACTCAGCGCGGTCTGAGCCGCAGCCCCCGGCAGCTGCCGACAACGCAATTCACCGAGGCGCCCGGAAGGTTTCGGCCCACACCCCGACCAAACACGCCCAGCCCGGAAACTCGGCCCACACCCGTCCCGAACGTGCCCAGCGGCGGCGCCGAGTCTTACGAGGCGCTCAAAGGTTTTGGCCGTCCCTGCCGTCCGTCCTCGAAGCGCATGCGGCGCAGCCGCGAGTCTCGAGGGCGGACGGCAGGGACCAGGGGGCCAAAACCCGCGCCGCCGCAGGCGGCGCCAAAAATACAGCTCAGTGAGCGAAGTGGCGGGCGCCCGTGAAATACATGGTGACCCCGGCCGCACGCGCGACATCGACGGTCTCCTGGTCCCGGACCGAGCCGCCGGGCTGCACGATCGCGCGAACACCCGCCTGGATGAGCGTTTCCGGGCCGTCCGGGAACGGGAAATACGCATCCGAAGCGGCAACCGACCCCTTGGCACGATCGCCGGCCCGCTGGACCGCGAGCCCGACCGCGTCGACCCGGTTGACCTGTCCCATCCCCACCCCGACCGACGCACCGTCGTGCGCGAGCAGAATGGCGTTCGATTTCACTGCCCGGCAGGCACGCCACGCGAACGCCAGATCGGCGAGGGTTTCCGCATCCGCCGGCTCACCGGCCGCCAGCGTCCAACCGGCGGGATCGTCGCCGTCGGCGTCCAGCACATCGCGCTGCTGGAGGAGAGCACCCCCGCTGATGGGGCGCAGTTCCGCGCCCGCGCGCCGCGGCGGTTCGGCGATCAGAATGCGCACGTTCTTCTTGCGCTGCAGTACCTCCACCGCGCCGTCGGCGTAGGAGGGCGCCACGATCACTTCGGTGAATATCTCCGCGACCTGCTGGGCCATCTCCACGGTGACTTCCAGGTTCGCCGCGATCACGCCCCCGTAGGCACTCACCGGGTCGCAGGCATGGGCCTTACGGTGCGCCTCGGCGATATCGGCGCCCACGGCGATTCCGCAGGGATTGGCGTGTTTGATGATGGCGACGGCGGGTCCGGTGTGGTCGTGCGCCGCGCGCCAGGCGGCATCGGCGTCAACGTAGTTGTTGTACGACATCTCCTTGCCGTGCAACTGCTGTGCCTGCGCCAGCCCACGATCCCCGGAACCGCTGGTGTAGAGAGCGGCCCGCTGATGCGGATTCTCGCCGTAGCGCAGCACCGACGAACGCTGCCGGGTCTCACCGATCCAGGCCGGGAATTCCGTTTCGCCGGAAGAACTTCCGGTCAGCGTCTCCGCCATCCAGGTCGCGACAGCCACGTCATAGCTCGCGGTGTGCTGGAAAGCCTTGGCGGCCAGCGCGGTACGTTCGGCCAGGGTGAACCCGCCGTCGGTGACCGCCTTACGCACCTGGTCGTAGTCGCCGCTGTCGACGACGACAGCCACCGACGGATGGTTCTTCGCCGCGGCCCGCACCATCGACGGCCCACCGATATCGATCTGCTCGACACACTCGTCAGGGGAGGCTCCACTGGCGACGGTCTCGCTGAACGGGTAGAGATTCACCACCACCAGCTGGAACGCCTCGACACCCAGATCGGCGAGCTGGGCCAGGTGTTCGGGTTTGCGGGTGTCGGCGAGAATTCCCGCATGCACCCGCGGATGCAGGGTCTTCACCCGGCCGTCCAGGGTTTCCGGGAAACCGGTCAGATCCTCGACCTTGGTCACCGGAACGCCGGCGTCGGCGATCCGCGCCGCCGTCGATCCGGTGGACACCAACTCGACCCCCGCCCCGTGCAGCGCGGTCGCCAGCTCCACGAGCCCGGTCTTGTCGTAGACGCTCACCAGCGCCCGGCGGATCGGCCTACGTTCACTCACCGGATAACTCGCTCATCTGGGATCACTGCCTTTCGTCCATCGGAGACAATTCCGCGGGTGGCGACGGCGGCGACAACCTCCACCAGTAACCGTCGCTCGACAACTTTGATGCGCTCGTGCAGGCCGGCCTCGTCATCGTCCGGATGCACGAGCACCGGTTCCTGAGCCAGGATCGGTCCCGTATCCACACCGGCATCCACCAGGTGCACGGTGCTACCGGTCACCCGGACCCCGTAGGCCAGCGCGTCGCGGACACCGTGCGCGCCCGGGAAGGCAGGAAGCAGCGCCGGATGGGTGTTGATGATCCGGCCGCCGAAACGATCCAGGAAAGCGGGACCGAGCAGCTTCATGAAACCCGCGCATACCACCAGATCGGGCGCATACCCGGCGACCGCGTCGGTGAACACCGTGTCCCAGGCGCCGCGATCGGCGTAGTCGCCGGTCGAGATCCGGAACACCGGGATACCGGCCGCCGCGGCGTGCTCGGTGGCGGCGCACTCCCGGTCCACGCCCACGGCCCGGATACGAGCCGGATATGCGGGATCCGCGGCCGCTTCGATCAGCGCGCGCAGCAACGACCCGGTTCCCGAAGCCAGTACAACCAGGCCGGCCGGGGCGGAATCGTTGGGTTCCGGGGCGGTCAGAGCTCTACTCCTGGAGTTCGAAGGGTCGGTGGGCGGTAGCTGCCCGGTGGCGGGGACTGGCCCGCGAGCACGGATAGAGCCTAGTAGACGCGGCCGAGGGCCGATCCGGCGGCAGTCGCTCGCCCACCGTTTCGCCTCGGTACCGCGTTAGCGGCGGTCCCGGGTCTCATCCTCCGAAGGATCCGGTTCGACCACTTCGGCATCCACGATCTCGGTATCGGAGTCCACGGAATCGGCCAGCGGGCTAGACCCGGACGCGTCCGGGTGCCCGTCGACAACTTCGACATCCAGCGGTGGTTGCGGACCGACCGGATCCTCGCGGGGACCGTCCAGCAGATCCGCGTAGCGGTCGGCGCCCGCCGCCCCGGTGTCCGCCGGAAGTTCGGGGAGCTGTCCGGACGGCAGCGCGGCCACCTGGTACCGGTAATCGTCGTCGTCGGTGTCGTCACCGTCGTCGGCGTCGTCTGGGTCGAACAGGGCATCGGGATGCCGCAGCAGCGGGGTCGGGAACGAGACGAGGAAGGTGCGCGCGTAGAGCAGGCCCGCATATCCGGGGACGGCCAGCCAGGCGAACACCGCGAGCGCGAAGACCGGCAGTTCCACTCCCAGCCGGCCGAAATTCCCCAGATCGCCGCCGGACAGGGCGGCCAGCGCGGTGAGCGCGGCACTTCCCATCCCCGCCGCGGCGAACAGGGCCCACGGGGCGGCCGGCCGGTCATAACTGACCCGGGCCGATTCCACCCCGGCGTACACACCGATCGCGGCCGGAACGATCAGCAGAACAGCCCACCAGATCGCCGCCGGTCCGGTCGGGAGCGCCGCCAGCACGGGGACCGCGGGTACCGGGCCGCCGACCACCGTGAACACCCCCGCGGAGGCGTCACCGAACTGGACTCCCGGGCCCACCAGCACTCCGACACCGGCGATCACCGCGTTCGGCAGATACAGCAGCGACAACAGAGTCAGGCCCAGTACATCCACGAAGTTCTCGGCCGCGCCGTAGGTATCGCCGACCCGGGACCAGTGCACCAGCAGGCCGAGCACGATCATGATCGCGGCGGCGGCGAGCAGTCGCAGCACCGCGCGGCCGGCGATATAGGCCGCGGCGATAGCGTCGTAGGGCAGCCGCTCGAAAATCCGTTCCCGGCAGCGGAAGACGACCCCGGCGCCCGCGGCGAGCGAATGCAGCAGAAATACCCACGCGAAAGCGGCCAGCGGGTTCGGACGTTGCAGCGCAATGGATCCCGAGGCATCCTCGGTCACCGCCAGGCATACCGCGGTGATGAGCAGCGGCCCCCCGGCAGCGGCCCCGAACAGCCAGCCGACCTCGGCGCGCGTGGGCTCGGAATCGGTGGCCGCCACCGCTTCCCGGGCGGCCGCCCCCAGGAGCAGAGCCGTGGGCAATACCGGCAGGAGGCTCAGGGCAGTGGTGCCGATGGTCAGCGGCACCTGATGTACCGCGAGCCAACCGGCGGCGACGGCACCGCTGAGACCGGTGAGGTCGCTGCCCGCGGTGAGCAGTGTCGCAAGCATCACGACCACGATGGCGGCGAGCGCGAAGGCCGCGGGCCGGAACGCGACGTAGAGCAACGCCCGGGCGCGATCGGGCGGAAGTGCGAGCGGACCCGGTTCACCAGCCTGCCGCGCCGCGTTTCGGCGCGCTCCCCGAAACGGTCCGGTCGACGAGGTACGCGGGGTACTCATGGATTTCAGCGTGGCAGCTGCCCCGGGGCGGGCGCCTCAGGCGCGCCGCACCGGAGCCTGCCGAGGGTCACTTCTGGTCGTCGGACTGACGGAACGCACGAGTGGCATCGGCCGCCGGATCGGAGGGCTGTTCCCCACCGAAGGGCGCAGCGGCCTGCTGCTGCGGCTGGCCGTAACCCGGCTGCTGTTGCGGCTGCTGCGCGTAGGGCGACTGCTGCTGACCACCGGCATACGGCGACTGCTGCTGCCCGTAACCCTGTTGCGGCTGCTGACCGTAGCCCGGCTGCTGACCGTAGCCCTGCTGACCCGGCTGCTGACCGTACGCCTGCTGCTGACCCGGCTGCTGGCCGTAGGACGGCTGCTGCTGCTGGCCACTGGTGTACTGCTGCTGCTGGCCATAAGCCTGCTGGCCCTGGTACTGCTGCTGCTGGCCGTAGCTCTGCTGCTGGCCGCTGGGATACCCGGTCGCGGCCGCCGGACGGGGCGCCGGGGCGGAGAGGATCCCGGACTCGAACAGCACGACGGCCACCGCGAGGCCGGCCTGCACCAACGCGAGGACCAGGATCAGATACAGCCCGATCTCGGCCTTGGCGCCCTCCGGCAGGCTGAACAGCTGGAAAAGAACGGTGAGGAACGTACCGGTGGCGACAGCCGCAGAAACACCCACCCAGTTCTGCTTCGGCAGCAGCGACAGACCCGCGAGCAGACCGGCGATCAGCAGCAGGCCGCCGATCGAAGCCTCCTGGTACTCCCACAGGTTCAGGCTGGTATCCGCCGACGACGGCAGATCCATAGAACTGTCCGCACCCACATAGGCCAGGAAGCCGAGCAGGAAGGCCAGGACGCCCACCGCGGCGACGCCGATGGTCAGGAAGAACGGCAGTCCTTTCCCGCCGGCCCCAGCGGCACTCGCACCACCGGCCGCCTGCTGGCCGGGATTGGGCGGAACGGAGGGCGGAACGGGTGCGTTGTACCCGGAGCCCCCGGTCGGGTATGACATGTCGTCATCTCCTAGGTCGAGTCATACGTACTTGACGGCTGATTTTCCCTTTGAACGCTACTGCACGCACGGGCGCAGGTCATCCTGTCCTGATTGCGCCTGTGTCTCCTTGCGCCGCCTGCGGCGTTGCCAATTGACGACCGGCCTGATGCGGGGAAGCTGGGTGGGGTCGCAAAGTGGCGGATACGGGATTGCGGGCAAGGTTGACCGGCCGTGAAGGTGAGAAGCGGGGCAGTTCGCGAAGGTGCTGTGTTTTTGGCGCCGCCTGCGGCGTCGCGGGTTCGGGGCCCCCTTGGTCTCGTTCTTCACTCCGCCGCTCCTCCGCTTCGCTCCCCCGCTCTGTCGCTCCAGAACGAGACGGGCCCCGAACCACCAAGGCCGACCGGCCGCATGCGGGGAAACGGGGCGGAGTCGCATGCGGAGAACTGGGGTGGAGTCGCATGCGGGTGTCCCCTGTTTCTGAACATGCGGTGGGTCGCATGCGGTGGTCGGGGCCCGCCCCGTGTCTGCAGCGACCAGAGGAAGGGAGCGCAGCGACCGACCGGCGGGAGTGAAGACACGGGGTTAATAGGGCCCCGACCCTGCGACGCCGGAGGCGGCGCCAAAAACACAGCAGCCTTGGCGGACCGCCCACTCTCTCACTTCCAAAGGCTAGGTCCACCACCCCAGATGCACCGCGCACCAGCACCGCACCAATGAGGCCGCCCGCGTAAACGCGGACGGCCCCTCGAGTACCGGTGGTTTCCCCGGTCAGGCGCTTACAGCAGCCTTCTCCAGGATCTCGCGCGCCAGTGCGGCGGTTTCGGACGGCGTCTTGCCGACCTTCACACCGGCGGCCTCCAGCGCGTCCTTCTTCGCCGCGGCGGTGCCCGACGAACCGGAGACGATGGCGCCCGCGTGGCCCATGGTCTTGCCTTCGGGCGCGGTGAACCCGGCGACGTAGCCGACGACCGGCTTGGTGACATTGGCCTGGATGTAGGCCGCGGCCCGCTCCTCGGCGTCGCCACCGATCTCACCGATCATCACGATCAGCTTGGTCTCGGGGTCCTTCTCGAACGCCTCGATGGCGTCGATATGGGTGGTGCCGATGACCGGGTCGCCGCCGATGCCGATGGAGGTCGAGAAACCGAAATCGCGCAGCTCGTACATCATCTGGTAGGTCAGGGTGCCGGATTTGGAGACCAGTCCGATCGGGCCCTTGCCGGTGATGTTGGCCGGGGTGATCCCGACCAGCGATTCGCCGGGGGTGATGATGCCGGGGCAGTTGGGGCCGATGATCCGGGTCTTGGAGCCCTTCTCGACGTTGTAGGCCCACGCGTAGGCGGTGTCCTGCACCGGGATGCCCTCGGTGATGACCACGAGCAGCGGGATCTCCGCGTCGATGGCCTCGATGATGGCGTCCTTGGAGAACTTCGGCGGCACGAACGCGATGGAGACATCGGCGCCGGTCTTCTCCATGGCCTCGGCCACGGTCCCGAACACGGGCAGCTCGATCGCGTTGCCGTCCTTGTCGGTGTGGGCGACGGTGGTGCCCGCCTTACGCGCGTTCACACCGCCGACGACCTGGGTACCGGCCTTCAGCATCAGCGCGGTGTGCTTGGTGCCCTCGCCGCCGGTGATGCCCTGGACGATGACCTTCGAATCCTTGTTGAGGAAGATTGACATAGTTCTGTGTGTCCTTTACTGGGCGTGCCCTAGTAGGTCGACTCAGCGGGCCGCGAGTTCGGCGGCCTTGTCGGCGCCTTCGTCCATGGTCTGCGCCAGCGTCACCAGCGGGTGCGCGGCCTCGGCGAGGATCTTGCGACCCTCTTCCACCCGGTTTCCGTCCAGGCGGACCACCAGCGGCTTGTTCGCCTCGTCGCCCAGGATCTCCAGCGCCTTCACGATGCCGTTGGCGACCGCGTCGCATGCGGTGATACCACCGAAGACGTTCACGAAAACGCTCTTCACCTGGGAATCGTTCAGGATGACGTCCAGGCCGTTGGCCATGACCTCCGCGGAGGCGCCGCCACCGATATCGAGGAAGTTGGCCGGCTTCACGCCCTTGTGGCTCTCGCCGGCGTAGGCGACGACGTCCAGGGTGGACATGACCAGACCGGCGCCGTTGCCGATGATGCCGACCTCGCCGTCGAGCTTGACGTAGTTGAGGTCGTTCTCCTTGGCCTTCAGCTCCAGCGGATCGGTCGCGTCGGTATCCGCGAACGCCGCATGGTCGGCGTGCCGGAAGTCGGCGTTCTCGTCCAGGGTGACCTTGCCGTCGAGCGCGAGGATTTCGTCCTGCGGGGTGCGCACCAGCGGGTTGACCTCGACCAGGGTGGCATCTTCGTTGACGAAGACCTCCCACAGCTTCTGAATGGTCACCGCGGCGGCGTCCAGCACGTCGGCGGGCAGATGGCCCTGTTCGGCGATCGAGCGTGCGAACGCGAGATCGACACCCTTGACCGCGTCGACCGGGACCTTGGCCAGCCGGTCCGGCTTGGTGGCGGCGACCTCTTCGATCTCCATACCGCCCTCGACCGAGCACATCGCCAGGTAGGTGCGGTTGGCGCGATCGAGCAGGAAGGAGATGTAGTATTCCTCGGCGATATCCTTCGCCTCGGCCACCAGGATCTTCTTGGTGATATGTCCCTTGATGTCCAGGCCGAGGATGTTCTGCGCGTGCGTGGTCGCGTCGTCCGGGGTGGCGGCGTACTTCACGCCACCCGCTTTACCGCGGCCACCGACCTTCACCTGCGACTTGATCATCACCGGTTTGCCGATTTCGGTCGCGATCGCTCGCGCGTCCTCGACCGTGTCCGTGACGCGGCCTTCCGACGAAGGCACTCCGTGCTTTACGAAGAGCTCCTTCGCCTGATATTCGAAGAGATCCATGTATTCACCGTCTCGTCTGCGTTGCTATGACAACGTCTTTGTTGGCGGCCCGACGTCGGTAGCGGGTCGTTCGGACTCTAACCACTCATAAGGACGGCCGATCGGGCACGTTCATCCTAAGTGGCACAGGTCACGGCCCCGGCCGCGGGGAGGCCAAACGCGCAGGCCATGACTACCGGCGAGTAGCTTTTCGCCCGATTCGCAGGCGGCGCGGGGAAGCGGTCGGCAAGACCCGCCCACTCGGAATCCGGGATCACCACACGAAGTTCGCGACGGTGAGCCGTTACGGGCCCCAAAAGTGATCAATGTCACAGCAACGTTTGAAATCGTCCTACCGCTTGCCGCGTCGCAATCGTTTCGTTACCGTCGAAGCCGTCGATGTCACAGCGCGATCACGAGCGGTGCCCAGGCGTGGTTGCTTGCGCATCCGGATATCGCGCGAGTAGAGATCTTCGTGATGTTGCTCCCGTGAGCAGGTTGAGAGAGGACGGCAGCTTGACGCAGCACACCGCTCCGCAGTCGCAGAGCCGTTCGGCATCGGTCTTCCCGGCACCCCGCCCCGCCACCGGCGGGCCGGCCTGCGGCACCTACCCCCGGATGTGGATCCGCTGATGAATCACCGCGGCACCCTGGATGCCCAGCACAACGGACACCGTCGCCGACCCTATGACGATCGTGCGCAGGCCCCGGAAAGCCCACAGTCCTTCAACGCCTTCGGCGTCCCCGGTGACAGCAGGTCCCGCAGGCGCCCGCTGAGCACCGCCGCGGCCTCCGCCGCCGCCGACTCGCAGCGCAGCACCGCCGACGATTTCTGGTCGGCCAATCAGGGCTGGGCAGATTCCGGCAACGGGAACGCCGGCCGGGCCTGGCCCGAGCCGCAGGCCAGCGGCTGGTCCGAACCACAACCGGCCAACTGGTCCGAGCCGCAGCCGGCCGATTGGTCCGAGCCGCAGAGTGCCAACTGGTCCGGCGGCAACTGGAACAACGACAACGGCTGGAACCGCGGCGATAAACCCGCCTGGCACAGCGATCCGAACTGGAACACCCACCAGAGCTGGACCGAGGCACAGAACTGGTCCGAGGAACCCGCCCCCCGCGACCACGCCGAACCCGCCCAGTCCCAGCAGCCGACCACCATCGCCGAGGCATTGGCGAACGGTCCCGCGGTCGCCGATCCTCCCGTCGATCCGCGGCAGCCCCGGTCCCGGGGCGCGCACCGGGTAGCGGCACCGCCGACCGCGCTCAAGGGCAGGGCCGCGGTGGTCGCGGTCGCCGCCGGAGCTGTCGTCGCGGCCGGACAGTGCGCCACCGCGGACCCCGGGAACCAGAAACAACAGCAGGCCACCGATTACGAGGCCGCCGGATCGGTGCACGAGATCGCCGCCCAGTCGGCATCCGCGGAGGTCCCGGCCGCACCCGGCGCCACTTCACCGCAGATGCTGAGCGGGGGCGCCCCGCTCGATACCGGCCGTTTCGGTGAGATGCTGGCCAACGGCGCCGAGTTCGCGCAGGATCTCGCGCGGGCCGAGGAAGCCAAGTACCGGCCGCTTTTCGCCAGTTTCGCCAGCGGCTCCTACACTTCCGGTTTCGGTGCCCGCTGGGGTGTACAGCATCTGGGCGTGGATGTGGCCGGGCCGATCGGTACCCCGATCTACGCGGTAGCCGACGGTGAAGTCATCGACGCCGGCCCGGCTTCGGGTTTCGGTATGTGGGTGCGACTTCAGCACGCCGACGGCACCATCACCGTCTACGGGCACGTCGACACGACCACGGTATCGGTCGGTGAGTACGTGCTCGCGGGCGATCAGATCGCGACCATGGGCAATCGCGGTTTCTCCACCGGGCCGCACTGCCATTTCGAGGTCTGGCTGGGTGGCAGCAACAAAGTCGATCCGATCCCCTGGCTCGCCACGCGCGGTATCAGCCTCGTCGGTCCCGGCGACTGACCGAGGTCCCGGTACCGGACAGCGGTCCGGCGTATTGGTTCATGGCCCGTTCAGGGCGCGGCGGCGATCGCCAGTCCGATCAACGCGATCACCTTGGCGACCTCCAGCCCGATGTACCAGTAGTGCGCGCCCGAACGAGGTAGCTCCTCACCGGCGAGCACTCGATCCGACCGGCGGGAAAGCGGTGGACGCACCACCGCTACCTGAAGCACCAGAATGCCGGCGGCGATTCCCAGCCACACCCATACCCCGACGGCCGGTCCGAGTACGGCCGCGGCCGCAATCAGCATCACCGCGAATACCGATTCCACGGTGTTCAACGCCCGGAACACCAACCGGCCGATACCCAGCCCGAGTTCGGTGGTCACGCCCGGCGCGCGGAACTTCAGCGGCGCCTCCAGAAACGAGATCGCCAGCACCATACCGAGCCAGAGCATCGGCAGGAACCACACCAGATGCTGCGCAACAGACTTCACAACCGAAATCTACCGCGCCACCCGGCCCGCCGGCCTAGAGCTTGGTGATGGTCTGGCTGAACTTCGGGATGAGCCGGATGGTGCCGTTGGAGCCGAAGTCGATCGTCACACTGGCCATATCCCCGACCCCGTCGGCCGCGACGACCCGGCCCAGACCGTACTTGTCGTCACTGACACGGTCGCCGACGGCCAGCGACAGCCCGATATTGTTGCGCGTGACCGCACGCCGGCTCTCCCGCGGCCCGGGCCGCGGTTCGCGTGATTGCGGCCAGCCACCGGTCCAGTCGTCCCCGGATTCCGCTGCCCGACGCCGGCCGTACTGCGTGGGAGCCGACGAACGCTTCGGTTCCAGCCGCTGCCAGTCGATGAGATGATCCGGAACCTCCTGCAGGAACCTGGACTCCGGATTGAACACCGGCTGTCCCCACCCCGAACGGACCACGGCCCGGGTGAGGTACAGCCGACGGCGCGCACGGGTTATCCCCACATATGCCAGGCGGCGCTCTTCGGCCAGTTCGGCCGGATCGCCGAGGGCCCGCAGATGCGGGAATTGACCGTCTTCCCAGCCGGTGACGAAAACGACCGGGAATTCCAGGCCCTTGGCCGTATGCAGGGTCATCAGGGTCACCATGCCCGAACCCTCATCGGGAATCTGGTCGGCATCGGCTACCAGTGACACCCGTTCCAGGAACGCGGCCAACGACCCGGGCTCCGGCTCACCCTCACCCGATTCCGGCACCAGCCCTTCGGCACGGGCCGCCTCGACGGCGTTGCGTGCCTCGGAGCTGAATTCGCGGGCCACGCTGACCAGTTCGTTCAGGTTGTCCAGCCGGGCGCCGTCCTGTGGGTCGTCGGAGGCTTCGAGCTCCGCCCGGTACCCGGTCCGATCCAGCACCGCCTCGACCACCGCGCCGACATCGGGAAAATCGAGTTCGTCCATCTCCCCCGCGGCCCGGATCTGCTCCAGCAGCTCGACGAACCCGGCGATGGCGTTACGCGCCCTGGTGTTCAGCAGCGCCACTTCGCCGGCGGCGGCGTCGCGCAGGGCGGCGGCGAAACCGATACCGCGCTGCTCGGCGTGTACCGCCACGCACGCCTCGGCGCGATCGCCGATACCGCGGCGCGGGGTGTTGAGGATGCGGCGCAAACTCACCGCATCGTCCGGGTTCTCGAGTACGCGCAGGTAGGCGACGATATCGCGTACCTCCTTGCGCTCGTAGAACCGGACACCGCCGACCACCTTGTACGGCAGGCCCATCCGGATGAAGATCTCTTCCAGGGCACGCGAATTGTTGTTGGTCCGGTAGAACACGGCGATATCGGAGTAGCCGACCTCGCCCGCATCCACCAGCCGGTCGATCTCACGGGCGACGAAAGCTGCCTCGTCGTGCTCGTTGTCCGCGACGTATCCGGTGATCAGCTCACCTTCACCGGCATCGGTCCACAAACGCTTGTCACGACGGTTGGTATTGCGGGCGATCACCGCGTTGGCGGCGGACAGAATGTTCTGGGTGGAGCGGTAGTTCTGCTCCAGCAGAATGGTTTCGGCATCGGGGAAATCACGTTCGAATTCCTCGATATTGCGGATCGTGGCACCGCGGAACGCATAGATGGACTGATCGGCGTCACCGACCACACAGAGTTCGCTGGGCGGTACGGACCGCGATCCCGGAGAGTCGGTATCCGATGCGGCCGCCGCGCCCGCATCGCTATCGGCCGCTTCGGTGGCGGCCGCCGAATCCGCGGCGCCGTGCCCGACCAGTTCCCGCACCAGCACATACTGCGCATGGTTCGTGTCCTGGTATTCGTCGACCAGCACATGCCGGAAACGGCGGCGGTAGTATTCGGCGACCTCGGGATGTTTCTGCAGTAGCCCGACGGTCTCACCGATGAGATCGTCGAAGTCCAGCGCATTCGCCGCCCGCAGCCGCCGCTGATATTCGGTGTAGACCCGGGCGATGACGCGGGGCAGGTCGGCATCGTCGAACTCGGCGTCCGAACTCGCCTGCTCCGGGCCGATGAGCTCGTTCTTCAGATTGGAGATACCGGTGGCCAGCATGCGCGCGGAGAACTTCTTCGGATCCAACTCCAGATCCCGGCCGATCATGGTGATCAGGCGGCGGGAATCGTCGGCGTCGTAGATGGAGAAGTTCGAGTTCATCCCGGGCAGCAGCGCCGACTGGGTGCGCAGAATGCGCACACAACTGGAATGGAACGTCGACACCCACATGCTCGCGGCCCGCGGACCGACCAGGTCGACCACCCGCTCCCGCATTTCCGCGGCGGCCTTGTTGGTGAAGGTGATAGCCAGAATCTGGCCGGTGGTGACCCCGCGCGCGGCCAGCAGATACGCGATCCGGCGGGTCAGCACGGCGGTTTTACCCGAACCGGCACCCGCCACGATCAACAGCGGGGATCCGGTGTGCAGAACGGCGGCACGCTGGTTCGGGTTGAGCCCCTCCAGTAATTCCGCGGTGTCCCCGGACCGGCGCTGCGCCGACTCGGCGCGCTGCGCGGCCTGCTCGGCCTGAACCCGCCGCTGCAATGCCGCCAGCCCGCCCTGTGCACCACTCTCCCGGCCGTCCTGCCGCCGGCCGGCCGGATCTTCCAGCCCGGGTAGCGTCGGCGCATCCTGGCCACGCTCGTTCGCGCCGGGCGCCGAACGGGCGACGCCGGAGACCTGAGCGCGAGAAGAATGCGAGTCCGAACGAGATGCTGCCGCCGTGGTATCCATCGTTTGTTCACGCTACCGCCGTGACCCGACTCTTTCGAACACTAGGCCGAAAAGCCCCGGATAACCCGTAGCCGCTCCTGGTCGGCCCGGCGGCGGCGGGACAGATCGGTTCGACGAGGCCGAACCCCGGAGGTGCCAGAGGTGGGGACCACAAAACTTTGCATACTTTCGGGGGCGTGGCAAACTGGCAGCATGGTTTGCCCTTCAGCGAGACAACCGCTCCGGCTGTGTGCGCAGCGGGACCACAGCCCGGGCACCTGAGGCCCATCGGGGCCAGGTAGGGGGTAACGGCACGACCAGGCCCACCAGGGCCTTTTCACTGTGTAAGGACTCTGGACCGGTAACAGGAAACAGCTCGCCTCCGATCCAGGTTCTGACACGAGGAGATGAACAATGAGCACACCCGCTACGACGACCGGCTCGGAATCGACGACCGGCTCGGAATCGGAGCTCCCTCGGACCGAAGCCGAGATCGAGAAGCTTCGTAAGGAAATCGACCAGCTCGACGCGCAGATCCTCGAGGCGATCAAACGCCGGACGGAGGTCTCGCGGGTCATCGGACGGACCCGGATGGCATCCGGCGGCACCCGGCTGGTGCACAGCCGGGAGATGAAGGTCCTGGAACGCTTCAGCGAACTGGGCCAGGAAGGTCATACGCTGGCGATGCTGCTGCTGCGCCTCGGCCGCGGCCGGCTCGGCCGGTAGAACCATACGCGGCGGCCCGCAGACCGCCGCATTCCCGCGAACCGCCCCGGGTGAGGATGCCCCGGGGCGGTCGTACGTCCAGGATCAGGTCATCGCGATGTACTTGGTCGACAGGTATTCCTCGATCCCCTCGATACCGCCTTCCCGGCCGAAACCGGAGGCCTTGACGCCGCCGAAGGGGGCCGCCGGATCCGAGATCACGCCACGGTTCACCCCGACCATGCCGCTCTCCAGTCCTTCCGCGACCCGCAGGGCCCGATCGAGGTCCCGGGTGTAGACGTAGCTGACCAGCCCGTACTCGGTGTCGTTGGCCGCGGCCAGGCCCTCTTCCTCGGTATCGAAGGCGATGATCGGGGCGACCGGCCCGAAAACCTCCTCGCGAAGAATCCGCGCGCCGGCGGGGATATCGGTCAGGATGGTCGCGGGATAGAACCAGCCCGGGCCACCCGGGGCCTTACCGCCGGAACGCACGGTCGCGCCGGCGCCGACCGCGTCGTCGACCAGGTCGGATACCGTGGTGAGCTGTTCTTCGCTGACCAGCGGGCCCAGCGTGGTATCCGAATCGGTACCGGGCCCCATCCGGACCTGTGTGTTCATCGCGGTAACGAATTTATCCGTGAACTCGGCCAGCACCCCGCGCTGCACATGGAAACGGTTCGCCGCCGTGCACGCCTCCCCGCCGTTGCGCAATTTCGCCAGCATGGCGCCTTCGACGGCGGCGTCGATATCGGCGTCGTCGAACACCACGAACGGCGCGTTCCCGCCGAGCTCCATCGATGTCCGCAGCAGGCCGTGGGCGGATTTCTCCACCAGCGTCCGGCCGACCTCGGTGGATCCGGTGAAGGTGAGTTTGCGCAAGCGGGGATCGTCGAGCAGCGGCTGGGTCACCGCACCGGACCGGCGGGAAGTGATCACCGAGAGCACCCCCTCGGGCAGCCCGGCCTCGGCGCAGAGTTTCGCCAGCAGCAGCATGGTGAGCGGGGTGGCCGATGCCGGTTTCACGATCATGGTGCAACCGGCGGCCAGGGCGGGACCGATTTTGCGGGTGCCCATGGCGAGCGGGAAATTCCACGGCGTGATGGCCAGACACGGGCCGACTGGTTGTTTGTGCACGAGGATCCGGCCGGTACCGGACGGGGCATGCAGATAGCGGCCGCTGATCCGCGCCGCCTCTTCACTGAACCAGCGGAAGAACTCGGCGCCGTAACGCACCTCGTTACGGCTCTCCGGCAGCGCCTTGCCCATCTCGAGGGTCATCAGCAGCGCGAAATCCTCCGCCCGGGCGGTGATCCGTTCGAACACCGCCCGCAGGATCTCGCCACGCTCCCGTGCCGGTGTCGCGGCCCAGCCGTCCTGTGCGGCGGCAGCGGCGTCCAGCGCACGAACGGCGTCCTCGGGGGTTGCGTCGGCCACCTCGGCTATCACGTCACCGTTGGCCGGATTGTGCACCGGAAAGGTGCCACCGCCGGTGGCGTCGGCGGGGCCGCCGATCCACAGCTGCTTCGGTACGGATTCGAGTACTTCGGTTTCTGAGGCCATAGACCTCAGCCTAGGCCGGGAATGCGCGGATATCGCTGGCTCGCAAAGACAACATCCGTGCCTGTGGAGCCGGCAGGTGGGGTCGGGGTGGTTGGGTATCGGGTGATCGTCCGTGAAGGTGGGAAGGCGATCAGTCCGCCAAGGTTCTGTGTTTTTGGCGCCGCCTGCGGCGTCGCGGGTTCGGGGCCCCCTTGGTCTCGTTCTTCACTCCGCCGCTCCTCCGCTTCGCTCCCCCGCTCTGTCGCTCCAGAACGAGACGGGCCCCGAACCACCAACGCTGACCAGCCGCATGCCGGGAAACGGGGCGGAGGACGGATGCGGACCGACCGGGGGTAGGGAAACAAACGCGCCCGAGGCGGCGGCGAGGTCGGGCGGGCGGCGCGGTCGGGGCCCTGCTCCCCCCTTCACGAACCGCCCCCCACTTCTCACCTTCCCGGCCCGACGGACCGAAAACCACTAGGCTCGACCAGTGTGAGCGTCGACATCACCGCATCGGCGGCATGGCGGAAATTGCAGGATCATCATGATGCGATCGCCGCCGTCCAGCTACGGGACCTGTTCGCCGAGGATCCGGCGCGGGGCCGTGACCTGACATTGACCGCCGGCGATCTGCTGATCGACTACAGCAAGCACCGGGTGAGCCGGGAAACCCTGCGGCTGCTGGTCGAGCTGGCGGAGGAGGCCGGGGTCGAGGCCCAGCGCGACCGGATGTTGCGGGGCGCGCATATCAACACCTCCGAGGATCGCGCCGTCGGGCATACCGCGTTGCGGCTGCCGGCGGGGATATCGGCGACCATCGACGGCGAGGATGCCGGGGCCGCGGTTCACGAAGTGCTCGACCGGATGGGTGGGTTCGCCGATTCGGTCCGTTCGGGTCAGTGGCGCGGGGCCACCGGGGAGCGGATCCGCACCGTGGTCAATATCGGTATCGGCGGTTCGGATCTCGGGCCGGTGATGGTGCATCAGGCGCTGCGGCACTACGCGGATGCCGGGATCGGCGCGCGTTTCGTATCCAATGTCGATCCGGCCGATCTGGTGGCGAAACTGGACGGCCTGGACCCCGCGACCACCTTGTTCGTCGTCGCCTCCAAAACCTTCTCCACCCTCGAAACCCTGACCAACGCGACGGCCGCCCGCCGCTGGCTGGTGGCTGCTCTCGGCGCGGACGCGGTAGCGAAACATTTCGTGGCGGTCTCCACGAACGCCGAACGGGTGGCCGAGTTCGGGATCGATACCGCCAATATGTTCGGTTTCTGGGATTGGGTGGGTGGCCGGTACTCGGTGGATTCGGCCATCGGGCTGTCGGTGATGGTGACGATCGGTCCCGACCGGTTCGCCGAATTCCTGGCCGGAATGCATACGATGGACCGCCATTTCGAGACCGCGCCGCCGGCGGCCAACGCGCCGGTACTGCTGGCCCTGCTCGGTGTGTGGTACTCGAACTTCTTCGGCGCCCAATCCCGGGCTGTGCTGCCGTATTCGAACGATCTGGCCCGGTTCCCGGCTTATCTTCAGCAGCTCACGATGGAATCGAACGGTAAGTCGGTGCGTGCCGACGGCACCCCGGTCACCACTTCCACCGGCGAGATCTTCTGGGGTGAGCCGGGTACCAACGGCCAGCATGCGTTCTATCAACTGCTCCACCAGGGGACCCGGCTGATTCCGGCCGATTTCATCGGATTCGCCCGCCCGACGGATGATCTGCCCACCCGCGACGGCACCGGCAGTATGCACGACATCCTGATGAGCAATCTGTTCGCGCAGACCAAGGTGCTGGCGTTCGGGAAATCCGCCGGCGAGATAGCGGCGGAAGGTACTCCCCCGGGGTTGGTACCGCACAAGGTTATGCCCGGTAACCGGCCCAGTACGACGATCCTCGCCCCGCAGTTGACTCCTGCCGTGCTGGGTCAGTTGATCGCACTCTACGAACATCAGGTGTTCGTGGCGGGGGCGATCTGGGGGATCGACAGTTTCGATCAGTGGGGTGTCGAGCTCGGTAAACAACAGGCGCTGGAGCTGGCGCCGCTGCTCACCGCGCCGGATGAGCCCGAACCGCAGGATGATTCGTCCACGGACGGCTTGATCCGCTGGTATCGCGCCAACCGCTGATCACCGCGGCGCTCCCGGGACCGGCCGCCCCGGTTGGCCGGCGTCTTCGTAGATCACGGGATCGGCGGCAAGCGAGGTTCGCCGCCCGCCCGGCTACCACGGAACGATGGGCAGACCCACGCGTCCCGCGGTGCGCTCCGCGAGCCGGTGGAGTCCGGCGGGATCGGGTATCCGCGCGGGGTCGAGGCTCATCAGTGTCAGCAGGTAGTCGTCACGGAATCGGCAGAGATATCCGGATATCCGGGTGCGCGGGCGACCGGCGTAGGTGAGGCCCGGATGGATGGCGCGGGTTGCGACACCGGTGCAATCGTGCGGCCCGAGGGCGTGCAGCGCGGGTGGTATGACGCCGATATTCGAGCACAGGATATCGCGCTCCCCGGCGCCTCGGGACAGCTGATACGCCGTGCGATCCGGTACGAGATGCAGGAATTCCTCCGGGAGACCCGCCGGACTCGATATCCGGCGCTCGTAGGCGGCCCGGCTCTTCACCCGGATATCCGCCGGGCTGTCTCCCGGCGCGACCACGATCTCCGTCATCGCGAGATCGTTACCCGTCCGGGGCTCGTCGCGGGTATCCACCGGCAGGCTTGCCACGATGCCGCGCTCGGGAAACCCCGCGGCCCACAATGTATTCGCCACGAACCAGATGAACAGGCTGTTGGCCGTGCCACCGCCCGTGGCCGCGATGCGCTCCCAGTCGCGGGCCGGACACCGCAGGACCACCCCTGACACCGGCAGTTCGACGCTCGGCTCGGACGGGCCGCCGAGCCCGGGTTCCTCCGTATGTCCGGGCCCTGTCGATATTTCGGCGCGGCCGGCTGCCGAGCCGGTTCGGCCGGGCCCCACCGATCCGGTGCTGCCCGTACCGGCCGGACGCCGGGCCCAGTTCCGAAGAGCGCGAACGGTACCGGATAAGACCGTGGCCCAGGTTTCGGCGGCATCGGCCCAATCGGAATCCGGACCCCCATCGGGATCCGGCGGTTCGAACGGATCGCCGGCCCGGCCCGGCCCGGTATCGGACGTGGTACGCGAACCACCGGATGCCCGCAGCGCTTGTTCGACCGCGATGATCAGGCCCTTCGCGTCGGCGAGGACATGCGAACAGGTCAGCGCGATGATCGTGCCGCCGTCGGTGAGCGGCGCTGCCGACAGCCGCCAACCGGGTCCGCGCCGCGGGTCCAGATCGGCACCCCGGCCATCCGCCCAGGACAGGATTTCGTCCGGGGCGAGCGCTACCGGGCCGAGGTCGAGCGGGTGAGCGCGGTCATTGGACTGCCAACGGTCCCGGGCTCCCGGGACCTTGCCCGGGAGCACCCGGCGGCCGAGCGAGCCCGTGCGCAGGGCATCGTGCAGCCGGCGCAGGTGCGCGGGATCGACCGCATCGGCTGTACGCCACAACCCCTGGAGCGCGATGGGCGTACCCATACCTTGATGAGTCCGCAGGAAGATACCGTCGATAACGGTCAGCCGGCGCATGTGCCCAGGCTAATCATCGGTCCGCGATTCCGTCCGGCCGCACGTCCGGGGATCGCACCAGCTCCAGCCTCCCACCTGCGACCGAAACCGGCCGGTCGCGATCCCGCGGACCCGTTGTCGTGATCTGGACCGCATAATCGATGGATGCCCACGCACGAAGTTCGCAACCAGGTACCGCCGATCACGCCGTTCGAGGTCTCCCGGGACCCGGGATTGCTGGCCGGACTGCACCGGGAAGGCGCCGGATGGGCCGAAGCCGAAGTACATGAGCTCGGGATGCTCGCCGGTAGCGAGCGGGTCCAGGAGTGGGGCCGGCTGGCCAACGAGAACCCGCCCGTCCTGCGCACCCACGACAGGTACGGCAACCGTATCGACGAGGTGGAGTTCCATCCGCACTGGCACGATCTGATGACGGTCGCGGTCGAGCACGGCCTGCAGGGCGCGCCGTGGGCCGATGGCCGGCCCGGGGCACATGTGGCGCGAGCCGCGAAATTCTATGTCTGGGGCGCGGCCGATGCCGGGCATATGTGCCCCATTTCCATGACCTACGCGGCGATTCCCGCGCTCCGGCACAACCCCGATCTGGCTGCGAAGTACGAACCGCTGCTCACCGCCCGCACCTACGATTTCGGGCTGCGTGAACCGTCCACCAAGGCGGGTCTCATCGCGGGTATGTCGATGACCGAGAAGCAGGGCGGCTCCGATGTCCGGTCCAACACCACCGCCGCGACCCCGCGCCCGGACGGTTCGTACCGGATCCTCGGACACAAATGGTTCACCTCGGCGCCGATGTCGGATATGTTCCTGACCCTCGCGCAGGCACCCGGCGGGCTGTCGTGTTTCCTGCTGCCCCGGGTGCTGCCGGACGGGTCCCGTAACCCCATCCGGTTGCAGCGGCTCAAGGACAAACTGGGCAACAAATCCAACGCGTCGGCCGAGATCGAATACGAGGACGCGACCGGCTGGCTGATCGGCGCGGAGGGCGCCGGGGTGAAAACCATCATCGAGATGGTGAACATGACGCGGTTGGACTGCGTGATCGGCTCCTCGATCGGGATGCGGCTGGCCGCGGTGCACGCGGTCCATCACGCCCGGTACCGCTCGGCCTTCGGTGCCGCCCTCGTCGACCAGCCCGCTATGCGCAATGTGCTGGCCGATCTGGTGATCGAATCCGAGGCCGCGACGACGGTCATGCTGCGGCTGGCCGGTGCGACCGATCGGGCGACGACCGATCCGGCCGAAGCGGCGCTACGCCGGATCGCGCTGGCGGTGACCAAGTACTGGGTGTGCAAACGCGCGCCGGTCCATGCGGCCGAGGCGCTGGAATGTCTCGGCGGCAACGGTTACGTCGAGGAATCCGGGATGCCGCGGCTGTACCGGGAGGCGCCGCTCATGTCGATCTGGGAGGGTTCGGGAAATGTCGCCGCGCTCGACGCGCTGCGCGCCATGGGCACGCAGCCGGAGACCGTGGAAGCGTACTTCGCCGAGGTGGCGAGCGCCCGGGGCGAGAACCCGCACCTGGACCACGCGATCGACCGCGTCGGGAAGGAATTGGCCGATCACAGCGATATCGAATACCGGGCACGCCGGGTGGTCGAGCTGATGGCGCTGGTATTGCAGGGCGCCCAGCTGGTCCGGCACGGCCATCGGGCGGTGGCGGACGCCTTCTGCGCGTCGCGGCTGGGCGAGGACTGGGGCGCCGCGTTCGGCACTCTGCCGGTGGGTGTGGATACGGGGGCGATCATCGAACGGGCTTTCGCCGGATAGGAGGCGAAACCGCGGCGCGGACACCCGTTAGGGTGGGCCGTCCGGGCAGGTCGGAGCTCAGCGAGTCGGCGGCGCGATCTGCCAGTGCTGTTCGAGGGCGGCCGCGATATCGGGCAGGACTGTCACCGGAATTTTCTTGTGCCGCAGGATATCCCGAACCTCATTGATCTGTTCGCGCTTGCGCAGATCATAGGCGCCCGATACCGGCCCCGATACCGGCGGAATGGACAGCAGGACCAATTCGCTGTGGGGTTCCGCCCCCGCGGTCAGATCGAGCGCGAGCGACCACCGCGACCGCTCGTCGAGACCGAAGCGACCGGCGACCACCCGGTCCCATTCGATATCCGTTACCGACCACGGCGTGCGCCGATGGATGGCCTGTTCGGTCAGCACGACGGCATCCCGTTTGAACAAAGCGACCAGAGCCGCGACGGCGAGGACCGCCCCGAGTACCGCCCCGGTGAACACTCGACCGAGCCCGAACAGCAGCACCGTCGGTACCGTGACGGCCACGACGACCGCCAGACCGGCCAGGCTGTAGCCCAGCGCTCGCTCGGTGGGCACCACACCCGCGTGCACCATTCGCATACCGACTCCGCTCACCCCTGGAACTGGTGTTATCGGCCACACCGTACCGGATGTCCGCACCGGCGCCGGGGCGCGCTCACCGGTCAGCGCAGGGCGACGGCAGCCTCGGCGGAGTTGACCTGGAAGGTCATGCTCTGCTGGAAGTACAGCTGCACGGTTTCGGCATCGTGGCCGAGGTAGCCGATGGACAGGTCCTGTCCGAGGGTCAGGTCGAAGTCGCCGCCGCGGGTGGTGAGCACGAACGCACCATCGATGGCCGGCGCCCAGATGATCTCCCCGTCGGGGACCAGGCGCTCGATATGGGTGCGCAGTGGGTGACCGTGATTCGAGGTCTCACTGACCTTGGTGTACAGGTCGGCGCTGAGCAGCACCGAATACGGCCCGTCGACGCCGGCGAGCCGCAGCTGGCTCACTGCCAGGGCGATCACCTCCGGCACCCCGAAGACATCTTCGGGGAGTGCGATGGCCCGGTTCGACGAGGCTTCCCGGATCCCGGTGATCCCGGCGGCGGCATAACCTTCGAAAACGGCCCGGTCCTCGGCGAAGGCGACTCGGCGGGCGGCATCCTTGACCGGGTCCAGGTCGGTGTCCTGAGCGCCGCGCTCGACATTGTCGAGCTCTTCCCGCGACAGTGTGAACGGCACCCGCAACTCGACCAGCGGCGCGACCACCCGCTGCCGGGCCGCGACCCCGTCGTGCGGGGCGGCGATCGGCGTGGTGTGGCCGAGACCGCGGGCCGAATAATCGGCGCCGTGCGGGCCGGACAGGTCGACCACCCGGCGGCCGGCATTGTGCCGTTTGAAGGTCCGCGCGGACTCCTCTTCGATAACGGCCCAGGCCGCGTCCGTGATCGGCGCGAGCTCGCGATGGAGATTGTTCATACGGTGCTGCTCCTTTTCAACGTGCCGATACCGAGGGAACCATCCGCGACCCGTGGTGGGTCCGGCTCCGCCGCTGCCCCGCCGACCGGCTCGGCCGCCGTTGCCTCGTCCGGCGGCGCGGGCAGATCGTCGAAGAAATCCTGCGGCGGAACGAAGAACAAGCCGCCGGTGACGGCGGTCGAGAAATCGAGGATCCGATCGTGGGTGGCCTCGTCGGTGCCGAGGAACATCCGTTCGAGCATGATCTCGGTGGTCCGGGGTGTCGCAGAATAGCCGACGAAATAAGTGCCGAACTCGCCGTCGCGGATACTGCCGAAGGGCATATTGGCGCGCAGGATCTCACGCTCGGTGCCGTCGGGCTCGATCACCTGGTTCACCGCGATATGTGAGTCGGCCGGCTTATCCGCCTCGTCGAGTTCGAAATCCTCGAGTTTGGTCCGGCCGATGACCCGCTCCTGCTCCTGTACCGGCAGGTCGCGCCACGCCGTCAGATCGTGCAGGTACTTCTGCACGATCACATAGCTGCCGCAGGTGAACTCCGGGTCGGCGGTGCCGATCAGCGCGGCCGCACCCGCCGGTGAATCCGGGAAGCCCCCTTCGGGGTTCTCGGTACCGTCGACGAAACCGAGCAGATCGCGCTGTTCGAAATAGCGGAATCCGACCGTCTCGTCGACGATCGTGCCCACCCCGGCCAACCTGTCACCGATGGCCATGGCCAGCTCGAAGCAGGCGTCGTGCGCTTGGGCACGGATATGGAAGAGCAGATCGCCCGGGGTGGCCGGAGCGTGATGGCGCGGCCCGTCGTATCCGGGGAATTCGTGCAGTTCGGCCGGGCGTGGTCCGCCGAACAGCCGATCCCACGCCGCCGATCCGATACCGGTGATACAGCCCAGGCCCGCGCCCGGCAGCCGGAACCCGATGGCCCGGCGCAGACCCGGTAGTTCGGCGAGAAGATCCCGCGCCGCCGCCTCGCCGCCGGGGTCGATGGTGGCGACGAGGAAATGCGCGGCCGGGGTGAGCGGTTCGAGGATCGGCTGCGGCTGCCCCATAGGCGATCACACTACCGGCGAACCGGCCCGGGCCCGGGAAAGCCGGGCGGCTACTTGGCCACGGTCAGCAGGAACGCGACATCGTCGATCGCCTGCACGCTGTGCCGCGCTTTCGGCACCACCAGCAGATCGCCGGTCGAACCCTTCCATTCGTTCGCGCCGCTGTGCAGAGTGAGACTGCCGGAGAGAACCAGCAGCGTGGCCTCCCCCTGGTTGTCGTGTTCGGCCAGGCTCTGGCCCGCGCACAGTCCCACCACCGTCTGCCGGAGCGAATTGGCGTGACCACCGTAGATGGTCTGGGAACTACGGCCACTGGTGACGGTCGCGGCCGTTTTCAGCTGCTGCCGGGCCACCGCTGTCAGCGATTTCTTGTCCATGAACCGCCTTTCGCCTGCGCCTACCCGCGACCGGGCTGATGATCACGGGTCGTATCGCCGAGTATGCCCGACCGGGCTCCGGCATTCCGGCGTTTCCCCGAGGCTGTGCCCCTATTGCCGCTCGAAGCGCCGGGTCCGGTAGCGCAGCCCGCTCTCGGATTCCAGCCAAGCCTCCGGGTCGGCGGAACGCCATTCGGGACCGAACTCGGGGGCATAGGCGTCACCGTGCACCTCGGTGTCCACCTCGGTGATCAGCAGCTCGGTCGCGTACGGCAGGGCGTGCCGGTAGATCTCGCCACCGCCCATCACCCAGGTGGTGGCGGGCGCGGCCAGATCGAGTGCGGCCTCCACCGACCCCGCGGTTTCGGCGCCCTCGGCCGACCAGTCCCGTTGCCGGGTCACCACGATATTTCGGCGCCCCGGCAGCGGACGGAATCGGGCCGGCAGTGACTCCCAGGTCCGGCGGCCCATCACGACGGTGTGGCCCGTGGTGATCTCCCGGAAGCGGGCCATATCCTCCGGGACCCGCCAGGGAATGGTGTTGTCCACACCGATCACACCGTCGGGTGTCTGCGCCCAGATCATGCCGATAACGCGCCCGGGGCCGGCCGAGGCGATCACACCGCCACCGGAGCCTTGATCGCCGGATGGTGCCGGTAATCCAGCACACGCACATCCTCGTACCGGTAGTCGAACAGGGATGCCGCGGGGGCGAGCTCCAGCGCCGGGAAGGGATACGGGGCCCGGGTCAGCTGTTCGGTGACCTGGTCGCGGTGGTTGTCGTAGATATGACAGTCACCGCCGGTCCAGATGAAATCGCCGGGTTCGAGTCCGGTCTGCCGAGCGACCATCACGGTGAGCAGGGCATAACTGGCGATATTGAACGGCACCCCGAGGAACAGGTCGGCACTGCGCTGATAGAGCTGGCAGGACAGCCGGCCGTCGGCGACGTAGAACTGGAACAGCGCGTGGCAGGGTGCCAGCGCCATCCGGTCCAGTTCGGCCACGTTCCAGGCCGAGACGAGCATCCGCCGGGAATCCGGATCGGTGCGCAGGGTGTGCAGTACCTGCGTGATCTGGTCGATATGCTGCCCGCCGGGGGTCGGCCAGGAGCGCCACTGCACCCCGTACACCGGCCCCAGCTCACCGTCGGCGTCGGCCCATTCGTCCCAGATGCTGACCCCGTGTTCCCGTAACCACTTCACATTGGAATCGCCGCGCAGGAACCACAGAAGTTCGTACACGATCGATTTGAGGTGCACCTTCTTGGTGGTGATCAGCGGGAAACCGGCCGCCAGGTCGTAGCGCAGTTGATGACCGAAGACGCTCCGGGTCCCGGTTCCGGTGCGGTCCGCCTTGGCGGCACCCGATTCCAGCACCCGCCGGAGCAGATCCTCGTACTGGGTGTCCGGAGCGCGACGCGGGTCCGGTACCTGGCTGTTCGCTGCGCTGACCACGCGCCGAGCTTACTTCCGCACCGGCCCGGGCACGAACGAGGACTGCCGGAGTGCCGCACTTCACCGCCCTGCGCCCCTCGATACGACGCTGAGCCGAACGACGGCCACCTGCCGGCGGCAGCCGCCCCGGGGACCGCCCGCCTGCCCGGCCTGCCAAGCTGACCGCATGCGGAAGCTGTATGTGATCGGTATCGGCGCCGGTGACCCCGACCAGGTCACGGTGCAAGCCGTCAAGGCCCTCCGGGAGGTCGACGTTTTCTTCGTCATGGGTAAGGGCGCGGAGAAACAGCAGCTCGTGGATGTGCGCACCGCGATCCTCGACGAGCACGCCGGTCACACCTACCGCATCGTCGAAATACCCGACCCGCCCCGCGACCGAACCCCGGACGACTATCGGGCGACCGTGCTCGACTGGCACGAACGCCGTTCGCTCCTGCTGGAGGACGCATTCGCCGGCGCCGAGGGCGTGGGAGCGATCCTGGTATGGGGTGATCCGGCCCTCTACGACAGCACTCTGCGCATGGTGGAACGGGTGCTGGCCCGCGGCGCGCTGGAATTCGACTACACCGTGATCCCCGGGGTGACCAGCGTGCACGCCCTCGCGGCCCGGCACCGGACAGTTCTGCACCGGATCGGCGAAGCCGTGCACATCACCACCGGCCGGCGACTGCGGGAAGAGGGCCTGGGCCACGGGTCGACAGTGGTGATGCTGGACGCCGATTGCGCGTTCACCACAACACCCGCCGATACCTACATCTGGTGGGGCGCCTACCTCGGGATGCCCGACGAGACCCTGATCCGCGGCTCGGTCGGTGAGGTGGCCGGCGAGATCGCCCGGCGACGTGCCGAGTTGCGCACCCGCAAGGGCTGGATCATGGATATCTACCTGCTGCGCCCCGCGGCATCACCCGAAACGGGCCACGGTGCCGAATGACCAGGTAAACGGGCCGGGGCCCGTAGCATGGTCGGCATGACCGAACAGGACATACTCGGGCGGATCCAGGAACTGGTCGACCACGAGCACGACCTGCGGTCGCGGGCCTCACGCGGGGAGCTCGATCCCGACGTGGAACGGCGCCGACTGGCCGAACTGGAGGTCATGCTGGACCAGTGCTGGGATCTGCTGCGTCAGCGGCGCGCCCGGATCGAGAGCGATAAATCACCGGATGAAGCGCAGCCGAGACCCCCGGGGCAGGTCGAGGGCTACCTACAGTAGGAGTCCAGATGACCGAAATAGTTTCCGGCGCAAGCGAATACGATGTCATCGTATTGGGTGGAGGCCCGGCCGGCGAGAATGCCGCCGCCTATGCGGTGGCGGGCAGCGATCGCACCGCGGCCATCGTCGAACGGGAACGGGTCGGCGGCGAATGCTCGTACTGGGCTTGTGTTCCCAGCAAGGCGCTGCTGCGGCCGGGACATGTACTCGCGGCCGCGCGCGGTCTGCCCGGTGTCGAGGGCCGCGGCCCCGATGTGGCCGCGGTACTGCGGCGGCGCGACGAGTTCGTCCACGCCCGCGACGGCGACCACGATGATTCGAGCCAGCTCGATTGGGCGGCACAGCAGGGTATCGACGTGATACGGGGCGCCGGCCGGCTCACCGGCGAACGCACGATCCGGATCGGCGAGCGCGAACTGCGCGCCCGCCGGGCCGTAGTTCTCGCGACCGGGACCCGGGCCGCCGTACCGGATATCCCCGGACTGCGCGACGCCTTGCCCTGGACCTCCCGTGACGTGACCAACCTGCACGAAATCCCCAAACGGGTCGTGGTGATCGGCGGCGGGGTGGTCGCCTGCGAGGCGGCGACCTGGTTGTCGGTACTCGGCGCCGAGGTCACCGTCCTGGTCCGCGGAGACGGGCTGCTCACCGGTGTCGAAGCCTTCGCCGGGGAAATGGTGGCCGCCGCGCTGACCGGCCGGGGGGTAACAGTCCAGTTCGGGACCAGCCCCGCCCGAGTCCAGCGACCCGCCGCCGCGAACCATGGGGAGGGCAGGATCCACGGCGGCCCGGTCACTGTGCACGCCGTAGGGCCCGACGGCGAATCGACCCTGCTCGCCGACGAGATAGTGGTGGCGGCCGGCCGCACCCCGAACTCCGGCGACCTGGGGCTCGAAACCGTGGGGCTGGACGCCGGTTATGTCGAGGTGGACGATCAGTTGACGGCGACGGGAGTCCCCGGCGAATGGCTGTATGCCGTCGGCGATATCAATCACCGTGCCGCGCTGACCCATATGGGCAAATACCAGGGGCGAGTATGCGGTGACGTGATCGCGGCCCGGGCCGAGGGCCGGTCGCTGACGGCCCCGCGACACCGGGCCAGTGCCGATCATCGCGCCGTCCCGCAGGTCGTTTTCACCGACCCCGAAGTCGCCGCGGTCGGTCTCACCGCCGCCGCGGCCCGGGCGGCCGGACACGATATCCGCAGCGTCGGACTGGATATCGAGGTCGCCGGGTCGGCACTGACCCGCGACGATTACCGCGGCCATGCGGCGCTGGTGATCGACAACACCACCGACACCGTGCTCGGCGCCACGTTCGTGGGGCCCGATATCGGGGAGCAGTTGCACGCCGCGACGATCGCCGTGGCCGGCCGGGTCCCGCTGGACGCGCTCTGGCACGCGGTACCCGCGTTTCCGGCGGTGAGTGAATTCTGGTTACGACTGTTGGAGACCGATCGGTCGTCGTTACCATCGGCAGATGAGCGTAACCGAACAGATCACGACCACTGACGGGGTCGTCCGGGGTGGCCGCGGGCGCCGCGTGAGGTATTGGCGGTCGCTCCCCTACGCCGCGCCGCCCGTCGGTGACCTGCGGTTCCGGGCGCCCCAGCCGGTGGCGCCGTGGAGCGATGTCCGCGACGCGACCTACTTCCGCGCGGCGGGGATCCAACCCCGGTTCGGCGTGCGGCTCGGCCCGCGCAAGCAGCAGGAGATGAGCGAGGATTCACTGACACTGAATGTCGTGGCTCCCGTTACTCCCGCGGTGCGGCCGCGACCGGTCATGGTGTTCATCCACGGCGGCGGCTATCTGTTCGGCACATCGGCGCTGCGTCTCTATTCCGGAGTACAGCTGGCGGCCGACGGCGATGTGATCGTGGTATCGATCAACTATCGGCTGGGCGCCTTCGGGTACGCCGATTTCTCCGGATTCTCCACGCCGGACAGTCCCTACGAGTCGAACCTGGGGCTGCGCGACCAGATCGCCGCGCTGCGCTGGGTTCAGCGCAATATCGCCGAATTCGGCGGTGATCCGGACAATGTCACGATCTTCGGCGAATCGGCGGGCGCGCACGCGGTATTGACACTGCTGGCCACGCCGTCGGCGGCCGGGCTCTTCCACCGCGGTATCGCGCAGAGCCCGCCCGCGGACTGGGGTCTGACGGTTTCCGAAGCCGGCGAATTCGCCCATCGGGTCCTCAACGAACTCGGTATCGCCCCGCAGAGTGCGAATCACGCACTACGCGAAGCGGATCCGCACGATATCCGCCGCGCCTTCAATCGGGCATCCAATGCGGTCATGGCCGAGTACCCGGGTTTCTTCCCGGCCGCTCCGGTGGCCGACGGAGATCTGCTGCCGCGCACCCCGATCGATGCGTTCGCCGAGGGGCATACGCACCGGGTCCCGCTCATCATCGGTACCTGCCGTAACGAGGGCGCGCTGTTCAACCGGTTCACCGATACGCTGCCCACCCGTCCCGAACGCCTCAAACGCGCACTCTCGGTGGCCGGGCCGGACCGCTATCCGCGGGTGTTCTACACCTACCCCGGTTTTCCGGGTGAGGCGGCGGCCATTCGCGCGGGTGGCGACTACTTCTTCTGGCGGCCTTCGCTCGAGGTCATGGAGGGTCACAGCCGCCATACTCCTACCTACGCCTATCGCTACGATTTCGCGCCGAGACTGCTGCAGTTGTACAAGCTGGGCGCGACCCACGCGACCGACCTGCTCCCCACCTTCGGCGCCGTCTACGAACCGTGGAGCCGCGCCCTCACGGTCGGCGGAAGCCGCCGCGGCCTGCTCGCGGTGACCCGCCAGTTCCAGGACAACTGGCTGAATTTCGCCCGGACCGGTGAACCCCTGCCCGCCTGGCCGCGCTATACCGAGCAGGATCGCAGCACGCTCATCATCGATGATCCCGGGCGAGTGGAGAACGACCCCGACAGCGCCCAGCGCGAACTGTGGGCGGGTGTGCGGGCTCCCCTGCTGGTGCCGGCGGGTGCCACGGCGGCAGGGGTATCCGCGGGCGGCGCCGCGCGGCCGGAAGAATCACCGGAGCGCGGCGGCGAGGACGACGGCTCGCTGCTGGGGAAGATCAGTTCGGCGAACGCCGAGGGCGCGGCCACCACGGCCGCGACCGCGATCGTGGAAAGATTCGCCGGCGGCGCCGAGGAACCCGGGTCCGACGCCGAACGGGAAGCCGAATCGGATACCGGCGACCCGAGAACCACCGACTGAACGGCCGCTACTTCAGCAGGCGTGACATCCGGCGATCGGCCAGGACCTTGCCGCCGGTCTGGCAGGTGGGGCAGTACTGGAACGACCGGTCCGTGAACGCGACCTCACGGACCGTATCCCCGCATACCGGGCAGGGCAGTCCGGTACGGCCGTGCACCCGCATACCCGAACGTTTCTCCCCCTTGAGACGTGCCGCGTCCTGACCGACCGACCGGGTGACAGCGTCCAGCAGAACCGTACGAAGGGCGTCGTACAGCGCCGATACCTTTGCCTCCGGCAAGGTTTTCGCGGTGGCGAACGGGGATATGCGCGCGGTGTGCAGTATCTCGTCGGAGTAGGCGTTACCGATACCGGCGAGCACCGATTGGTCGACCAGTACGTTCTTGATCCGGCCGGATGCCGCGCCCAGTAACGCGGCGAACTCCGCCTCGGTCACGGCGAGGGCGTCCGGTCCGAGCCGGGCGATTCCCGGTACGTCCGCCGGGTCGTGCACGATATAGACCGCCAGCCGCTTCTTGGTACCGGCTTCGGTGAGGTCGAAGGCTGGAGTCGCCCCTTCCGGAGTGAAGAAATGCACCCGCAACGCCAAGGGCCCCCGACCGGGTTTCGGCGGGCCGGCACTCGGATTATCGGTCCAGCGCAGCCACCCGGCCCGGGAGAGATGGGTGATCAGCCACAACCCTCCGCAGTCCATGCCGAGGAACTTCCCCCACCGCCCGGCGCCCGTGACATCCCGGCCCGACAGGGCCGTCACCGGCGGGTCGAAGGTTTTGATCGCGCTCAACGCCGCGATATCGATACGCCCCACCACGGCACCGGCCGCATGCTCCCGCAAGAACTGCGCCAGCGCCTCCACTTCCGGTAGTTCGGGCACGGGATCAGGCTACCGGGGTGGTGTGACATCCGCGGCGTCCAAACGCCGGGTGAGCCCGGTGCTCATCACCGTGACCAGGGTTCCGATGAACACCAGATCGAAGGCCATCTGCACCGTGGTGCCGATTCGGGCCGCCTGCCCGGCGGCGTGGATATCGCCGAACCCGACGGTTCCCAGGGTCGCGACGGTGTAATACAGCGCGTCGGTGCGGGTCCGCATCTCGGTGAACTGGCCGGGGTCGCGCAGTTCGAGCACGTAATAGAAGAGCGCGAAGAACACCACCACCAGCGAGACCAGGAAGAGCAGACCGTCGACCCGGTGCCCGGTGTCCCGGCTCGCGATCAGGAACTGACCGATCCGCCGGTACGCGAGCCACGCCAGCCCGGCCACACCGGCGGTGAACGCCAGCACCGTCACCACGCGCAGGGGCCAGTAACCGGGAAAATCGAACCCGACCGGAACGAAATAGTAGAACAGCAGAGCAGACACCACAGTGCCCGCGTTACGCCACAGATGCGCCCGGCCACTGATCCGTCGAGATGCCATGTCGTCATAATCGGCCGGAATCCCGGATTCGCCCGGCGGGCACGCCGGAGAGCGAAGGGATTCGTCGGGTGGGCCGACGCCACCTGATCAACCTCACGGATCGCGAAAACACAGGTCACCGGCTCGTGCAATACTGGTCGAGTCAGTCGATCACTGTGCGCAGAGCGAGGGGTTATATGACCGCCGACCCGATGCCGACGGAACACCAGCCGTCTCAGGGTTGGCCGGTGCCGCCACCCGAGGGCTACTTCGCCGAAGACCTCGACCGGCTACCCGATCTACCCTCGCATACCGAACTGATCGACGGGAGCCTCGTTTTCGTGAGCCCGCAAAAGAAGTTCCACAGGCGTGTCGTGGATTTTTTCCGCCTGGGACTCAGGCGCCAGGCACCGGAAGAATTCGAAGTAGACCGCGAAATGACCATTACGCTCAGCGACCGGCAGCGGCCGGAGCCCGATGTATTGGTCACAGCCGCGGCGGCGGACACCGGACTCGACCAAACGGACTATAAGCCCGCTGACGTTCTGCTCGTCATCGAGGTGGTCTCCCCCGACTCCGTCGAACGGGACCGCAAACGCAAACCGCAGCTCTACGCCGAAGCCGGTATCCCGCATTTCTGGCGGGTGGAGAACGTGGACGGCCGGGCCGTTGTCTACGTTTACGAACTGGATCCGGCCACCGCGGCGTATGCCCTTACAGGTATCCATCACGACAAACTGCAGATCACGGTGCCGTTCGAGATCGAACTGGACCTGACCAGGGCCACCGAGCCCTGATCGGCCGGCCCGCGATCGAGGGTCAGGGAAGCAGGGCTGCCGGGGCGATAGTGATCTCGAAAGGATCGTGGAGCGTCGCCGTATCGCCGGCAGTTACCCGATGGGTCTGTTCGTAGACCTGCTCGGAACCCAGTGTGTGAGCGAACAGGACCGGCAGCTCCTCGCCCGGTAACCGACCCTTGAACGAGTTGATCTCGAACCGCCAGTAGTGCGGAATTCCGGCTTCGGCGTATACCACCGGTTTGGTCATCCGATCCGCCAAGGTGGTGGATCTGGAAACCACTTCGACGGCCAGGTGCACCTGCTCCACCGGTATCCCGCGGTCGTCCCAGGAGATCGGCCCCTCGGCCACGATCAGGTCCGGGATGGGCTCATCATCTCCGATGAGCACGCCGACACCTTCGAGGACCACCCAGTTCACCGGTACAGCATCGTCCAAGATCCGGCCGAGCCGCCTGATGAGCCATTGGTGGCGTGGTTCGGGAGCAGCGTTCACGACGAGCTGACCGTTCAACACCTCGTATCGCAAGCCGTCTTCCGGCATACGGTCAAGATCGGCCGCAGTCCACCGGTCAAGTCCCGGGGGCATTGCCGTCGGACACCTCCAGGCTGATTCGAGACCGCGTCTCTCCGCGGGTACTACGTGGAGTCTATCCTGCGTTTTCGTGCGGATCCGACGGTCCGTTCTCCTTTCCGGACGGTTTACCGAGCCGGATCAGTAGCCGTGGAGCGATCACCGAGAACGCTTCCGCCGTAGTCATCTCCTCATGCGTGGCGGTTACCGCGTACTCGGCGACTTCACCGGATACGTAGGGCCGCCAGAGATCCGCTGTGGGTCCGGGCTGTTCTACGCCGGGGGTCGGTATATCGGCGCGGAAGAAGTCGACGACACCCTGGTAGATCCCCGGCCGGTGGTCGGCGATCAGTTCCGCGGACCGCACCGCCGTCCGGTACACCCCGCGAAGCCGGTCCACCGGCAACCGCAGCAGCTCCGGCGGGATCAGCTCGTGCAACCGGGCCAGTTCCGCATCACTGAGTTCACCGACGTCCTCACCTGTTTCTCCGGTGACGATGCCCTGCTCCACGAGCGCCGCGCGGACCGCGGACTCGAAGACGCCGGGATCGACGGCCGGGTGACTGTCGAGCATCGCCAGCATCTCGACCTGTTCGCCCGCCGCCTGCAGTTCGGTAGCGACGGCGTGGGCCAGGACCCCGCCCAGCGACCAGCCGAGCAGCCGGTAGGGGCCGGTCGGCTGAATCCGCCGGATCTCGGCCAGGTAGCGGGCCGCGATTTCCGCCAGCGAGGCCGGGGCGTAGCCGGTTTCGGAGTACGCGGGCGACTGCAGACCGTATATGGGCTGATCTTCCGGAAGCAGCCGGGTCAGCCCGGCGAAGCTCCATGCCAGCCCGTCCCGGGCGTGGATGGCGAAGATCGGGGTCGCGTCACCGGTTTCCCGGATGGGCAGGACCACCCGCAGCGCCGCCTCGGACAGTGCTTCGGCTTCGGCCGGTGCGGCGAGCCGGGCGGCGAGGCCGCCGACGGTCGCGTCGGTGAACAACCACTGCACGCTGATATCGATACCGGTCTCCACGGCGAGCCGGGCCACGACCTTGGTCGCGAGCAGCGAGTTGCCGCCGAGGGCGAAGAACGAATCGTCGACCCCGACCCGGTCCACGCCCAGGACATCGGCGAAGATCTCGGCGACCGTGTATTCCAGCGGCGACCTGGGTGCGCGGAAATCGGCAGCGTCGAATACCGGTTCGGGTAGCGCGCCGCGGTCCAGTTTCCCGGCCGGGGTCAACGGGATCCGATCGATCACCATGATCGACGACGGCACCATATACGAGGGCACCTGCCGCCCGGCGAACTCACGCAATTCGGTCGCATCGACCGAATACCCCGGCACGGTAACCACATACGAGACCAGCGATACGGCTCCCGCCGCGCTCTCGTGGCCGATCGTGACCGCGAAATCGACGGATTCGTGCACCGTGAGCGCGGCGTCGATCTCGCCGAGCTCGATCCGGAAACCGCGAACCTTGACCTGGAAGTCGTTGCGGCCCACGTACTCCACTGCCGGATCACCGGCACCGTCGCGCCGCCAGCGCACGATATCGCCGGTGCGGTACAACCGCGACCCGGGGCCGCCGAACGGATCGGCGACGAAACGCTGCGCGGTCAGACCCGTCCGGGCGTGATAGCCGCGGGCCAGTTGGATACCACCGACATACAGTTCGCCGACCACTCCTTCGGGCACCGGGTTCAGCCGGTCGTCGAGGATCAGGGCGCGCGTCCCGCGCACCGGACCGCCGATGGTCACCGGATCACCGATGGACAACGGACCACTGATATTCGTGGCGACGGTGGCCTCGGTCGGCCCGTACGCATTGTGGAACCGGCGCTCGACCCCACCGGCGGGCACCGTGGACCATTTCGCCACCAGATCCGCCGAAACGGCCTCACCACCGGCGATGATGACCCGCATCCCCGCCAGATCCGCGGGATCCAGCGACGCCAGCACCGACGGCGTGATCAACCCGACGGTGACACGCTCACGGGCGATCAACTCACCCAATTCGGCACCACCGTAGACGCCCGGCGCAACCACCACGAGAGCACCCGCCGAACCCACCGCGAGCAGCAATTCCAGGATCGACGCGTCGAACGACGGCGACGCGAACGCCAGCGCCCGCGAGCTCGAATCGAGCCGGTACCGCTCGACCTGCTCGGCACTGAAATTCGCCAGCCCGGCATGCGTGACCACCACGCCCTTGGGCAGACCCGTGGAACCCGAGGTGTAGATGACATAGGCGGTGTTCGCGGGAGTCAGCGGCCGCGCACGATCCACATCGGTGACGGGGCCGGCCGGATACTCCGCCAGCGGCATTTCGTCGAGTACCAGCCAGTCCACCGAATTCGGCAGATCCGGTCGCACCGCCGACACCGTCACACCGACCCGCGCGTTCGAATCGCTGAGCATATGCGCGATCCGGTCCGCCGGATACGTGGGATCGACCGGTACGAACGCCGCACCCGATTTCGAGACCGCCAATTCCACCAGCACCGAATCCGCCGACCGCGGCATCGCGACCGCCACCAGATCCTCGGTACCGGCGCCACGGCCGATCAGCGCCCGGGCCAACCGGTTCGAACGCTCGTCGACCTGACCGTAGGACAACCGCTCGTCCCGGAAGATCAGGGCCGGTGCGGCCGGATCCACCGCCACCGCCGCGGCGAACAGTTCCGGCAGAGTACCGGCCGGTACCGCGGGGCCACCGGAACGCGATCCCAGCTCCGCGCGCTCGGTGGGGCTCAGGAACTCCGCCTCCCCCACCGGCAGCCGCGGCGCGTCGACCAGGTGGTCGATCACCCGCAGCAGTCGCGCGGCCAGCGTTTCGACGACGGTCGCGTCGAACCGGCTGTGCAGGTACTTCAGCATGATCTGGACCGTGCTGTCGGCCGACACCACCAGGGTCAGCGGATAGTGGCTGTTATCGCGCGTCCCCACACCGGTGATCGACATACCGTCGATATCGCTGGTGGCGGCGACCGCGGCGGCGTCGGTGGGATAGGACTCGAAAACGAACAGGCTGTCGAACCGCACCGCGGTCCCGGCGGCCCGTTGGATATCGGTCAGCCCGAGGTAGTGGTGTTCCAGCAGCGCGGCTTGTTCCCGCTGCAGTTCGGTGAGCAGGTCGCTGGTGGATGCCCGATGATCGACCCGCACCCGCACCGGCAGGGTGTTGATGAACAGACCGACCATGGATTCGATCCCGGGCAGCTCCGCGGGACGGCCGGATACCGTCGCACCGAACACCACATCGTCACGACCGGTGATCCAGCCGAGCAGCACACCCCAGGCGGCCTGCAGCAGGGTGTTCATCGTGATCCCGAGATCGGCGGCGCGCGCGGCGAGTTGCCGGGTGCGGTCCTTGTCGATCTCCGCGAGGTAGGTGCCCATCTCGTAGTTCTCCGGCGACACCGGCTCGGGTGCCAGCACCGACGGTTCGGTGAACCCGGCCAGCGCGTCGCGCCAAGCCTGCTCGGACGCGGCCCGGTCCCGGGTGGCGAGCCAGGACAGGAAGTTCCGGTACGAGGCCACCCGCGGCAGGGCGGAGGTATCCCCGCGCAGCGCGTACAGCACCAGCAGCTCCCGCATGAGCAGCGGCATGGACCAGCCGTCGAGCAGGATGTGATGGGTGGTGATCGCCAGTTGCCAGGTGTCCTCGCCCAACCGGACGAGGTGGAACCGGATCATCGGCGGCGCCGACATATCGAAATGGTCCGCTTGATCGGCGGCCAGCAGCCGGCTCAGTTCGGCCGCGCGTTCGGGCTCCGGCAGGTCACGCAGATCGATATCGCGCCACGGCACCGAGACGGAGTCGAGGACCACCTGCACCCACTGGCCCTCGGTATCGGCGACGAACGCGGTCCGCAGGTTGGGGTAGCGGCCGACCATCGTTTCGGCGGCCCGGCGCAACCGGGCCGGGTCCACGATCCCGGCCAGATCGACCGTCGACTGCATGGTGTAGACATCGTGACCGTCGCCGACGAGCTGAGCGTGGAACAGCAGGCCCGATTGCAGCGGCGACAGCGGCCAGACCTCGGTCAGCGCCGGATAACCGCGCTCCCATCGTTCGATATCGGTTTGCGAAACCCGCACCAGCGACATATCGGACGGGGTGAAACCGCCCGCCTCCGGCCGGCGGATATGGCCGGCCAGCCCGGTGAGCGCGGCGACCCACAGATCCGCGAATTCGCGCGCCGCGGCCTCGGTGAGCAACCCGCTGGGGTAGGCGAACGAGGCACTCAGTACCGGGCCGTCCGCGCCGGAGTTGACGATGGCGTTGATATCCAGCACCCCGTTGGCGGGCATATCGCGGTCCATATCCGCGTCGACGGGGCCCAGATCGGCGGTCGGCATCCAGCCGAGTTCGGCCAGTTCTGGGGTGATCTCACCGGTGGAGACCCGGCCCAGATAGTTGAAACTGATCTGTCCCGGCACCGATTCCGGTAGCCGCGCACCGGTTTCGGGGTTCAGATAGCGCAGCAGTCCATAGCCGAGGCCCTTGTCCGGTACGGCGAGCAGTTGCTCCTTCACCGATTTCACCAGGGCGCCGAAGGCCGGCCCTCCCGCGAAGGCGTCGTCGAGATCGATTCCCGGCAGTTCCAAGCGCACCGGATGCACAGCGGTGAACCAGCCGACGGTGCGGGACAGATCGGCACCGGGCACCACGGTCTCTTCGCGGCCGTGGCCCTCGAGTTTGACCAGCGCCGCCGCGTCCGGACCGGCACCGCGCCAGCGGGCGAGGGCCAGTACGAGCGCGGACAACAACGCGTCGTTGGGGCCGCCGTGGTAGCGGGCACCGGTCGTCGTCAGCACCGCCTCGGTGATATCGGCGGGCAACGAGATCTCGAACCTTTCGACCGTCGCGTTGGTATCGACGGCCGGATCGAACGGGCGCCCGCCCAGCAGCGGGTCGGGGGTCGACGCGACCTTCTGCCAGTACGGCAGTTCCGCGACCCGGGCGGGATCGACAGCGGATTCGGCCAGCCCGTGCGACCAGCGCCGCAACGAGGTCCCCACCGCCGGCAACGCCACCGGCTGCCCGGCCGCGATCTGCGACCAGGCCGACGCCAGATCCGGGATGATGATGCGCCAGGACACACCGTCGACCACGAAGTGGTGCGCCACTAAGAGCAGCACATCCCGCCGCTGCCCGCGGAAGGAGAACCATACGAACTGGGCCATCACCGCGGCGGCCGGGTCCAGACGACCCAGCGCGGCGTCGAATTCGGCGGATGCGCGGCGGATGAGTTCGTCTTCCGCGATCGACTCGTCGAGTTCGACCTTCCGCACCAGTGCGTCGATATCGATCGCGCCCGGCGCGAGTGCCTCGAATGCCGGCGCCCCCTCGGTGGTCCACAGCCGGGTGCGCAGGGCGTCGTGATGGTCGAATACCGCGGCCAGCGTGCCGATCAGGGTCTCGCGGTCGATATCGGCCGGTAGCCGCAGCATCATCGGCTGCGAGAACCGCTGATAGGAGTTGTTTCCGCGCAGAATCTGGGACATGACCGGCAGTACCGGCATCGCACCGACCCCGCCGCCGGGCAGCTCCGCCGGCAGCTGTTCGTCCGCGCTACCGAGCGTGGCGATCTCGGCGAGCGCGGCCACGGTCCGCCGCTCGAATACATCGCGGGGTGTGAAGACCACGCCGCGGCCCTTGGCCCGCGACACCAGCTGGATCGAGAGGATGCTGTCGCCACCGAGCGCGAAGAACGAATCGTCCACCCCGACCCGGCCCATGCCCAGAACGTCGGCGAAAACCTCGCAGATGATCGTCTCGACCTCGCCGACCGGGGCCCGGAAGGACTGTGCCGCCAGCACCGGTTCCGGCAGGGCTTTACGGTCCAGCTTGCCCACCGGAGTCAGCGGGATCTCGTCCAGCATCATGATCACCGACGGCACCATATGCGCCGGCAGCCGATGCGAGACGAATTCGGTCAGGGCGCCGGTATCCACCGCACGGCCCGGCACCGTCAGCACATACGACACCAGAATCGTCGCGCCCGCGTCCGTTTCCCGGCCGAGTGTCACCGCGTAGTCGATATCCGGGTGCGCGGCCAGCGCCGTATCGACCTCACCCAGTTCCACCCGGAACCCGCGGATCTTGACCTGGAAGTCCGAGCGACCCACATAGTCCAGTTCCCAGTCCACGGTCGGCAACGCCTCGTTACCTGCCCGCTTACCCGGATCCGCGTACCACCGCACCACATCGCCGGTGCGATACATCCGCGAACCCTCGAAACTGAACGGGTTGGCGACGAACCGGTCGGCGGTCAGGCCGGGCCGGTTGTGATAGCCGCGGGCCAGCGCACCGCCGGCCAGATACAGTTCACCGGCTACGCCCGGCGGTACCGGATTCAACCGGGCGTCCAGGACCAGCGCGGACATCCCGTGCACCGGGTCGCCGATGGTGACGTGTTCGCCGGGAAGCAATTGCGCGTACGAGGAGATGATCGTCGTTTCGGTGGGCCCGTAACCGTTGAAGTACTTCCGTCCCGGTTCCCATTTCGCCAGCAGTTCCGGTGTGGTCACATCGCCACCGACCGATACCACTTCGAGCGCGTCGAGACCCGCCGGATCCATCGTTCCCAGTACCGCGGGCGTGATGATGGTGTGGGTGACCTCTTCGGTCCGCAGCAATTCGGCCAGGTCGGGGCCGCCGATGATCTCACCCGGAACCACCACCAGCGTCGCGCCGACAAAGCCGGTGCACACCCATTCCAGCACCGAGGGATCGAAACTCGGCGAACAGATATGCAGGAACCGGTGTCCCGGCTCGAGCTGATACAGATCGACGGCGACATCGGCGAGACCACCGATACCGGCATGGGTCACCACGACGCCCTTGGGCAGACCGGTCGAACCGGAGGTGTAGATGACATACGCCGGATGCCACATCATCAGCGGCGCGCTCCGCTCGGCATCGGTCACCCGGCTGTCCGGCTTCGCCGCCACCCGCGCCCGGAACTCCGGGTCGTCCAGCCGCAACCACTGCACCGCACCCGGCAACCGGTCGACGAACTCGTTACCGGTCAGGCCGAGAACAGCACCGGAGTCGGTGAGCATATGGCGTATCCGGTCGTCCGGATAATTCGGATCCACCGGAACATGCGCACCACCGGCCTTGGCTACCGCCCAGAACGCCAGCACCATTTCGTAGGACCGCGGGAACGACAGCGCCACAATCCGTTCCGGGCCGACACCGTGATCGATCAGCACCCGGGCCATCCGCGACGATTCCGCGTCCAGCTCCCGATACGTCACCGACCGGCCGCGGTAACGAACCGCCACACCGTCCGGATTCACCCGGGCACCGTGCGTGAGGATTTCCGGCAACAGGCCGGTCGCCATCACCGCGTCACCGTGGATATGGGTGAGCAAACGGTATTCGGAGTCGTCGATAACCGGCAGATCACCGATCGGCGCTTCCGGGTTCCGGCCGACGGCGGCCAGCAGGTGCAGGAACCGGCGGGCGAAGACCGCGACGGTGTCCTCCTCGAACAGATCACGCGCGAAGGAGAACTCCGCCGCCATTCCCGCACCCGTTTCGACAACGCGGAGCGAGAGATCGAATTTGGCGGTCTCGATATCGAAATCGACACCGGCGACGCGCAGCCCGGGCAGTTCGAAATCGGATACCGGCAGGTTCTCGAATGACAACGCCACCTGGAACAACGGATGCCGGGCGGTGGAACGCTCCACATCCACCGCCTCCACCAGCCGCTCGAACGGCACATCCGAATGCGCGAAGGCCTGGAGATCGGCTTCCTTGGTCGCCTCCAGGAACTCACCGAAACTCGATTCGCCCCGGACATGCGAACGCAACACCAGGGTGTTGACGAACATCCCGACCACATCATCGAGTTCGGCTTCACCACGCCCGGCGATCGGTGTCCCCACCGCCACATCATCGGTGGCAGATATACGCGCCAGGAACAGCGCCAGTACGGCATGCACCACCATGAACACCGTGGTGTTGTGTTCGGCGGCCAGCCGCTTCACGGCATCGTGCAACTCCGGGTCGATCGAGAACGGCACGGTGCCGCCGGCGAACGACTGAACATTCGGGCGCGGCCGGTCACCGGGCAGGTTCAGCTCATCCGGCAGACCGGCCAGCGTCTTACGCCAGTAGTCGACCTGCGCGCTGACCAGGCTGTCGGGATCGTCCTCGGAGCCGAGGATCTCGCGCTGCCACATGCTGTAATCGGCGTACTGCACCGGCAGCGGCGCCCAGCCGGGCGCGGAGCCGGCGGTGCGGGCGGCGTAAGCGGTCATCACATCACGTGTCAGCGGCGCCATCGACCAGCCGTCGGCGCTGATGTGATGGACGACGAACACCAGGACGTACTCGCCTTCGGCCGGACGGAACAGCGCCATCCGCAGTGGGAGTTCGGTCGTCACATCGAAGCCGGCGGCCACCATCTCCGAGATCCGATCGCGTAAATCGTCCGGCGCCACCGGAAGTGGTGCCAGGTCCGGAACCGCCTGTTCGACCGGTAACACCAGCTGGTACGGTCGCCCGTCCCGGGAGGGGTACACGGTTCGCAGGGTTTCGTGCCGCTGCGCCACATCCGCCACGGCCTGCCGCAATGCCGTCACGTCGAGATCTCCGGAGAGCCGGATCGCGACCGGAATATTGTAGGCCGCCGAATCGGTGTCGAACTGGTTGAGGAACCACATTCGCTGCTGCGCCAGCGACAACGGCACGAATTCCGGCCGCGGACCCGCGACCAATGCCGTGCGCCCGCCGGCACCCGCGTGCTGTTCGACCCGAACCGCCAGCGCACCGACCGTGGGCGCCTCGAACAGCACCCGGACCGGCACCCGCGTATCCAGCGCCTTACCCAGCCGGGCAACCACCTGGGTCGCGACCAGCGAGTTACCACCGATGGCGAAGAAGTCGTCGTCCACACCGGCCCGGTCCAACCCGAGCACTTCGGCGAAGACCCCGGCCACGATCTCCTCGATCGGCGTCGACGGCGCCCGGAACTCCCGCGATTCGAAAACGGGCTCCGGCAAGGCTTTACGATCCAGCTTCCCGTTGATGTTCAACGGCAAGGCCTCGAGCTCCACAAAAGCGGACGGCACCATATACGACGGCAACTGCCTGCCCAGCTCCGACTGGAGCAACGACTGATCCAGGCCCGACGCACCGTCCACCGGCACCACGTACCCGACCAGCCGGTCCCCGGTCCGCGGATCCGATTTCGCCACCACCGCGGCCTGACCGACCTCCGGCAACGCCAGTAGCGCGGCCTCGATCTCACCGAGCTCGATCCGGAAACCACGGATCTTGACCTGGAAATCGGTACGACCCCGATACTCCAGCTCACCGTCCCGATTCCACACCACGAGATCACCGGTGCGATACATCCGCTGCCCGGGCACGAACGGATCGGCGACGAACCGCTCCGCGCTCAGATCCGAGCGGCCGAAGTAACCCGCCGCGAGCTGCGCCCCCGCGAGATACAACTCCCCCGATACACCGTCGGGCACCGGCGCCAACCGGGAATCCAGCACATACACACGCGAATTCCATTGCGGCACACCGATCGGCACGGAAACCACATCAGCAGTGCTGACGCGGTGCGTGGTGATCGATACCGCGGCCTCGGTCGGACCGTACAAATTGAACAGCTCGGTCTCCGGGTGCTCGCTGCGCATCCGCTGCGCCGTCGCGGCGGGCAGTGCTTCACCGATCGCCAGCACCCGCCGCAACGAACCCGGCACCCCCGCTTCGGCGGCCGCCAGGGCATCCAGCATCGACGGCACCACCGTCAGCGTGGTCACCCGCTCCCGAGCCATCAACGCATTCAGATACGACGGATCCCGATGACCCTCCGGCGATGCGATAACCGTCCGGCCGCCACATACCGCCGCGAGCCAGAACTCCCATACCGACAAATCGAACGTCGCCGCCGTCTTCAGCAGCACCGCATCCGATGAATCCAGCACGAAATCGGCTGTGACATAACACAACTGATTAACGATCGCCGCGTGCGATACCGCCACGCCCTTCGGGCGCCCGGTCGAACCCGACGTGAAGATCACATACGCCGTGTTCGACGACCGCAACGGGATAACTCGTTCCACATCGGCAACCGCCGACGCGTCGAAGCCGGCGAGATCGAGGCTGTCCACAACCAGCACCGGCACATCGACCGCCGGGACATTGCCGTCGACGCCGAACCCGGTGGCGGTATCGGTCAGCACACAGACCGGTCCCGCGGCGGCCAGGATGTATTCGCTGCGCTCGGCAGCCTGGTCCGGATCGACCGGCACATAGACACCACCGGCAGCCGATACGGCATACATCGCGACGACCAGGTCCACCGACCGCCGCAACGCCAGCCCGACCCGAGCTTCGGGACCCACGCCCTGCCCGATCAGATACCGCGCCAACCGGTTGACCCGCGCACCCAGCTCCGCGTACGACACCGGAGAACCATCAGCAGCCACCAACGCCACCGCGTCCGGCGCCCCGGCCACCGAATCATCCAGCAGCGACACCAGCGTCGCAGCGGAATCCAGCTCCTGGACAGTCGAATTCCGCTCGTCCAGCAGCAGCGCCCGCTCGGCCGGACCCACGATTTCGAGGTCCCCGACCGGCACCCGCGGATCCGCCACGATCTCCGACAACAACCGGGTGAACCGGTCGGCGAATCCCTGCACCGTTGCCCGATCGAACAACGCTGTCGCGTAGGTGATCGAGCCGGCTATCCCCTGCGGCGTGCCCGCGTCGTCGTAGCCGTCACCGACGATGAGATGCAGATCGAACTGCGAGACCTCGGTATCGAAATCCACACCCGATACCGTCAGACCCGGCAACTCCAGGCTCGACTGCGCCAGGTTCTGGAACGAGAAACCCACCTGGAACAACGGATGCCGCGCCGTCGAACGAACCGGGTTCAGCACCTCCACCAAGCGCTCGAACGGCACGTCCGCGTTCGCGAACGCCGCGAGATCCACCTCCCGCTGACGACTCAGCAGACCGGTGAACGACTCCCCACGATCCAACTGCGTCCGGAACACCAGAGTGTTCACGAACATACCGATCAAATCGTCGAGGGCCTGCTCACCACGACCCGCCACCGGCGTACCGATAGTGATGTCGTCGGTACCCGACAACCGCGCCAGCAGTACGGCGAGCGCCGAATGCACCACCATGAACAATGTGGCACCCTGCGACTGCGCGAGCCGCAGCAAACCGGCATGGATCTCGGCATCGACCTCGACCGCCACACGGCCACCGGCATAGGACTGCACCGCCGGACGCGGCCGATCCGCCGGCAGATCCAGCTGATCCGGCACCCCGGCCAGCATCGACTGCCAGTACCCGATCTGCTGGGCCGCCAGCGACTCCGGATCCGATTCGTCGCCCAGCAGTTCCCGCTGCCAGATACTGAAATCGGCGTACTGCACCGGCAACGGCGCCCAGCCCGGCTCCCGGCCGTCCGCGCGCGCCGCGTACGCGGTCATCACATCGCGGGTCATCGGACCCACCGATACGCCGTCACCGGAAATGTGGTGCACCACCATGGCCAGTACGTATTCACCGGCCGCGTCGGCCACTTCGAACAACGCTACCCGCAACGGCACCTCGGCCGTCACGTCGAAACCGGTCGAAGCCAGCTCCGTAACCGCCGGGATCAACTCGCCGGTGCTCACCGACCGGATCTCCAGCCGCGGCGCGGCCTCACCGGCCGGCAGAACGACCTGCACCGGACCCGATTCGGTCTCGGGGTACACCGTGCGCAACACCTCGTGCCGCGCCACCACATCCGCGACCGCCGCGCGCAACGCTTCCACATCCAGCGCACCGGACAACCGGATCGCCAGCGGAATGTTGTACGCCGCCGAATCACCGTCGAACCGGTTCAGGAACCACATCCGCTGCTGCGCCAGCGACAACGGCACAGACTCCGGACGCGGACCGGCGGTGAGCGCGAGGCGGTCACCCGAATCCCCGATCTCGGCGAGCTGTTCGGCGAGGCCGGCCACGGTGGAGGCCTCGAAGATCATCCGGGCGGGGACCCGCGCGTCCACGATGACACCCAGCCGGGCCGCCGCCTGGGTGGCGATCAGCGAATTACCACCGAGATCGAAGAAATCGTCGTCGGCGCCGACCGGGTCCGCCGGCCGCAGCAGATCGGCGAAGACGGCAGCGACCTCTTTTTCCAACGGGCTCCCCGGCTCGCGGTACACCCTGGTGCGCAGCTGCGGTTCGGGCAGCGCGCGACGATCCAGCTTGCCGACCGGCGTGAGCGGAATCCGGTCCAGCACAGTGATACTCGCCGGAACCATATGCGCGGGCATCCGGCTCGCGGTCAGTGCGAGCAGTTCGTCGATATCGACGGTGGCGCCGCGGGCCGGATGCACATAGGCGGCGAGCACGGTGGCGCCACCGGCACGCTCGTAGCCGACGGTGACGGCGAAGTCCACCGATTCGTGTTCGGCCAGTACCGCGTCGATCTCGCCCAGTTCGATCCGGAAACCGCGGATCTTCACCTGGAAATCGTTACGGCCCAGGTACTCCAGTGAACCGTCGGCCGTCCAGCGGACCAGGTCGCCGGTGCGGTAGAGGCGGGAGCCGTCGTCCGCGAACGGGTTGGCGACGAAACGCTCCGCGGTCAGCCCCCGCCTGTCGTGGTAGCCGCGGGCCAGCTGGGCGCCCGCCACATACAGTTCGCCCGTGACTCCGGTGGGCAGCGGTGCCAGCCGTTCGTCCAGTACGTATTCGGTGGTGCCGCGGGTCGGCGTGCCGATGGTGACCGGTTCGTCGGGTTTCAGCGGCTCGCTGATATTGACCACAATGGTGGTCTCGGTCGGACCGTATCCGTTGTAGAACTCGCGAGAGCGACCGTCCGACAGGGTGCCGGCCCAGCGACGCACCAGTTCCGGCGGGCAGGCTTCGCCACCGACGATCACCACCCGCAGATCGTTCAGACCCGCCGGATCGACAGAGGCCAGCGCGGCGGGCGTGAAGACGGCATGGGTCACCTTCTCCTCGCGCATCAGGCCGGCCAATTCGTCACCGCCGTACACGGTGGGCGAGGCGACAACCATGGTCGCCGCCGCCCCCACCGCCAGCAGCAACTCGAAAACCGAGGCGTCGAAGGACAGGGAGACGAAGTGCAGGGTACGAGCGGTGGAGTCGACCCGGAAACGTTCCCGCTGTTCGGCGCAGAAACCGGCCAATCCGGCCTGGGTGACCACGACTCCCTTCGGAGTGCCGGTCGAGCCCGAGGTGTAGATGACATAGGCCGGGTGCTCGACGCGCAGCGGCCGCACCCGCTCGTCGAAGGACACCGGTTCGGCGGGGTACTGCGTGAGCCCGGCCGCGAATTCCGGATCGTCGATGGTGAGCCAGCCCACCTCGGCGGGCATCTCGGTGATGTATTCCCGCACGGTCAAGCCCAGGACGGCGCCGGAATCGGTGACCATGTACGTTTTGCGGTCGATCGGATAGTTCGGGTCCACCGGCAGGTATCCGGCGCCGGTCTTGGCGACGGCCCAGATCGCGACAACCGATTCGATCGAACGGGTCACCCCGATCGCGACCAGATCCTCCGGACCGATACCGCGGGCGATGAGCAGGCGGGCCAGGCGATTGGAACGTTCATCCAGTTCCGCGTAGGTGAGCCGCCCGAGGTTGCCGGTGGCATCCGCGTAGCTGACCGCGGTACCCGTCGGGTTGGTCTCGACCGCGGTGGCCATGAGCTGGGGCAGGGTGATCCCGCGAGGACGCCGGGTACGGGTGGGCCGGGTGCGCGCCGTTCGGGTCATTCCTGGATCTCTTCCTGCCGCTGGTCACACTGCTCACCGATAACCGAACCCATCAACCCTGCCTTGTCTGCCTTGCGCGCTTGCTGGGGGGTGCACCCGCGGCGGCGAACCGTGCCGGCCACCGCCGGACCGCGCGAAGAGCGCAGCCGTCCGCCGCCGGGTTCTCCGTCGTCCATCATTACATGGGTAGCCGACGCCGATCTGTTACCACCGACAGCTCGGAACCTCGCCGAGACGATCCCGACGCCCGGCGTCGTCCGCACCGGGCGTCGGGATCGCGGGGCCGCACCCCGCACCGCTCAGTCGAGTGACTCGGTCAGCTCGAGCACATGTTCCACCTGCGCCCACGACCCGTCCGGCCGCCCGGCCTCTTCGAGGACGAGCCCGGACAGATCCTCCAGGGCGTCCGGGTCCAGCGCCGCGAGACCCGCCCGGTCGATCCACAGGTGCGTGACCCACTCGTCGGCGAGCGCATCGCTGGTCACCTCGGGGACCAGTACCACGGCCGCCCCGGCGGCGCCCGCCGCCACGATCTCCACGACCGCGGCCGGACCGTCGGTACGCCCGAACCGGAAGGTCCGGGATTCGTAGGTCAGCTCGGTGGCCGTGTGCACCTCCGCGACCAGGGCCGCCAGCGCGTCGTAGGACACGATACGGCCGTCCGCCGCCGCGTACGCCGGATCGCCGCCCTGCAGCGGGCGGACCCGGTGCGCGTAGGTGACCGGACGCGGCGACTCGGCGGCGATCGCATCGGCGGTCGCCGGATCGTCGAGCACCAGCCAATCCACCGCGGGAGCCTCGGGCCGCGAGCCGTCGGCGATTCCCGCCGCGACCGTCAGGCCCGCCGCCGTCGCGGCCTCGACCGCATCGGCCGGGACCAGCGCGGCACCCGTTTTGAGCACCGCCCAGGTCGCGACCGCCGCGTCCACGCCACGCTCGAGCCCGACCACGATCCCGGTGCCGGGCCCGTAACCGCGCGCGATCAGGACGCGGGCCAGCCGGGACGATCGCGCGTCCAGCTCCTGATAGGTGACCTCGTTATCGCCCCATACGACAGCGGGGCCTTCGGGATCGTCCTCGACCGAGGTGCCCAGTGTCTGTGGCAGTGCCGTACCCGATGTGGCCACCGGCGCCACCTGCTGTGCGGGCGCGGCCATCCGGTCGCGTTCCGCGCTGTCGAGGATATCGATATCGCCCACCCGGATCTGTGGATCGGCGGCCACCGCGGCGAGGATGCGTTCGAACCTGCGGCCGAAGGACTGCACGGTCGACTCGTCGAACAGCTCCGCGGCGTAGGTGAACACGGTCAGCAACTCACCGAAGCCGCCGTCGGCGTCACGCCGGGGATCGATACCGATTCCCAGATCGAATTTCGCGGCGAGCACACCCCCGTCCAGCGCCTGCACGGTGAGTCCGGGCAGGTCCAGCGCGGCCTGCTCGGTGTTCTCGAACGACAGCACCACATTGAGGAGCTGGTTGTGCGCGGCCGCCCGGTCCGGCAGCACCGCCTGCACCACGCGCTCGAAGGGGACGTCACCGTTGGCGAAGGCCGACAGATCCGTTTCCCGGGTGTGGTCGAGCAACTCGGCGAAGGTCATCGTGGGCTCCACCCGGGTGCGCAGCGCCAGCGTGTTGACGAACATACCGACCAGATCGTCCAGCTCACGTTCACCGCGTCCGGCTATCGGGGTACCGACGAGGACATCGCCGGCGTTCGTGAGCCGGGACATCAGCACCGCCACCGCGGCATGCATCACCATGAACATCGTCACGCCGCTCGCCCGCGCGGACTCGTCCAGCGACCGGTGGATATCGGCGTCCACGGCGAACCCGGTGGCTCCACCACGCATCGACGGTATCGGCGGACGCGGCCGGTCCAGCGGCAATGCGACCTCACCGGTGACCCCGTCGAGCTGCTTCTGCCAGTACGCCAGCTGTGCGGCCGCGACCGAGTTCCCGTCGGCTTCGTCACCGACCACCGCGCGCTGCCAGATGGCGAAGTCCGCGTACTGCACCGGCAACGGTGCCCAGCTCGGCACCTCACCGCCGGACCGGGCCAGATAGGCCGTCGCCAGATCCCGTGCCAGCGGCGCCATCGACGCACCGTCGGCCGCGATATGGTGCGCGACCAATGCCAGCACATATTCGCTGGGGCCCGTGGTCAGCAGCAGCATCCGTACCGGTGCCCGGTCGGTGACGTCGAACCCGGACGACAGCAGCTCGGTGATCCGCGCCACCGGGTCATCGGTGGTCGCGATCTCCAGACCGCCCTCGAGTACCTGCCCGACCGGCAGGATGTCCTGGTAGGGCACCTCGTCCGGCCCGACCGGGTAGCGGGTACGCAGCGATTCGTGGCGTTCCAGCACATCCGCCACCGCCTGCCGCAACGCTTCCACGTCGAGGTCGCCGGTCAGCTGGATGGCCAGCGGGATGTTGTACGCGGCCGAACTCGGATCGAACTGGTTGATCAGCCACATCCGCTGCTGTGCCAGCGACAACGGGACGAACTCCGGCCGCGGACCGGCCACCAGCGCCCGGCGCCCACCCGAACCGGCCTGCTCCTGGATCCGCGCCGCCAGCGCGCTGACGGTGGAATCCTCGAACAGCGCCCGCACCGGCACCTGCGTATCCAGCGCCTTACCCAACCGCGCGGCCACCTGCGTCGCCACCAGCGAGTTACCGCCGAGTGCGAAGAAATCGTCATCCGCGCCGACGCGATCCACACCGAGCACCTCGGCGAATACACCCGCGACGATCTCCTCGATCGGCGTCGAGGCCGCCCGGAACTCCCGCGCCTCGAACACCGGTTCCGGCAACGCCTTACGATCCAGCTTGCCCGAGGTGTTCAACGGGAACGCGTCGAGCACGACCACCGCGGCCGGAACCATATAGACCGGCAGCACCTCGCGGACCGCATCGAGCAGCTCCGCCTGCGCGATCTGCCCGCCCGGCGCCGGCACCACATAGGCCACCAGCTGCTCGCCGAGCTGCGAACCCGCCACCGTGACCACGGCCTGGCTCACCTGCGGCTGCGCCAGGAACGCCGACGCGATCTCGTCCAGTTCGATCCGCTGGCCACGGAACTTCACCTGGAAGTCGGTACGACCCAGGTATTCCAGCACCGGTTGCGATACCTCGGAGCCGTCGGCCGAGGTGCCGGCCCGCCGCCACCGCACCAGGTCACCGGTGCGGTACATCCGCTGTGCGGGATCGAACGGGCTCGCCACGAAACGATCGGCACTCAGATCCGGGCGAGTGACATAGCCACGAGCCAACTGGTCACCCGCGAGATACAACTCACCGACAACGCCCTCGGGCACGGGCCGCAACCGCGAATCCAGCACGTACACACGCGAATTCCACTGCGGAACACCGATCGGCACACTGGTGGTCTCGTCACCGGTCGCCTGCCAATACGTGATCGACACCGCGGCCTCGGTCGGACCGTACAAGTTGTGCACCGCCGCATCCGAGATCGCCTGCATCGCGGTCACGGTCTCCGGCGGCAACGCCTCACCGATCACGAACACATGCTCCAGGCTCGGGATCGAACCCGCCTCGGTATGCGCCGCGAACACGGTCAGCATCGACGGCACGAAATCGGTCACCGTGACCTGCTGCTCGGCAATCGTGCGGGCGAGATACTCCGGATCCCGGTGACCGTCCGGCGTTGCGACGACGAGCCGGGCACCGGCCGCCAGCGGCAGGAAGTAGCCCCACAAAGAGACGTCGAACGTGGTCGCCGTCTTCTGCAGGTACACATCCGAGGTACCCAGCGGATACTGCGACAGCATCCACGCGACCTGATTCGCGATCGCCGAATGCGAAACCGCCACACCCTTCGGACGACCCGTCGAGCCCGACGTGAAGATCACATACGCCGTATTCGACGGCCGCAGCGACGCCGGCCGCTCGGCATCGGACACCCGCGAGGCGTCGAAACGACTCGTATCGAGAGTGTCCAGTACGAGCACCGGTATATCCGAGCCTTCGGGCACCGCGGCGGAATCCGCGGTCGTCGTCAGCACACACACGGGTGCGGCGGTATCGAGGATGTACCCGATCCGCTCCGCCGGATGCGCGGGATCCAGCGGCACATACGCACCACCGGCCGCCACCACGGCATACATGCCGACCAGCAGGTCGATCGACCGCGACACCATCAACCCGACCAGCGACTCCGGCCGCACACCACAGTCGATCAGATACCGCGCCAGCCGATTGACCCGCGCATCCAGCTCCGCATAGGTCAGATCCGTACCTTCGAACGACACCGCCACCCGGTCCGGGAACTCGGCCACCGCGCGGGCGAACCCATCGAGCAACAGCTCCGGCGCCAGCGCGTGCTCGGTCGCGTTCCACTCCGCCAGCACCCGCGACCGCTCGACGGGGCCCAGGATCTCCACGTCGCCCACCGGCACCGACGGGTCCGCCGCGATTTCGGACAGCAACCGCACGAACCGGTCGACGAACCCGGCCACCGTGGCCTGGTCGAACAGTGCGGTGGCGTAGGTGAAGTACCCTCCTACGCCCACAGCGGAGCCGGTCTCGTCGTAGTTGTCACCCAGGATCACGTTCAGATCGAACTGCGAGATCTCGGTATCGACATCCACAGCCGATACGGTCAATCCCGGCAGCTCCAGACTGGACTGCGCCAGGTTCTGGAACGAGAAGCCCACCTGGAACAACGGGTGCCGCGCCTGCGAACGCGCCGGATTCAGCACCTCCACCAAACGCTCGAACGGCACATCCGCATGCGCGAACGCCGCGATATCCACCTCACGCTGACGACCCAGCAGATCCGCGAACGATTCACCACGATCGAGCTCGGTCCGGAACACCAGCGTATTCACGAACATACCGATCAGATCATCCAGCGCCTGCTCACCACGACCCGCAACCGGCGTACCGATCGTGACGTCATCACTACCGGACAGCCGGGCCAGCAATACCGCCAGCGCCGAATGCACAACCATGAACAAAGTCGCATTGTGCTGCTGGGCCACCCGCAACAGACCGGCATGGGTCTCGGCGTCGATCGCTACCTGCACTCGGCCACCCGCGACCGACTGCACCGCCGGACGCGGCCGATCCACCGGCAGATCCAGCTGATCCGGCACACCCGCCAACGCCGACTGCCAGTACCCGATCTGCCCGGCCATCAACGACTCGGGATCGGATTCATCGCCCAGCAGTTCCCGCTGCCAGATGCTGTAATCCGCGTACTGCACCGGCAACGGCGCCCAGCCCGGGGCTTCACCTGCGGCACGCGCCGCGTAGGCGGTCATCACATCCCGGGCCAGCGGGCCCACCGACGAACCGTCGGCCGCGATGTGATGCACAACCATCGCGAGCACGAACTCGTCCGCCGGATCGTCGATCTGGAACAACCCGACCCGCAACGGCACCTGCTCGGTGACGTCGAAACCGGCCGACACCAACTCCGATACCGCCGACACCACATCCGCCGCGGCCACCGACCGTATCTCCAGCTGTGGCACCGCGTCACCGACCGGCAATACCACCTGCACCGCACCGGAGTCGGTGTCCGGATACACCGTCCGCAACACCTCGTGCCGTGCCACCACATCGGCGACCGCCGCACGCAACGCGTCCACATCCAGCGCACCCGTCAACCGGATGGCGAGCGGGATGTTGTAGGCCGTCGACTCCTGATCGAACCGGTTGAGGAACCACATCCGCTGCTGCGCCAGCGACAACGGCACAGACTCCGGACGCGGACCGGCGGTGAGCGCCAGACGCCCGCCGGAGCCGGCATGCCGCTCCACCCGAACCGCCAAACCAGCCACCGTCGACGCCTCGAACAACGCCCGCACCGGCACCGTCGTATCCAACGCCTTACCCAACCGAGCCGCCACCTGCGTCGCCACCAGCGAATTACCACCCAGCGCGAAGAAATCATCATCCGCACCGACCCGGTCCACACCGAGCACCTCACCGAACACCCCCGCCACGATCTCCTCGATCGGGGTCGACGGCGCCCGGAACACCCGAGCCTCGAACACCGGCTCCGGCAACGCTTTACGATCCAGCTTGCCATTCACATTCAACGGCAGCGCATCGAGTTCCACGAACGCCGACGGCACCATATACGACGGCAACCGCTCGCCCAGCTCCGTCTGGATACCGGCAATATCCAGATCGCCACCTGCGGCGGGCACGAGATAGCCCACGAGCCGATCCCCGGTCCGCGGATCCGACTTCGCCACCACCGCGGCCTGCGCGACCTCCGGCAACGCCAGCAACGCGGCCTCGATCTCACCCAGCTCGATACGGAAACCACGGATCTTGACCTGGAAATCGGTACGACCCCGATACTCCAGCTCACCGGCACGATTCCACACCACGAGATCACCCGTGCGATACATCCGCGCACCCGGCGCGAACGGATCGGCGACGAACCGCTCCGCACTCAAATCCGAGCGACCGAAGTAACCCGCCGCGAGCTGCACACCGGCCAGATACAACTCACCCGCAACACCGTCGGGCACCGGCGCCAACCGCGAATCCAGCACATAGACACGCGAATTCCATTGCGGCACACCGACAGGCACCGAAACTACGTCGGCAGTGGTGACGCGGTGCGTGGTGATCGACACCGCCGCCTCGGTCGGACCGTACAAATTGAACAACGCGATCCCGGAATGCTCCGACAGCATCCGCTGCGCCGTCGCCGCCGGCAGTGCTTCACCGATCGCCAGCACCCGCCGCAACGAACCGGCGATACCCGCATCGCTGCCGAGCAGGGCGTCCAGCATCGACGGCACCACCGTCAGAGTGGTCACCTGCTCCCGAGCCATCAACTCGTTCAGATACGACGGATCCCGATGACCCTCCGGCGAGGCGATAACCATCCGGCCGCCACACACCGCCGCGAGCCAGAACTCCCACACCGACAAATCGAACGTCGCCGCCGTCTTCAACAACACCGCATCCGAGGCATCCAACCCGAACTCCGCGGTGATATAGCGCAACTGATTCACGATCGCCGCATGCGGCACCGCCACACCCTTCGGGCGCCCGGTCGAACCCGACGTGAAGATCACATACGCCGTGTTCGACGACCGCAACGGCGCCGATCGCTCCACATCAGCAACCGCGGAAGCGTCGAATCCATCGAGGTCGGCAATATCCAGCGACACCAGCGGCACATCAGCGGCGGTGCTGAATCCGGTCTCGGTAGTCGTCAGCACACAGACCGGTGCCGCGGTATCCAGAATGTAGTCCGTGCGTTCGGCCGGCTGGTCCGGATCCAACGGCACATACACACCACCGGCAGCAGCCACCGCGTACATCGCGACAACCAGATCCACCGACCGGCGCAACGCCAGCCCGACCCGATCCTCCGGACCCACACCCTGACCGATCAGGAACCGCGCCAAACGATTGACCCGCGAACCCAACTCCGCATACGTGACCGGCGAACCATCAGCAGCCACCAACGCCACCGCATCCGGATCTCCGGATACCGAATCATCCAGCAACGACACCAGCGTCGCCGACGAATCCAGCTCCCGCACAGTCGCATTACGGGCCTCGAGCGCCTTGCGCTCGGCCGGAGCCAGAAGCTCCAGATCGCCCACCGGTACCGAGGGGTCGGCCACGATCTCGGCCAGCAGCCGGACGAACCGAGCCACGAACTCCTCCACCGTGGCCCGATCGAAAAGATCCGTCGAGTAGGTCAGCGACCCGCCGATACCCTGCGCCGCGCCTGCTTCGTCGTAGCTGTCCCCGACGATCAGATGCAGGTCGAACTGCGAGATCTCGGTATCGACCTCGAGACCCGAGACCGTCAGGTCCGGTAGCTCCAGGCTGGACTGCGCCAGGTTCTGGAACGAGAAGCCCACCTGGAACAGCGGGTGCCGCGCCGTCGAACGCGCCGGATTCAATACCTCGACCAGGCGCTCGAACGGCACATCCGCATTCGCGAACGCCGCGATATCGACCTCACGCTGACGGGCCAGCAGATCCGCGAACGATTCACCACGATCGAGTTCGGTCCGGAACACCAGCGTGTTCACGAACATACCGATCAGGTCATCCAGCGCTGCCTCACCACGACCCGCGACCGGAGTACCGATGGTGATGTCCTCGGTACCCGACAGCCGCGACAGCAGCACCGCGAGTGCCGAATGCACGACCATGAACAGGGTTGCGCCCTGCTGCTGCGCCACCCGCGCCAGTCCGGCATGGATATCGGCATCGATCAGCACCTCGACCCGGCCACCGGTGAACGACTGCACCGCCGGACGCGGACGGTCCGCCGGGAGGTCCAGCTGGTCGGGTATACCGGCCAGCGCCGATTGCCAGTATCCGACCTGTTTCGCCGCAAGCGATTCCGGATCGGACTCGTCGCCCAGCAGTTCCCGCTGCCAGATGCTGAAATCGGCGTACTGCACCGGCAACGGCGCCCAGCCCGGAGCCTCACCCGCGGTACGGGCCGCGTACGCGGTCATCACATCGCGGGTCAGCGGTCCCACCGAAGCGCCGTCACCGGCGATGTGATGGATCACCATCGCCAGGACGAACTCACCGGCTCCGGTCTCGGTATCCGCCGCGGAACCACCGGCCGCGTCTTCCACTCGGAGCAGCGCCACCCGCAGAGGCACCTCGCCGGTCACATCGAAACCGGTCGAAGCCAGCTCGGTGACCACCGGGATCAGCTCGTCGCCGGTCACCGACCGGACCTCCAGCCGCGGCACGGCCGCGCCGGCGGGCAGTACCACCTGTACCGGACCGGAATCGGTCTCCGGGTACACCGTCCGCAGCACCTCGTGCCGCGCGACCACATCGGCGACCGCGGCACGCAACGCGCCCACATCCAGTGCGCCCGAGAGCCGGATGGCCAGCGGAATGTTGTACGCCGCCGAATCACCGTCGAACCGGTTCAGGAACCACATCCGCTGCTGTGCCAGCGACAACGGCACCCGCTCCGGGCGCTCGCGCGCAGCGAGAACGGGCAGGTTACCGCGACCGGCGGCGGATTCCGCGGCAGCTGCCAGCGCGGTCACCGTGGACGCTTCGAACAGCATCCGTACCGGAACCTGCGTATCCAGCGCCGCACCCAGCCGCGCCGCGACCTGCGTCGCGATCAGCGAGTTACCACCCAGCGCGAAGAAATCATCGTCCGCACCGACACGCCGCACACCCAGCACATCGGCGAACACACCCGCCACGATCTCCTCGATCGGCGTCGAGGCCGCCCGGAACTCCCGCGCCTCGAACACCGGGGCGGGCAACGCCTTACGATCCAGCTTGCCCGACGTGTTCAACGGGAACGCATCCAGTTCCATGACCACCGCCGGGATCATGTACACCGGCAACACATCCCGCAGCGCATCCAGCACCGTCGAGGACACGATCTGTTCCCCGGGTGCGGGCACCACATAGGCGACCAGCTGCTCACCCAGATCCGACGCAGCCACCGTCACCACCGCCTGGCTCACCACCGGCTGCGCCAGCAACGCCGACTCGATCTCACCCAGCTCGATCCGCTGACCACGGAACTTCACCTGGAAATCGGTACGACCCAGATACTCCAGCACCGGTCGCGTCTCGACCCGGCCGTAAACCGAGGTTTCGGCCCGAGTCCACCGCACCAGGTCGCCCGTGCGGTACATCCGCTGCCCGGCATCGAACGGGCTCGCCACGAAACGATCCGAACTCAGATCCGGACGGGTCACATAGCCGCGAGCCAACTGGTCACCCGCCAGATACAACTCACCGACCACGCCCTCGGGTACCGGATGCAACCGCGAATCCAGCACATACACACGGCTGTTCCACTCCGGCACACCGATCGGCACACTATTGGTCTCGTCACCGGTCGCCTGCCAATACGTGATCGACACCGCGGCCTCGGTCGGACCGTACAAGTTGTGCACCGCCGCATCCGAGATCGCGTGCATCGCGGTCACGGTCTCCGGCGGCAACGCCTCACCGATCACGAACACGTGCTCGAGACTCCGGACAGCCTCGGCCGGCGTATGGGCAGCGAATACCGAAAGCATCGAGGGCACGAAGTCGGTGACCGTCACCCCCTGCTCGGCAATCGTGCGCGCCAGATACTCGGTATCGCGATGACCGTCCGGAGTAGCGACGACCAAATGCGCACCCGCTGCCAGCGGCAGGAAGTAGCCCCACAAAGAGACGTCGAACGTCGTCGCCGTCTTCTGCAGGTACACATCGTTGCGGCCCAGCGGATACTCGGCCAGCATCCACGCGACCTGATTCGCGATCGCCGAATGTGGCACCGCCACACCCTTCGGGCGACCCGTCGAGCCGGACGTGAAGATCACGTACGCCGTATTCGACGACCGCAACGGCGCCACCCGATCACCATCGGCAACCGGTGTGGATTCGTACGAATCGAGATCGAGGGTGTCGAGGGCCAGCACCGGCGCACTCGTGTCCCCGGGGACCGCCGCCGCGTCGGCGGTAGTCGTCAGTACACACAGCGGCGAAGCGGTATCCAGGATGTACCCGATCCGCTCCACCGGATGCGCCGGATCCAACGGCACATACGCACCACCCGCGGCCACCACCGCATACATCCCCACAACCAGATCCAGCGACCGCGACATCAGCAAACCGACCAACGTCTCCGGACCCACACCCTGCGCGACCAGATACCGCGCCAAACGATTCACCCGAGCCGAGAACTCCCCATACGACAGACTCGTCCCCTCGAACGACACCGCCACCCGATCCGGATGCGCAGCCGCCGCCGCAACAAATCCGTCCAGCAACAACTCCGCCTGGACCGCGTACTCGGTCGCATTCCACTCCGCCAGCACCTCGGTGCGCTCGACCGGAGCCAGGATCTCGAGATCACCGACAGCCGTCTCCGGCGCGGCCACGATCTCCCGCAGCAACCGCGCGAAACGATCCGCGAAGCCCTCGACGGTGGTGTGGTCGAACAACGCGGTGGCATAGGTCAGATAACCCGCCACCCCCAGCGGCGCGCCTGATTCGTCGTAGGTATCACCGAGCAGCAGGTTCAGATCGAACTGCGAGATCTCGGTATCGACCTCGACACCCGAGACCGTCAGGCCCGGCAGTTCCAGATTCGACTGTGTCAGGTTCTGGAAGGTAAGACCCACCTGGAACAGCGGATGCCGTGCCTGCGAACGGGCCGGGTTCAGGACCTCGACCAGGCGCTCGAACGGCACATCCGCATGCGCGAACGCCGCGATATCGACCTCACGCTGCCGGGCGAGCAGGTCGGCGAACGATTCACCGCGATCGAGTTGTGTCCGGAACACCAGGGTGTTCACGAACATACCGATCAGATCGTCCAGCGCCCGCTCACCGCGACCCGCCACCGGCGTACCGACGGTGATGTCATCGGTACCGGACAACCGCGACAGCAGCACGGCGAGAGCGGAATGCACCACCATGAACAGGGTCGCGTTCCGCTGCTGGGCGACACGCACCAATCCCGCGTGGGTTTCGGCATCGATCTCGACCCGGACCCGGCTGCCCGCGAAGGACTGCACCGCCGGACGCGGCCGGTCGGTCGGCAGATCCAGCTGATCCGGCACACCGGCCAATGCCGACTGCCAGTAGCCGACCTGCTGCGCGGCGAGCGACCCCGTATCGGCTTCGTCACCCAGCAGCTCGCGCTGCCAGATGCTGTAGTCCGCGTACTGCACCGGCAACGGTGCCCAGCCCGGGGCCTCCCCGGCGGTGCGCGCGGCGTAAGCGGTCATCAGGTCCCGGGTCAGCGGAGCCATCGACAACCCGTCACCGGCGATGTGATGGATCACCATCGCCAATACGAACTCGCCGGGCGTGCCGTCGATCTCGAACAGCGCGACCCGCAGCGGCACCTCGTCGGTCACATCGAAACCGGCCGATGCCAGCTCCGATACCGCCGCTACCACGTCACCGGCAGCGATCGAACGAACCTGCAACCGCGGCGCCGCACCGGCCGGCAGCACCACCTGCACCGGACCCGACTCGGTCTCCGGATACACCGTCCGCAACACCTCGTGGCGGCCCACCAGGTCGGTGACCGCGGCACGCAACGCGTCCACACCCAATGCGCCCGAGAGCCGGATCGCCATCGGCAGGTTGTAGGCCGCCGACTGCTGATCGAACCGGTTCAGGAACCACATCCGCTGCTGCGCCATCGACAACGGCGCCGCCTCGACACTCTCGCCCGAGACCAGGTTCCGGGTCGGACGCGGCTGCGGCACCAGGGCTATCCGGCCACCCGCGCCGGCCTGCTCCTGGATCCGCGCCGCCAACGCCGAAACAGTCGCGGCCTCGAACAGTGTCCGTACCGGGACCCGCGTATCCAGCGCGGCACCCAACCGGGCCGCGACCTGCGTCGCGATCAGCGAGTTACCACCCAGCGCGAAGAAATCATCATCCGCACCGACACGCCGCACACCCAGCACATCGGCGAACACACCCGCCACGATCTCCTCGATCGGCGTCGACGCCGCCCGGAACTCCCGCGCCTCGAACACCGGCGCCGGCAACGCCTTACGATCCAGCTTGCCCGACGTGTTCAACGGGAACTCGTCCAGTTCCATGACCACCGCCGGGATCATGTACACCGGCAACACATCCCGCAGCGCGTCCAGCACTGTCGAGGACACGATCTGTTCCCCGGGTGCGGGCACCACATAGGCGACCAGCTGCTCACCCAGATCCGACGCAGCCACCGTCACCACCGCCTGGCTCACCACCGGCTGCGCCAGCAACGCCGACTCGATCTCACCCAGCTCGATCCGCTGACCACGGAACTTCACCTGGAAATCGGTACGACCCAGATACTCCAGCACCGGCGAACCATCGACCTGCTGCCAGCGCACCAGGTCACCCGTGCGGTACATCCGCTGCCCGGCATCGAACGGGCTCGCGACGAACCGATCCGAACTCAGATCCGGACGGGTCACATAGCCGCGAGCCAGCTGATCACCCGCGAGATACAACTCACCCGTCACACCGGCAGGTACCGGCCGCAGTCGCGAATCCAGTACGTACACCCGTGAATTCCACTGCGGCACACCGATCGGCACGCTGGTGGTCTCGTCACCGGTGGCCTGCCAATACGTGATCGACACCGCGGCCTCGGTCGGACCGTACAAGTTGTGCACCGCGGCATCGGAAATCGCGTGCATCGCGGTCACGGTCTCCGGCGGCAAAGCCTCACCGATCACGAACACATGCTCGAGCGACGGAATCGAGCCCGCCACAGTCTGGGCGGCGAATACGCCCAGCATCGAGGGCACGAAGTCGGTGACCGTCACGCCCTGCTCGGCAATCGTGCGCGCCAGATACTCGGTATCGCGGTGACCGTCCGGAGTAGCGACGACCAGATGCGCACCAGCCGCCAACGGCAGGAAGTAACCCCACAAAGAGACGTCGAACGTCGTCGCCGTCTTCTGCAGATACACATCGTTACGGCCCAGCGGGTACTCGGCCAGCATCCACGCGACCTGATTCGCGATCGCCGAATGTGGCACCGCCACACCCTTCGGACGACCCGTCGAACCCGACGTGAAGATCACGTACGCCGTATTCGACGACCGCAAAGGCGCGCGCCGATCGGCATCGGTCACCGCGACCTCGGCATAGGCGGACACGTCGAGCGTATCCACCGTGACCACCGGGACGTCCGTGCTCAGGCCGGCACCGTCGGCCACTGCCGCCACATCAGCGGTAGTAGTCAGGACACACAGCGGCGAAGCGGTATCCAGGATGTACCCGATCCGCTCCACCGGATGCGCCGGATCCAACGGCACATACGCACCACCCGCGGCCACCACCGCATACATCCCCACAACCAGATCCAGCGACCGCGACATCAGCAAACCGACCAACGTCTCCGGACCCACACCCTGCGCGACCAGATACCGCGCCAAACGATTCACCCGAGCCGAGAACTCCCCATAAGACAGACTCGTCCCCTCGAACGACACCGCCACCCGATCCGGATGCGCAGCCGCCGCAGCAACAAATCCGTCCAGCAACAGCTCCGCCTGGACCGCGTACTCGGTCGCATTCCACTCGGCAAGCACACGAGTGCGTTCGACCGGCCCGAGTACGTCCAGGTCTCCCACTGCCTTCGCGGGGTCTGCCACGATCTCACGGAGCAACCGCGCGAAACGATCCGCGAACCCATGGATCGTGGCGGGATCGAAAAGGTCCGTCGCGTAGATGAAATTGCCCGTGACCCCGGCCGCTCCCCGGCCGGCCGGACCCATCCGCTCGCTCAGCTCGAGCTGCAGATCGAATTTCGCTGTCTCGATGGGTGATTCGAGACCGCTGATCGTCAGACCGGGTAGTTCACCGGCGATCTGCGGATTGTTGTTCTGCAGCGACAGCATCACCTGGAACAGCGGGTGCCGTGCCTGCGACCGGGCCGGGTTCAGGACCTCGACCAGGCGCTCGAACGGCAGATCCGCGTGCCCGAACGCGGCCACATCGCCGCTGCGCACCGTCTCCAGCAGTTCGGCGAAACCGGCGCCGGAATCGACCGGTGTCCGCAGCGCGAGGGTATTGACGAACATGCCGATCAGATCGTCGAGCGCGCGTTCACCACGCCCGGCCACCGGGGTGCCGACGACGATATCGGATTCACCGGACAACCGGGACAGCAGCACCGCGAAGGCGGCGTGCACGACCATGAAGAAGGTCACCCCGTGGGCTCGGGCGAGCTCCACCAGGTCGGCGTGCACGGCGGCGTCGATATCGAAGGCATAGCTGGCGCCCAGCCCGGAGGCCACCGCGGGGCGCGGCCGATCGGCCGGGAGATCCAGCTGCTCCGGAATACCGGCCAGCGCCTCGGACCAGTAGGTGACCTGCGAGGCGATCACCGACTTCGGATCGTCCTCCGAACCCAGTACCTGACGCTGCCACAGCGTGTAATCGGCGTACTGCACCTCGAGCGGCCGCCAGCCCGGTTCGCCCCCGTCCATCCGGGCGCTGTAGGCGGTGATCACATCGCGGGCCAGCGGTCCCATGGAGAAACCGTCCGCCGAAATATGGTGCACGACGAGAACCAGGACGTGCTCGGTCGGATTCACCTCGAACAGCCGGACCCGGAACGGCACATTCGCGGTCACATCGAAAGTGGCCGATACGAACTCGGCGACCCGCGCGGGCAGCTCGGCTTCGGCTACGTCCACCGGCGTCAGATCCGGGATGACCACCGAGGTCGGCACCACCTGCTGGAACGGTGTCCCGTCCGCCTCCGGGTAGAAGGTACGCAGCGATTCGTGCCGTGCGAGCACATCCGCGATCGCGATCTGCATGGCCTGCCGGTCCAGCAGGCCCGACAGGCGCACCGCGATCGGCAGATTGTCGGCGGCCGATTCCGGGTCGAAGCGGTTCAGGAACCACATCCGCTGCTGCGCCAGCGACAACGGCACCCGCTCCACGATCTCACCCGAGGCCAGCACCTGGGTCGGCCGCGGTTGCGGTACCAGCGCCACTCGCCCACCGGCACCGGCGTGGGTTTCCGCGCGGGCGGCCAGGGCGGCCACCGTCGATGCCTCGAACAGCACCCGCACCGCCAGATCGGTATCCAGCGCTTGCGACAACCGGGCCGCGACCCGGGTCGCGCTGAGCGAGTTACCGCCCAGAGCGAAGAAATCGTCGTCCGCGCCGACCCGCTCCGCACCGAGCACCTCGGCGAAGGTCGCCGCCACGATCTCCTCGACCGGGGTCGAGGGTGCCCGGAACGCCCGGGCCTCGAACACCGGCGCCGGCAGTGCCTTGCGGTCCAGCTTTCCGGACGCGTTGAGCGGCAGTTCACCGAGTACCACGAAGGCGGCCGGGACCATATAGGACGGCACCTGCGCGGACAGGTCCTCGCGGACGAGTTCGATATCCAGCTGCTGGCCCTCGGTCGGAACCAGGTAGCCGACGAGCTGGTCGCCGGTATGCGCATCACTACGCATCACCACCACGGCCTGGGCGACCTCGTCGATCGCGTGCAACGCGGTCTCGATCTCGCCCAGCTCGATCCGCAGACCACGCAGTTTCACCTGGAAGTCCGTGCGGCCCAGATACTCCAGCTCACCCGCCGCGGACCACCGGACCAGGTCGCCCGTGCGATACATCCGCTCGGCGGTCCCGAAGGGATCCGCCACGAACCGATCCGCGCTCAGGTCCGGACGTGCCACATAACCGCGTGCCAGCTGTGTACCCGCCAGATACAGCTCACCGGCCACGCCCACCGGTACCGGACGCAGACGACTGTCCAGCACGTAGACCCGGGTGTTGAACACCGGCGCACCGATCGGCACCGACACCGTGTCCGCGTCCGTCACCTCGTGGAACGTGACGTCCACCGCGGCCTCGGTCGGGCCGTAGAGGTTGTGCAGCGCGGTACCGGTCAGTTCCCGCAACCGCTGCGCCGGTTTCGGCGCCAGCGCCTCACCGGAGGAGAACACCATCCGCAGTGATTCACACCGCGACCCGCCACGCGCCGAATCGGACAACGCGGCCACGAATACCGACAGCATCGACGGCACGAAATGCGCCACCGTGACGCCTTCGGCCTCGATCACCTCGGCCAGATAGCCGGGATCCCGGTGGCCTTCGGGCTTGGCGACCATCAGCCGGGCACCGATCTGCAACGGCCAGAAGAACTCCCACACCGACACATCGAACGTCGCCGGCGTCTTCTGCAACACCACATCACGCGACCGCAACCCGTACTGCGACTGCATCCACACCAGACGATTCACGATCGCCGCATGCGAAACCGCCACACCCTTCGGCCGGCCCGTCGAACCCGACGTGAAGATCACATACGCCGTATTCGACGACCGCAACGGCGCCACCCGATCCGCATCGGTCACCGCGGTATCGAGGTAGCCGGAGAGATCCAGCTTGTCGATCCGCACCTGCGCGGTATCGATGGGCAGATCGTCGCCGGAGGTCAGCACGCAGACCGGATCCGCGGTGCCCAGAATGTATTCGGTGCGCTCGGCCGGATGATCCGGATCCACCGGCACATACGCGCCGCCGGCGACGGCGACCGCGTACATCCCGACGACCAGGTCGATCGAACGACGCATGCCCAAGGCCACGAACGATTCCGGGCCCACGCCACGGTCGATCAGCCAGCGCGCGAGCAGGTTCACCCGCGCCGAGAACTCGGCGTAGGACAGGGTCTCCTCGCCGAAGGTCAGCGCGGGCGCGTCCGGGGTGCGGGCGAGCTGCGCGTCGAACAGTGAAACCAGGGTCGCGGTGGAGTCGACGGCGTGCGCCGTATCGTTCCACCGGCGCAGCACGAGATCGCGTTCGCCGCTGTCCAGCAGGTCGATCTCGCTGATCGGCCGGTCCGGCGCGGCGGTGACCGCGGTGAGCACCCGCACCAGCCGGTCGGCGATGCGCCGCACGTCCGGTTCGCCGAATATGTCCCGCAGGTACCCGGCGCGGATCCGCAGGGTGCTGCCCAGCGTGGCGACCAGGGTCAGCGGATAGTGGGTGGCATCGACCGCGCTCAGCCCGGTCACCGCCATCCCGTCGATATCGGTGGCCTGGGCCTGGATACCGTCCGCGTCCACCGGATACGACTCGAATACCAGCAGGGTGTCGAACAGGGTCGCCATCCCGGCCGTGGCCTGGATATCCGCCAGACCCACATAGTGGTGATCCAGCAGATCGGCCTGTTCGGCCTGGGTCCGGGTGAGCAGCTCACGCGCGGGCTCACCCTGATCGAAGCGCACCCGGACCGGGACGGTGTTGATGAACAACCCGACCATGGTCTCGACACCGGTCAGCTGCGGCGGACGACCGGAGACGGTCGCGCCGAACAACACATCGTCACGGCTGGTCATACTGCCGACGAGAACCGCCCACGCCACCTGCAACACCGTGTTCGCGGTGATACCGAGTTCGGCGGCGAGCGCGGTGATCCGCGCCGTGGCCTCGGGGTCGAGTTCGAACACGTACTCGCCGGAGAGCGTGTCGATCTCGTGTGCGGAGTCCGCGCCCCCGGTTTCCGGCCGGGTGAGCAGCGTCGGTTCGCTCACCCCGGACAGCGCCTCGTTCCAGGCCGCGAGCGATGCCTCGTGATCCTGCCGATCGACCCATTCCAGGAAGTTCCGGTAGGAGCGGGCGGCCGGCAACGCGGTGGTGTCGGAGCGAACCGCGTACAGCGCCAGCAGATCCCGCATGAGCAAGGGCATGGACCAGCCGTCGAGCAGGATGTGATGGTTCGACACCGCGAACTGCCAGGTATCCGCCCCGGTCTTGATCAGGGTGAACCGGATGAGACCCGGTTCGGTGAGATCGAAGCGCCGCAACCGGTCGGCCTCGACGAGGTCGGCGGACTCACCGGTCGCGGAGCGGTCGTGCTCGGTCCAATCGATCCGCACCCCGTGCAGAACCACCTGCACCGGGTTGCCCGCACTGTCGGTGCGGAAGACCGTGCGCAGGATCTCGTAGCGATCGACCAGCGCCTGCGCGGCCGCTTGCAGGCGATCCGCGTCCACCCGGCCGGTCAGGGTGAGCACCGCCTGCGCGGTGTACACATCCACTGAGGTGGCGGCGACCTGCGCGTGGAACAACAGCCCGGCCTGCAGCGAGGACAGCGGCCACACATCGGCGACCGGCATCGGGTACCGCGCCTCGATACTGTCGATATCGCGCTGCGACAGCGCGACCATCGCGAAGTCGGACGGTGTGTGCCCGCCCGCACCCGCGGATCCGGCATGGTGGGCGACGGCTTCCAGCGCGCGCACCCACAGGTCGCCGAATTCCCGGGCCTCGTCCCGCGACAGCAGCGTGGACGGGTATCCGATCCGCGCGGTCAGCGCGTCACCGGCCACGACGGCGTTGATATCCAGCGGCGCCATGGCGGGCATATCCGGGTCGTAGGCGACGTTCAGTCCGGCCAGAGTGCCCGTCGGCAACCACCCGAAACCGTGCATCTCGTCGGGGATCTCGCCCCCGCCGACGCGGCCCAGGTAGTTGAAGTTCACCTGGCCGGGCATATCCCGCGGCAGGTCCGCCGCGGTCTCGCGGTTCATATAGCGCAGCAGGCCGTAGCCGACGCCCTTGTCCGGAACCTCGAGCAATTGCTCCTTCACGAGCTTCAGCGCGGCGCCGAGCTCCGGGCCGCCGGCGAGCGCGGCCTCGATATCGATTCCGGCGGGTTCGAACCGGACCGGGAACAGCGCGGTGAACCAGCCGACCGTACGGGACAGATCGGCCCCGGGCGCGACTTCCTCTTCACGGCCGTGACCCTCGAGCCGGATCAGCAGCGGGTCGTCGATCCGGGACCCGGGCACGCGCTGCGCCCGCCAGGCGGCGGTCGCCAGGACGAGGGCGGTGAGCAGGCCGTCGTTCACACCACCGTGGAACAGCGCCGGCACCGTGGTGAGCAGGGCCTGGGTGACCTCCGGGGATACCCGCACCGTGTGCGTATCGACAACACCGGCGGTATCCACCGACGGATCCATCCGGCGGCCGGTGAGCGACGGATCGGCAGTGCCGGCGACAGTCCGCCAGTACTCCAGTTCGGTCAGCCGCTCGGGGCTGTAGGCGTTGCGCTCGAGCGCGTGTGCCCAAGCCCGCATGGAGGTGACCGGCGCGGGCAGCTCGGGGATCTGCCCCGCACTGTGCGCGACGGCGGACAGAACGAAATCGGGTACCAGTACACGCCAGGACACACCGTCGACCACGAGGTGGTGCGCGATGACCACCAGATGACCCGGCCGGTCGCCGGTATCGGGTTCCAGCCAGACGAACCGGACCACGACACCGTTCGCGGGGTCGAGCCGGTCCAGCGCGGCATCGACGGCCGCCGCCGCGATCGCGAGCAGTTCCTCGTCGTCGGCGGAGCCGTCGAATACGGTGTGGTCGATCAGCTCGTTCACTTCGACGCTGCCCGGCTCGGTCGTCTCGACAACCCAATCGCCGTCCGCGGCATACAGTTTCGCGCGCAGCATATCGTGCCGGTCGAGCACCGGGCCGACGACAGCGGCGATGGTTTCCCGGTCGATACCGACCGGCAGTTCCAAGGCACTGAGCTGGTGGAACCGCCCGAAGGACCCGGACCGTTCGGCCATGAACCGCACGATCGGGGTCAGCGGCAGGGTGCCGATACCGCCGCCCGGCAGTTCGACGAGCGTGCGCACCTCGGTATCGGCTTCCGCGGATTCGGCGATCGAGGACAGCCCGGCCACCGTCCGCTGTTCGAAGACCTGCCGCGGCGTGAAGACCACACCGCGCGCCTTGGCCCGCGACACCAGCTGGATCGAGACGATACTGTCGCCGCCCAGGGCGAAGAACGAATCGTCCACACCCACCCGGTCCACGCCCAGCACCTCGGCAAAGACCTCGGCGATGGTCTGTTCGATCGGGGTGCGCGGACCGCGGAACGCGGTCTGCGCCTCGAAGACGGGCTCCGGAAGGGCCCGGCGGTCGAGCTTTCCGGCCGGGGTCAGCGGGATCGCGTCGAGCACCATGATCGCCGCCGGCACCATGTAATCCGGCAGAGTTTCGCCGGCGTGCGCGGTCAGCGCCGCGACGTCGACCGTCTGTCCGGGCGCGGCCACCACATACGACACCAGCGACGTCGCGCCCGCCGCGGTCTCATGACCGGTCGTGACCGCGAAATCGACAGCGGCGTGCGACGTGAGCGCGGCATCGATCTCGCCCAGTTCGATACGGAACCCGCGAACCTTGACCTGGAAATCGTTGCGGCCCACGTACTCCACCGCCGGATCACCGGCGGCGTCACGGCGCCACCGCACCACATCGCCGGTGCGGTACAGGCGCGAACCGGCCGCACCGTAGGGGTCGGCGACGAAGCGGTCCGCGGTCAGACCGGCTCGCGCGTGGTAACCGCGTGCCAGCTGCACACCACCGACATACAACTCACCGGCCACACCTTCCGGCACCGGATTGAGCCGGTCGTCCAATACCAGCGCCCGCATCCCCCGGACCGGACCACCTATGGTCACCCGATCACCGGGTCGCAGAACCCCGCTGATATTCGTGGCGATCGTCGCCTCGGTCGGACCGTAGGCGTTGTGGAACCGGCGCTCGGATCCGTCGCCGGGCGCGGTGGACCACCTCGCCACCAGATCGGCCGAGATCGCCTCGCCACCCGCGATGATGACCTGCATACCGGCCAGATCGGCCGGGTCGAGCGAGGCCAGCACCGACGGCGTGATCAAACCGGCGGTGACCCGCTCGCGGGCGATCAGCTCACCGAGCTCGGCGCCGCCGTAGGTACCGGTCGGCACCACCACCAGGGCTCCCGCCGACCCGACGGCGAGCAGCAGCTCCAGGATCGAGGCGTCGAAGCTCGGTGAGGCGAATGCCAGTGCCCGCGAGTTCGAATCGAGCCGGTACCGCTGTACCTGTTCGGCACTGAAGTTCGCCAGACCCGCATGGCTGACCACCACGCCCTTGGGCAGACCGGTGGAACCCGATGTGTAGATGACATACGCCGTATTCGCGGGAGTCAGCGGCCGCACCCGATCCGCGTCCGTGACGCGATCGGCCGCGTACGGGTCGAGATCGAGTTCGTCGAGCACCAGCCATTCCACCGAATCCGGCAGATCACCGCGCACCGCCGATACCGTGATACCCACCGGTGCACCCGAATCGGTGAGCATATGCTCGATCCGCTCCGCCGGGTACGCCGGATCGATCGGCAGGAACGCCGCACCGGATTTGGTGACCGCCCATTCGGCCAGCACCGAATCCGCCGACCGCGGCACCGCCACGGCCACCAGGTCCTCGGCACCGGAACCGCGCGAAATCAGCAGCCGCGCAAGTTGGTTCGACCGCGCGTCGAACTCGCCGTAGGAGAACCGCCGCCCCTCGAACACCACGGCGGGAGCCGCCGGATCGAGGGCCACGGCATCGGCCAGCAGGTCCGGCAACGTCCGCGCCGGCACCGCCGGACCGCCCGAACGGGCCAGGATCTCGGAACGTTCGGAGGTATCGAGCAGCTCGAGGTCACCCAGCACCACATCCGGATCGGCAGCGGCCGCCGACAGCAACCGCCGGAACCTGGCGATGAGCGTATGAGCCGTCGACTCGTCGAACAGTTCGGTGGCGTAGTTCAGCAGCAGGAACATACCGCCGGAACCGTTGTCGGTCAGCGTGAACTGCAGGTCGAAACGGGCGACGTCATCGGCGAAATCCAGTCCGGAGATCTCGAGCCCGGCCAGCTCCAGCACCGGCTGTTCGTTGTTGTGGAACGACAGCGCCACCTGGAACAGCGGATTCCGGGCCTGCGAACGTTGCGGAGCCAGCAGGTCCACCAGTCGTTCGAACGGCACCTCCGCGTGTCCGAACGCGTCCAGGTCCGCCTGCCGGGCCCGATCCACCAGTTCCGCGAACGTCGAACCCGAACCGACGTCGGTCCGCAACACCAGCGTGTTCACGAACATACCGACCAGATCGTCGAGCTCCCGCTCACCACGTCCGGCTATCGGCGTACCCACCGCGATATCGTCCGAACCGGACAACCGCGCCAGCAACGCCGCCAACCCAGCGTGCAGCACCATGAACATCGAGGCACCGCGAGTCCGCGCCAGCGCGTTCAGATTCCGCACCAGATCCGCGTCCAGCTCGCCGCGCACGGTGGCACCATGCATCGACGCCACCGCCGGACGCGGCCGGTCGGTCGGCAGAACCAGCTCGTCGGGCAGATCCGCCAGTGTGTCCTGCCAGAATTCGATCTGCCGGGCCATCGGCGAGGCAGGATCGTCCTCGGCGCCCAGTACCTGCCGTTGCCACAGGGTGAAGTCGGCGTACTGGACCGACAGCGGGGCCCAGCCCGGGATCTCGCCCTGGGCGCGGGCGGCGTAGGCGGTCATCACATCGCGCGCGAGCGGCGCCATCGAGAACCCGTCACCGGCGATGTGATGGACCACCACGACCAGCACGAATTCCTCCGGCGCGACGGCGAACAACCGCGCCCGCACCGGGACGGCCTCGGCCACGTCGAAACCGATCGCCACGAACTCGGTGACCTTCGCCGTCACCTGATCCGCCGGCACCTCCACCGGTTCCAGCGCCAGCTCCACCTGATCGGCGGGCAGGATCTGCTGCACCGGCCGGTCACCGTGCTGCGGATAGCGGGTCCGCAGCGACTCGTGCCGGGACACGACATCGCCCATCGCCGCATGCAGGGCCGTCACATCCAGCGCACCGGTGAGCCGGATCGCCATCGGCAGGTTGTAGGCCACCGACGCGGTGTCGTACTGGTTCAGGAACCACATCCGCTGCTGCGCGTACGACAGCGGCACCACATCCGGCCGCGGCCCGGCGACCAGCGGCGGCCGCGCATCCGTACCCGACTGTTCCACCCGCGCCGCCAGCGCGGCCACGGTCGGCGCCTCGAACAGGGCGCGCACCGGCACCTGGGTGCCGAGCGCCGCGCCGATCCGAGCCGCGACCTGCATACCGACCAGCGAGTTACCGCCCAGTTCGAAGAAGTCGTCGTCCGCGCCGACCCGATCGGCACCCAGGACGTCGGCGAACGTCGCCGCCACGATCTCCTCGACAGGTGTCGACGGCGCCCGGAACACCCGCGCCTCGATCACCGGCGCCGGCAGCGCGCGGCGGTCGAGTTTGCCGCTGGCGTTCACCGGCAGTTCGTCGAGCACCACGAACGCCGCCGGCACCATATACGACGGCAACTGCCCGGCCAGACCGCCGCGCAGCGCGTCGACATCGACCACGGCGCCGGCGACCGGCACCACATAGCCGACCAGCTGATCACCCGTCCGGGCATCACTACGCAGGACCACCACGGCCTGCGCGATCTCGTCCACATCGGTCAGGGCGGCCTCGATCTCACCGAGCTCGATCCGCAGGCCGCGCAGCTTCACCTGGAAATCGGTACGGCCCAGGTACTCCAGCTCACCACCGGCAGTCCAGCGCACCAGGTCACCGGTGCGATACATCCGCTCGGCCGTTTCCAGCGGGTCGGCGACGAACCGGTCGGCTGACAGGTCCGGCCGCGCCATATACCCGCGCGCCAACTGGGCGCCCGCGAGATACAGCTCACCCGCGACACCGACGGGTACCGGCCGCAACCGCGAATCCAGCACATACACCCGGGTGTTGAACACCGGCGCGCCGATCGGCACCGTGACGGTGTCCGCATCCGTCACCTCGTGGAACGTGACGTCGACGGCGGCTTCCGTCGGACCGTAGAGGTTGTGCACCGCGGTACCGGTCAGTTCCCGCAACCGCTGCGCCGGTTTCGGCGCCAGCGCCTCACCGGAGGAGAACACCATCCGCAGCGAACCGCACCGCGCGGAGTCCGTCCCGGCCAGCGCGCCGACGAATACCGTGAGCATCGACGGCACGAAGTGGGTAACCGTGACGCGTTCGGTATCGATGATCTCGGCCAGATAGACCGGATCACGATGACCGTCCGGCTTGGCGACCACCAGCCGGGCACCGATCTGCAACGGCCAGAAGAACTCCCACACCGACACATCGAACGTCGCCGGCGTCTTCTGCAACACCACATCACGCGACCGCAACCCGTACTGCGACTGCATCCACACCAGACGATTCACGATCGCCGCATGCGAAACCGCCACACCCTTCGGACGACCCGTCGAACCCGACGTGAAGATCACATACGCCGTATTCGACGACCGCAACGGCGCCACCCGATCCGCATCGGTCACCGCGGTATCGGCGTACCCGGACAGGTCGGTCCGGTCGACAACCACGACCGGACGTCCGGTCGTGCTGAATCCGTCGGCCGCACTGGTCAGTACGCACACCGGCTCCGCGGTAGCGAGCACATAGTCGATCCGCTCGGCCGGCTGCTCCAGATCCAGCGGCACATAGGCACCGCCGGCGGTGACGACCGCGTACATCGCGACCAGCAGATCCACCGACCGCCGGATACCCAGCGCCACCGGGACATCCGGGCCCACACCGAGTGAGATCAGATGCCGCGCCAGCCGGTTCACCCGCCCGGCGAACTCGGCGTAGGACAGAACTGTCCCCTCGAACGCCACCGCGGGCGCGTCCGGCGTGGCAACGGCCTGCTCGGCGAACAATCCGGCCAGTGTCGCCGCCGGATCGACGGCACGCCGCGGGCCGTACCCGTTGCGCAACACCGACGAGACTTCCAGCGCGTCCAGCAGCGGAAGGTCACCCAGCGGCCGCTCGGGAGTCTTGACGACAGCCCTGAGCATCCGGGCGAACCGGCGCCCGAACTGCGCCACCGTTTCGCTGTCGAACAGATCGGTCGCGTAGGTGAAGGTCGCCACCATCCCGGCGGCGCCTTCGGCCGCGACCCGCTCGCTCAGATCGAGCTGCAGATCGAACTTGGCCGTCTGCACCGGCATCTCGACGCCGCTCAGCGCCAGACCCGGCAGTTCCGCACCCGGAGCGGGTGTGTTCTGCAGGGAGAGCATCACCTGGAACAGCGGGTTGCGCGCCTGCGACCGCACCGGGTCCAGGATCTCCACCAACCGTTCGAACGGCAGGTCGGAATGTCCGAACGCGGCGATATCCGTACCCCGCACCGAGCTCAGCAGCTCGGTGAAACCGGCTCCGGAATCGACGGGTGTCCGCAGCACCAGCGTGTTGACGAACATCCCGATCACATCGTCGAGAGCGCGTTCACCACGACCCGCGATCGGGGTACCGATCACCACATCGGTCTCGCCCGACAACCGCGACAACAGCACCGCGAATGCCGCGTGCACGACCATGAACAGCGTCGCGCCTTCGTCCCGCGCCAGCTCGGTCAGCCCGGCATGGGTCTCCGCGTCGATCTCGAAGGTATGCGTCGCGCCCCGGCCCGAGGCCACGGCGGGCCGCGGCCGATCGGCCGGCAGATCCAGCTGGTCGGGGATACCGGCCAGTTCCGCGGACCAGAACGCGATCTGCGAGGCGATCACCGAACCGGGATCGTCCTCCGAGCCCAGCACCTGACGCTGCCACAGCGCGTAATCCGCGTACTGCACCTCCAGCGGGTGCCACCCGGGCGCATCACCTTCCACCCGCGCGATATACGCGGTGACCACATCGCGCAGCAGCGGCGCCATGGAGAAACCGTCGCCGGAGATGTGATGGGTGACGAACGCGAGCAGATGCTCGGCCGGGCCCGTCCGGAACAGCCGCGCCCGAAACGGTGCCGCCGACGTGACATCGAAACCGGCCAGCACCAGCCCGGACAGATGGCCGGCCAATTCGTCGTCCCCGACGTCCACCGGTGTCAGGTCCGGCACGACCTCGGTGACCGGCGCGATCTGCTGGAACGGTGTGCCGTCCACGTCCGGGTAGAACGTGCGCAGCGATTCGTGCCGCGCCAGCACATCGGTCACCGCGGCCTGCAATGCGGCGGTATCGAGCGTGCCCGACAGCCGTACCGCGACCGGAATGTTCTCCGCGGCCGATTCCGGATCGAACCGGTTGAGGAACCACATCCGCTGCTGCGCCAGCGACAGCGGCACCCGCTCCACGATCTCACCCGACGCCAGCACCTGTGTCGGACGCGGCTGCGGCACCAGGGCCACCCGCCCACCGGCACCGAACTGCGATTCCGCGCGCGCGGCCAGGGCAGCCACCGTGGGCGCTTCGAACAGCACGCGTACCGGGACATTCACGTCCAGCGCCTGTCCGACGCGGGCGGCGACCTGGGTCGCGATCAGCGAATTACCACCCAGGGCGAAGAAATCGTCGTCGGCACCGACGCGGTCCACCCCGAGGACATCGGCGTAGACACCGGCCACGATCTCCTCGATCGGCGTCGAGGGCGCCCGGAACTCGCGCGCCTCGAACACCGGTTCCGGCAGCGCCTTACGATCCAGCTTGCCCGAGGTGTTCAGCGGGAACGCGTCCAGCACCATCACAGCCGACGGCACCATATAGGTCGGCAGGACCTCGCGCACTGCCTCGAGCAGCTCCGCGGATTCGACCTGCGCGCCCGGGGCCGGCACGACATAAGCGACCAGCTGCTCGCCCAGCTGCGAGGGCGCGACCGTCACCACGGCCTGGCTCACCTGCGGCCGGGCCAGCACCGCCGATTCGATCTCACCCAGCTCGATCCGCTGTCCACGGAACTTCACCTGGAAATCGGTGCGGCCCAGATACTCCAGCACCGGCCGGCCGTCGGCCCGGCGCCAGCGCACCAGGTCACCCGTGCGGTACATCCGCTGCGCGGGATCGAACGGGTTCGCCACGAACCGGTCCGCGGTCAGATCCGGACGGGTGACGTAACCGCGGGCGAGCTGGTCGCCCGCGAGGTACAGCTCACCCACGAGACCTTCGGGAACCGGCCGCAGCCGCGAGTCGAGCACGAAGACCCGCGAGTTCCATTGCGGCACACCGATCGGGACACTGCCCGATTCGTCGCCGGTGGCCTGCCAGTAGGTGATGGATACGGCGGCCTCGGTCGGACCGTAGAGGTTGTGCAGTGCCGCATCCGAGATCGCGTGCATGGCGGTGACGGTTTCCGGCGGCAGGGCTTCACCGATCACGAACACATGCTCGAGCGACGGGATCGAACCCGCCTCGGTATGCGCCGCGAACACCGTCAGCATCGACGGCACGAAATCCGTCACCGTCACGTTCTGCTCGGCGATCACCCGGGCCAGGTATTCCGGATCACGGTGACCGTCGGGTGTGGCCACCACGAGCCGGGCGCCGGCGGCCGTCGGCAGGAAGTAACCCCACAGCGATACGTCGAATGTGGTCGCGGTCTTCTGCAGGTACACATCGTCGGCGCCCATCGGGTACTGCGACAGCATCCACGCGACCTGGTTCACGATCGCGCCGTGCGAAACAGCCACACCCTTCGGACGACCCGTCGAACCCGACGTGAAGATCACATACGCCGCATTACCCGGCCGCACCGGCGCGGACCGATCCGCGTCTGTCACAGGCGAACCGTCGAAACCGGACGTATCCACCACGTCCAGCTCCAGTACGGGCACACCTGTCCCCTCGGGAACGGATCCGGCGTCGGACGTAGTGGTCAGCACACACACCGGACGCGCGGTCTCGAGCACATACCCGATCCGCTCCGCCGGATGATCCGGATCCAACGGGACATACGCCCCACCCGCGGTGACCACCGCGTACATGCCGACGACCAGATCCAGCGACCGCCGGACCACCAGGCCGACAAGCGATTCCGGACCCACGCCTTCGGCGATGAGCATCCGGGCCAGACGGTTCACCCGCGCCGACAGCTCGGCGTAGGTCAGTTCACCGCCCTCGAAGGACACCGCCACCCGATCCGGATACTGCGCCACCGTCCGGGCGAACCCGTCGAGCAGCAGCCCCGGCTCGACCGCATGATCCGTGGCGTTCCACCGGCGCAGCACCGCTTCGCGCTCGGCCTCGTCGAGCAACTCGATATCACCGACCGCACCCGCGGGATCGGCGACGATCCCCTCGAGTACCCGCACCAGCCGATCGGCGATCAGCCGGACCCCGGCCTCGTCGAACATATCTCGCCGATAGCCCGCCCGGATCCGCAAGGTAGCGCCCAGCGAAGCGGACAGGGACAACGGGTAGTGCGTGGCATCGACCGCGTCCAGGCCGGCCACGGCCATACCGTCGATATCGGTGGCCTGCGCCTGGAGCCCGTCGGCATCCACCGGGTACGACTCGAATACCAGCAGGGTGTCGAACAACGCCGCCATACCGGCCGCGGCCTGGATATCGGCCAGGCCGACATAGTGATGATCCAGCAGATCGGCCTGTTCGACCTGGATCCGGGTCAGCAACGACGTCACGGATTCGTCCCGGCCGAATCGCACCCGCACGGGGATCGTGTTGATGAACAACCCGATCATCGACTCCACCCCGGGCAGCTGCGGCGGCCGGCCGGAGACGGTGGCACCGAACAGGACATCCTCCCGGCCGGTCAACCGCCCGAGCAGTACCGCCCACGCGACCTGCAGCACCGTGTTCGGAGTGACTCCGAGTTCGGCGGCCAGGCCGGTCATCCGGGCGGTGGCCGCCGTATCCAGCTCGAACTGGTACTCCGCCGACAGCGCGGTGATCTCACGCGCGGAACTGCCGCCCGCCCCGCCCGGGCGGATGAGCGACGGCTCTTCGACCCCTGACATCGCGGCTTCCCAGGCCGACAGCGATGCCCGGTGATCCTGGCGGGCCACCCAGTCGAGGAAGTTCCGGTAGGAGCGAACCGCCGGTAGCGCGCTGTTGTCGCCGTGTACCGCGTACAGCATGAGCAGGTCCTGCATGAGCAGCGGCATGGACCAGCCGTCGAGCACGATGTGATGGTTCGACACCACGAACTGCCAGGTATCGGCGGCGGTTTTGATCAATACGAACCGAATCAGCCGCGGTTCGCTCAGATCGAACCGCCACAACCGGCCCGCTTCGATCAGATCATCGGCATTACCGGTGGCGCTGCGATCGTGCTCGGTCCAATCGACCCGCACATCGTTCAGCACCACCTGCACCGAATTGCCCTCGTGATCGGTGACGAAGGCGGTGCGCAGGTTCTCGTACCGGTCCACCAGTGCCTGTGCCGCCGCATGCAATCGCGCGGCGTCCACCCGGCCGGTCAGTGTGAGCACCACTTGCGCGGTGTACACATCCACCGACTCCGCGGCCAGCTGCGCATGGAACCACATACCGGCCTGCATCGAGGACAGCGGCCACATATCGGCCACCGGCATCGGGAATCGCCGTTCGATTCCGTCGATATCGCGCTGCGACAGCGCGACCAGACCGAAATCGGACGGGGTATGCCCACCCGCACCCGCGGAGTTCGCGTACCGGGCGACGGCCTCCAGCGCCCGCACCCACAATTCACCGAACTCGCGAACCTCATCGGCCGCAAGCAATGTGGACGGGTACCCGATCCGCGCGGACAACGTGTCACCGGATACCGCGGCATTGATATCCAGCGGCGCCATGGCCGGCATATCCGCGTCGAGCGCCGCGTCCACGGCCAGGTCATCCGCCGGCAGCCAGCCGAAATCACGCATCCCCGCGGAGATCTCGCCCGCACCGTACCGGCCCAGGTAGTTGAAACTCACCTGTCCTGGCAGGGCCGCCGGCAACTCGCCCGCGGTCTCCCGGTTCATGTACCGCAGCAGACCGTAACCGATCCCCTTGTCCGGCACCGCGAGCTGCTGTTCCTTCACCGCCTTGAGCGCCGCGCCCAGTGCGGGGCCCCCGGCGAGCGCTTCCTCGATATCGATACCGGTCAGCGCGAACCGTACCGGGAAGATCGTGGTGAACCAGCCGACCGTGCGGGACAGATCGGCCCCGGGCACAACCTCTTCCTCACGGCCGTGTCCCTCGAACCGGATCAGCAGCGGATCATCGGACGCCGCCTCCGGGGCCCGCCGGGCCCGCCACGTGACCGTCGCCAGCACGAGTGCGGTGAGCAGGCCGTCGTTCACCCCACCGTGGAACAACTCCGGCACCGTGGTGAGCAGGGTCTGAGTGACCTCGGGTGATACCTCCACCGTATGGATATCGACCGCGCCGGCGGTATCGACCGCCGGATCCATCGCGCGGCTGGTCAGCAACGGATCCGGGGTCTCGGCCACGGACTGCCAGTACTCCAGTTCGGCGATCCGCTCCGCGCTGTGCGCCTTCTCCTCGATCGCATGTGCCCAGGTCCGCATCGAGGTGCTCGGCGCGGCCAGTTCCGGCTCCTGCCCGGCACTGTGCGCACCGGCGGAGAGCAGGAAATCGGAGGTCAGGATGCGCCACGACACACCGTCGACCGCCATATGGTGCGCGACGACGACCAGGTAGCCCGTCCGATCCGCCGTATCCGGTTCCAGCCATACGAACCGGACCACCACACCGTTCGCGGGGTCGAGCCGGTCGAGTGCGGAATCGACAGCCTCCGAAGCGGTTTCGAGTATCTGCTGTTGATCGGCGGTGGCGTCGAACACCGTGTGATCGATCAGCGCGGCCACGTCGACCGAGCCCGGCTCGGCCGTCTCCACGACCCATTCGCCGTCCACGACGATCAGCCGCGCACGCAACATATCGTGCCGGTCGAGCACCGGTCGCATCACCGCGGCGATGGTCGCCCGGGTAACGCCGACCGGCAGGCTCAATGTCGTCAATTGGTGGTAGCGCCCGAAGGAACCGGGCCGCTCGACCATGAACCGCACGATCGATGTGAGCGGCATCCGGCCGACACCGCCACCCGGCAGCTCGGCCAAGGTCAGCGCGCCTTCGGCGGCTTCCCCGACCTCGGCGACGGAGGCCAGCCCGGCCACCGTCCGCTGTTCGAACACCTGCCGCGGCGTGAACACCACACCGCGGGCCTTCGCCCGGGACACCAGCTGAATCGAGATGATGCTGTCGCCGCCGAGGGCGAAGAACGAATCATCGACCCCCACCTGGTCCACGCCCAGCACCTCGGCGAACACCTCGGCGATGACCTGCTCCACCGGATTACGTGTTCCACGGAACGCCGCGCCGGAGGCGAAAACCGGTTCCGGCAATGCCTTCCGGTCCAGTTTTCCGTTGATGGTCAGCGGAATCCGTTCCAGCACCACCACCGCGGACGGAACCATGTACGAGGGCAATCGCTCCGCCGTACCGTCACGCACGGTGTCCTGTTCGAGCGCGGTACCGGATTCGGGCACCACATAGGCGACGATCCGCTGATCGCCGGGGCGATCCTCCCGGACGATCACGGCGGCCTGCGCGACACCGGGCTGCGCGAGCACCACGGCCTCGATCTCACCGAGCTCGATCCGGAACCCGCGCACCTTCACCTGATCGTCCGCGCGACCCAGATACTCGAGTTCACCGGAACTGTTCCAGCGCGCCAGGTCACCGGACCGATACAGCCGGGCACCCGGCGCACCGAACGGATCGGCCACGAACCGCGCCGCGGACAGTTCCGCCCGGCCCAGATAACCGCGCGAGAGCTGCCCACCCGATACATACATCTCACCCGGCACCCCGACCGGGACCGGTTGCAGCCGGTTGTCCAGCACATAGGTCTTCAGCCCGGCCAGCGCCCGGCCGATAACACTTCCGGCCGCCTCGGCGACAACAGCCGCGTTCAGGGCACGGTAGGACACATGCACGGTGGTCTCGGTGATCCCGTACATGTTCACCAGCAACGGCGACGCGTTCTCCATGTCACCGGCGGTACCGTCACCGTGCCGGGCAACCCAATCGGAGAGCCGGCGCAACTCCAGCGCCTCGCCGCCGAAGACCACATAACGCAACGCGAGCGCGGCGGCATCGCCGGCCGCACTCCGATCGGCCTCGGCCAGCTGATAGAACGCGGACGGCGTCTGATTGAGCACCGTGACCCGCTCGGTCCGCAACAATTCCAGGAATTGCTCCGGCGAACGCGTGGTGAAGTAGTCCACCACCACCAGCGTGCCGCCGAACAGCAGCGGGCCCCACAGCTCCCACACCGAGAAATCGAAGGCGTAGGAGTGGAACAGCGTCCACACATCGTCGGGTCCGAAACCGAACTCACGATCGGTATCGGCGAACAACCGCACCACATTCCGGTGGGTCACCGCGACGCCCTTCGGGCGCCCGGTCGAACCGGAGGTGTAGATGACATAGGCCGTGTTGTCCGGACGCAACGGCGCGAGCCGATCGGCATCGGTCACCGGAGCATCGCTGATATCGCCACCGGACGCATCGGGGATCACCTGCGGCAGGTCCGCCGGGAGATCCACCGTTACCGTGGCGTCCCGCACCACGGCTTCCGGCCGCGCGTCGGCGAGCACATACGCGATCCGATCGGCCGGCGAGTCCGGGTCCACGGGCACATAGCCGGCACCGGACTTGATCACCGCGAGCAGCGCCACCACCAGGTCCAGTGAGCGCGGCAGCAACACCGCCACCAGTGATTCCGGTCCGGCGCCCGCGGCGATCAGCCGCCGCGCCAGCGCGTTCGCCCGCCGATCCAGTTCGGCATAGGTGAGCCGTTCGGATTCGAACTTCACCGCGGTCCGCTCCGCGTGCCGACCGACGATCGTATCGAAAAGACTTGCGAGAGTGATAGTTTCCGGATCGCCGACCGGAGCTCCGCCGAGGGCGAACACCTCCGGTTCGGCATCGGCACGCGTACTCACCCAGTGGCGCAGTACATTCGACCGCTCGATGTCGTCGAGCACATCGATATCACCGACCGCGATCTCCGGATCATCGGCGATCGCGCGCAGGATCCGCACGAACCGCTCGCCGAAGGTCTCGACAGTGGCCGTGTCGAACAGATCCGTGGCGAAGGTCAGATAGCCGCTCAAGCCGTCGGCGGCGCCCGCGGCCTCGTAGGTCTCACCCAGGGTCAGATTCAGATCGAACTGCGATACCTCGATATCGGCGTCCACACCCGATACGGTCAGCCCCGGCAACTCCAGGGACGACTGTGCCATGTTCTGGAACGTGAACCCGACCTGGAACAGCGGATGCCGCGCTGTCGACCGCTCCGGGTTCAGCGCCTCCACCAGACGCTCGAACGGCACGTCCGCGTGCGCGAAGGCCTGGATATCCACCTGCCGCTGCCGCGCCAGCAGATCCGTGAACGATTCACCACGATCCACTTCGGTCCGCAGCACCAGCGTGTTCACGAACATACCGATCAGATCGTCGAGCGCCTGTTCACCACGGCCCGCGACCGGTGTACCGATCGTGATGTCGTCGGTACCGGACAGTCGCGACATCAGCACCGCCCAGGCGGAATGCACCACCATGAACAGAGTCGTGCCCTGCTGTTGCGCCAACCGCGACAGCCCGGCATGGATCTCGGCGTCGATACCGATCGCTACGCGACCACCGGCATACGACTGCTCGTCCGGGCGCGGATGATCGGCCGGCAGGTCGAGCTGATCCGGAATATCGGCCAGCGCCGTGCGCCAGTACGCGATCTGCTCGGCCGCCAGCGAATTCGGATCGGCCTCGTCCCCGAGCAACTCGCGCTGCCAGATCGCGTAATCGGCGTATTGGACCGGCAACGGCGCCCAGTCCGGTGCCGTACCCGCGGCCCGCGCCGCGTACGCGGTCATCAGATCTCTCGTCAACGGCTGCATCGACACACCGTCGCCGGCGATATGGTGCACGACCGCGGCGAGCATGTATTCGTCTGTCGCACCGTCGATCCGCAGCAGCGTGATCCGCAACGGAACCTGCTCGGCGACATCGAACGACACCGTCATCAGCTCGAATACCGCGGCCTCGACCTCATCCGCGGCCACCGTACGCACATCCAGCTCCGGTATCGCACCGGAAACCGGCAGAACCACCTGCACCGGACCGGATTCGGTCTCCGGGTAGACGGTGCGCAGAACCTCGTGCCGGGCTGCCAGATCACCGACCGCCTGCCGCAACGCCGGAATATCCAGCCGCCCGGTCAACCGGATCACCATCGGGATGTTGTAGGCCTTCGAACCGGAATCGAACCAGTTCAGGAACCACATCCGCTGCTGCGCCAGCGATAGCGGGATCCGCTGCACGACCTCACCCGACGGCAGCACCCGCGTCGGGCGCGGTTGCGGAACCAGCGCCGCCCGGCCACCCGAACCCGCCTGTTCCTCGATCAGCGCGGCCAGCGCGGTGACAGTGGACGCCTCGAACAGCGTCCGCACCGGCACCTGCGTATCCAACGCCGCACCCAGACGGGCCGTGACCCGGGTGGCGATCAGCGAGTTACCACCGAGCTCGAAGAAATCGTCATCCGCGCCGATACGCTCGATCTCGAGTACTTCGGCGAAGATATTCGCCACGGTCTCCTCGGCCGGCGTCGACGGCGCCCGGAACTCCCGCGCCTCGAAAACCGGTTCCGGCAGGGCCTTACGGTCCAGTTTGCCGACCGGCGTCAACGGGATCTCGTCGAGCACCATGATGACCGACGGCACCATGTACCCGGGCAGCCGATCCTCGAGATGAGCGGTCAGCGCCGCGGTATCGACCGAATATCCGGGCGCGCCGACGACGTACGACACCAGCGAGACCACGCCCGCGGCACCCTCGTGACCGAGAGTTACGGCGAAATCGACGGTTTCGTAGGAGGTGAGAGCGTTGTCGATCTCGCCCAGTTCGATCCGGAAACCGCGGACCTTCACCTGGAAATCGGACCGGCCCACGTACTCGAGCCGGTATTCGGGTGCACCGGAGTCGAGTTCACGGGAGGTCCAGCGCACGACGTCACCGGTGCGGTACATCCGCTCGCCCGGCGCGTACGGGTCGGCCACGAACCGGTCCGCGGTGAGACCGGGGCGGTCGAAATACCCGCGGGTCACCTGGATACCGGAAACGTACAGCTCACCCGCGACACCGTCCGGTACCGGCTGCAGCCGGTCGTCCAGTACCAGCGAACGGATACCGCGGTTCGGCCCACCGATGGTGAGTGCCTCACCGGGAACGAGCGGTTCGCCGATATTGACCACGATGGTGGTCTCGGTGGGACCGTAGACATTGTGGAAGGCGCGGACCGGGCCGTCCGGGCCACCCAGCGGAATCGCCCATTTCGCCAGCAGTTCGGGCGAATACGCCTCACCACCGACAGCCAGCACCCGCAGGCTGTCCAGATCCGCCGGATCGAAGGTGGCCAGCGCGGCCGGGGTGATGAACAGATGGGTCACCTGTTCGTCCCGGATCAGCTGATAGAGCTCGGCACCGCCGTAGGTCCCCGGCGGCACCACGACCAGCGCGCCACCGGAACCGATCGCCAGCAGCAGCTCCATCATGGAGGCGTCGAAGCTCGGCGAGGAGAAGTGCAGGGTCCGGGTATCGGAATCCATCCGGTAACGCTGCACCTGTTCGGCGCTGAAGTTCGCCAGGCCGGCGTGCGGAACCACGACGCCCTTGGGCACACCGGTGGAACCGGAGGTGTAGATGACATAGGCGGTATTCGCCGGTGCCAACGGCCGCACCCGGTCGGCGTCGGTAACGGGTTCGGCCGGATACCGGTCGAGATCCAGCTCGTCGAGCACCAGCCAGTCCACCGAATCCGGCAGATCCGCACGTACCCGCGAGACCGTGACGCCCATCCGCGCACCCGAGTCGGTGAGCATATGGGCGATCCGCTCGGCAGGATAGGTCGGGTCGATCGGCACGAACGCCGCGCCGGATTTGGTCACCGCCCATTCGGCCAGTACCGAATCCGCCGACCGCGGCACGGCGATCGCCACCAGATCCTCGGCGCCGAGCCCGGCCGCGATCAGCACCCGCGCCAACCGGTTCGAGAACATATCGGCCTGGCCATAGGTCCAGCGTTGATCCGCGAACACCAGTGCCGGTGCCGACGGATCCACGGCCACCGCCGCGGCCAGCAACTCCGGCAGTGTACGAGCCGGCACCGCCGGACCACCGGTCCGCGTCACGGCCGCCGCACGTTCGGCCGGGTCCAGGATCTCGACCGCGCCCAGCACCACATCCGGGTCGGCGGCGATCGCCGACAGCAGCCGCTGCCAGCGGATCAGGAAGCTACGCGCGGTCGCCTCGTCGAACAGCTCGGTCGCGTAGTTGAGCGACAGATCCATTCCGCCCGCCGCGTTCTCGGCGAGCGTGAACTGCAGATCGAACCGTGCGATATCCTCCGCGAGTTCCAGCCCGGACACCTCGAGCCCGGCCAGATCCAGCACCGGCTGCTGCGCGTTCTGCAGCGACAGCGCGACCTGGAACAGCGGGTTGCGGGCCTGCGAACGCTCCGGCGCCAGCAGATCCACCAGCCGCTCGAACGGCACATCGGCATGACCGAACGCGTCGAGATCGGTGTTCTTGGCCCGATCCAGCAGATCGGTGAAGGTCTCCCCCGAATGGACAGCGGTCCGCAACACCAGTGTGTTGACGAACATACCGACCAGATCATCGAGAACCTGTTCGCCGCGACCCGCGATCGGCGTACCGACGGCGATATCGTCGCTGCCGGACAACCGCGCCAGCAACGCCGCGAGTGCCGCGTGCAGCACCATGAAGATCGAGGCGCCCCGCTCGCGGGCCAGCTCGTCCAGGGTCCGGGTCAGCTCGGCCGATAGTTCGTCGTGCACCGTGGCACCCCGCAGCGAGGCCACCGCGGGACGCGGCCGATCGGCCGGCAATGCCAGTTCGTCGGGCAGATCGGCGAGGGCACGCTGCCAGAACGCGACCTGGCGCGCCATCGGCGAATCGGGTTCGTCCTCGGCTCCCAGCACCTGCCGCTGCCAGAGCGTGAAGTCCGCGTACTGGACAGCCAGCGGTTCCCAGTTCGGCTCACTGCCCTGGGCGCGCGCCGCGTACGCGGCCATCACATCGCGGGCCAGCGGCGTCATCGAGAAACCGTCCGCGGCGATATGGTGCACGACCACGACCAGCACATGCGCGTCGGGTGCGGTTTCGAACAGCCGGATCCGCACCGGTACCGCGGCGGCCACATCGAAACCGGTGGCCACGAACTCGGTCACCGCCGACACCACATCGGCCGCGCCGACCACGACCGACGTGAGCGCCGGCGCCACCTGCTCGGCGGGCACGATCACCTGCACCGGGGTCCCGTCCAGCTCCGGGTACCGGGTGCGCAGCGATTCGTGCCGCCACATCACATCGGCCACGGCCGCACGCAACGCCGCGACATCCAAGGGCCCGGAGAGCCGGATCGCCATCGGCAGGTTGTAGGCCACCGACGAGGTGTCGTACTGGTTCAGGAACCACATGCGCTGCTGTGCGTACGACAGCGGAACCAGCTCCGGCCGCGGACCCGCGACCAGCGGCTGCCGCGCGCTCTCACCGGCCTGTTCGGCGCGGACGGCCAGCGCCGCGACCGTCGGCGCCTCGAACAGCGCGCGCACCGGCACACTCGTGTTCAGCGCCTTGCTCAGCCGGGCCGCCACCTGCGTCGCGACCAGCGAGTTACCGCCCAATTCGAAGAAATCATCGTCCGCGCCCACGCGTTCCACGCCGAGCACCTCGGCGTAGGTCGCGGCCACGACCTCCTCGATCGGAGTCGAGGGCGCCCGGAACACGCGCGCCTGGAACACGGGCGCCGGCAGCGCCTTACGATCCAGCTTGCCCGAGGCGTTCAGCGGGAATTCGTCGAGCACCACGAACACCGAGGGCACCATGTAGGACGGCAGCCGCTCCCGCAGATGGACCCGCAATTCCTCGGTATCGACGGTCCGGCCGGTATCGGGCACCACGTAGCCGACGAGCTGATCCCCGACCTGCGCGTCGCTGTGCACCACGACCAGGGCCTGTGCCACCGAGTCCGACTCGGTCAGCGCGTACTCGACCTCGCCCGGTTCGATCCGCAAACCGTGCAACTTCACCTGGAAGTCCGACCGGCCCAGATACTCCAGTTCACCCTCGGAGTTCCAGCGGACCACATCACCGGTCCGGTACATCCGCTCAGCGGCACCGAACGGGCTGGCGACGAACCGCGCCGTGGTCAGATCGGGGCGGCCCACATACCCGTGCGCCAACTGCGCACCGGTCAGATACAACTCACCGGGCACACCCGCCGGAACCGGCCGCAAGCGTTCGTCCAGTACGTAGGCCCGGGTGTTGAACACCGGCGAACCGATCGGCACCGCACCGGTATCGGCAGCGGTCACCTCGTAGTGGGTTGCGTCGATCGTGGTCTCGGTCGGGCCGTACAGATTGTGCAGGCGGGCCGGGGACCGCTCCGACAGACGCCGGGCGATATCGCCGGAGAGCAATTCGCCGCCGACGAAGACATTCCGCAATCCGGCCCACAGCTCGGGATCGGTCTCTGCGAGGAACACCGACAGCACCGACGGCACGAACTGGGCGGTTGTCACACCTTCCTCGGCGATCAGCCGGGCCAGATACACCGGATCCCGATGCCCCTCCGGCCGGGCGACGACAAGGCCGGCTCCGGCCTGCAGCGGCAGGAAGAATTCCCAGACCGAAGCGTCGAAGGTCGCGGGAGTGCGCTGCAACATCATGTCACCCGCGCCGATGCCGTACTGCCCGTGCGACCACACCAGGCAGTTCACGATCGCCCGGTGCGGCACCGCCACACCCTTCGGGCGCCCCGTCGAACCCGACGTGAAGATCACGTACGCCGTGTTCTCCGGGCGCAGCGGCCGGTGCCGATCGGAATCGGTCAGCGGCGCATCGGAGTATCCGGACAGGTCCAGGCGGTCGATCCGTACCTGATGCCCGATCGCCGAGTCCAGGTCGTCTCCGGAAGTGAGCACACATACCGGGCGCGCGATATCGAGGATGTGCTCGGTCCGGTCGGCCGGCTGATCCGGATCCAGCGGCACATAAGCACCGCCCGCGGCCACCACGGCATACATACCGACCACCAGGTCGACGGACCGGCGCATACCGAGGCCCACATACGATTCCGGGCCGACTCCCGCGTCACGCAGCCACCGGGCGAGCCGGTGCACGCGCAGCGCGAACTCGCCGTAGGACAGACGTGTCCCCTCGAAGATCACCGCGGTCGCGTCGGGCGTCCGGGCCACCTGCGCCTCGAACAGCGAGACCAGAGTCTTCGTCGCGTTGTCCGCGGCCTCGGCCAGCGCGGTTTCCACCGCGAACTCGGTGGCGTTCCACTGGTCCAGCACCAGCGACCGCTCGCTGCGGTCCATGATCTCGATATCGCCGACCGCCACTTCCGGGTGGTCGCTCACACCACGCAGCACCCGGATCAGGCGCCGGCCGAAATCGACCGCGAAACGCTCGTCGAAAAGGTCTGTGGCATAGACGATATCGACGTCCATGCCCGACCCGTCCGACGTGTCGTTCAAGGTCAGCTGCAGATCGTACTTCGTGGTGGACGAATCGAGCGCGAGGCCGGTCATGTTCAGGCCCGGCAGGTCCAGCTGCGAATCGCCGAGGTTCTGGAATGCCAGCATCACCTGGAACAGCGGCTGCCGCGACTGCGACCGCACCGGGTTCAGCACCTCGACGAGCCGCTCGAACGGCACATCGGCGTGCGCGAACGCGTGCAGATCGCGATCGCGCACATGCGCGAGCAGCTCCCGGAACGAAGCGCCGGTATCGATCTGGGTCCGCAACACCAGGGTGTTGACGAACATGCCGACCATATCGTCGAGCATGCGGTCACCACGCCCGGCGATCGGTATACCGATGGCGATATCGCTGGTTCCGCTGAGCCGCGCGAGCAGGGTGGCGAAACTGCTGTGCACCACCATGAACAACGTGGTGCCCTGGGCCTTGGCGAGCTCGTTGAGCTCGGCGACCAGATCTCCGGGGAGCACGAACCGGTGGGTCGCCGCTTGTTCGCTGGCCACCGCGGGCCGGGTGCGCGTGGACAACCGGAGTTCGTCGGGCAGACCGTCCAGCTCCGCGCGCCAGAAGTCGAGCTGCCGGGAGGCCAGCGACGCCGGATCGTCCTCGGAGCCGAGCAGTTCACGCTGCCAGATCGCGTAGTCGATGTACTGGACGGGCATCGGCAGCCAGTCCGGGGCCCGGCCGGCGCTACGCGCCTCGTACGCGAGCATCAGGTCACGGCTCAGGGGATGCATCGAGAAGCCGTCGGCCGCGATATGGTGCACCACCCCGACCAGGACATGGTCGTCGGCGCCGAGGCGGTAGACCCGCATCCGCACCGGCAGATCGACGGTCAGATCGAAGCCCAGGCAGACGAATTCGGCGATCGACGAGAGCAGTTCCTCGGCGAGCCCGTCCGCGACACCGGCGCCGACCGCTATCTTCTCCACATCCGGAACCGCCTCGGCGGGCGGCAGCACCTGCTGATAGCCCACCCCGTCGTGCGAGGGGTAAACCGTTCGCAGGGACTCGTGGCGCGCGATCACATCGCCGACCGCCTCGATCATCGCCGGGACATCGAGGGTGCCACGCAGCCGGAGCGCGATCGGGATATTGTCGACCGCCGACTCCGGTTCGAAGCGGTTGAGGAACCACATCCGCTGCTGCGCCTGCGACAGCGGCGGACGCTCGGTCCGGGGGCGGGGCGCGAGCACGGGGCGCCCGCCCGCACCGGCCTGCTGCTCCACCCGGGCCGCCAGTGCGGCCACGGTCGAATCCTCGAAGAGCATCCGCACGGGCACCTCGGTGTCGAGTGCGGCACCGATCCGGGCGGCTACCTGGGTCGCGATCAGCGAGTTACCGCCGAGCGCGAAGAAATCGTCGTCGGCGCCGACTCGTTCGGTGCCGAGCAGCTCGGCGAACACCTCGGCGACGATCTCCTCGATCGGCGTCGAGGCGGCCCGCGATCCCGCGGATTCGAATACCGGCGCGGGCAGCGCCCGGCGATCCAGTTTTCCGTTGATGGTCAGCGGAATCCGGTCCAGCACGACGAGCGCGGAGGGAACCATATAGGACGGCAGTCGCTGTCCCGCGCCCTCGCGGATCGCCTCGGTATCGAGATCGGCGGCGGTCTCCGGCACCACATAGCCGACGATCCGGTGATCGCCCGGCTTGTCCTCCCTGACGATGACCGCGGCCTGCGCGATACCCGGCTGCGCGAGTACCGCGGCCTCGATTTCGCCGAGCTCGATCCGGAATCCGCGCACCTTCACCTGGTCGTCGGCGCGACCCAGATATTCGAGTTCGCCGGAGCGGTTCCAGCGCGCCAGGTCACCGGAGCGGTACAGACGTGCCCCGGGTTCGCCCAGCGGGTCGGCCACGAACCGCGCCGCGGTGAGATCCGGGCGCTCCAGGTATCCGCGAGCCAGCTGCACACCGGAGACGTACAGCTCACCCGAGACACCCACCGGCGCCGGCCGCAGACGGTCGTCCAGCACATAGACCTTCAGCCCCGCCAGCGCGCGACCCACCACGCTGCCGGCCGCACCGGCGATGGTGGCCGCGTCGAGGGCGCGGTAGGACACGTGCACCGTGGTCTCGGTGATGCCGTACATATTCACCAGCAACGGCGACGCGGTCTCCCGGCCGTCGATCAGCTGCGTGCGCCCGGCCGTACCGTCACCGTGCCGTTCGACCCAGTCGGCGAGCCGGCGCAGTTCCAGTGCCTCGCCGCCGAACACCACATAGCGCAGGGCCAGCGGACGATCGTCGGCCGCGCTGCGATCGGCATCGGCCAGCTGATAGAACGCCGACGGCGTCTGGTTCAGCACCGTGACGCGTTCGGCGCGCAGCAGTTCCAGGAATTGCTGCGGCGAACGCGAGACGTAGTAGTCGACGACAACGAGGGTGCCGCCGAACAGCAGCGGTCCCCACAGTTCCCAGACCGAGAAATCGAACGCGTAGGAGTGGAACAGCGTCCAGACGTCCTCGGGCCCGAACCCGAACTCACGCTCGGTATTGGCGAACAACCGCACCACATTCCGGTGCGGTACCGCGACACCCTTGGGGCGGCCGGTGGAACCGGAGGTGTAGATGACGTAGGCGGTGTTGTCCGGCCGCAGCGGCGCGATCCGGTCGGCGTCGGTGATCGGGCCGTCGTCGGCGTCTTCGATATCACCGGCTTCCACCGCGAAACCGTCCACCGCGACCCGGGACACACCGGCCGGAAGGTCCACCTGCACAGCGGAATCCAGCATCACGGTCGCCGGGCGCGCGTCGTCCAGGATGTACGCGAGCCGCTCCGCCGGCGAATCGGGATCGACCGGAACATAGCCGGCGCCCGATTTGATCACCGCGAGCAGCGCGACGACCAGATCCAGCGAACGCGGTAGCAGAACCGCGACCAGTTTCTCCGGGCCGGCGCCCTCCGCGATCAAACGCCGTGCCAGCACGTTCGCCCGGCGATCCAGATCGGAGTAGGTGAGCCGATCGTCACCGAACTTCGCGGCGATCCGCTGCGGATGCTCGCCGGCGGCGGCCTCGAAGAGGCTCGCCAGAGTCGCTGTCGCGGGCAGATCGACCGGTCGGCCGTCGACGCTGAACACACCCGGAGCGGCGTCGGCACGCATACCGGTCCAGCGCTCGACCACGTTCGTACGCTCGGATTCGCCCAGCAGATCGATATCGCCGACCGCGATATCCGGATCCGCTACCACCGCGCGCAGGATCCGCACCAGCCGATCCGCGAATTCGGCGACGGTCTGCGGATCGAACAGATCGGTGGCATACGCCCACTGCATGAGCAGGCCACCGTCTGTTTCCGCCGCCGTTCCGACGGTGAGCTGCAGATCGAATTTCGCCAGACCCGGATCGAAATCGACGATATCGAGGTCGAGTCCCGGTAGTGCCAGGGTCTGCATATCGGCCGCCGACGCCGCTTCGAACGTCAGCGCCACCTGGAACAGCGGGTGATGCGCCTGCGAACGGCGCGGGTTGAGAATATCGACGAGCCGCTCGAACGGCACATCGGCATGTCCGAAGGCCTCCAGATCGGTGCGCTGGACTCCGGCCAGGAACTCCGTGAACGACGCGCCCGGGGAGACCTCGGTACGCAGCACGAGAGTATTGACGAACATACCGATGACATCGTCCAGCGCCTGCTCGCCGCGACCGGCGATCGGGCTTCCGATGGCGATATCGGCACTACCGGACATCCGGCTCGCCCAGGTCGCCAGCGCCGCGTGCATCACCATGAACAGGGTGGTGCCGTGCGCGCGGGCCAGCTCCTCGAGCGCCGCGCGCAAGGGTGCGTCGACGGTGAAATCGTGTACCGCGCCGATATTGGACGCGATTTCCGGACGCGGCCGGTCGGCGGGCAGCTCCAGCCGATCCGGCAGATCCCGCAACCGCTCGCTCCAGTAGGCGATCTGCCCGGCGGCAACGGATTCCGGATCGTCTTCCGAACCGAGCACCGCACGCTGCCACAGCGTGTAATCGGCGTACTGGATCGCCAGCGGTTCCCAGCCGGGGGCCAGGCCGCGGCAGCGGTTGCTGTAGGCGACAACCAGATCACGCAGCAGCGGACGGACCGAGAAACCGTCGGTGCTGATGTGGTTGGCGACGAAGACGACGACGTGCACATCGTCGGCCAGTCGCAACAGGGTCACCTGGAACGGCGGCGCGGTCGTGACATCGAAGAACACACCGGCCAGCTGCAGGATCCGGGCATCCAGCTCCGATTCCGAGACGGGCTCGGGGGTGAGATCGAAATCCACCTCGTCGACCGGCAGCACCCGCTGTACACCGACTCCGTCGATATCCGGGTAGACAGTGCGCAGGACCTCGTGCCGTTGCATCAGATCGACCACGGTCGCGGTCAACGCCTCGAGATCCAGTGCCCCCGTGAGCTTTACAGCCACCGGGATATTGTTGACCGCCGAACGGTTGTCGAAGCGGTTGAGGAACCACATGCGCTGCTGAGCCAGCGACAGCGGCACCCTCGTCACGACCTCGCCCGAGGGCAGAACCTCTGTCGGACGCGGCTGCGGCACCAGCTCCGCCCGTCCACCGGCGCCGATATGCTGCTCCACCCGGACAGCCAGACCGGCCACCGTCGAAGCGTCGAACAGCGCCCGCACGGGCACCGTGGTATTCAAAGCCTTACCCAATCGCGCCGCTACCTGCGTCGCGATCAGCGAGTTACCGCCGAGTGCGAAGAAGTCGTCGTCGGCGCCGACCCGCTCCACCCCTAGAACATCGCCGAACACACCCGCCACGATCTCCTCGACCGGAGTCGACGGCGCCCGGAACACCTGAGCCTCGAACTCCGGCTCCGGCAACGCTTTACGATCCAGCTTCCCGGACGCATTCAGCGGGAACTCGTCCAGCACCACGAACATGGCCGGAACCATGTAGGCCGGCAACCGGTCGGTCAGGTGCGCGCGGAGAGCATCGGTGTCGATGACCGCGTCCACGGCGGGCACCACGTAGCCGACGAGCCGATCACCGGTATTCGGATCCGATTTCGCCAGTACCACCGCACGCGCCACCGCGGCGTGCCCGGTCAGCGCGGCCTCGATCTCACCGAGCTCGATCCGCTGGCCACGCACCTTCACCTGGAAATCGGACCGGCCCACGTACACCAGATCGCCGGTGGCGGTCCGGCGCACCACATCGCCGGTGCGGTACATCCGCGACCCCGCGCCGTCGAACGGATCGGCCACGAAGCGGTCCGCGCTCAGATCCGGGCGTCCGACGTAACCGCGCGCCAGCTGCGCGCCCGCCAGATACAACTCGCCCGTGACACCCGCCGGTACCGGCCGCAACCGCGAATCCAGCACGTACGCCCGCGCGTTCCACACCGGGGCACCTATCGGGACCGCGCCGGCGATATCGCCGGCGACCGGGGCATGCGTGGCATGCACGGTGAACTCGGTCGGGCCGTAGAGGTTGTACAGCGCCACATCGGTCACCCGGCGCACCGCCGCGACCACATCACCGGTGAACGCCTCACCGGCCACGAACAGCATCCGCAGCGATGCCAGCGCACCCGGATCGACGGCCGCGCTCTCGGCGAACACCGACAGCATCGACGGGACGAACGAGGTTGCCGTCACCCCTTGTTCGGCGATCACGGCGGCCAGATAGACCGGGTCCCGGTGACCGTCCGGCGCGGCGATCACCATCCGCGCACCGGTCATCGACGGCGCGAACAACTCCCAGAGCGATACATCGAAGGTCGCGGGTGTCTTGAACAGCACCACATCGTCGCGATCGAGACCGTATTCTCCGGCGATCCAGGCGATCTGATTGGCGATCGCCGCATGCGATACCGCCACCCCCTTCGGCCGGCCCGTCGAACCCGACGTGAAGATCACGTAGGCGGTATTCGACGGCCGCACCGGTGCGATCCGGTCCGCATCCGTTACCGGCGCGGAATCGAAACCACTGGTATCGAGGGTGTCCAGCGCCAGTACCGGCACACCTGTCCCCTCGGGAACAGCCGCGACGTCATCGGCGGTGGTCAGCACACATACCGGTGCCGCGGCATCGAGGATGTAGCCGATCCGCTCGGCCGGATACGCCGGATCCAGCGGCACATACGCACCACCGGCGGCGACCACCGCGTACATCCCCGCGACGAGGTCGATCGAGCGCGATACCAGCAGGCCGACCAGCGTCTCCGGACCCACACCCCGCGAAATCAGCAGCCGGGCGAGCCGGTTCACCCGCTCGTCGAACTCGCGGTAGGTGAGCTCCTGCCCCTCGAACGACACCGCGACCCGGTCCGGATACGCCGCGACCGTCCGGGTGTAACCATCCAGCAGCAGCTGCGCGTCCACGACGGAATCGGTCGCGTTCCATTCGGTGAGCACCCGGGTCCGCTCGGCCGCGCCGAGCAACTCCAGATCGCCCACCGGTGCGGACGGATCGGCCACGATCTCGGTCAGCAACCGCACGAGCCGGTCCGCGAACGCTTCCGCGGTGGCGTGGTCGAACAGATCCGTGGCGTAGGTCAGCGTGCCACCGATACCCGCCGGCGCACCGCTGTCGTCGTAATCGTCCGCGACGACCAGGTTCACATCGAACTGCGAGATCCCGGTATCGATATCCATCCCGGATACCGTCAGCCCCGGCAATTCCAGATTCGACTGCGCCAGGTTCTGGAATGCCAGACCCACCTGGAACAACGGGTGGCGGGCCTGCGAACGGGCCGGGTTCAGCACCTCCACCAGACGTTCGAACGGCACATCCGCATGCGCGAACGCCTGGATATCGATCTGCCGCTGACGGTTCAGCAGCCCGGTGAACGACTCCCCGCGATCGACCTCGGTCCGGAACACCAGCGTGTTCACGAACATACCGATCAGATCGTCGAGGGCCCGCTCACCACGACCCGCCACCGGCGTACCGATCGCGATGTCATCGGTACCCGACAACCGGGACAGCAGCACCGCGAACGCCGTGTGCACCACCATGAACAGCGTCGCGCCCTCGGCGCGAGCCAAGGTGTTCAATGCCGTGTGCAGCTCGGCGTCGATCTCGATCGGAACCCGGCCGCCGACATACGATTGCACCGCCGGACGTGGCCGGTCGGCGGGCAGATCCAGCTGTTCCGGCAGTCCCGCCAGGGCCGAGGTCCAGTAGTCGATCTGCGCGGTCGCCAGCGATTCCGGATCGGCTTCGTCGCCCAGCAATTCGCGCTGCCAGATGCTGTAATCGGCGTACTGGACCGGCAACGGCGCCCATCCCGGCGTTTCACTCGCGGCCCGCGCGGCGTACGCGGTCATCACATCGCGCGCCAGCGGTCCCATCGACGAACCGTCCCCCGCGATGTGGTGTACCACCATCGCCAGCACGAATTCACCGCTGACGCGCTCGGCCGCGGCGATACCGTCGGCACCGTCGGCCGAGGCCGAATCGCGCACTTCGTACAGCGCCACACGTAGGGGCACCTCGGTGGTCACGTCGAAAGTGGCGGTCGCCAGTTCCGAAACCGCCGAAACCACATCGCCGGCGGCAATCGTCCGCATTTCCATCGTGGGCGTGGCCTGCCCGACCGGCAACACCAACTGCACCGGACCCGATTCGGTCTCCGGATACACCGTCCGCAGCACCTCGTGCCGTGACACCAGATCGAGGACGGCAGCCCGCAGCGCCGCCACATCCAGCGCACCGCTCAACCGGATCGCCAGCGGAATGTTGTAGGCCGCCGAATCACCGTCGAACCGGTTCAGGAACCACATCCGCTGCTGCGCCAGCGACAACGGCGCGGCCTCGACGGTCTCACCCGAATCCAGTACCCGTTCCGGACGCGGCTGCGGTACCAGGGCGGCTCGTCCGCCGGCACCGGCGTGTTCCTGGATCCGCGCGGCCAGCGCGCCGACAGTCGACACTTCGAACAGGGCCCGCACCGCGACATCGGTGTTCAACGCCTGCCCGAGCCGGGCGGCGACCTGCGTCGCGATCAGCGAGTTGCCGCCGAGCGCGAAGAAATCGTCATCCGCGCCGACCCGGTCCACACCGAGCACCTCGGCATAGACCCCGGCCACGATCTCCTCGACCGGTGTCGACGGCGCCCGGAACTCGCGGGCCTCGAACAACGGCTCGGGCAACGCTTTACGATCCAGCTTCCCGGAGGTATTCAACGGGAACGCGTCGAGTACCACGACCGCGGCGGGCACCATATACGACGGCAGAACCTCACGCACCGCATCCAGCAACGCGGTCTGCGCGATCTGCTCACCCGGCGCGGCCACCACATACGCCACCAACTGCTCACCCAGTTGGGTGGCCGCGACGGTGACGACAGCCTGACTGATCTGCGGCCGCGACAGGAACGCCGACTCGATCTCACCCAGCTCGATCCGCTGACCACGGAACTTCACCTGGAAATCGGTACGACCCAGATACTCCAGCACCGGCACACCATCGACCTGCGCCCAGCGCACCAGGTCACCCGTGCGGTACATCCGCTGCCCGGCATCGAACGGACTCGCCACGAAACGATCCGAACTCAGATCCGGACGGGTCACATAACCACGCGCCAGCTGATCACCCGCGAGATACAACTCACCCGTCACACCGGCAGGTACCGGATGCAACCGCGAATCCAGCACATACACACGGCTGTTCCACTCCGGAACACCGATCGGCACACTATTGGTCTCGTCACCGGTCGCCTGCCAATACGTGATCGACACCGCGGCCTCGGTCGGACCGTACAAGTTGTGCACCGCGGCATCGGAAATCGCGTGCATCGCCGAAACGGTCTCCGGCGGCAACGCCTCACCGATCACGAACACATGCTCGAGCGACGGGATCGAGCCCGCCACAGTCTGGGCGGCGAATACGCCCAGCATCGAGGGCACGAAGTCGGTGACCGTCACCCCCTGCTCGGCAATCGTGCGCGCCAGATACTCGGTATCGCGATGACCGTCCGGAGTAGCGACGACCAAATGCGCACCCGCCGCCAACGGCAGGAAGTAACCCCACAAAGAGACGTCGAACGTGGTCGCCGTCTTCTGCAGATACACATCGTCCGCGTCCAGCGGATACTGCGACAGCATCCACGCGACCTGGTTGTTGATCGCCGAATGCGAAACCGCCACACCCTTCGGACGGCCCGTCGAACCCGATGTGAAGATCACATACGCCGTATTCGACGGCCGCAGCGACGCCGGCCGCTCGGCATCGGACACCGGCGACTCGTCGTACCCGCTGACATCCAGCTCATCGAGTGCCAGTACCGGCACATCGGTACCCTCGGGCACCGCGGCGGAATCCGCGGTCGTCGTCAGCACACACACGGGTGCGGCGGTATCGAGGATGTACCCGATCCGCTCCGCCGGATGCGCGGGATCCAGCGGCACATACGCACCACCGGCCGCCACCACGGCATACATCCCGGCCACCAGGTCGATCGACCGCGACACCAGCAACCCGACCAGCGACTCCGGGCCCACGCCCTGAGCGATCAGATGCCGGGCCAGCCGATTCACCCTGGACGCGAACTCGCCATAGGTGACCTCGGCGCCCTCGAACACCACCGCGATACGGTCCGCGTGCTCCGCCGCGGTCCGGAAGAAACCGTCCAGCAGCAGCTGCGGCGGCAGCAGATGATCGGTGGCATTCCACTGCGCCAGCACTCGTGTGCGCTCGACCGGATCCAGGATCTCGAAATCGCCCACCGGCACCGAGGGGTCGGCCACGATATCGGCCAGCAACCGGACGAACCGGTCGACGAACCCTTGTACCGTGGCGCGATCGAACAGATCGGTGGCGTAGGTCAGCCGGCCGGCAACACCTGCCGGTATCCCGGCGGCGCTGTAGTCGTCGCCGAGGATCAGGTTCAGATCGAACTGCGAGATCTCGGTATCGAGATCCACGCCGGAGACCGTCAAACCCGGCAGCTCCAGCACGGAAGCAGAGAGGTTCTGGAAGGCCAGTCCGACCTGGAACAGCGGATGCCGCGCCTGCGAACGCGCCGGATTCAGCACCTCCACCAAACGCTCGAACGGCACATCCGCATGCGCGAACGCCGCGATATCCACCTCACGCTGACGACCCAGCAGATCCGCGAACGATTCACCACGATCGAGTTCGGTCCGGAACACCAGGGTGTTCACGAACATACCGATCAGATCATCCAGCGCCTGCTCACCACGACCCGCCACCGGCGTACCGATCGTGATGTCGTCGGCACCCGACAGGCGCGACAACAACACAGCCAGCGCCGAATGCACGACCATGAACAAAGTCGCATTGTGCTGCTGCGCGACCCGCATCAAGCCGGCATGGATCTCGGGATCGATACGCACTTCGACCCGGCCACCCACAAACGACTGCACGGCCGGTCGCGGCCGATCCGCCGGCAGATCCAGCTGATCCGGCACACCCGCCAGCGCCGACTGCCAATACTCGACCTGCCCGGCGGCCAGCGATTCCGGATCGGATTCGTCGCCCAGCAGTTCCCGCTGCCAGATGCTGTAATCCGCGTACTGCACCGGCAACGGCGCCCAGCCCGGAGCCTCACCCGCGGCGCGAGCCGCATAGGCGGTCATCACATCCCGCGTCAACGGACCCACCGATGAACCATCGGCCGCGATGTGGTGCACCACCATCGCCAGGACCCATTCATCCGGGCCCGTGCTCAGCAGCAGTACCCGCACCGGCGCCTGCTCGGTGACGGAGAACCCGACCGACATCAGCTCGGCGATCCGGGCCACCGCATCATCGGTGGTGACGACCTCCAGACCATCGGGCAGTACCTGCGCGACCGGCAGGACCTCCTGGTACGGAAGCTCATCGGGACCGACGGGGTACCGAGTCCGCAGCGATTCGTGCCGCTCCAGCACATCCGAGATCGCCCAGCGCAACGCTTCGACGTCGAGTTCGCCGGACAACTGGATGGCGAGCGGGATGTTGTAGGCCGTCGACTCCTGATCGAACCGGTTGAGGAACCACATCCGCTGCTGCGCCAGCGACAACGGCACAGCCGTCACAACCTCGCCCGATGCGGTGATCCGCGTCGGACGCGGCTGCGGCACCAGCGCACTACGCCCGCCGGAGCCGGCATGCCGCTCCACCCGAACAGCCAAACCAGCCACCGTCGACGCCTCGAACAGCGCCCGCACCGGCACCGTCGTATCCAACGCCTTACCCAACCGAGCCGCCACCTGCGTCGCCACCAGTGAGTTACCGCCCAGCGCGAAGAAATCATCATCCGCGCCGACCCGGTCCACACCGAGCACCTCACCGAACACCCCGGCCACGATCTCCTCGATCGGGGTCGACGGCGCCCGGAACACCCGAGCCTCGAACACCGGCTCCGGCAACGCCTTACGATCCAGCTTCCCGTTCACATTCAACGGCAACGCATCAAGCTCCACAAAAGCCGACGGCACCATATACGACGGCAACCGCTCACCCAGCTCCGCTTGGATCCGGGCAACGTCCAGCCCCGCACCGGCAGCAGCGGGGACCAAGTAGCCCACCAGCCGGTCCCCGGTCCGCGGATCCGACTTCGCCACCACCGCGGCCTGCGCAACCTCCGGCAACGCCAGCAACGCGGCTTCGATCTCACCCAGCTCGATCCGGAAACCACGAATCTTGACCTGGAAATCCGTACGACCACGATATTCGAGCTCACCCGCACGGTTCCACGCCACGAGATCACCCGTGCGATACATCCGCGCACCAGATGTGAACGGATCGGCGACGAAACGCTCCGCACTCAAATCGGAGCGACCGAAATACCCCACAGCGAGCTGCGCACCCGCCAGGTACAACTCACCCGCAACACCGTCAGCAACAGGGCGCAACCGGCTATCGAGCACATACACGCGCGAATTCCACTGCGGCGCACCGACCGGCACCGACACCCGATCCGCCTCGGTCACCCGGTGCGTCGTAATCGACACCGCGGCCTCGGTCGGACCGTACAGATTGAACAACCCGACCGCCGGATGCTCGGCGAGCATCCGCTGCGCTGTCGCGGCAGGCAATGCTTCACCGATAGCCAGCACCCGCCGCAACGAACCGGCGACGCCTTCATCGCTGCCGAGCAGGGCGTCCAGCATCGACGGCACCACCGTCAGAGTGGTCACCCGCTCCCGAGCCATGAACTCGTTCAGATACGACGGATCCCGATGACCCTCCGGCGAGGCGATAACCATCCGGCCACCACACACCGCCGCGAGCCAGAACTCCCACACCGACAAATCGAACGTCGCCGCCGTCTTCAACAACACCGCATCCGAAGCATCCAACCCGAACTCGGCGGTGATATAGCGCAACTGATTCACGATCGCCGCATGCGACACCGCCACACCCTTCGGGCGCCCGGTCGAACCCGACGTGAAGATCACATACGCCGTATTCGACGACCGCAACGGCGCCGCCCGCTCGGCATCGGTGACCGGCCCCTCGGCGAAACCACCGAGATCCAGATCGTCCAACGCCACCACCGGCATATCGCCGTCGGCACCGAACCCGGTAGCGGTATCGGTCAGCACACAGACCGGTGCCGCGGTGTCCAGAATGTATTCAGTGCGTTCGGCCGGCTGATCCGGATCCAACGGCACATACACACCACCGGCAGCAGCCACCGCATACATCGCGACAACCAGATCCACCGACCGGCGCAACGCCAGCCCCACCCGATCCTCCGGGCCCACACCCTCCGCAATCAGGAACCGCGCCAAACGATTGACCCGCGAACCCAACTCCGCATACGTGACCCGCGCACCATCAGAAGCGACCAACGCCACCGCATCCGGAGCCGCACCTACCGAATCATCCAGCAACGACACCAACGTCGCCGACGAATCCAGCTCCCGCGCAGTCGCATTACGGGCCTCGAGCGCCTTGCGCTCGGCCGGAGCCAGAAGCTCCAGATCACCCACCGCGGTACCCGGCGCCGCGACGATCTCACCCAGCAACCGGACGAACCGAGCCACGAACTCGTCCACCGTGCTCCGGTCGAACAACGCCGTGGCATAGGTCAGATGACCGGTCACGCCCTGCGGCGTACCCGTCTCGTCGTAGGAATCACCGATGATCAGGTGCAGATCGAACTGCGAGATCTCGGTATCGATATCGACACCCGAGACCGTCAGACCCGGCAACTCCAGGCTGGACTGCGCCAGGTTCTGGAACGAGAAACCCACCTGGAACAACGGATGCCGCGCCGTCGAACGAACCGGGTTCAATACCTCGACCAAGCGCTCGAACGGCACATCGGCATTCGCGAACGCCGCGATATCGACCTCACGCTGCCGGCCCAGCAGATCCGTGAACGGCTCCCCGGCGTCGAGCTGAGTCCGGAACACCAGGGTGTTCACGAACATACCGACCAAATCGTCGAGCGCCTGCTCACCACGACCCGCCACAGGTGTACCGACAGTGATGTCGTCAGCGCCCGACAGCCGCGACAGCAGCACCGCGAACGCCGAATGCACAACCATGAACAACGTGGCGCCCTGCTGCTGCGCCAACCGCATCAGCCCGGCATGGATCTCGGCATCGATCTCGACCTGCGCCCGGCCACCGGCATAGGACTGCACCGCCGGACGCGGCCGATCCGCCGGCAGATCCAGCTGATCCGGCACACCGGCCAGCATCGACTGCCAGTACCCGATCTGCTGGGCCGCCAGCGACTCCGGATCGGATTCGTCACCCAGCAGTTCCCGCTGCCAGATACTGAAATCGGCGTACTGCACCGGCAACGGCGCCCAGCCCGGCTCCAGTCCGGCCACCCGCGCCGTGTAGGCGGTCATCACGTCCCGCATCAACGGGACCGCCGACGAACCGTCGCCGGCGATATGGTGCGCCGCCATCGCCAGTACGAACTCGCCCGCGGCGTCCGCCCGGGTGGAATCGTTGATCTCGAACAACGCCATCCGCAACGGCACTTCGGCGGTTACGTCGAAACCGGTGGAGACCAGCTCCGCTACCGCCGGGACGATATCTTCCGCGGCGATCGAACGCACGACCAGCTCCGGTACCGATTCGGCTGCCGGAAGCACCACCTGCACCGGCCCGGATTCCGTCTCCGGGTACACGGTCCGCAGGACCTCGTGCCGGGCCACCACATCGCCGATGGCGGCATGCAGGGCGTCCACATCCAGATCGCCCGTCAACCGGATGGCCCACGGAATGTGGTAGGCAGCCGTCTGCTGGTCGAACCGGTTGAGGAACCACATCCGCTGCTGCGCCAGCGACAGCGGCACCCGCGCCGGACGCGGACCGGCCACCAGCGCCTTCCGCTCACCGGATCCGGCCTGCTGTTCCACCCGTACGGCCAGTGCCGCCACGGTGGAGGCCTCGAAGAGCATCCGCACCGGGACATGGGTGTTCAACGCGCGGCCGAGCCGGGCCGCGACCTGGGTGGCGATCAGCGAGTTACCGCCCAGGGTGAAGAAGTCGTCGTCCGCGCCGACGCGCTGGATTTCGAGGACATCGGCGAAGGTGCCCGCCACGATCTCCTCGATCGGGGTCGACGGTGCCCGGAACGCCCGGCTCTCGAAAACCGGTTCCGGCAGGGCCCGCCGGTCCAGCTTCCCGGCGGGTGTCAACGGGATCTCATCGATCACCACGATCGACGCCGGCACCATATGCGACGGCAACCGCTCGCCGGCGAACTCCCGCACCTGCGCCACATCGATCGAGGCATCCGGCGCGGCCACCACATACGACACCAGCGATACCGCGCCCGCGGCACCCTCGTGCCCGATCGTCACCGCGAAATCCACACTGCCGTGCGCGGTCAAGGCCGCGTCGATCTCGCCCAGCTCGATACGGAAACCGCGGACCTTCACCTGGAAGTCGTTGCGGCCCACATACTCCACCGCCGGATCACCGGCACCGTCACGCCGCCAGCGCACCACATCGCCCGTGCGATACAGCCGCGAGCCCGGCGCACCGTACGGATCGGCGACGAAGCGATCGGCGGTCAGCCCCGGCCGGGCGTGATAGCCACGCGCCAGCTGGATACCACCGACATACAGCTCACCTGTCACCCCTTCGGGTACCGGGTTGAGCCGGTCGTCGAGAACCAGGTTCCGCATACCGCGTACCGGACCGCCGATCGTCACCGGGTCGTCCGGCAACAGGGCACCACTGATGTTCGTGGCCACGGTCGCCTCGGTCGGACCGTAGGCATTGTGGAACCGGCGGACGGCTCCGCCCTCGGCGGCGGTCGACCACCGGGCCACCAGATCGGCCGAAACAGCTTCACCGCCGGCGATGATCACTTCCATACCCGCCAGATCCGCCGGATCCAGCGACGCCAGCACCGACGGCGTGATCAACCCGACCGTGACCTGCTCGCTCGCGATGAGCGCACCCAGTTCGGCACCGCCATAGGTACCGGTCGGCACCACCACCAGCGCACCCGCGGACCCGACCGCGAGCAGCAGCTCCAGGATCGAGGCGTCGAAGCTCGGCGATGCGAACGCCAGCGCCCGCGCGCCCGGCGTCAACCGGTACCGCTCCACCTGCTCGGCACTGAAATTCGCCAAACCGGCGTGACTGACGACCACGCCCTTGGGCAGACCCGTCGAACCCGAGGTGTAGATGACATACGCGGTATTCGCCGGAGACAGCGGACGCACCCGATCGGAATCGGTGATCCGATCGGCGGCGTATCCGTCCAGATCCAATTCGTCCAATACCAGCCAGTCCACCGAATCCGGCAGATCGGCCCGCGCCGCCGATACCGTAATACCCACCGGGGCACCGGAATCGGTCAGCATATGAGTGATCCGGTCGGCCGGATAGGTCGGATCGATGGGCAGGAACGCCGCACCCGACTTCGATACGGCCCATTCGGCCAGCACCGAATCGGCCGACCGCGGCACCGCCACCGCCACCAGGTCCTCCGGACCCACACCGGCCGAGATCAGTAGCCTGGCCAGCCGGTTCGACCGCTCATCGAACTCGCCGTAGGAGAACCGCTGTCCGTCGAACACGACAGCCGGCGCCGATGGGTCCACCGCTACCGCTTCCGCCAGCAGCTCCGGCAGGGTACGGGCGGGTACCGCCGGACCACCCGAACGGGACAGGATCTCGGCGCGCTCGGCCTCGTCCAGAATATCGACCGCACCCAATTGGTAGGTGGGGTCGGCGACCACCGCGGACAGCAACCGCACGAACCGATCCGCGAAGGCCCCCACCGTCGCATGATCGAAAAGATCCCGGGCGAAGGACAGTTCACCGAGGACACCGGTTCCGCTGTCCTCACCCATTCCCCGGAAAGCGAGCGACAGGTCGAATTTCTCGATACCGATCTCGAAATCGACCGGCGCGACCCGCAGGCCCGGCAATTCGAAATAGGTCAGTGGGAAATTCTCGAACGACAGCGCCACCTGGAAGAACGGATGCCGCGCCTGCGAGCGAGGGGGGTTCAAGACCTCCACCAAACGCTCGAACGGCACATCCGCGTGGGCGAACGCCTGCAGATCCGTTCGCCGGACCTGAGCCAGGAGATCGGCGAAGGTCATACCGGGCGCGACGCGGGTCCGCAACACCAGGGTGTTGACGAACATGCCGACCAGGTTCTCCACCGCAGCGTCACCACGTCCGGCGATCGGAGTACCCACGGCGATATCGGAACCGCCGGTAAGCCTGGCCAGCAGTACGGCCAGGGCACTGTGCATCACCATGAACGGCGAGGCGTTGTGCCGATGACCCAAATCGACTACGCGGCGCCAGATCTCGGGACTCACCACGAACGAATAGACGCCGCCACGGAACGACGAGACGGCCGGTCGCGGCCGATCCGCGGGCAGTGTCAGCTCATCCGGCAGATCGGCCAGTTCCCGCTTCCAATACTGGACCTGGCTGGAGATCAGCGAGTTCGGGTCGTCCTCGGAACCCAGCACTTCACGCTGCCACAGCGCGTAATCCGCGTACTGCACCGACAGATTCGCCCACGCGGGCGATTCCCAGCTGATACGCGCCGCGTAGGCGGCCATCACATCCCGCGCCAGCGGTCCCATGGACCAGCCGTCGGCGGAGATATGGTGCACCACGATACCGAGCACGTATTCGGAATCACTGATCTCGAAGAGCCGGGCATGCAGTGGCACATCATCGGTGACGTCGAAGGCCATCGTCGCCAGCTCGACCAGATGATCGATGAGACGGTCCTCGCGGGTCCGGTACGGAGTCAGGTCCGGGACGACCTGCGCGGCGTCCAGGATCACCTGGACGGGTGCGCTCCCGGTCTCCGGGAACACCGTGCGCAGCGATTCGTGCCGGTCGATCACATCGATGACCGCGACCTGCAACGCCGCCACGTCGAGTTCGCCGGACAGGCGGATCGCGACCGGGATGTTGTAGGCGGCCGAATCGGTATCGAACTGGTTGAGGAACCACATCCGCTGCTGCGACAGCGACAGCGGGATCTGCTCGGGCCGGCTGCGCGCCACCAACTCCTGGCGCGCACCCTGACCGACATGCGATTCCACCCGGACCGCCAAACCGGCCACCGTCGGTGCCTCGAACAGTGTCCGCACCGGAACAGTGGTATCGAGTGCCTTACCCAACCGGGCCGCGACCTGGGTCGCGACCAGCGAGTTACCGCCCAGCGCGAAGAAATCGTCATCCGCGCCGACCCGATCGATACCGAGTACCTCGGCGAAGATATCGGCGACGATCTCCTCGATCGGCGTCGATGCCGCGCGGAACTCCCGAGCCTCGAACACCGGCTCCGGCAACGCCTTACGATCCAGCTTGCCGTTCACGTTCAACGGCAACGCATCGAGCTCGACGAACGCCGACGGCACCATGTACGACGGCAACCGCTCGCCCAGCTCCGACTGCACACGGGCGAGATCCACACCCGCACCGGCGGCGGGCACGAGATAGCCGACCAGCCGGTCCCCGGTCCGCGGATCCGATTTCGCCACTACCGCGGTCTGCGCGATCTCCGGCAATGCCAGCAGCGCGGCTTCGATCTCCCCCAGCTCGATCCGGAAACCACGAATCTTGACCTGGAAATCGGTACGGCCCCGATACTCCAACTCACCGTTATGGTTCCAGGCCACGAGGTCGCCCGTGCGATACATCCGCACACCCGGTGTGAACGGATCAGCGACGAAACGTTCAGCGCTCAGATCAGCACGCCCGAAATATCCGTGCGCCAACTGAGCACCGGCCAGATACAACTCGCCCGCAACACCGTCAGCAACCGGACGCAACCGGCTATCGAGCACATACACGCGCGAATTCCACTGCGGCGCACCGACCGGCACCGACACCCGATCCGCCTCCGTCACCCGATGCGTCGTAATCGACACCGCCGCCTCGGTCGGACCGTACAAATTGAACAACGCGATCCCGGAATGCTCGGCGAGCATCCGCTGCGCCGTCGCCGCGGGCAGTGCCTCACCGATCGCCAGCACCCGCCGCAACGAACCGGACAGTCCCTCATCGCCACTGAGCAGCGCGTCCAGCATCGACGGCACCACCGTCAACGTCGTCACACTGTCCCGAGCCATCAACTCGTTCAGATACGACGGATCCCGGTGCCCCTCCGGATCAGCGATAACCATCCGCCCACCGGAAGCCACACCGGCCCAGAACTCCCACACCGACAAATCGAACGTCGCCGCGGTCTTCAACAACACCGCATCCGAGGCATCCAACCCGAACTCGGCGGTGATGTAGCGCAACTGATTCACGATCGCCGCATGCGGCACCGCGACACCCTTCGGGCGTCCGGTCGAACCCGACGTGAAGATCACATACGCCGTATTCCGGGCACGCAACGGTGCGACCCGCTCGGCGTCAGTGATCTGGTCCTCGGCGAAGAAGCCACTGAGATCCAGATCGTCCAGCACCACCAACCGCGCGATATCGCCCGTGATTTCGGCGTCACTCGTGGTCAGCACACAGACCGGTGCCGCGGTGTCCAGAATGTATTCGGTACGTTCGGCCGGCTGGTCCGGATCCAAGGGCACATACACACCACCGGCAGCAGCCACCGCGTACATCGCGACAACCAGATCCACCGAGCGCCGCAACGCCAGCCCGACCCGATCCTCCGGGCCCACACCCTGACCGATCAGGAACCGGGCCAAACGATTGACCCGCGAACCCAACTCCGCATACGTGACCTGCGCACCGTCAGCGGCCACCAACGCCACCGATTCCGGAGCCGCAGCTACGGCATCATCCAGCAACGTCACCAGCGTCGCCGACGAATCCAGTTCCCGCGCAGTCGCATTACGGGCCTCGAGCGCCTCGCGCTCGGCCGGGGCAAGAAGCTCCAGATCACCCACCGCGGTGCCCGGCGCCGCGACGATTTCGGACAGCAACCGGATGAACCGGTCGATGAACTCTTCCACCGTGGCCCGATCGAAAAGATCGGTGGCGTAGGTCAGATACCCGGACACACCCAGCGGCGCCCCGGTCGCGGTGTAGTTGTCCCCGATGATCAGGTGCAGATCGAACTGCGAGATCTCGGTATCGATATCGAGGCCCGAGACCGTCAGGCCCGGCAGCTCGAGCTGAGTGGCTTCCACGTTCTGGAACGAGAAGCCCACCTGGAACAGCGGATGCCGCGCCGTCGAACGCGCCGGATTCAACACCTCGACCAGGCGCTCGAACGGCACATCGGCATTCGCGAACGCGGCAATATCGATCTCACGCTGACGGGCCAGCAGATCCGCGAAGGATTCCCCGCGATCCAGCTGCGTCCGGAACACCAGCGTGTTCACGAACATACCGATCAGGTCGTCCAGCGCTGCCTCACCGCGACCCGCGATCGGGGTGCCCACCGTGATGTCATCGGTGCCGGACAGCCGCGACAGCAGCACCGCGAGTGCCGAATGTACGACCATGAACAGAGTCGCGTTGTGCTGCTGCGCAACCTGCAGCAGCGCGGCATGGGTCTCGGTATCGATCCGCACCTCGACCCGGCCACCCGCGAACGACTGCACCGCCGGCCGCGGACGGTCCGCCGGGAGATCCAGCTGATCCGGTATTCCCGCCAGCGCCGATTGCCAGTATCCGACCTGTTTCGCCGCAACCGATTCCGGATCCGATTCGTCACCGAGCAGTTCCCGCTGCCAGATGCTGTAGTCCGCGTACTGCACCGGCAGCGGCGCCCAACTGGGAACCTGCCCCGCGACCCGGGCCACATACGCGGTCATCATGTCCCGCATCAGCGGTCCCGCCGAAGACCCGTCACCGGCGATGTGGTGCACGACCATCGCCAGCACGAACTCACCGGGCGAATCGCTCACCTCGAGCAGCGCCACCCGCAGCGGCACCTCGACGGTCACATCGAACCTGGTCACGGCCAGCTCCGATACCGCCTGGATCAGTCCATCGCCGGTGACCGACCGCAACTCCGGCCGCGGCGCCGCGTCACCGGGCGGCAGGACCACCTGCACCGGCCCGGACTCGGTCTCCGGATACACCGTCCGCAGCACCTCGTGCCGCTCCAGCACATCACCGATGGCCATCTGCAACGCGTCCACGTCGAGATCACCCGACAGCCGGATGGCCAGCGGAATGTTGTAGGCCGCCGACTGCGCGTCGAAACGGTTCAGGAACCACATTCGCTGCTGCGCCAGCGACAGCGGGATCTGCTCCGGGCGCGGCTGCGGTACCAGCTCCCGGCGCGCACCGGCGCCGGCCTGCGACTCCACCTGCGCCGCCAAGGAGGCCACCGTCGGCGCCTCGAACAGCACCCGCACCGGCACCTGGGAATCCAGCGCCTTACCCAGCCGCGCGGCCACCTGGGTGGCCACCAGCGAGTTACCGCCGAGTGCGAAGAAATCGTCGTCCGCGCCGACGCGATCCACGCCGAGCACCTCGGCGAACACACCCGCGACGATCTCCTCGATCGGCGTCGACGGCGCCCGGAACTCGCGTGCCTCGAACACCGGTTCCGGCAACGCCTTACGATCCAGCTTCCCGGAAGTGTTCAACGGGAACGCGTCCAACTCGACCACCGCGGCCGGGACCATGTAGACCGGCAGCACCCCACGGACCGCGTCCAGCAGTGCTGTCTGCACGCTGCGCTGTCCCGGGGCGGGCACCACATAAGCGACCAGCTGCTCACCCAGCTGGGATCCCGCCACCGTGACCACGGCCTGGCTCACCTGCGGCTGCGCCAGGAACGCCGACTCGATCTCGCCGAGTTCGATCCGCTGGCCACGGAACTTCACCTGGAAATCGGTACGACCCAGATATTCCAGCACCGGCTGCGATACCCCGGAACCATCGGCCGAGGTGCCGGCCCGCTGCCACCGCACCAGGTCGCCCGTGCGATACATCCGCTGCCCGGCATCGAACGGGCTCGCCACGAACCGATCCGAACTCAGATCCGGCCGGGTCACATAACCACGCGCCAGCTGATCACCCGCGAGATACAACTCACCGACAACGCCCTCGGGTACCGGATGCAACCGCGAATCCAGCACATACACACGGCTGTTCCACTCCGGAACACCGATCGGCACACTATTGGTCTCATCACCGGTCGCCTGCCAATACGTGATCGACACCGCGGCCTCGGTCGGACCATACAAATTGTGCACCGCCGCATCCGAGATCGCCTGCATCGCGGTCACGGTCTCCGGCGGCAACGCCTCACCGATCACGAACACATGCTCGAGCGACGGGATCGAACCCGCCTCGATATGCGCGGCGAACACCGACAGCATCGACGGCACGAAGTCGGTCACCGTCACACGCTGCTCGGCGATCACCCGCGCCAGGTACTCCGGGTCCCGATGACCGTCTGGAGTAGCGACGACCAGATGCGCACCCGCTGCCAGCGGCAGGAAGTAACCCCACAAAGAGACGTCGAACGTCGTCGCCGTCTTCTGCAGATACACATCGTCCGCGTCCAGCGGATACTGCGCCAGCATCCACGCGACCTGATTCGCGATGGCCGAATGCGTAACCGCCACACCCTTCGGGCGACCGGTCGATCCGGACGTGAAGATCACATACGCGGTATTCGACGGCCGCACCGGCGACAGCCGATCCGCATCGGTCACCGGCGACGAGTCGTAACCACCGACATCGAGAGTGTCCAACGCCAGCACCGGCACCCCGGCGATCTGCGCCGCACCGCTGCCCTCGACCCCACCGTCACCCGCGGCGACGGCCTGCGCATCGGCAGTAGTGGACAGCAGACAGACCGGTCCCGCGGTATCGAGGATGTAACCGATCCGCTCGGCCGGATGCGCCGGGTCCAGCGGCACATACGCACCACCGGCCGCCACCACGGCGTACATACCGACCACCAGGTCGATCGAACGCGAAACCAGCAGTCCGACAAGGGATTCCGGCCCCACGCCCTGCTTGATCAGATGCCGCGCCAACCGGTTCACCCGGCCGGAGAACTCCGCATAGGTGAGCTCGGTGCCCTCGAACGAGATCGCCACCCGGTCCGCGTGATCAACCGCGGCCCGCTGGAACCCGTCCAGCAACAGTTCCGCCGCGACCGGGTGCTCGGTGGCATTCCACTCATCCAGCACCCGCGCCCGCTCGACGGGAGCGAGAACCTCCAGGTCACCCACCGGCACCGACGGCTCGGCGACGATATCCCCGAGCAGCCGGACCCACCGGTCCACGAACCCCTGCACCGTGCTCTGATCGAACAGATCGGTGGCGTAGGTCAGGAAACCCGCGACTCCCTCGGGTTCGCCCGCCGCACCGTACGAGTCGCCGAGGATCAAGTTGAGATCGAACTGCGAGATCGCGGTATCGATATCCAGACTCGATACCGTCAAGCCCGGCAATTCCAGCCCGGTCTGGGCCAGGTTCTGGAACGTGAAGCCGACCTGGAACAACGGATGCCGCGCCGTCGAACGCGCCGGGTTCAGCACCTCCACCAAACGCTCGAACGGCACATCCGCATGCGCGAACGCCGCGATATCCACCTCGCGCTGCCGCGACAGCAGATCCGCGAACGATTCACCGCGATCGAGTTCGGTCCGGAACACCAGCGTGTTCACGAACATACCGATCAGATCATCCAGCACCTGCTCACCGCGACCGGCGACCGGCGTACCGATCGTGACGTCGTCACTGCCCGACAGCCGCGCCAGCAATACCGCGAACGCGGTGTGCGCCACCATGAACAACGTGGCGCCCTGCGACTGCGCCAACCGCAGCATCCCCGCATGGGTCTCGGCGTCGATCTCGACCCGCACCCGGTTCCCGGCATAGGACTGCACCGCGGGACGCGGCCGGTCCGCCGGGAGGTCCAGCTGATCCGGCACACCCGCCAGTGCGGATTTCCAGTACTCGATCTGTGCGCTGACCAGGCTCTGTGGATCCTCCTCCGAGCCCAGAACCTCGCGCTGCCACATCGCGTAGTCGGCGTACTGCACGGGCAACGGCACCCAGCCCGGTACTTCTCGCCCGGCACGCGCGGAATACGCGGTCATCAGATCGCGGGTCAGCGGGCCGGCCGAAGATCCGTCACCGGCGATATGGTGCACCACCATCGCCAGCACGAACTCATCCGCGCTGCCGGCGTCGTTCACCTCGAACAACACCACCCGCAGCGGTACTTCGGCGGTGACGTCGAACCCGGTGGTGGCCAATGCGGTAACCGCCGCGGCCATATCCGCGGCGGCGACCGGGCGCACATCCAGTCGCGGCAGGGCCTCCGCCGCCGGTAGTACGACCTGCACCGGCCCGGACTCGGTCTCCGGATACACCGTCCGCAGCACCTCGTGCCGCGCCACCAGATCCGCGACCGCCGCACGCAACGCGTCGATATCCAGATCACCCGAGAGCCGGATGGCCAGCGGAATGTTGTAGGCCGCCGACTGCGCGTCGAAACGGTTCAGGAACCACATCCGCTGCTGCGCCAGCGACAGCGGCACCGCTTCCACGAGTTCACCGGACGGCAGTTCCCGGGTCGGCCGCGGCCGCGGCGCCAGGGCCGGGCGGCTACCGGAGCCGACCGCTGCCTGGATCCGGGCGGCCAGCGCGGAAACAGTGGATGCCTCGAACAGCATTCGCACCGGCACCCGGGTATCCAGGGCCGCGCCGAGGCGGGCCGCGACCTGGGTCGCGACCAGCGAGTTACCGCCGAGCGTGAAGAAATCGTCGTCGGCGCCGACCCGCTCGATATCGAGGACCTCGGCGTAGACGCCGGCCACGATCTCCTCGATCGGAGTCGACGGCGCACGGAACTCCCGGACCTCGAACACCGGCTCCGGCAACGCTTTACGGTCCAGCTTGCCGCTCACATTGAGCGGGAACTCGTCCAGCACCACGAAAGCGGACGGCACCATATAAGAGGGCAGCTTCGTCCCCAGGAACCGAGTGAGTTCCGCGGACTCGGCGCGGTGTCCCGAAGCCGGGACCACATATCCGACGAGATGCTGGCCGGTAGCGGTATCGACCACGAGCACCACAGCCTGTGCCACCGCGGGGTGGGCCAGCAGATCGGATTCGATCTCGCCGAGTTCGATCCGCTGACCACGGAACTTCACCTGGAAATCGGTACGTCCGAGGTATTCGAGGACACCGTCGGCACGCCAGCGCACGAGATCGCCGGTGCGATACATCCGCTCGCCCCGGCCACCGAACGGGCCCGCGACGAAACGGTCGGCGCTCAGGTCCGGCCGGCCGATATATCCCCAGGCCAATTGCCGGCCCGATAGATACAGCTCACCCGGTGCGCCGATCGCGGCGGGACGCAGGCGGGAATCCAGGACATGGACCCCGACATTCCATTCCGGTACACCCATCGGCACCGAACCCGTCGTGGCGCCGGTGGCCTCCCAATGGGTGACGGTGATCGCCGCCTCGGTGGGGCCGTACAGATTGTGGATCCGGGCCGTGGAGATCGCCTCCATGGCGGCGACGGTCTCACCCGGCAACGCCTCACCGGCCACGAACAGCAGGCGTAGCGATTCGACCTGTTCGGCAGCGGTATAGGACGCGAACACCGCCAGCATCGACGGTACGAAGTCGGTCACGGTGACCCGGTGCCGGGCGATGGTCTCGGCGACATAGACCGGGTCGCGGTGGCCGTCCGGGGTGGCGACGATCAAGGTGCCGCCGGACATCAGCGGCAGGAAGTAACCCCACAGCGATACGTCGAATGTGGTGGCGGTTTTCTGCAGGTAGACGTCATCGGCGGTGAAGCCGAATTCGTTCAGCATCCACAACTGCTGGTTGACGATGGCGCGATGGGTCACGGCGACGCCCTTGGGCCGGCCGGTGGAACCCGAGGTGTAGAGAACGTAGGCGGTGTTGTCCGGCCGCAGTGGCGCGCGCCGCTCCGCGTCGGTGATCGGGGCGTCGGAGTAACCGGAAGTGTCCAGGGTGTCGAGCGCGACGGCGCGCACCTGATCCGGAAGCACCACCTCGTCCGCGGTGACGGTCAGCACACAGACCGGTGCCGAACTCTCCAGCACATAGGCGGTGCGGTCGGCGGGATGATCCGGGTCGATCGGGACGTAGGCGCCACCGGCCCGCAGCACCGCGTTCATGGCGACGACCAGGTCGAGCGAACGGCGCATCCCCAGGGCGACCAGCGATTCCGGCCCGACACCGTCGTCGATCAGTTTGCGTGCCAGCCGGTTCACCCGGGCGCCGAACTCGCTGTAGGACAAGCTCGTTCCGGCGAACTCGACGGCCGTGTTCTCCGGCGTGCGCGCGAGCTGGGCGTCCAGCAACGCGGGCAGGGTCGTATCCGGGACGTCGTGGGCCGTATCGTTCCACGTCCGGGTCGTCTGCTCGGTTTCGGCGGCGGTGGTGATATCGAGCCCGCTCAGCGGTTGCGCGGGATCGGCGGTGAGGAACCGGTCGAAGAACTCGAGGAACCGGTGGTGGTGGGCCCGCGCTTCGGCGTCGGTGTACAGGTTCGGGTTGGTCTCGAAGTCGATATGCGAGCGCGTCCCGCCGACCGACTGGTAGAAGTTGACGCCCAGGTCTTCGACGCTGCCGGTGGACAGGAGCTGGATGCCGCCGACCATCTCGCCGAGCCGGACCTCGTCCTGGAACAACATGATGTTCACCCAGGGACCGAAGAACTGCGTGGTGACCATTCCGCCGTCGGCGGAATCACGGCGGATGTCCTCGTGCCGGTAGCGCTGATGGCGCAATGCGCCCGATACCTCGAGCTGTACCTGTTTGCGCAGATCGGCCACGGTGGTCTCGGGGCCGACGTGCAGCCGCAGCGGCACGATATTCGACGACGCCGCGCCGGAGCGGCGCATGAGCGCGGTGGTGCGGGCGGTCACCGGCAGGCTCAGGATCACATCCGACACACCGTTCCAATGCGCCAGATAGGTGGCGAACGCCGCCAGCAACTCCTGGGCGGGCGAGGAATCGTAACGCCGCACACACTCGGTGAGCAGCGCGTTGCGCTCCTCGCTGAGCGCCGCGTTCGAAACCCCGTTGCGGGCGGAGGGAGCGGCCGAGCGCCCGGCCAGGCTGATCCCTTCCTCCAGACCGGCGACCCGTTCGCGCCAGTACTGCTTATCCGATTCGAACCGGGCGCTGTCGCGGTAGGCGATCTCCTGGTCGTAGAACTTGGTCAGCTCCGCGGCCTTGGTCGGCGCCGGCTCGGTCCCGGTGCTGTAGGCGCTGTACAGCTCGGCGATCCGGTTCACGAAGTTCATCGCGCCGTAGCCGTCGAGCGCGATGTGATGGGCGCGCGTGTACCAGTACCAGTGGTCGTCGGCCAGTTGCAGCGCGGAGGAGTGGACGAGCCGGTCCTCGGTCAGTTCCAGTGGACGGCTGTATTCGGCGCGCATCCATTCCTGCGCGGCCGCCACCGGATCCTCGGCGTCCCGCAGATCGACATACGAGACCCCGTCGTACTCGTCGATGGAGTAGTCGACGAACTGCAGCGGTTCGCCGTCCTGTTCGACGATGCGCAGATAGCCGGACCCGAGGTCGCGCGAGGCACCCCGGCTCGCGCGGCTGAGCGTGTCGACATCCAGTTCACCGTGAAGTTCCACGTACTGCGCGATATTGACCGGTACCTGCGGATCGACGTGCTGGGCGTACCAGATACCCAGCTGTGCGGGCGACAGAGGGAACAGGTCCCCGCCGGCGGCTGCCGCGCCACTCTCCGTACCGTTCCCGCCGTTGTCCAGCCGGTCCAACCGTAACCTCGCTTCCGGAACGCACGCGTGCGCTTCCCGTCACCACCCGGATGCGACGCGCACCGCCGCTAGCACGACGTCCGCTGTTCCAGGCCCACTTCTCGTTCGATCAGGCAGAAATGTCCATCGGAAGTATCCGTTTATCGGGCCGAGGGTGTTACATCGGACGCCCGGTACCACCCGGCGGGTTCGATGCCGTATGACACCGCTTACCCGCACCCACGCGCCGATTCCTGACCACCGATCCAATCTACCGTCGCGCCGCCCCCGCACCAACCGTGCTCCGCAACGGCGGCCCTGCCCAGGCGCTATATCTCCGTACCGGCCGCGAGGGTCGCGCGCCGGTGCGCGAACCGCGCGTTACCCGTTCAGGTGCGCGCGATCGCGTGCCGGGTCGTACAGGTGTGATTGCGCACAATCCGTCCCCCGCTCGAGCGCCCAGCCGACCAGGATCACCGCCGCGCGCCGCAGCCCGGCCGCCTCGACCTGATCGGCGATCCCGGCCAGTGTGCCGCGCAGCACGAGCTCGTCCGGCTGGCTGGCGCGATAGACCACCGCGACGGGGCAGGCCGCACCGTAGTGCCCGGCCAGTTCCACCGCCAGCTCCCGGATGCGGGTAACGGCCAGATGCAACGCCAGCGTCGCCCGGGTACGTGCGAATCCGGACAGCGCCTCGGTGTCCGGCATCACCGTCGACCGGGCCTGGACCCGGGTCAGCACCACCGACTGCGCGATCTCGGGAACAGTCAGCTCCGCCCCCACCAACGCCGCCGCCGCGGCGTATGCCGGGACACCCGGGGTGATATCCCACGCCACCCCGGCAGCGTCGAGCCGGCGAGTCTGCTCGGTGAGCGCCGAATACAAGGAGGGATCACCGGAGCACAGCCGGGCCACCTCCGCGCCCGCGGCGTCCGCCCGCACCAGATGCTCGGTGATCTGGTCCAGATCGAGCCGCTGGGTGTCGATGAGTTCTGTGCCCGGAGCGCAGTGGGCGATCACCTCCGGGTCCAGGTAGGTCCCCGGGTACAGGCATACCGGACACCGCCGCAAGAGGTCGACCGCACGCACGGTCAGCAGATCGGCGGCCCCGGGCCCGGCACCGATGAAGTGGACCGTCATGGGTCGAGCATAGGACCGGCGACAGCCCGGCCGGCAGTCGACCGCACCTCACCCCGGGCCGGTCACCCGACGCTCGTCGGATTCGGCGACGTTGCCACCGCCGGTTCCGATGGCCGGGATCACCCGACGGCGTCGAAGAAAGCGATGACCTTGGTCGGCTGCACCCGGACCAGGAGTTCGCCGGGGACACCGTTACGGCGGCCGAACTCGTCGGCACGGGCCGTCCCCATATAACGGCCACCGATCGCGGTCGCGGAGCGCAGCAGCTCGGCCGGGTCCTCCGAGAAGGTGACCGTGCCCTGGATCTGCACCGCCCCGTAGGGCGGCTCCTCGAGATCCACCACCATCGCGATCCGGGGGTCCCGCCGCAGCGCCTTACCCTTCGCGGTGTCCTTACCCGTATTGAAGACGATCTCGTCCCCGTCGAGCAGGAACCACACCGGGGTCACCAGGGGCCGCCCGTCGGCGGCGGTGAAAGCCACCTTGGCGGTTCGGGTTCCGTAACTGAGGAATTCGCGTACCGCGGGATCGGAGAGTGAGGCCATAGCGCAACCCTAGGCCGGGTTCCGCTCCGCGCCCGGGAGTCACGCGGCGCGTCGGCCGGCCGGCCCTGTCTTCCGGAGACAAAAGCCCAGCTCCGCCCGACCGGGCCGGTAGAACCCGGCGGACAGCTCTTCCCACTGATCGGACACCACACGAACGAACCGGGCGGAATCGCCGATACCGCGCCCCCGGCCGCGCGATACTCCGAGTGGCCCCGATGCCGGTTTGCGGGCCGCAGCTTGTGAGGAGTTGGCGATGAGCGTGGTGGACGGGGCGAAGCGGGCCGACGGGACATCGCCGCCCGATCGGAGCGGATTGCGGCGAGTGGTCGCCGCGTCCATGGCGGGCACCGTGGTGGAGTGGTACGAGTTCTTCCTGTACGGCACCGCCGCGACGCTGGTGTTCAGCAAGATCTTCTTCCCGGAATCCGATAGCGAACTCGACGCGATCCTGAAGGCCTTCCTCACGTACGCGGTGGGTTTCGCTGCCCGGCCGCTGGGCGGGATCGTCTTCGGCCATTTCGGCGACAAGTACGGCCGCAAACGACTCCTGCAGTTCAGCTTGATCCTGGTGGGTGCGGCCACATTCCTGATGGGCTGCCTGCCCACCTACGGCCAGATCGGCTATCTGGCACCGGCACTCCTGGTCGTGCTGCGATTCCTGCAGGGTTTCGCGGTCGGCGGGGAATGGGGCGGCGCTGTTCTGCTGGTGGCCGAGCACAGCCCGAACAAGAGTCGCGGTTTCTGGGCCAGCTGGCCGCAGTCCGGTGTACCCGGCGGAAACCTGCTGGCCACGATCGTCCTGCTGGTCCTCACCACCATCCTGTCCGACGACGATTTCCTCTCCTGGGGCTGGCGGATCGCGTTCTGGCTGTCGGCCGTGGTGGTGCTGATCGGCTATTACATCCGCACCAAGGTGACCGACGCGCCGATCTTCACCGCGGCACAGAAGGAAGCCGAACAGGTACGGACCTCGTCCTTCAGCGCGATCGAAGTCCTGAAGCGGTATCCGCGGGGTGTCTTCACCGCGATGGGCCTGCGCTTCGGCGAGAACATCATGTACTACCTGGTGGTCACCTTCACCATCACGTATCTGAAGGTCCAGCACGATATGTCGACCAGCGACATCCTGTGGTGGCTGCTCGCCGCCCATGCCGTACATTTCGCGGCCGTCCCGCTGGTAGGCGCGCTCGCCGACCGGATCGGGCGGCGCCCGGTCTACCTGGCCGGCACGATCGGGGCGGGCATATGGGGTTTCGTCGCCTTCCCGATGATGGACACCGGAAACGGGTGGATCATCACCGCGGCGATCATGCTCGGCCTGATCGCGCACGCGTTCATGTACGCCCCGCAACCGGCGATCATGGCGGAGATGTTCCCGACCCGGATGCGGTACTCCGGCGTATCCCTCGGCTACCAGGTGACCTCGATCGTCGCCGGTTCCCTGGCCCCGGTGATCGCGGTGAAACTGCTGGACACTTTCGACTCCTCGGTCCCGATCGCCATCTACCTGGCGGCGGCGGCCGCGGTGACCGCGGTCGCAGTGCTGGCCGCACGGGAAACCAAGGGCTTCGACCTGGCCGATATCGACCGGGCGGACGCGGCCCGCGATACGGCGGCGGCCATCCGGCTGTAATTCGGTTCACCGCGGCGGCGGCACCGGAGATCACGTACCCACGTCGGCCGGACGTACCACCGGCCGCGGGAGTTCCGCGTCGAACAGACCTCGGGTCACCGGCCGACGAAGTGGTCGGCGACCCCCAGAGCACCACCGAACCCGACCGCCGCCGCGGTGAGCACACCGAAGATCCGCACCCAGATGTCGTGGCCGGTAACGGTGAATACGGGGACGCAGGTCGCGACCAAACCGAAGGCGCAGGATGCGACAAGGAGGATCCAGCCGCGACGGGTGGTGAGCAGATCGTGCCAGTCGAATTGCTCGAGCCAGTAGAGAACCGCGACCCCCGCCGCGACCCCGGCTCCCGCGGCCCCGGCCATAGGGCAGCCGCTCCCGCGCGCGACGATGCCGTAGACCAATCCGGCCAGTGTCGCTATCACGAACCATCCGAAACCCTTGGGGCTCACCAGGCCTGCGCCGCCGCTGACCCGAGCGGCACCCGTTCGGTCACTGCCGTTACCGGGATCCCGAGCACCGGGATCGGCCCCGGAGCCATTTGCCGTTGTCGTCATCGTTACGAAACGGATCCTTCTCGTTCGAGCGCCGTCCCGGCCCACGATCAGCAAGCCCTTGTGCGCACCTAGATCGTACAGCACCAACGGTTCTATGAATCACTACCGATTCGACGGGATGCGCGCGGCCGCCAGCACAAACCCGAACAGCCCGCGCCGCACGCGGACTCGACCCGAAAAGCAGAGGGTGGGACCACTTCCGTGGTCCCACCCTCCGGCGGTCGCGTACTCCGGCATCAGAGTTGCCGGGCGGTCACTCATCCCCCGACTGACCCTCGGCCGCTTCCCTTATCTCCTTGGCGTAGGCGAGCAAACGCTGCTTCTCCGCCTCCATCTCCCGCTCTATCTCCGCGGGGTCCAGGGCATTCCGTAGCCCGTCGAGGATGAACTCGCGCGCCAGCTCGGCGATCGAAATCTTGCGCAGGTTCGCGTAGCTCATCAATGTCCGGTAGTCCTTCGGGCGCAGCCGGATACTGAACGTGGTGTTCCCCGGGACGCCGTCTTGCGCTCCGGACGCTCTGGATCTTGCACTATCAGCCATCGAAGCTCCTATGAGAGAGGCAGAACGACGATTGCCGTTCTCACCGCAAAACACTTCGGTGCGCGAGTGACAATGGATGTGTCATAGGTTCCCCTCTATTCGTTTGAGATCGACGATTACAGCCACCGACAGATCCGATCCACAGAACCGTAGCACCTGTGCACCTTAAGTGGTCCCAGTATGGAGAAGCACAACAAACGGCCCTATACCGTGCGGAATACGGCTGGGGCCGCCCGCATGACGGCCCGGCAAATACGACATTCGACACGGCCGCACCGGAATCCGAATCCCGCCGAGCGTCGACCAGGTCCGTTTATGGGCACCGGAATCACGCCCGCCACGTGACGTAAGTCATGGCTGCCGCTGCGGCCACCACCTCCGGCCACCCAGCGACCGGTCGCGATTCGCATCGCACGTTTAACGCCGGCCGAGATTCCCGCCGAGCTGAAAAGTCATACCGTCTCTTCCTCGGAGATGATTTCGAAAACGAGGACCACCTCCGGCTCCTGATCATCGTTCGGATCATTGGTCGGAAAACATATATCGGCCATACCGGAAATACTTCCTTGAACGCCTCGGGGTAATTTCTCTGCTGTAGAACACGGCGTTTTATCGATTCCCCACCCCGAAGTCGATCGCCCGGCGAAATACAATTCGCCATATATTTGCCAATTGCATCTTGTCGAATGGGAACGAACCGCAATCCCACCGGATAGAGCGACCGCCCCAGCCCCGCCGCCGCATCGCCCGGGGCGGTAGCCCACGCCCAGAGCACCGGCGTACGTACCACAAAACAGGCCACTTGACATCGCTCGACCATATGTAAACCGGAGCCGTTCCTCCACCGCGCCGTTCATCACCTCTCCGGCCCGGCGATCCGGGCACCTACCTATTGGAGCTTTCAGCAGAGCCGATCGCAGCTGCAGGAAACGGGATGCGTCGAAGTTGCCCTACTACTCATCAGCAGTATGCCGGAGCCGGACGACATCTCCACGTGAACGGCCACCGGTACGGACCGCACCGGCTGAAGTAATCCATACCTAACCATCGGGAACCGTCCGCCGAACCATCTTCTGGCGTGATCGTTATATTTCGTAGATAACATCTGGGCATGCATGTTTCAAACCAGCGACCGCTCACGGGGGTTGTAACTCGTTCCAGAAAAAAGTTTCCAATATGGCAGTAAATGCCATTATTCGCATCGGAGCTGCGGATCGCGATTAACTTCCACCACGGAACCCGCAGGTAGCTACCGCAACCAGCAGCGATCCGACGAACCAGCGGAGCTCACATCGAGGTTCGGTGGAGCGATCCGGAGGCATCCGAATCGGCCGACCCACCGCCAGAGGAGTCAAAACCGACCTCAGGTATGTGAAAGGGTGTTGAAACCAACCCAACCGCCGCTCGGTTTCGGGGGCGCCACGGCGGGGCCGGTTCCGATCGCGACAAAACCTGGGAAGGAACACGTATGGAGCAAGACCCACGATCGTTCCGGCGCGACACCACCGAGAACGTATCCGTAGCCCCCGGTACCGATGAGATTGCCCCTGGCGCCGCCTCGGTCCAGTCCGCCGACTGCCCCGCGGACCGGACGGAGACCGACGACGACGTAGTGCTGAATTTCGTGGTCACCTGCCATCCCGAACAGCGGTGAGCACCGACCCGGCCGGACAGCCGATCATCCCGGGCGGATCGTCGTCCACTTCCCGCAGGCGGCATCCGCACGAGTCGGCGATGTCCGCGGGTGCCGGACCGCGACCGAGGGCACACCAGCCTGAGCCCCTCATATACCGGGGTACTCCGCGTGGACGTCGCCTTCGAACAGTCTCCAGTAGAAGGCGTTCATCTTCGCGGCGGCAGGTGCGTACCGGGTCAGGATCGCGGCCACCGCCGGTGGCACATCATCCGGGATGTGGCCGGCTGCGCACTGGCGTACGTACTCGTTGCGGGTGACCGGCCCGCCGCTGGACGGCATCGGTACCCCGCAGATATCGGTCACCAGCCAGTTGACCAGTCGCATGGCGGCGTAGCCCGCGTCGTGGGTGGCGTGGCGTTCGACGAAGTCACGCTCGGCGGCCGACAGGTCGAATCGCGGGGATGTGGCCAGACCGAAATCACTGAGATAGATCCGCTGCATATCGGTGCGCATATTGCCGAAATGCCCGTCCATATGCAGTAACTCCCGATCACGTAGGAACGTCACGACCTCGGAGAACTGGCGCTCGACTGTTGCGGCCTTGCCTGCCGGGTTTTCCCGCAGCCAGCCATCTATCGGGTATGGAATGTATTCGCAGAACAGCACGAGGCTGTGCGAGGCGGCGGCCAGCGCTTCGAGACGCGCACGCACGGCCGGGCAGCCGCCCTGAGCGGTGACCACCGCGTCGATATCGGCGTGTTCGGCCGCGACCGCCGAGCGACCCGGTAGCACCCGCCAGTGGTAGAGCACCGGGAAAGACTGTGTCTCACCGGCCAGTACGGCGTCGGTGACGACGATATTCGCGGCCAGCTCTCGCCACGCGTTGAAGCTGGGGCCGCCGACGCCGTACTGGCAGAACATCGGCAGATCGAACAGGTTCGCGGTGGAGCCCGGGTGGGCGAGCTCGAGGTCGGTCAGTGGGACGCGCTTGGCGAACACCGGCACGCTGTCCACGTCGATGAGCGCCGCGCCCCCACCCACACCCACGCTCACGACCCGACCGGCGTCGACGAGCTCAGCGAGCTCGAAATCGCCCCGGGAAGCCAGGAATTCCGAGACTCTTCGGTGGCGGGCAGTCCTGACAGCTGTCATCGCACGATTGTGTCACCGCCGACAGACCGGCGGTCAGAACACGAAATAGTCCGCCCTCGTTCACTTTTGATCGTTGATACTGCGACCACCCGATCGTCGTCCAGTTCGATCAGGCCCGCTGGAGAGAACTCAGGCAGGTCGAGTCAGGTGCGTGACCGCGCTGTACGGCCAGTCGCCGGGCCTGCGGGGGTCCGGTTGGGGACCGGTGGCTGCCGCTTGCATCTGCGGTGAGCTCAGCCGATCGAACCGGGCGGCGGCAGTCAGGATCGATTCCACGTATGCGGCGTGCCATCCGAGGTCTTCGAAGAAGGCGAGTCCGTTGGCGGGCAGGAAGGTCCACGGTGCGTGCCGCAACAATCCCTGGTTCCGGTCGGCCATCAGGGCCGCCACACCCGCAGTGCTGAAATCCAGGCACCAGCCCGCGACGGCGGGATGTCGCAGGGTCCGGGCCAGATCGATGACATTTTCCTCGCTCAGGTACATGACCAAGCCTTCGGTCACCACAAGAGCCTGCCGCGCGCCTTCGAGTGAATCGTCGAGGAAGGTGCTGAGCGCCTCGGCGTCGGTGATATCCAGGCTGGTGCGCACCAGCCGGCACCGGGGGTCGGCGTCGGCGAGCAGAGCAGTCTTCTCGGTGATCAACCCGGGCAGGTCGGCCTCGATCCACCGCAGGCCGGGCGGCAATGCCATGCGATAGGGGCGGGTATCGAGGCCGGCGCCGAGATTGACCACCACATCGCATCCCGCGGCGACGGCCGCGGTCACCCGATCGTCGACGAGCTTGGTACGCGAGACCAAGAACCAGTCGTCGGCGATGGATCGCGCTGCGGTGGCAGCGATCTCGTGTCCACGCGGGCCGGCCAGGCGGGCGGCGAACGGGTCCGCGAACAGAGCGTCGGGTCGCTTCGTTTCGGTGGCGCGGTGGACGGCGACCCAACGCGCAGTGTCGGAGACATGGCTTACCAGGGGTTGCTCAGTCATGGTTCGGCCTTCTTTCATCCGGCGCTCCAACACGGGGAGCATCCTCTATATTATTAGAGGATGGGACGGGCTACACGGAAGAGAAGTGGCCGACCACACTCTCCGACCGCCGAGTTCGTGGCAACCGCCCAAGGAGAACAGGCATGACCGAGCATGGAAGCAACGCGGAAACAGCCACACCCCGGGGAACAGCGAGGCGGACAGCAATCTGCGAAGCGGTGCTGGATCTGGCAGCGACCGGCGGTAGCCGAGCGGTGAGCCACCCCGCGATCGATCGAAGACTCGAGCTGCCACGAGGGTCGACGTCGTACTACTACCGCACTCGCCGGGAACTCCTCGATGCCGCGATCACCCATCTCACCGGCGCTTCGCGCGACGCCTTCCATACAGCCCTCGACCAGAAGCGGGATTTCAGCATCGAGAGCGCCACCGACCTCATCACCACCCAACTCGACCTGCTCCTGGGCCCCCGCCGCCGGGATGCGCTGGCCCGCTACGCGCTGTCCATCGACAGCGCCCTCGGCGACGACCTGCGCACCGCCCTCGCCGGATGCCTTTTCTCCCTACCCGCCGCACAATCACTGATGTCCGCATTCGGCGCCCCCGACCCCCACCGCGCCGCCCACGATCTGATCAGCCTGCTCGAAGGACTGCTCTTCGACCGCCTCCACGGCACCCGATCCCTGACCCATATCGAACCGGGAACCCCAGCCGGCCTCGCCGACCTGCGACCAGCCGTTCACCAGTGGCTGACCACCCTCACCTCGCATACCTGAACAGCCGCGCTTCGCGATTCGGCGGCGAGGACACGCGGTACGAGAGGAGCGACGGTGTCGGCGCGGACCGGGATAGAGCTTGAACGATGGACCGGCGAAGCGTACAGATCGATGCATGATCGGCGACCGGTGGGGCGTGAGCGACAGCGAGGTCACGCGCCCCTATCCGTGCGACGACTTCGTGAAGTCACCCGCGCTGGAGGTATGGCGGGGCGTGAGTGTCCGGGCGCCTTCCGAAGCGGTGTGGCCATGGGTCACACAAGTGCGGCTTGCGCCCTACTCGTACGACTGGATCGATAATCTGGGGCGCCGCTCACCTCGCGATCTCATCGATCTTCCCGAGCCGCAGGTCGGTGACAGGTTCACGGCCACCGGCGGACGCAGGCTGGGCCGGATCGTTTCGGTCGAGGCGGGAGAACAGCTGACCGGCAGCATCTCGAGCGCCGTCATGTCCTATGTCCTCGTGGCCGAGGGGCATGACACGACGCGCCTACTGTTCAAACTGGTTATGCGGACCAACCGCTTGGTGGCGCTCGGGCTGTCGGTCGGCGACCTGATCATGGCTCGGCGACAGCTGCTCAATCTGAAGCTACTCGCCGAGGGGCACCACGCCGGCCTGTGACGACGTGTTCTCAGCGAGCGCCGCGGCACCCCGGTTCAGGCAAGTAGCTCGTCGAGAGTGGTCGCGGTCAGTACTCGCACTGTCCAGATCCGCACCTGCTCGGGATCTGCTGAGCGGACCAGATGGGTGGAGGCGGCCGATAGCGGGCCGAATTTGGCGGTCATCAGCTCGAGCAGTGCTGCTGCCCGGCCGCGGGCTTCTCCGCGGGCCTCTCCGCGCGCTTCCCCGCGGGCTTCGATGGTTTCCGCTGTTGTCACGATCGCCTCCTTCGCTCGCGGACCGAGCCGCTCGAATACCGCCGCGAGGTCGGCCTCGGGGGTTTCGCCGACCCTCATGATGTAGGTCAGGACGGTCAGGTAATCGCCGAGGGGGTCCGGGCCGGACTCCAGTTCACGCAGGTCTTCGAGCCAGTCCAGCATATCGCGTCCCAGCGCCGGGTTCTTGGGTGCGATGCGCTGCAACACCAGCAAGACGCGGGTCGCGGGGGTTAGGTCGCGCTCACGAAGTGCCGTGAGATCTAGGGCGGCGATATCGTCGAGCAGAAACCGGAACCGGGGCAGGTACGGGCCCAGCGAGTCGCGGGCGTCGTCGTCGAGGTCGAGCAGGTCGGATAGTTCGGTGGGCGCGGACCAGGCCCTGCCCTCGGCGGTGTTGTGCACGACCAGCGGGATGATCGCGGGCAAGGTGGTCGCCTTGGTGACACCGGGGCGTTTGCGCCTACGGTCGCGGTAGTTGTCGGCCAGGTGCTGACGCCAGATGGCGACCATGTATTCGAGCATGCGGAAGGCCATGAACCGATCACTGCTGGATTGGTGTTCCATCAGGATGTAGATGTAGGCAGGGTGACCGTCGAGGCGGGTGCGGTAGAGCAGGTCGCTGTAGCGGTTGCGCAGGTCGGGGTGAACGAAGCTACCGGGTTGTAGCCGCAGTTCGGTCAGATCGAGACGGGAGATGAATGCCGCGGGCAGGGCGACGCGTATTTCGCAAGCGGCGTTGTCGCGGTGTGCCATGACTTTCCGGAAGTACGCATCGTGCGGGTTCGACCGCTGCGCTGATTCGCCTGTCATGGTCGTCAGGACCTCAGCCGTTGCTCTGCGACGGTGATCGCCTCACGGGTATCCGCGAGCTCGGCGGGCGACAGATCTACCGGGCAGTGGGTGAAGGTGTTGTCTTCCACGGTCTCCAAGGTCAGCCCGGCCGAGCCCATCAGTTCCCGGATCCGGCCCGCCGCGCGCAACAGCGAGGCCGCGGCCGCGGTTCCGGCGTCGAGGAGCTGATGCTGGTCGAAACTCGCGGCCAGTTCCCGGAAGGCAACCGCCAGTTCGGGATCCGCAAACGGGGTCGGTTCAGGAAGAGTGGATGCGCGATCGGGATAGCTCTCCCATGTCCAGCCGGGCCAGCGCACAGTAGCTTCGGCCACCAGAGAATCGGCGCTGTTGTCGAGTGACCACACCATGCCGGCCCGTTTTACGGGATCGAGGTCGATCCCCGACATGACCATAGCCGGGATACGTTTCGCCACGTCCCACCCGCTGACGGTCGCGACAAGAGCAGGGCCCTCGGCCAGCAGGGCGCCGGAATCGATCGGGGGCATGTAGAAGCGGGCGCGGCCCGTGGTGTCGGTGAGGGTGACCATGCATTCCGGCCATCGGCCCGCGCAGTAGTCGATCAGATCCAGCTCTCGATATTCCGCCCAATGCAGACGCCAGCCGGGCCATGTGATCGACATGACCTCGAATACCGCTTCCCGCAACGTGCTTTCCTCGCACGACGCCGAAAACCACAGCAGCATGCGCTGATCGAAGTCGATGACGGCTGCCGCTTCCAGGTCGGCAGTCCAGTTCTCGACCGGGCGCTGCGCAGTGGCGAACCGCAGCGCGGGCCCGGGGCCCGCCAACAGATCCAGGTGTAGTGACTGTCCACCCCATTGGGTGTAAAACCTTTGTTGTTTCCCCCGCTCGAGGGTAACGATCTCAGCTCGCGAACCCATGACCACAGCGTATAGACGCTGCGCATGAACAGGACCCTCTCGGCCCAAGCACGCCACCGGAGTTGCGGAACGGTCAGATGTGCAGGTCTCACATAAGCCACTCTCGCTGTCCGGCACGCCCCGAGCTCATCGGAGCAGTAGACGCGCCGGACCGAGCCGCGTAAACCCCCAGCGGCAGAGGAGGTTTGCCTCGGTCTCAGTTGTTTCCGGTTCGGGCAAGTCGATACCGGGGGACGGCGCAGGACCGGGGCGCATACCGCATCGCGATCAATTGGATACAAGTCCTGATTCACACCGGATGGGTGAGCGCGGCCAGGGCCATCGAGCGCAGAACCGACCGGGTGCGACCTCGGGCCGGGCCGGCGCTGTGGGGGGTGGAGTTGAGTAGACCGAAGATGGCGTGGGCGCGGACCCGGGCAGAGTCCTCGTCCAGGCCGGGGAGCAGTTCGCAGAGGATGCGCACCCAGATCTCCAGATAGCGGCGCTGGGTGCGGCGGATTTCGCGGCGCGCGGGTACCGGGACGTTGTCGAGGTCGCGGTCCTGGATGCGGATGAGTTCGGGTTCGCCGAGGGCGAAGTCGAGGTGGAAATCCACCAGTGCGGCCAGGGCTTGATCCGGGGTGGTGTCCGCAGCGACCGCGGTGCCACCCTCGAGCAGGCGGCGGCTGATCCCGACCAGCAGCTCCACCAGTAATGCCTCTTTGTTGGAGAAGTGCCGATAGACCGCGGGACCGCTGATACCGACCGCCGCGCCCAGGTCGTCGAGCCGCATGCCGAGGTAGCCGCGTTCGGCGATGAGCCGGGCGCCGGCGGCGAGCAGCTGGCCGCGGCGCTGCTGCTTCAACAGTTCGCGACGCGTGGGGGTGGCAGAATCAGGACTGGTCACCCGCACTACCTTCCCTTCCTCTGGACAACTCGGTTAGTCAAGATTAACCTCAATTCCAGTTATCAGCGACTAACTCAGATGGCAGGTTCATGTGATGACCCGCACCGCGAGCCCCTCGCCGACCATTCGGCCGGACACCGATAACCGGGCCGCCAATCTGGCCTTGGTCGACGAGTTGCGCCGCCGCCTCGCACTCACCGCCCGCGGCGGTCCGCAGAAGGCACGGGAGCGTCATATCGCCCGCGGCAAACTCCTGCCGCGCGACCGGGTGGACCAGCTGCTCGATCCCGGCAGCCCGTTCCTGGAGCTCTCGCCACTGGCCGCCGACGGGATGTACGGCGATGATTCGCCGGGCGCCGGAATCATCACCGGCATCGGGCGGGTGGCCGGTCGTGAATGCGTGATCGTCGCCAACGACGCCACGGTCAAGGGCGGCACCTACTACCCGATCACGGTCAAGAAACATCTGCGCGCCCAGGAAGTGGCGCTGCACAACAACCTGCCGTGCGTCTACCTCGTCGACTCCGGTGGCGCCTACCTGCCCGAACAGGACGAGGTGTTCCCCGACCGGGAACATTTCGGCCGCATCTTCTACAACCAGGCCACCATGAGCGCGCGGGGTATCGCGCAGATCGCGGCGGTCATGGGGTCGTGCACCGCGGGCGGCGCCTACGTTCCGGCGATGAGCGACGAGGCGGTGATCGTGCGGGATCAGGGCACGATCTTCCTCGGCGGGCCACCGCTGGTGAAGGCCGCGACCGGTGAGGTGGTGACCGCCGAGGAACTCGGTGGCGGCGCCCTGCATTCGCGCACCTCCGGGGTCACCGATCATCTGGCCGATGACGACCGGGACGCGCTGCGCACCGTGCGCCGCATTATCGGCACCCTCGGACCGCGCCCGGAACCGGCGTGGCAGGTCCGGCCCGCCCGTGAACCTGCCGCGGCAACCGGGGACCTGTACGACGTGGTCCCGGTCGATCTGCGCACCCCTTACGACGTGCACGAAGTAATCCACCGGATTGTCGACGCGGACGGCACCGGCGAGCCGGGGTTCCACGAATTCAAGGCCGAGTACGGCACCACCCTGGTCACCGGGTTCGCGCATATCCACGGCCACCCGGTGGGGATCGTCGCCAACAACGGTGTGCTGTTCGGCGAATCCGCCATGAAGGGCGCGCATTTCATCGAATTGTGCGATAAACGGGAGATCCCGCTGCTGTTCCTGCAGAACATCACCGGGTTCATGGTCGGGCGCGATTACGAGGCCTCCGGGATCGCCAAGCACGGCGCGAAGATGGTGACCGCGGTCGCGTGCGCGCGGGTTCCCAAGCTGACCGTGGTGATCGGCGGGTCCTACGGCGCGGGGAACTATTCGATGTGCGGGCGGGCCTACTCGCCGCGATTCCTGTGGATGTGGCCGAACGCCCGGATCTCGGTGATGGGCGGGGAGCAGGCGGCCTCGGTGCTGGCCACCGTGCGCGGTGACCAGCTCGACGGCAACGGTCAGCCGTGGAGCGAGGCCGATCAAGAGGCGTTCAAGGAGCCGATCCGCCGGCAGTACGAGGCGCAGGGCAACCCCTACTATTCGACCGCCCGGCTCTGGGACGACGGGGTCATCGATCCCGCCGATACCCGGACCGTGCTCGGACTGGCTCTCTCGGTGTGCTCGCAGGCACCGCTGGATCCGGTCTCCTACGGCGTCTTCAGGATGTGATCACCGTGCTGAACTCGAATCATCCCCTTCCTTTCGACACCGTCCTGGTGGCCAATCGCGGGGAGATCGCTGTGCGCGTCATCCGCACCCTGCGCACCATGGGTCTGCGGTCGGTAGCGGTCTACAGCGACGCGGACGCGGGCGCCCGGCATGTGCGCGAAGCCGATACGGCCGTGCGGCTCGGCCCCGCGGCGGCTCGGGAGAGCTACCTGGATATCGCGAAGGTCGTCGATGCCGCCCGGCGCACCGGGGCGGGCGCGGTGCATCCCGGTTACGGATTCCTTTCCGAGAACGCCGCTTTCGCCGCCGCGCTCGCCGAGGCCGGGATCGTTTTCCTGGGCCCGCCGGCCGCGGCGATCGAAATCATGGGCGACAAGATCACCGCGAAGACCACCGTATCGGCTTCCGGTGTGCCGGTGGTGCCGGGGGTCGCCGAACCCGGTCTCACCGACGCGGCGCTGATCGAAGCAGCCGAAAAGGTCGGCTATCCCGTGCTGGTGAAACCCTCCGCGGGGGGCGGCGGTAAGGGAATGCGCCGGGTCGACGATCCCGCGGACCTGCCTGCCGCATTGGTCAGCGCCCGCCGGGAGGCCGCCGCGTCCTTCGGAGACGACACCCTGTTCCTGGAGCGGTTCGTCACCCGGCCGCGGCATATCGAGGTGCAGATCCTGGCCGATACCCACGGCACCGTGCTGCATCTGGGCGAACGGGAATGCAGTCTGCAGCGCCGGCATCAGAAGGTGATCGAGGAAGCACCTTCTCCCCTGCTGGACGCCGCGACCCGTGCCCGCATCGGTGCCGCCGCCTGCGCCACCGCGCGCAGCGTGGACTATGTGGGCGCGGGGACGGTGGAGTTCATCGTCTCCGCCGACCGGCCGGACGAATTCTTCTTCATGGAGATGAACACCCGCCTGCAGGTCGAGCATCCGGTCACCGAAATGGTCACCGGGTTCGACCTGGTGGAATGCCAGGTCCGGATCGCGGCCGGGCAGCGGATCCGGCTGGCGCAGGACGATATCCGGCTGCACGGCCACGCCGTCGAGGCGCGGGTGTACGCCGAAGACCCGGCCCGGGATTTCCTGCCGACCGGCGGTACGGTCCTGGACCTGGTGGAACCGGGCGGGACGGGGGTCCGGGTGGATTCCGGGCTCGCGGTGGGCACGGTGGTGGGCAGCGATTACGACCCGATGCTCGCGAAGGTCATCGCACACGGCCCCGACCGCGCCGCCGCCCTGGCCGCACTCGACCGGGCCCTCGCCGATACGGTCGTGCTGGGGGTCCGGACGAATATCGACTTCCTGCGTTTCCTGCTGGCCGATCCCGATGTCGGGGCGGGCCGCCTGGATACCGCGCTCCTGGACCGGCGGGCCGGCGATTTCACGCCGGACCCGGTTGCCGACGATGTTTTCGCGGCCGCGGCCGTATACCGCTGGCTGCAGCGCTGGCCGGACGGGCCCGCCGATCCGTGGGCCTACCCCACCGGGTGGCGGGTGGGTGCGCCCGCGCCGACCCGGATCCGGCTGACCGGCGGCGACCGGACCGTACACGTCTTCCTAACCGGCACACCGGATTCCGGTGACCTGCGGGTCGAGGACGCCGATCCGGTATCCGTCACGGCCGCACTGGGCCGGGAAGCCGCGGTATCCGGGCCCGGTGATTCGGTCCGGACGGTGACTCTCACTCTCGACGGCCTCCGCCGCGATTACCGCGTGGCGGAATCCGGTGACCAACTGTGGGTCGCCGGACCGTCCGGCGCCGCCATGGTGCGGGAGTTGGCGGAGGAACCCGCCCGCGCCGACGATGCGGCCGTCCACGATGCCGAAATCCGCAGCCCCATGCCCGGAACCGTCCTCGCCGTCACCGCGACTTCCGGCGCCCCGGTGGCCGCGGGCGCACCGATCCTCGTTGTCGAGGCGATGAAGATGGAGCATTCCCTCACCGCGCCGCTCGCCGGCACGGTCGAGATCCTGGTGGCCCCCGGCGCCTCGGTGCGGCTGGACGAGGTACTCGCCCGGGTCCATCCCGAAGCGGCTGCCGATCCAGCGACGCCCACCCCCGCACCTCCCGAACCAGCAGCGCCCGGCCCGGCGACACCCGAAGCTGCGGGGTCCGTGTCCGCCCCCGAAACCTCACTGCGATAAGCGGCGAAACCACTACTCCGAGAAGAGGCTCTGGTGAGCGATTTCCTCTCCACCGGCACCCTGCCCGAGCACTACCGCGACCTGGCGCTGACCGTACGGGATTTCGCGAACCAGGTGGTCGCGCCCGTAGCCGCGAAACACGATGCCGAGCACAGCTTCCCGTACGAGGTCGTCGCGGGGATGGCGCGGATGGGTCTGTTCGGCTTGCCGTTCCCCGAGGAGTACGGCGGGATGGGGGGCGATTATTTCGCGCTGTGCCTGGCACTGGAGGAACTCGGAAAGGTCGACCAGAGTGTCGCGATCACCCTGGAAGCCGGCGTATCGCTCGGCGCCATGCCGATCTACCGGTTCGGCGACGATGAACAGAAGCAGGAGTGGCTGCCCCGCCTCGCGAGTGGCGAGAACCTCGGCGCGTTCGGACTCACCGAGCCGGGCGCGGGCAGCGATGCCGGCGGAACCCGCACCACCGCGGTCGAGGACGGCGACAGCTGGGTCATCAACGGCAGCAAACAGTTCATCACCAATTCCGGAACCGATATCACCGCATTGGTGACGGTGACCGCGGTGACCGGGGAGTCCGGCGGTAAGAAAGAGATCTCGACCATCATCGTGCCCGCCGGCACTCCCGGTTTCGTTGCCGAACCCGCCTACAACAAGGTCGGCTGGAATGCCTCGGATACTCATCCGCTGAGCTTCACCGATGTGCGGGTGCCGAAGGAGAACCTGCTCGGGGAGCGCGGGCGCGGCTACGCCAATTTCCTGCGCATCCTCGACGAGGGCCGGATCGCGATCGCCGCGCTGTCCGTGGGCTCCGCCCAGGGCTGTGTGGACGAATGTGTGCGCTACGCCGGGGAGCGGGAGGCCTTCGGTAGGACGATCGGCAGTAATCAGGCGATCGCGTTCAAGATCGCCCGGATGGAGGCGCGCGCACATACCGCCCGGACGGCCTACTACGACGCCGCGGCCCTGATGCTGTCCGGGAAACCGTTCAAGAAGCAGGCTTCCATCGCCAAACTGGTGGCTAGCGAGGCCGCGATGGACAATGCCCGCGATGCCACGCAGATATTCGGCGGCTACGGGTTCATGAACGAATATCCGGTGGCCCGGCATTACCGGGACAGCAAGATCCTCGAAATCGGCGAGGGCACCACGGAAGTACAACTCATGCTGATCGGACGGGAGCTCGGCCTGTGAGCGCGAACGGCGAGAACAAGATCACCAAGGATGTCGAGCACGACACCACCGGACTGAAACGGGTCGTACAGTCGGGCCTGTGGTTCGAAGAGCTGGAAACCGGTGTGCTGTACGAGCACCGGCCCGGCCGCACCATGACCGAAACCGACAATGTCCTGTTCAGCACCCTGACCATGAACAACCAGGGCCTGCATATCGACAAGGCCTACAGCGACGCCCAGGAACCCTTCCACGAGCGGCTGGTGAATTCGCTGTTCACCCTGGGCACCATGATCGGCTTGGCGGTCGCGCACCTCACCCAGGGCACCACCGTCGCCAATCTCGGATTCGACGAGGTGAAATTCCCGGCACCGCTGTTCCACGGCGACACCATCTACGTCGAAACGGTCGTGCTGAACAAGCGCGAATCGAAGAGCCGGCCCGGCCAGGGTGTCGTCACCTTCCGGCATGTGGCACGCAACCAGCACGGGACCATCGTGGGGATCGCCGTCCGGCACGCCATGATCCGGCTGCGGCCGGTGGAACAAGCGTGAGGTCCGTACCGGAGACATATAGGAGCACCTGGGCAGATCCGGCCCGCAGGAGGAAACACCAGTGACCGTTCCATCCACCGCGAATACCGAATGGCAGCCCGCCGGACCGGCCTGGTTGTTCTGCCCGGCCGACCGGCCCGAACGCTACCGCAAGGCCGCCGACGCCGCGGACGTCGTGATCCTCGATCTCGAAGACGGTGTCGCCCCCGCTGACAAACCCGCGGCGCGTAAAGCGCTCACCGAAACTCCGCTCGACCCCGACACCACGGTGGTGCGGGTCAACCCGGCCGGCACTCCCGATCACGAACTCGATCTGCAGGCCCTGCGCGACACCGGATACCGGCTGGTGATGCTGCCGAAAACCGAATCCGCCGAACAGGTCACCGGACTCACCGGCTACCAGGTGTTCGCCCTGATCGAATCGCCCGCGGGCGCGCTGGCGATCGAGCGGATAGCCGCCGCGCCCAACACCCTCGGCGTGATGTGCGGGGTAGAGGACCTGATCGCCGCGATGGGCGGCACCGGGACCCGGCGCCCCGACGGAAGCTACCGGGATGTGGCCTTGCATCTGCGGAACACCGGTCTGCTCGCCGCCAAGGCATACCGGCGGCTCGCGCTGGACATGGTGTACCTGAACATCCGCGACCTGGACGGATTACGGGCCGAAGCCGAAGACGCGGTGGCCGTGGGTTTCGAGATCAAGGTCGCGATCCATCCCAGCCAGATACCGGTGATCCGCGCGGCCTACGCCCCTTCACCGGACGAGATCGCGTGGGCGCGGGGAGTACTCGCCGCCGCACCGAATCACCGCGGTGTCTTCACCTACGAGGGCCGGATGGTGGACGCGCCCCTGCTCCGCCACGCCGAACAGATCGTCCACCGAGCCGGCCAACTCGGCTGACTCGACCCGCGCATACCGGCGCACCGATAATAATCACCGATAGAAACAGGAGGTCGCCGAAACACAGGAGGTCGCCGCGGTGGAACCACAGTGGGTCCCGAGCGAACGGGATATCGCCGACGCCCGGATCACCGATTTCGCCCACTTCGTCGCGTCTCGTTCCGGTGCCGAGCTATCGGACTATCACGCCCTGTGGCAGTGGTCGGTGGACAACCCCGCCGATTTCTGGCTGGCGCTGTGGGATTACTTCGACCTGGGCACTGTCGCGGGTGAGGTGCTGCCCGTTCCGGATATGCCCGGTGCACAGTGGTTTCCCGGAACCACGCTGAACTATGTGGACCGTGTCGTCGCTCAGGCCCGTACCGACCGGCCGGCGGTACTGCAGGTCACCGAGGGCGCCGATGAGGTCACCGAAACGTCCTGGGCCGACCTCCTGGCGGGAGTGGCCGCTTTCGCCGGCACACTGCGCGAACTCGGTGTCCGCCCCGGCGACCGGGTGATCGGTTATCTGCCGAATATCACCGAGACCGTGATCGCCTTCCTCGGCACCGCCGCCGTCGGCGCCGTGTGGAGCGCCTGCGGTCAGGACTATTCGGCCAAGGCCGCCCTGGATCGCCTGGGCCAGCTGGAACCCGCCGTGCTCGTTACTGCCGACGGCTACCGCTACGGCGGCAAGACGCACGACAAGAGCACGGATATCGCCGCGCTGCGCGCGGGCCTGGATACGCTCCGGGCCACCATCGTGGTCTCCCGGCTGGGGGCCGAGATCCCCGACAGCACACCGTGGTCCGCGGCCGCCGACCCGGCCGGTCACACCGTGCCCGAAACGGAGACGGTCGATTTCGCCCATCCCCTGTGGATCGTGTTCTCCTCCGGCACCACCGGACTGCCCAAAGGTATCGTGCACGGACACGGCGGAGTCGTCGTCGAGCACCTCAAAGCCGTCGCCCTGCAATCCGATATCGGACCTGACGATACGTTCCTCTGGTACACCAGCCCGAGCTGGATGATGTGGAACTTCCAGATCGCCGGCCTGCTGACCGGCGCGACCATCGTCTGCTACGACGGCAGCCCCGCCCATCCGCGGCCGGACACGCTGTGGGAGATCACCGCCCGCACCGGCACCACCGTGCTCGGTACCAGCCCGGGCTATGTCCTCGGCTGTATGAAAGCGGGGTCCGTCCCGGCGACCGACCATGACCTGTCCGCCCTGCGGCTCATCGGTATCACCGGTTCCTCGCTGCCGGCCGCATCCTCGCTGTGGCTGCACGAGAACGCGGGTGGAGTTCCGGTCGCGTCCATCAGCGGTGGCACCGATGTGGTCTCCGCGTTCGCCGGTGGGGTGCGCACGGTCCCGGTCTGGCCGGGCGAACTGTCGGCGCCCTACCTGGGTGTCGCGCTGGCGGCCTACGACGAGGTCGGGCAGCCGGTGGAAGGCGAGGTCGGCGAGCTGGTGGTCACGGCACCCCTGCCGTCCATGCCGCTCTACTTCTGGCGCGACCCCGGCGGCAACCGCTATCACGACGCCTACTTCGACACCTATCCCGGCGTCTGGCGGCACGGCGACTGGATAACGCGCACCGGCCGCGGCAGCGTGGTGGTCCACGGCCGCTCCGATTCCACCCTCAACCGCTACGGCATCCGGATGGGCAGCGCCGATATCTACCAGGCGGTGGAACGGTTGCCGGAGATCGCCGAAGCCCTGGTCATCGGTGCGGAACAACCCGACGGCGGCTACTGGATGCCGCTGTTCGTGGTACTGGCTCCCGGTGCCGAACTCACCGACCCCCTCCGCGACCGGATCAATGAGGTCATCCGCAACGAGGTCTCACCACGTCACGTTCCCGACGAGATCCTGGAAGCGCCCGCAGTACCGCATACCCGGACCGGCAAGAAACTCGAGGTCCCGATCAAACGCCTGTTCCAGGGCGCCGACCCGGCGCGGGTCGTGGAGCGCAGCGCCGTCGACGATCCCGCGCTGCTGGACTGGTACACGGGCATCCGGCCGCCGGACCGTCGCTGACTCCGCGAGTGCCCGGTCCCGGACCGGCGCGGTTCACGGAAGCTACCCCCGGGCAGTGCGCCGAGCAGCGGGTTTCGGGAACGCCGGCCCGATGACACCCGCGCCCCGGACACGGTCATTCCACAAGCTCAAGGGGGCGCCGCGACTACGCGGTGCGCAAAATCCGCCTGTCGGCGTGGTGCGCGAACTAGCCTGGTCCCAGCGGTTCCATCAGCACAGCAGTTTCCTCAGCAAGGTCGCTCGACCCGCACGCACCCAGTCGCTCCGCCCACGAGAGGACAGGCGCTATGAAGGCTCTGCAATACGTGACAGTCGGCGCGGAACCCGAGGTTCGCGAGATTCCGACACCCGAACCCGGCCCCGGTGAGGTACTGCTCCGGGTGACCGCGGCCGGGGTGTGTCATTCCGACGATTACGTCATGAACAACCCACCGGAAATGTTCGGTATCGAGCTCCCGCTGACTCTCGGGCACGAGGGCGCCGGACAGGTCGCCGCCGTCGGAGCCGGCGTCAAAGGTATCGATATCGGCACCAATGTCGTCGTCTACGGCCCGTGGGGCTGCGGAAACTGCTGGTCCTGCGCGCAGGGCCTGGAGAACTACTGCTCCCGGGCAGCCGAGCTGGGTATCTTCCCGCCGGGACTCGGGGCTCCCGGGGCCATCGCCGAGTACCTGATCGTCGATTCGGCCCGCCACCTGGTACCGATCGACGACCTGGACCCGGTGTCGACCGTGCCGCTCACCGACGCCGGCCTGACCCCGTACCACGCGATCAAACGCTCACTGGACAAACTCCGCGCCGGTTCCTGGACCGTGGTGATCGGTAGCGGCGGCCTCGGCCACGTCGCGATCCAGCTGCTGCGGCACCTGTCCGCGACCCGGGTCGTCGCCTTGGACGTCACCGAGGAGAAACTCGACTTCGCGCGTTCGGTGGGCGCCCACGAGGCCGTGCTCTCCGATGCGAACGCCGCCGAGAACGTCCGCAAGATCACCGGCCCGGCCGGGGCGAGCCTGGTCCTCGATTTCGTCGGCTTCCAGCCGACGATCGACACTGCCATGGCGGTCGCCGGGGTGGATTCCGATGTCACCATCGTCGGCGTCGGCGACGGTAAATCGGCGGCCCGGATCGGCTTCGGCGTCAGCCCGTACGAAGCGACCGCCACCACGCCGTACTGGGGCGCCCGCGCCGAACTCATCGAACTCATCGACCTGGCACACGCCGGAGTTCTCGATGTCGCGGTCGAACGCTTCTCCCTCGACGATGCCCCGGAGGCCTACCGCCGCCTCGCCGCCGGCACGCTCCGCGGACGGGCAGTCATAGTTCCGTAGGTCCGTCCCGGCCCGTTCGGAACTGATCAGACTTCCCCCTCCTTGGAAGCAAGGTACGTCTTTTCGTAGTACATGTACTATCGAAAGCAGTATCACTGCACCAACTGAGGAGGGCTCATGCCGAAGATCGGCAGATTCACCAGCGACGAAGCGAAGACCGACTACCTGCGCATCTACGACGCCTTCGCGGAGCAATGGCCGGTGCCCTCGACCGTGCTCGACGTCGACACGTCATTCGGGACGACGCGAGTACGCAAATCCGGAACCGGAGAAGGCGAACCGGTGCTACTACTCCCTGGCATCTCGGGCAACGGCTTGGTGTGGCACCGGTTCATCGAGAATTTCGCACGGGAGCGCGTGGTGTACACGCCGGACGTCATCGGATGGCCGGGACGCTGCGTGCAGACCGCACCCGTGCGCGATGGTGCCGACGCGGCGAAGTGGGTGGTCGAGACTCTCGACGCACTCGGGGAGGACCGAATCCATCTGGCCGGAAACTCCCTCGGCGCCTGGTTTGCCGCCATGGTCGGGGTCTATCACTCCGACCGTCTGGCGAGCCTGACCATGTTCGAACCCGGCGGCGCCACCTTCGCCAAGCCGAAATGGAGCCTGCTGCTGAAATTCCTTCTCGCCGGGATGCGGCCGACCCCAGAACGCATGCGGAAACTGAACGCCTGGCTGACGCCCCGCAGCGAACTCACCGAGGACGAGTTCGCGATGGTGATCGCGAGCTTGAAGTTCCGAACTGGGATGCCGTGGGATCGAGTGCTCACCGACGAGGAATTGGCGGCCATCACTGCGCCGGTACTGGTGCTGTTCGGCGCCGAAACGGTCGTCAACGATCCCGAACTCGGGGCAGCCCGCGCCCGGAAACACATCCCGACGGTAGAGGTCGAGATCTACCCGGGTATCGGGCACGATCTCCTGTGGGCGAACCAGGAAGAGACCATTCCTCGCTTCCTGGATTTCGCCGGCGATCACGATCAAATCCGGAATTGAAAACTGCGCCATCAGGATAGAGCCGGGCCATCGAATGGTTCCAGCGGCTGCGGTCCGGTTCAGCGGTAATCCTCGGGGTGGAGTAACGGTGGGTTCCGGCGAGCTCGAGGCCGGTGTCCAGTCGATTATCGCGGGCGCCGAAGAGGGAACAGCGAGCGCTTCGTCCCGGCTCACCGATCAACTGGCCGCGGCCCGCCGATCGGTCCGGCTGCGAGCACCGAAGTCGGAAGCGGCGCGAACGCTGGATCAGCATCTGGTCGCATTGCAGCTGGTCTGAATGCGGTGGACGGAATCCCGGTGTTGGATATCAAACCGTGGTTCGTCGAGTTCGGCCCGAGGGAGATATCCAGCAGGCCGCGTGGTCGGCCGAAGATGCTCCAAGACTACTTCTAGTTCAGCGGCGTTCCATACCGATTCAGACGAGGTGGCTATCATTCGCACTGGTCAAGAACCGCCGGGCGTGGTTTCGCTCCGTGAATACGAGGGGTCGAAGGAGACCGCGTATCTGCTCGGCACCCCCGCCAACGCCCGACACCTTCAACGCGGGCTGGAGGAGTTCGCGGCGGGCAAGTTCGTCCCTTGTGAACGCTTGGATGTGCCCGACGTACGATAATTCAGCGGGAGTAGCGTAAAACCGCAGTTCCACCGCGCGGCATGAGTTCTCCCGGTTCATGGGATCGGAGGAACTATGACCGCGGTAGCAAGATTCGGTGCGATTTCGCTCGACAGCGGGGATCCGCACCGGCTCGGGCAGTTCTATCGGGCGTTGCTGGATTTCGAGATCCGGTACGAATCCGACGAGTTGGTTGTGCTTCAGGGCGCGGGAGTGATGCTGACGATCGAGCACGTGGCGGACCATATATCGCCCGACTGGCCCGGCAACCAGGTGCCCAAGCAGATGCATCTCGATCTCTTCGTCTCCGATCTGGATACGGCCGAGACCGCGGCGATCGAATGCGGTGCCGTCAAAGCGGATTTTCAGCCCGCACCCGATCGCTGGCGGGTCCTCATCGACCCCTCGGGGCACCCCTTCTGCCTCACAGTCCCGGCCGGCCCTGGCATATGAGTGGTCGCGGAGGGCCGATCATTCGCGGCCCCATCGAGCATCGAAGGGTGCCGCTCGGTGTTCCGGAGAGTATTTGCCGACGAACAGCGAGATGAATTCGTCGACGGCTTGCACCGCGCGCTGAGTCACACCCGGCAGCTGGGCGCCGAGAGCCTGCCGGCCGCCGGCACCTGTGGCCGACCACACTGCGCGAAGGTTGGAAACCTCCTCGGTCAGTGCGTGTTCCAACGGGTCGAATGCGGCGCGCACCTCGGCCTGCCTTTCCGGGAACGAGTCGGCCATGGCACCTCCCTTGGTGATATCGAGCAAGTTCTGCATGGCCCACCAGTAACTTTCGGGCTCGAACCGGGATGGGGCCATCTGCTCCGGGGGCCGCGGGCGGACGGGCGCGGGGAGGGTCAGCCCGACGGGGATCCGGGGGTCGACCGTCGGGAAGATCGGGATATAGGCGCCGACACAGGGTGGCAGCGGTGTCCACCACAGCACGGTCAGATCGTCCGGTCCGGACGCCAATTCGGTGATGAAGGATGCCGCGGTGTTACCCCAGGTGAAGCCGGCGGGATGCTCGTGCATGCACAGGCTGAGGAAGTCGGGCACGGCCGGATTGAAGAACGGTCCCTGGAGAAATGAATCCTCGTAGTGGTCACGCAAGATTCTCTTCACCGTGTCGACGCCCGCTTTGCCGCCGCCGACCGCCTCGGTGAGGAGTTCGTGTGATCGTCGCTGGCGAATCTGGGAAACCTGCAGAGGTGTGCCAGGGTCGACCACCGCCCGGGCGAAGTCCACGGGGCCGCTACCGGGGCCTGAGATGTTGTCGAGTGTCGAACTGGCCGAGTCGTAGTCGGCCCTGATCGTCGGCTGGTTGCTGATGGTGAAGGGTTCGGCCGAGATTTCGCGGGCCGCCCAGTCGCGCCCGGCGGTTTCCAGGACGAAGGCGCGGTGCGGATCCGCGATGACGAAGGCGTTGTCGTAGGCACCGTCGGCTGCCGGTGTCCGCGCCCGCGCCGAACCCCACTGGCCGTATTCCTCGAGCAGGCTCGTGATCACCCCGAGCGCCTCGGAGGCGGTGGCACCCCGTTCGAGGCCGAGGCGCAGCAGTTCCATTCCGAGTATTCCGCTGGCGGGCGGGTTTCCGGACTTCGCGCCACGCACGCCGTCGGCCCACGCCCGGGTGAACAGGGCCTCGTTCCCGATCGCGACGTTTTTCTCGTTGATCCCGAACTCGTATCCCCAGCACCAATGCGGTGCGGATCCGAAGGTGGCCAGGGTGGGCTGGTCCTCGATGGTGAGATACGCGAGTTCGAGTGGGTCACGGCCGGACCGCGCCGGGTTCCGGCGCAGCGGCTGCGCCTCCCCGGTGGGGCGATCGCTGTTCTTGGCGATGATCGACTGGTTACGTGTCGTGTGGTGTGCCGGAACGTAGAGGGTGTCGCAACTCCACGAACGTTCGACAGCTGCCCTGGCGGGGGCGGTGCTCATCGAACCTCCTGGAGGGCCGGCTGCGGGTCCGGAGTGTAGAAGCGGCCGCGGGTGGCGACGGTCATGGCGATATGAATCACCGGTCCGACGAACATCGCGATGAACGACGCGTAGGCGACCGGGTACATGCCCACGATGCCGAGTGCTCCGATGAATACCGCGATACCGAGCGAGGTGAGGCCGCACGGGTTCCAGGCCCGCACTTCTTCCTCACGGAACTCGATATCCTCGCCGCGGCCCAGTTTCAGCCATTTCCGGCAGATGAAGTAGTCCGACAGGATGATCAGCACCCAGGTGTTGGTGAGGACACCGGTGACGGCCAGGAACGTGCCCAGATGGTTGATCACGTTGGTGGCGTAGAAGACAACGCCGATGATCCAGACCGCGAACATCCACCAGGGGCGGCCGGGGCGGAAGTGCGCGATCACATCGAATCCGCTGGACAGGGTGATGGAACCGCCGTACAGGTTCATCACATTGATCCGGATCTGGGTGATGACGACGAACAGCACACCGGCCCAGCCCATCAGCTCGACGAACATGAATCCCGGATCCTGTGCCTTCTCCGCACCGAACTCACCCAGCATGGTGGCCCCGATATAGGCGCCGAGGAAGATCACGATGAACATCGGGATCAACTCGAGCAGCATGATGGTGGCGGTCCCCCGGTAGCGGACGGTGCGGGCCGCGAACCGGCCGTAATCGGTCGCCATCAGGCCCTGGAAGATCATCTGGCCGTTCGCCAGACTCATCGCGCTCCACATCGCGGCACCACCGGAGAGCCCGGTCGCTTCCCAGCCGGATGGGCCGACCGGCGAATGGTTCGCCGAGAGCTGGATGATCGCGAAGATCAGCAATCCCACGAAGATCGGGAAACCCCAGGTCTGCAAGGCGGACATCGCATACATCCCGCGCCATACGAAGCCGATGGTGATCAGGCCGATCACGGCGAAGATGACGATGCCCCACAGCGAGTTGATCTCGATCCCGAAGTAGTAGGCGAGGGCGTGCGAGACGATCGTTCCTTCGAAGAGGAAGTAGTACACGAAGTTGATCGCGTAGATGAACGACGTCAACGCCGCGCCTCTGCTGCCGAACCCCAGACCGCGGGAGATCAGGCTCTGGGAAAGTCCTTCCCTGCTGGCCATGCGCATGGTCAGGGCGCCGATCGTGATCGCGCCGAAGAAGAAGTAGCCGATCGGCACCAGCATCATCGGCCAGCCCACCAGGAACGTCTGCTGCGCGCCGAACGAGAAGAAGAACATCGCGGTCGCGTTACCGAGGAGCACGAGGCTGATCGCCGGGATCGGCCACCGTTTGTTCGCCGGCACTCGATCGATCGCGAAGCTCTCGATCTGATCGTCCAGGGAGGCCTCGGGGCCCCGGAACTTACTGAGGATGGACATCATTCTCCGTATCGGTATTGCTGGAGTTCCTGCTGGTAGTGCTGGTCAGTGGGGAGATGCGCGCTCGGTCGCCGGGGACGAGCGGTATCGGTGGGCGATGGCCCGGCCGATATCGCGCAGGAGAGATTCGGTGAGCGCGGGATCGTCGGCGCAGCGGGGGTCGCGGCCTACCAGCTCGTACACGGCATCGAATCCGATGGCGTGAGCCTCGTCGTCGGTCAGCGTGCTGCTTCCGACGACGGCGACCACGGTGCATCCCGCTCGGACCGCGCGCTCCGTGACCACCTGTGGCACCTTGCCGCCCGCTGTCTGCGCGTCGAGCCTGCCTTCACCGGTGACGACGAGATCGGTATCGGTGAGATGCTCGTCGAATCGGAGCAGTTCGAGCATGACGTCCGCACCGGACTGCCGGTCGGCGCCGATGCACAGGGCGCCGAAGGCGATCCCGCCGGCGGCGCCGGAGCCCGGGGTGCCGGCAAGCGTGTGGGCGTCGATCGGGTTTTCCGGGCTCTGTGCCAGGACGTCGACGAAATGGGTGAGGCCGCGCTCGAGGGCTTCGACCTGGCCGGGGGTCGCGCCCTTCTGCGGACCGAAGATGCGGGCCGCACCGGCCGGGCCCAGCAGTGGATTGGATACGTCGCACAGCAGCGATAACCGCACTTCGGCCAGCCGGGGGTCGAGTCCGCTCCAGTCGACCGCCGCGATCCGCGCGAGAGTGGCGCCCGAAGGATTCACCACCTGCCCCGAGTCATCCCGGAAGACCACTCCCAGGGCCCCCAGCATTCCGCTACCGCCGTCGGTCGTCGCACTGCCGCCCAGTCCGATGATCACCGACCGTGCCCCGTGATCCAATGCCGCGGAAATCGCCTGCCCGACACCGGCGCTGCTGCCGTGCAGCGGGGCGGGTCTCGACATGGTCGCCATGCCACAGATCGACGCCGTTTCGATGAGTATCCGGTCGCCGTCACGGGCGAGTACTACTTCACGCGCGGCGCCGAGTGCGTCGACCGTCCGGATCGTCACCGGCGCGAATCCGGACTGCAGCGCCGCGTCCACAGTCCCGTCGCCACCGTCGGCGACAGGGAGCGCCGAGACCCGGAAGCTCAAACCGCTCGCTTCGATCCCGCGAGCGATAGCGCTGGTCACCGCGTCGGCAGTCATCGACCCTTTGAACTTGTCGGCCGCGATCAGCACCCGCGTCGGGGTACGTACCGGTGGCGCCGCGGTAGCCGGTCGGACTCTCTGCATCGGCAGATTGTTAGACAATAACCATTGATTGTCAATGGCCACCGGGCGTGCGGTATCTTCACCAGATGGTGGAGGGAAATATCCAGGGGCTGAATGTCCAGTCGGTCGCCGATGCCCTGAGCGAATCGCTGCGCACTCGAATCCTGCAGGGCGATCTACCCGCCGGGCAGAAGCTCACGGAGGCGCGGATAACGAGCGAATACCAGGTGGCACGAACGAACGCCAAGGCGGCGATCGAGCGGTTGACCGCGGAGGGACTACTGGAACGCGACGCGCACCGCAGTGCCCAGGTCGCGACGATCACCCCGCGCCGCATCCGCGATATCTACTTCACCCGCAACGTGATCGAATCCCAGGCCTACCGGATCCTGGCCCGGGACCGGGAGGTGCCGGCCGCGGCACGCGCCGCCAACCAGGAGCTCGCCGGCGCGACGGCGAGTGATCGATCCGAGCTCGTCGTCGACAGCGACGTCCGCTTCCACCGAGCGCTCGTCGACGCCCTGGGCAGCGAACGCACCACCGCCGCGCATATGAACCTGACCAACGAGATGCGCCTGTGCATGCGGCAGGTACAGCACCACCGGCTCCTGGGATCGGACGAGATAGCCGAGGAACACAACGCCATCCTCGCCGCCATCGAGGGCGGGCAGCCGGAACTGGCGGCTCGGCTCGGCACAGACCATCTGAGCCGGGCCGAGCAGATTCTGATCGCCAACCTGTGATCCTCGGACGGCCGATCCGGATCGGTTCGAACATTGCGGGTGCCGCGGGCCGGCCGAGAACCGGTGAGCGCATGTCCGCTGGGCCGATCGGTACAGCCGACTCCCGCTGACCGGGAAGGACCCGGCCCGGCCGCCCGTTCACCGGGAGGAACAGGACCGCCGGAGATACCGCGGACCTAGCGTCGGCCGCATGAATCCAGTTATGGCCGGAGACGCCCGATGACGCGGCTGCGGGACCGGGTCGCGGTGGTGACGGGCGCGGCAGGCGGGATGGGGCGCGCCCACTGCCGGCGGCTGGCCGAAGAAGGCGCCGATATCATCGCCGTCGACCTCGCGGAGACCGCGGACGCGCTCGCTGCCGTTGCCTACGAAGTCGAGGGCTGCGGACGTCGATGCGTCACCGGTTTCGCCGATATCCGTGACCCGCTGGCCCTCGAGGAAGCCGTCAACACGGGTGTCGTGCAGTTGGGACGTCTCGATATCGTCGTCGCCAATGCCGGGGTCTACGCGGATCTGGGGCCGGCCTGGGAACTGTCCGACGAGTCATGGCAGCGCGCTCTCGATATCAATCTGACCGGGGTCTGGCATACCGTGCGGGCCGGGGCCGGGCATCTGGGCGCGGGCGGTTCGATCGTGATCGTGGGTTCCACGAACGGCGTCAAGGGTGGCGCCAGGGCCACACATTATTCTGCGAGCAAACATGCGGTGGTCGGGCTGGCGCGCACCATGGCGAACGAATTGGGACCGCAGGGGATTCGCGTCAACACTGTGCATCCCGGGTCGGTGGCGACACCGATGATCCTGAACGACAGCGTCTACGCGAAACTGCGGCCCGATCTGCCGAACCCGACCCGCGAAGATGCGGCGCGCGTTTTGGCGGAACGGACCATCCTCCCGGTCCCCTGGGTGGAGCCGGTGGATATCAGCAATGCCGTGTTGTTCCTCGCGTCCGACGAATCCCGGTATGTCACCGGGATCGAACTCGTCGTCGACGCCGGACTTACTCAGAAGGTGTGAGAATGGGACGGGTTTCGGGCAAGACAGCGCTGGTCACCGGGGCGGCGCGGGGTATCGGCCGGGCGCAGGCGATACGGCTGGCCGAAGAGGGTGCCGATATCGTCGCGTTCGATATCTGCGGGCCGGTGGATACGGTGATCATCCCACCGGCGACCCCGGAGGATCTCGAACAGACCGTGCACGCTGTCGAGAAGACCGGGGCGAGAATCGTTTCCGCGATCGTCGACGTCCGCGACGGCGAGGCGTTACGCGAGGCCACCGACGCGGCGGTGAACGAACTCGGCGGCCTGGACGTGGTGTGCGCTACCGCGGGGATCACCTCCAGCGCACCCGGTCTCCAGCTGACCGAACAGCAGTGGCGGACAATGCTGGACGTCAACCTGACCGGTGTGTGGCAGACCTGCAAAGCGACCGCCCCGCATCTCATCGCACGCGGCAGCGGATCGATGGTCCTGACGAGTTCGATCGCGGGGCGGCGCGGACTGGTCGGCGTGGCCCACTACACAGCAGCGAAACACGGTGTAGTCGGTCTGATGCGTTCACTGGCACAGGAACTGGCACCCCACGGGATCCGGGTGAACTCGGTGCATCCGACGAATGTGGACACCCCGATGATCCAGAACGATATGGTCCGCAGATCGTTCCGTCCGGATCGTGAGCATCCCACCCGCGAGGAATTCGCCGAAGCCGCGAGAACCATGAATATGCTGCCGATTCCCTGGGTCGAACCCGTCGATATCGCCAACGCGGCACTGTTCCTGGCCTCCGAGGAGGCCCGCTACATCACCGCAGTCACGCTGCCCGTGGACGCCGGCAGCACCCAGCGTTAGCACAACCACAGATAGAAGGTCTCCAGGACCATGCTCACAAGAGCCCCGGCCTAGGAACTGTCAGGGCTCCCAAGCGCCTCGTTCGTGGCTCCATGTCACTTGGTCATGAGTCACGGGTAGTGCACTCAGAATTCGGTTGTAGCAGCGGCCGGCAGATTCTAGTGCGGAGTCGAGATCGTAGCGCTCAGCGGTCAGTGGACTCTTGCGCGCTGTGTCGGGCCAGTTGATCGGCCAGGTAGAGCCAGGGCTGTCGAGGGCAGCCGGCAGTGACGGTATGCCGCGCAGTTCTCTCTCACACTCGAGGGCTGCCACGGCGGATCGGAGGTCGATCGCCAAAAAGTCACTGATCAGGAGAAGATCTACCAGGTCACGATAGCGTCCTGACTCTGTACCGGCAGCGCCGTGGCGCTCGTACATCGCACATATCTGGTCGGCGAGGGGATAGAGCTGGGCGGAGGCTTCCTGCGGGAAGTCGTCGGTGTCCACCAGGCGTGGGATGGGGCGGCGTTCCACCACGCCGACGAGGTCGCGACGGCCGGCGACGAGGTCGATCGAGAAGGAGTCGAAGACCTTGCCTCCGAGCATTGCCTTGACCGGTACGATCACCCCCTTGCCGTTGCTCAGTTGGTTCGGGGGCCCGACCTCGAAGAGGAAATGGTCTATCTGGTGTTCGCGGCCGACGTGGCGCAAAGTCTCTACTGGTTCCGATATATCGGGAGCGACCAGTAGGTCGATATCCTTGCTGTAGCGCGCCTCGGGCAGGCGCACCATCATTCCGACCCCGCCCTTGAGAATCCATCCCTCGGGATCTGCGTCGAAGACGCGCGCGAGGAACCTCGCCATGACAAAGCGGCGACGCACGAGGTTGTGGTTCTTTCGTTCGCATTCGCGTAGCTGTTGAGCCGAGCGGTGATGCTCGTCCAAACGGCCTGGGGGAACGTCCTGACGGGGCCATCGGTCAGACCTACTCCTTCATCCGTGTCAGGCGCCCGATGGCTTCCAATATGCCGGGATCGACCTTGTGCAGATTCGCCACTGCCTGCTGTAGGGAATTCAGGGTTGCGGGATCGAGCGGTGATGCCGCGAGAGCCTGTGGCACAGGCTCCTGCGTAGAGTTCATACTTCGATCCGAGATCCCTGATTGTCGTCTCGCGATATCGGCCAGGGCCAAGGTATTGACCGGAACTCCCGCCTGCTCGATGAGTGCGTCGAGGAAAGCCTGCCCGTCCAGCGCTCGGTACCCGTAGGCGAACGCATGCGGTGCCAGAACTGCGAGGACATCCTCGGTAGTGGCCAAGTTGCGGATCAGCGCGTCACGGACGATCGAGGCGAGATGACCGGAGTCGAGGGACGCTGCAGCGAGATCCCCGATGGTGCGGACGGGAGTAGTTACCGGTAGTTCATCGACGATCTGCCAATCATCACGGGTGAGGGGACCCCGATGAATCGTGACATCGGACAGGGACAGCCGAATCCGCCGGGTCGCGGTCAACTCCACGACATCGGCAGCCAGGTCGCCCAGTTGGTGCAGCTCAGCAGCGGTGCGGTGGGACACGACCCCTGTCGGCACGTTTTGCCGCAGACGCTGCCACGCCACGGCGCCCGGATCGATCGCAAACCAAGCAACTCGCACGTCCATGTTCTCATCGTGCGGAATGCGAGCGAGCCGATAGAGGCCATGGTGGAGACGCTCCAGCACCCCCGAGTCAGTCAGGCGCTTGAGTTGTTGCGGAGTCACCGATGAGATTTCCCGTGCTTGGCGGCTAGTGACCAGCCCTCTCTGCTCTGCAGCCAGGGAAATCAGGTTGGCGACGAGAGTGTCCGTTGCCATTACACGATAATAGCTTATATAGGCTATTAACAAGACTCAGGATGTAATTTTCATGACTGAGCATGACTGATCCGATCGCACCAGTCGGGTGGGTGGCCTCAGTGCAGTCATATGAACCTCAGCCGCGGTTACACGCCATGCCGGGGCGAACAAGAAGTCCGGCGGAATTCTGGAGAAGACCCGCCAGCATCAGTCCTTGCGGGTGAGGAACGCCAGCACCGCGGATTCGAATGCGGCCTTCTGTTCGATCATCGCCCAGTGGCCGCAATCCGGGAATACGTGCAGTTCGGCCCGCGGGATCGTGCGCATCGGTACCAGGGCCATATCGAGGGGGCTCACCCGATCATCGCGACCCCAGGTCACCAGGGTCGGGGCCTTCACCTTGTGCAGCATCGCCCACGGCGGCGGGGCATCCGCGGCGTCCATGGCGCGGACCATCGCGGTGAACGCGGCCTTGCTGTACATGCGGCGGGCGCTGTCGAGCGTGGCCGGATCGGTGGCCTGGGCCCAGCGTTCCTCGATCATCTCCTCGGTGACCAGGGCCGGGTCGTACACCATCGAATGCAGCCAGGCGATCAGTCGTTCCCGGGTCGGGTTCTCGGTGAAATCCTGTAGCAGCCGGATCCCCTCGCCCGGCCCCGGGCTGAAGATGTTCTTGCCGATACCGCCGATGGTCACGATCTTGCCGACCCGGTCGGGGTGGGCGATCGCGTAGTTCAGCGCGACCCCGCCGCCCATCGAATTGCCGACGATATCGACCTGTTCGAGTCCGAGCGCGTCCACGAACCGGACTACCGAGTCGAGGGCGGTGATCATGGGGTGTCCCCCGAAATCGTCGCTGACACCGAAACCGGGGAATTCCAGGATCAGGCAGCGGAATCGCTCGGCGAAGAAGTCGATATTGCCGCGGAAGTTACGCCATCCGGTGACGCCGGGCCCGGAACCGTGCAACAGCAGCAGCGGCGAACCGGCCCCGGCCTCGTAATACCGCAGCACTCCGGCGTCGGTATGCACTTCCCGCAACTCGTGCGCGGCACTGGACTCCGATGTCATCGTCGACCTCCATCTCGGTTGGTTCTCCGGACCCACGCTGCCATCTCCGCGGCGACCGCTCACCGGGCGTTCCCGATGAGCGGTCGGCGGCCCGGTCAGCCGAGGCGGCCCGGCACCGGCTCCCGGCGGTGTTCGTCGGTGGGTAGATCGCCCTCGGCGACGGCCCGCTCGATCGAATCGCGCAGTGCGGCGCAGGTCGGGATCCAGTTGCTGGGCTCACCGAGCGCCGCCCGCCGGGCGAATTCCGGGCATGCGGATTCGGCGTCGTCGAGCCATTGGATGCTGGTGTGGCTGGGGCTGAACTTCTCCACCAGCACCCGGTTTCCGCAGTTGGCGCACTGTACGGGCTGCACGATCACTCCTTCGTCGGCCGGGCGGCGTGGCGGGCGGCGATATACCCGAACACCATGGCGGGCCCGATGGTGGCGCCGGCGCCCGCGTAGTCGGTACCCATCACCGCGGCGGAGGTGTTGCCGGTGGCGTACAGGCCGTCGATCACCGAACCGTCCGCGCGCAACACCTGCGCGTTCTCGTTGTACACCAGACCGCCCTTGGTCCCCAGGTCACCGATGCGAATCCGTAACGCGTAGAACGGGGCACGGTCGATCACGTCGAGGGTGGGATGCGGCAGGGACGGGTCGCCGTAGTAGTTGTCGTAGGCGCTTTCCCCACGCGCGAATTCGGTATCCCGGCCACTGCGGGCCGACTCGTTGTACCGGCGCAGGGTCGCTTCCAGCGAGGCGGCGGGCACACCGATCTCATCCGCGAGTTCGCCGATAGTGGCCGCGCTGCGCACCAGGCCGGTGGATATCCAATCGGCTGGGAACTTCTGACCGGGCATTATTCCGCCGATCGGGTAGCGGTTCTTGGCCTTCCCGTCGAACACCAGCCACGCGGGATCGTGACCGCCGGCCAGCTGCGCGTGCACGAAGGTGACATAGGGCGCGGCCTCGTTGGTGAACCGCGCGCCACCGCTGTCGACGATGATCGACCGCGGGATGGAGCGTTCCGATACCAGGACCTGGTTGATTCCCTCGGGCCGCTGGAAGGACGGCATCCACCACGCCTCGTCCATGAGATCCACCGCGGCGCCCACCTGCTCACCGGCCACGATCCCGTCACCGGTGTTATCGGCGGAGGCGGCGCTGAAGTTGTCGCGGCCGCCGGTGGGCAGATGCTGTTTGCGCATGACCTGGTTGTATTCGAAACCACCGGTCGCGAGCAGGACTCCGTGCCGGGCCCGGATACGCACCTCGCGACCGTCGCGTTCGGCCACCACCCCGGCCACCGCGCCCGACTCATCGGTGATCAGCGAGCGCATAGGGGTGTTCAGCCAGAGTGGCACCCCGGCGTCGCGCAGGGCCAGCCGCAGCCGGGTGATGAGGGCCCGGCCGAGGGTGTCCATATGCCGCCGGAGCAGTACGGCTTTCACTGCTCGCAGCCCGGTGAGCAGCGCGGTCCAGCGGGCCTTCCACGACCGGGTCACCATGTTCAGCTGCACGAAATCCTTGGAGGTGATGAACAAGCCCGGTGGTGTGGCGAGCGCGGCGGGTCGCAGGTACTCCTCGTCGGCGCCGAGCTTTTTCAGGTCCACCGGAAGGGGTTCGATCGAGCGCCCGGCCGGACGGCCGCCGGGGGCTTCCGGATGGTAGTCGGAATAGCCGGTGCACCACTGGAACCGCAGATGCGGACCGCTGCTCTCGAGGAACTCCAGCATCGCCGGGCCCTCGTCGATGAATGCGTCCAGATTCGCGGAGGGCACCCGATCGCCCACGACCGCGTCCAGATAGGCGCGGATATCGGCCCGGGAATCGCGCAGACCTTCGCGCAATAGCACCGGGTTGTTCGGCACCCAGATCCCGCCGCCGGACAGCGCCGTACTGCCGCCGAAGTACGCGGCCTTCTCGATGACCAGGGTGTCGGATCCCCGGCCGGCAGCGGCCAGCGCGCCGGTCAGGCCGCCGGCGCCGCTGCCCACGACCAGGAATTCCACCTCGTGATCCCAGTGCTGTTCGGTAGAGGACACGGATCTCTCTTTTCTCATGGAACCGAGGCTCAGCCGAAGCTGATGTCCTCGGCGGACCAGAACGCGCGCATACTGGTGATCCGCGCCTGTTCGTCGAAGGTCATGACATCGATGGGTTCGACAGTGATCGTGCGGTCACCGGTATCGGTGACCACCCGGAAACCGAACGCGGCACTGTCGCCGCTCACCCGCACGCTGAGCAGTTCGGTGCTGCGGCGCGATGTTTCGAGGTTCCCGTAGAACTTCTCGATGGCGGCGCGGCCGGTGTGCGCGGGCGTGCCGACAGGGTCTTCCAGGGTGGCGTTCTCGTCGTAGAGGGCGGCGATATCGGCCGCCGTTCCGGTGGCGACGGCGTCGAGGTAGCGGCGCACGGCCGCGCGGATCTGATCGGGTTCGGGCATCGGTGTATTCCTGTTCTGGTTCGGGGCCCGCTACCGGGCGAGCATGTCGCGAACTGCGAGGTGGCTGAACAGCATCGAAGCGCCGATGGGGTTACCACCGCCGGGATAGGCGGTGCCGCTGACCGCGGCCATGGTGTTACCCGCGGCGTACAGGCCGGGGATCGGCGCGCCGTCACGGCCGAGGACGCGGGCGGCGGTATCGGTCCGCAATCCACCCTTGGTACCCAGATCGGACAGACCGAACGCCGCCGCGTGGAAGGGCGGGCGCTCGATCGGGACCAGCGGCAGCTCGCCCTGGGAAAACGCCCGGTCGTAGGCTTCGTCGCCGCGGCCGAAATCGGTATCCGCACCCGCCGCGACCATCGCGTTGAAACGCTCCACGGTGGCGACCAGGTTCGCGGCCGGGACGCCGAGGGCGGCGGCCAGCTCTTCGAGCGTGTCGGCCGTATGCCACAGGCCGGCGGCTTCGTACTTCTCGGATTCGACCATCGAGACATTGGTGGCCTGTATCGGCGGGATGGCGCCGTCGCGGTCGTCGTAGATCATCCAGAACGGGAGGGTCAGGGTGCCGTCCCGCAACCGCTCGATCGCGGCCCGGCCGAGCCGGTCGTACGGGGTGGATTCGTTGACGAACCGGTTGCCGTCCTGGGCGACGAAGATCCCGCCGGTGAACCAGAGCGCGAAGGCCGACCGTCCGTCCGGATGGGTGAGGCCCGGCGACCACCATGCCTGATCCATGAGATCCGTATCGGCTCCCGCCGCGATACCCGCCTGATGCGCCCGGCCCTGGTTGCCGGGCGGGCCCATGGTGTCGCGGGTGTCGCCCGGTACCCCGTAGTGGCGGCGCATATCCTCGTTTCCCTCGAATCCGCCCGCTGCCAGGACCACCCCGCGCCACACCCGGATCGCCGTCGTTCCGGAGGGGCGTTCGACCCGCGCACCGACCACCGCACCGTCCTCGACGATCAACTCCACCAGTGCCGCGTTCCGATGCAGGCGGACCTGTGGATAGCCGGACAGCGCGCGCAGGAAGCGGCCGATCAGTGCCTGTCCGCCGATCAGGACGTCGGGTGGCGGGGCGCCCAGCCGGTCGGTGTCCAGCGGTCCGCGCAGATGTTCGCGCAGTTCGCCGAGCTCGGCCGCGGGCAGCGGGACGGGCACGATATGGCGCTGCCCGTCGAGCCGTGCCTTCGGTGCGGCACCGAAATAGTCGGGCCACGGGAACATCTGGAACTCGAAATGCTCGTCGCTCTCCAAGTATTCGATGAGATCGCGGCCGCCACGCACGTAGGTTTCCTGCAGTTCGCGCAGTGTCCGGTCGCCGACCACCGCGCGGAAATAGGTGAGCGCGTCGTCGAGGGTGTCGTCGGTTCCGGCCCGTTCCAGTACCGGGTTGCACGGAAACCACACGCCGCCGCCACCCGAATATGCCGTGGTACCACCGAATTTATCGGTCGCTTCCACCACCGCTACCGAAAGCCCCTCCCGCGCCGCGGTATAGGCACCGGCCAGCCCGCCGCCGGACCCCGCCACCAGCACATCCACTTCGTCGTCGAAGTCCACCACTTGTCCACCGCCTTCTCGCGCCACCGGCTCGTACCGAGGCCGACGGTATGGCCGGGCCGCGGTGCCGTCGAATGCTCCTCCCGGTGACCGGGAGAACCCGCGGACGCGGTGAATGTGCCGGTCAGCGGGAGAAGCATATTCCGGATGCTCCAGCGCTCCCTACCGTCGCTGCAGAGCATCGGATAGTCGAGCAGTTGGAGGCACTGTGAACCCCGGAAACCCCTCGCCAGCCCGGACACGAGTCGATGTGGCGGTCGTCGGCGCGGGTATCGCGGGACTGTACGCACTGCACCGGTTCCGGACCCAGGGGCTCACGGTGCGCGTTTTCGAGGCCGCCGACGGTGTGGGCGGAGTGTGGTACTGGAACCGCTATCCCGGTGCCCGCTGCGATGTGGAGAGCGTGGACTACTCGTACTCCTTCGACGAAGACCTCCAGCAGGAATGGGAATGGAGCGAGAAATACGCCGCCCAGCCGGAGATCCTGGCCTATCTCGAACACGTCGCCGACCGTTTCGAGCTACGGCGCGATATCGAATTCGGCACCCGGGTCACCGATATCTCGCTCGACGAAACCGCTCTCACCTGGCGGGTCGAAACCGATACCGGTACCGCCGTCACGGCTCGATTCGTGGTGCTGGCCACCGGGCCGCTGTCCAACGCGAACACCCCCGCGATCGATGGCCTCGATACCTTCGCCGGACAACTGCTGCACACCTCGGCCTGGCCGCACGAAGGGGTCGATCTGACCGGGCAGCGTATCGGGGTGATCGGTACCGGCTCCTCCGGTATCCAGGCGATCCCGGTCCTCGCCGAACAGGCCGCCCGGCTGCACGTGTTCCAGCGCACCGCCAACTACAGCGTGCCCGCCGGCAATATCCCACTCGACGACGCCACGCGATACGAACAGAAGGCCAACTATGCCGAGCGGCGCCGGCTGTCGATGTCCAGCGGCGGCGGATCGCCGCATCGCGCCCATCCGAATTCCGCGCTCGAGGTGAGCGAACAGGAGCGCCGCGCCGCCTATGAACAGCGCTGGCGGCTGGGCGGCGTGCTGTTCAGCAAAACCTTCCCCGACCAGCTCACCGACCTCGAAGCCAACGACACCGCCCGCCGGTTCTGGGAGGAGAAGATCCGCGCGGAGGTCGACGACCCACACGTGGCCGAGTTGCTGATCCCCCGCGACCATCCGATCGGCACCAAGCGCATCTGCACCGATACCGACTACTACCGGACCTTCAACCGGGACAACGTCGAACTGGTGGACCTGCGCGCCACACCGATCGAACGGATCGACGCGGGCGGCCTGCACACCAGCGGATCGTATTTCCCACTGGACACACTGGTGCTGGCCACCGGTTTCGACGCGATGACCGGATCGGTGGCCAAGATCGGGATCACCGGTCGCGGTGGAAGAACACTGAACGAGGCGTGGCGGGACGGGCCGCAGACCTACCTGGGCCTGGGCATCGCCGGTTTCCCCAATCTGTTCAACCTCACCGGCCCCGGCAGCCCGTCGGTACTGGCCAATATGGTGCTGCATTCGGAACTGCACGTCGACTGGGTTGCCGAGGCGATCCGGTTCGTCGACGAGCGCGGGGCGAAAGCACTCGAAGCCCGCGCCGACGCGGCGGCGGCTTGGGTGGCCGAATGCGCCCAGCGGGCGTCCGGGACCCTGATGACCCGGGCGAACTCCTGGTACCTCGGTGCGAACATCCCGGGCAAACCCCGGGTGTTCATGCCGTTCGTCAGCGGTTTCGGGGTATACGGCGAGATCATCGCCGAGGTGGCCGCCGCCGGGTACAAGGGTTTCGATCTGCTCGCCTGATGTGACTGCGTGATACGCCGGGCCACTCCCCTCCAGCGGTAGTCATATGCCGGACCGGCATATGATCACTGATAGCATTCAGCGGGTGACGACGAGCGAATCCGACCAGGCGCAGATCAACCTGCCGCCGACCAGCTGGGCGGTGCTCGCCATGCTCTCCTACGAGGAGGAGATCTCCGGGTACGACCTGAAGAAGTGGGCGGACTGGAGTATCCGCTACTTCTACTGGAGTCCGTCCTACAGCCAGATCTACTCGGAGCTGAAGAAGCTCGAGCGGCACGGTTTCGCGCATTCACGCGTAGACGCCGATAACGCCATGCGCGGTCGCCGCCTCTACCGGATCACTCCGGCGGGGCGGGCCGCCGTCACCGCCTGGAGCAACAGCACGCCGGTAGACCCGCCGATGCTGAAACATCATGTGATGCTGCGGATCATGTTCGGGCATCTGAGCTCGCCGGAGCGGCTCAAGGAGATCCTGCGCGACCATATCGCCGACGCGGAGCGGCTGGAACACAGCGCCGCCGTGGACGCCGCGGCAGCGAAATCCGAACCCGGCTGGGCATATTCGCAGATCGTTCTGCAGTGGGCCGAGCGGTACTACGCGTCCGAACGCGATCTCGCCCAGCAGCTGATCGACGATATCGACGCGGCCGAAAAGGCATTGGTGGCCGCCGAACGCGACGATCGGACCGACTATCCGCATCCGACCCCGGGCCGCTGGCGTGAAGTGGAGCAGCGGGTCAAGGAAGCGGACCCGGAGCGGCGCTGACACTGAGTACCGGCCGGGTACGGGCACAGAAACTGTGGCAGATCCGATCGCGGACGATCGACTCCGGGCATTCCGGGTCGAACCAGCGGTCCACCAGACCCCAGTGCACCGGATGCGCCAGGTAGGCGCCCGCCAGACCATCGAGGTCGGTGAACTCCTGCTCCCACACATGCGTCCATTCGGTGGCACCGACGGCCCGATCGACCCGGCTCAACCGCCAAGCGCGAATAGTGGGGATATAGCCGGGCATCCGCAGCAGATCAGCCTCGAATTCGGCCAGTGTGTGCGCGGGTGTCGCCGGGTTCGCGCGCAACAGCAGGGTACGGAACACCGTTCCGGAACTCCGCTGCTCGGCCGTCCCGCGCACGCCGGGACGGTGGTCGGCCCCGTCGACACGCAGCACCTCCCCTCGACCACACACCTCGGCGACCCGGTCGGTGACCGCGCGCCCCGATACCGCGTCGGTGCAGCTCAGGCGAAGCAGGACATCACCACCGTTGCGCACCCCGGGCAGAGTGGGTTCGACCAGCGCATGTGCCCCATCGACGGCGGCACGCAGTGCGGTCAGCAGGATATCGAGCACACCGGGACCGGTGTCCGGGGCGAGATGGATCAGGCGGGTGACCTCATACATCGGCTAGCACCTCGAGATCGGCCGCGGCGGCCGCCGATTCCCGAGTCCGGCGGGCGATCAGGTGCTCCACCCCGGCCCACCATCGGCCGAGTTCCGGATCGGGTCGACCTTTCCAGGTCATCTCCCACCACGCGGCCGGCCCGTCGAGTTCCCACGTCACGGTGACCGTATTGGACCGGTCGTCGAACCAGAGCGGCGGCGCCACCAGCACCTGCGCCAAGGTCATCCCGCGCCCGACCGCCCCCGGCACGTACTCGGCGAGGTAGCGGTCCACGAATTCCCGTGCGCGGCCGGGCATCGTCTCGATCCGGTCGACGATGTAGACCTTCGCTGCACCCATCGCCCCACCGTATGACCGCGCCGCGCTGTCCGACCGGGACCGGCCCACTCTCCGGGAGAAGCAGCTCCACCGGCTCTTCGACAGACCTACGGTGTTCCGAGCAGGGATAGGCCGGTGCGCTTCCGGCCACGAGGTCGAGGAGGCCGCACATGGAATCAGCAGCCGTACGCGCCGCAGCGCCCGAACTGCTTCCCGAGGTGGCCTCGATGCTGGCCACCCTCGACGAGGGTTTCCCCGACGTCACCGCCCTGACCGCCCCGGAACTGCGCGCGATCATCCGCTCGCGCCGGGCACCGCTGCAATGGCTACCGGCTATGCGCGATGTGCACAACCTGACGATTGCCGGTCCCGGCGGCGCACTGCCGATCCGGATCTACCGGCCGCGCCACAACGCGTCCGCGCTTCCGGTGATCGTCTTCGCGCACGGCGGCGGGTTCGTGTTCTGCGATCTGGACAGTCACGACGAGTTCTGCCGGTCGATGGCCGAGGGTATCGGCGCGGTCGTAGTGGCGGTGGATTACCGTCTCGCCCCGGAGCATCCGGCTCCCGCCGCGCACGACGATATGTACACCGCACTCGTCTGGGCGGCCGAGCACGCTGCCGAATACGGCGGCGACCCCTCGGTTCTCCTGGTCGCCGGGGACAGCGCCGGCGGTAACCTCGCCGCCACCGTAGCCTTGGCCGCCCGCGATCAAGCCGGTCCCGCGATCGCCGCGCAACTCCTGCTGTACCCGGTGATCGACGACGATTTCGATACCGAGTCCTACCGCCGATTCGGCAGCGGCTACTACAACAGCGCGGCAGCGATGCGCTGGTACTGGCAGCAATACGCCCCACACGGCACCGACGACCCCCGCGTGATCCCGACCCGCGCGCACACGCTGGCCGGACTGCCGCCCGCGGTGGTGATCACCGCCGAACTCGATCCCCCCTGCTCGGCCGGCGACACCTATGCACAGCTGCTCACCAAGGCCGGTGTACCGGTGCGCCATCGTCGCTACAACGGGTTGTTCCACGGGTTCCTGACGATCCCGGCGCTCTCGGCCGCCCGGACAGCACGCCAGGAGATCTGGAAAATGGTGCACACGGTACTTCCGCCGCGGTAGCTCGGCCCGCGACAACTGGTGCCGCGCCGATACGGGCGATGCCCCAGTTCGGCGACAACGCCCCGCCGGCCCTGACAGCAGGATCAGCGGGGCGTCCTTCCGCGTGTCATCTCAGACGTACTGCAAGGCCGGTGCCGGGCGCTGCCGGGGCACCGTTCCCAGCGGGCGGGCCTGCTGCAAGGTGGGATGCACCCGGACCCGGCCGTCCTCGACATTGCGCCAGATCCCCAGCGCGGTCATCCGGACCGGCGCGGCCAGGCGGTGATCGAAAGTCATCTTGTCGACCGGTCCGCAGATGGATACCGCTGCCACTGCCTGCCCGATCTCACCGATCGGGGCCGCCACACACCCGAATCCCTGGAGCGATTCCTCGCGTTCGAAGGCGATACCGTGCGCGTGGACCTTCGCCAGCTCGGCCCGCAGCTGCGCCGCTGTGGCGATCGAGTAGCGCGTTTTCGACCGGGCCGGGCCGGCGCCGAAGATATCGCTACGCTCGCCGTCGGCGTAGGCCAGCAGCGCTTTGCCCACCGCCGTGCAGTGCGCGGGCTGGCGTCCCCCGACCCGGGTCGGGACAGCGCCCGCCAGCCGCCCGCCGACCTTGTCCAGGTACACCACATCGGTGCCGTCGAGGACGGCCAGGTGCACCACGAATCCCGTGGTGCGGTGCAGCTCGTGCAGGAAGGGTACGGCGGCGCGGTGCAGCCGGTCCTGATGGACCGCCAGCGAGCCGAGTTCCATGAGTCGCAGGCCCAATTCGTAGTCGCGGCCGTCGCGGCGCAGCCAGCGCAGCTGCACCAATCGCTCCAGGATGCGGTGCGCCGAGGAACGGGGTAGTCCGGTGCGCCGGACGATCTGGGCGAGCGTGAGCCGCCCGGGCCCTTCGAATGCGTCGAGGACCAGTGAGACGCGATCGAGCACAGCGCTCGGGGTGGCGACGTCGGCCTGAATAGTCATAAGCCCTCCATTGGGTCTACGAGACGATGCCCAATCGAATATGCCGAATAGGTATATTCCTATTCGTACCATCAGCCTGTGGCTGGTGTCACATGAATCGCGAACATTGGCCGAAAATCACGAACGGCCCCCTGGACCGAGCACAAGGCTCGACCCAGGGGGCCGTTTGTCCCGAGGAACGCTGTTACATGGCTGCCAGGGGTTCGCTACCGGACCAGTCGTGGCCCCAGTAGCTGTCCGCGGTGATCTCCTCCGCCGTGTAGTACTTTTCGTCGACCCTCATGCCTTCGGTGCCGAATTCGATATCCCAGCCGCCGGGCGCGCGCACGTAGAACGACACCATCTTGTCGTTGGTATGCCGGCCCAGCGTCGAGGACACCGAGAAGCCGTCCGCGACCACCCGGTCCAGCGTCCGGCCCACCGCGTCCAGCGAATCGACCTCCACCATGATGTGGATGAGGCCGGGCGCGCCGCCGTGCGGCGCGGGGCACAGCGCCAGGCTGTGATGCCGCTCGTTCACTCCCAGGAAGCGGATCCGCAGCGGCCCGAACTCCGGTGGCGCCGGCACCCGGAACGCGCCGCGCGGCAGGAAACCCAGCACCTCGGTGTAGAAATCGAACGCACCGTTCAGGTCCATCGCCGGGAGCACCACATGCCCCAGACCTTGTGCGCCGGTGACGAATTGCGCGCCGAACGGGGTCACCACCGGGCTGTGGTCGAGCACCGGTCCGTGGAACACCTCCAGCGTGGCACCGGCCGGGTCGGTGAAGGTGATCGCCTCCTCCACCCGGCGGGCGTCGGCTTCGTCCTGCGATAGCGATTCCACCGTGATCCCGGCCTTCGAAACCGCCTCCCGCACCCGCCGCAGCGCCGCGCGGTCGCGGACCTCCCAGCCGATCCGCACCACTTCGTCCGTATCTCCGGGAGATACCACGATCCGCCCGGCCCGCTCGTCCATCCGCAGGTAGAGCGAGTCCTCGTCCGGTCCCGATCCCTCGGCGAAACCGAGTACGCCGAAGGCGAACTGCCGCCACCGCGCTATATCGGTCGTTTGGATCTGCACATAGCCGAGGCTCTTGATATCAGTCACTTCTCAGCGTCCTTCGTCGTTTCTGGTCGCAGTACGTCAGATCATCGAGCGCAGTTGCTCGGCCGGATCGAATCCCATCGAGCTCAGCGCCGAAGCGTGATACACCGTGCTCGGAACGTGGATTGCGTGGTTGAGGCCCGCATGGGCGTCCCGCCAGAACCGCTGCAGGGGTTTGTCCATCCGCAAGGCGTTACCGCCCGAACGAGCGAAGATCTGGTCCACGGCCATCACCGCCCGCCAGGCCGCCCGCACCTGGGTACGCCGCACGGCCGCCCGTTCGGCGAAATCCGCCTCGCCGCCGGAGTCGACGATGTCCCAGATCCGGTCGACATTGGCCAGCAGTTCCTGGCGCGCGGCATTGATATCCGCGGCGGCCTCGCTGATCGCGAACAGCACATACGGATCGTCCCTGACCGCCGTGCCCTGCGCGCCCACCCGATCACGCTGGTAGTCCAGGTGCGCGGCGAGCGCGCCCTCGGCGATCCCGATCACCGCGGCGGTGATACCCAGCGGGAACATGGTCGACCACGGCATCTTGTACAGCGTCTCGGTGACCCCCGATTCGCGCTGCGCGGTGCCGTCGATCACCTGATCGCCGTTCATCACCCGGTAGCCGGGAACGAAAGCGTCCCGGACGATGATGTCCTTGGATCCGGTCCCCTTCAACCCCACGACATTCCACGAATCCTCGACGATCTCGTAGTCGGCGCGCGGCAGGATCATATGCAGCATCGCGGGCGGGTCGGCGATACCGCCCTGCGCGTCGCCGAGCATGGCGCCGAGGAAGATCCAGTCGCAATGGTCGGTACCGGAGCTGAACTGCCAGCGGCCGTTGAAGATATAGCCGCCGTCCACCGGCCGGGCGATACCGGTCGGCGCGTACGGCGAGGCCATCCAGGTGTCGTGGTCGCCACCCCAGACCTCCTCCTGCACCTTCGGATCGGCGAAGGCGAGCTGCCAGGGATGGACACCGACGATCCCGCAGATCCATCCCGTCGCCGGGTCCAGCGCGGCCGCGGCCATCACCGATTCGGCGAATTCACGCGGATGCGCGGCGTACCCGCCGTACTTCTTCGGCTGCAGCAGCCGGATGGGCCCCGCGTTTTTCAGCAGTTCCGCGGTCGAATCCGGTAGCCGGCCGAGACGTTCGGCCTCCGGGCCCTGTTCCCGCAGTTGGTCGGCGATCGCCGCGAGATTATCGAGCACTCTGGTCATCGTTGAGGTCCTTCGTGAGGTGCGCACGCGGTGATCCGGCGCGAGGAGAAATGGGGTTCGGGTGTTCAGGCAGTGGTGTCGAGGACCGCGCCGCGGGCGATATTGTCGGCGACTTCGGCTTCCCAACTGGTGACAGCGCGTTCGGTATCGATCTCGAACTCGAACCGTTTCGTCATATCGTCCGTGATGTCCTCGACGTCGACGTAGAACTGCTGGTACCAGCGGCGTAGCTGGTAGACCGGCCCGTCCTCCTCGGAGAGCAGCGGATTGTCGATGGGCGCCTTGTTCTTCCAGATCTCGACGTCCTGTTCGAAACCCACCTCGACACCGCGGGCGAACTGCGCGGCCATCGCGTCGGCGTCCGCGTCGGACATCCCCTGCGGTTTCTTCACCATCGCGCCGTACTGCAGGACGAACGAATTCGCCGTGACCGGATAGTGGCAGTTGATCAGCACGGTTTCGATTGTCATGCCCTGTGCCTCGCTCCACAGCCAATCGATCATGTAGGAGGGGCCGAAATACGAGGCGTCCGAACGGAGAGTGGAATTCGGATCGTCGTAATTGCTCCCGACATTGATATCGCCGCGCGGGGTGGACCGCATGTACTGGGTCGCCGTATGACCTTCGAAAACATTCTTGAAATAGCGCGGGAAGGAATAGTGGACGTAGAAGAAGTGGGCCATATCGACCACGTTGTCCACGATCTCGCGGCAGTGCGATCCCTCGACCAGCAGGGAATTCCACGTCCAGTCGGTCCACTCCGCGGAGCCGTAGCCCTCGATCTGCGGAATGGTCACCTCGTCGGTGGGTTTACTGCCCTGCGGATCGTTCCAGACGAAAAGCTGACCGTTACGCTCCAGCGTCGGCCAGGCCCGGGTCCGGGCCAGCGGCGGTACGCGACGCGCGTACGGGATACCGGTGCATTTACCGTTACCGCCCCAGCGCCAGTCGTGGAACGGGCAGGCGATGGAATCGCCCTTGACCGTCCCCATGGCCAGGTTGCCGCCCAGGTGACGGCAGTACCCGTCGAGCACATTGAGTGTGCGATCGGTTTCGGACTCGAACACCACCAGCGTGGTGCCGAAGGCCTTCACTTCGTGCGGTCGGCCGTCCCGGAAGGACTTCGCCAGGCCGAGGCAGTGCCAGCCGCGCGCGAACCGGGCCGGGGCCGCGGCGGCTTCGATCTGCCGGTATTCGTCCGTACCTTGCTGGGTTTGCCCGTTCGATGCATGAGCCGGCATCGGAACCTCCATGTTCCAACGGAGTTGTGTGACTGTGCCCGATAGTGGCGCGGAAGCGGGGGTGACCAGGGGTCTGTTCCCGATCAGTGGACACGTTTCGGTGGACTGTCGAAGGCCGATGCTCGACTCCGCGGCCGGTCCGCCGCTGTCACGCTCGGTGCCCGGGCGGATCCGGCTCACTCGCTTTCCGGGGGGCGTCCCCGATCGGACCCCGTATCGCCGGTTTCCCGGCTCCACGGCGACGGGCGCGGCGGGGCGTCCGGAGCGGACGGCTGCTGCGAATCGTTGTCGGGGAGCCGGGCCTCATCCGACTCCTGCCGTGCCTCGCCCGGAGACGACTCTGCGGGATCCACAGCGATCGTCTCCGGGTCCGGCTCGGCAAGCTCGGCGTCCGATTCGGCCCGGTTCCTCCGGAAAATCCGACGGAGACCACGCTTGACCGAGTGAGCCACCTGGCGGGCGATTGTTCCCGCGGCCACGAGACCGACCGCGCCCGCACTCACCCAGCCGGCGGTCGCGACATCAGTGGCGGTGATGATGGATGCACTGATCGCGCCGCTGAATGTTGCGATCGCCATGGTCACCGTGCCCTGGGTGCCGAGGACCCGTTGGTTGATCTCATCGGGCACAGTCTGGCCCACGTAATCCCGGAAGCTTATGTTCGTCGCGACCCCGATAACAGAAACCCCGAAGGTTCCCGCCGCCAGTAGGAAGGGGTCGCCGCTCGCGGCCATGGCAACCGCGACACCGGTAGAGGCCACCAAGCTGTACGGAAGAGATCGACGGAGCGGGGCGTGCACCAACCGACTGGATATCTGCAGGCCCCCCACAATTCCACCCAGAGCCGTACCCCCCAAGACCATGCCTATTCCCAGCTCTCCGTATCCGTTTTCGGTGAGCACGACAAGGTTCCGCATGTTGAACATCTGGAACGCGGCGTTGGTGACCATCACGGTCGCAGTCCGCCAACGCATCAATGGGTCACGCCACAGGATCGGAAAGCCGCGTAACAGGTCGGCGAGGCGGCCGCGCAACTTTTCATCCTGTTTCCGCGGCGTCATCTCGACCTTGTCCCCCCATCGGCGCCATACCTCCAGGTTCAGCACAAACGACGCCGCATTCGCCAGGTACGGCAACACAAAGGAAACGCCCGCCATGGCCAGCCCCAAAGGCCTACCGAGTTCGGCGATATATTTCTCCGATTCGATCAGCCGATGCGATGCGGCCCGCTGGTCGGCTCTGATCCCTTCCTTCATCGCGAACCGCTCCGTCGCGGCGACGTAGAAGGTGGAGGCGACCCCTTCGACGCCCGCCACAATGATCAGTCCTATACCCGCACCGGTGCCGCCGATTCCGGCCAGGACGGCTCCGATGAGCGTGGCCCCCAACCCGATCCTTTGCCCGATCTTGATCGTCCGGCGCGGATCGAAGAAGTCGGCCGCATACGCGGCCGGAATCTTGAAAAAGAGCCCGGGAAGTTTGAGGGCCACCGCCGCCCAGCCGGCCAGCGTGACCGAACCGCTGGTGGTCAGCACTATGAACGGCAGTGCGGACTCCATCATCCCGTCCCCTGCCCTGGTGATCAGGTTGGACACGAAGATGGCCCGGTAGACCCGATTGTTGCGCAACAACCCGCTCACCGAGACGTCCGTGGTCTCGGCGGGAACCACGACAATCACGATCTCGTCCTCGGAAACCGGCGGTGCGGTTTCCTCGCTCTCGGGCACGGCCTCCCGGCGGCCGTCTGTCTCGGCGTCCGGTTCCGGTAGCGGCTTCCCCGAAGTCGCGGCCGGATCTTCGTCGTCGTGGTGGGATACCACGGCGCCACGGGGAACCCCCCGGGACACCGGGTAACCGGGCAATTCGGCCGTCATGCGGCGGTCGGCCGGCGTTACGGGCATATCCAGCGCCGCACGCTGCGCGTCCTCGGAATGGGGGGCCATGGCGCCGGCGGGCGCGTCCTCGTAGCGGAGAGGAATCCATGTCTTCGCCCGCGGTCGGGCTTCCGGTTGCTCGGTAACCGTGTCCGGATCCGCCGCGATATCGCGGGATCGATCGGCCCACGGCGTACTCGGCTGGTCCCGGTCCTCGACCGCGGCCGCGCGCGGCGCCGCGGGATCGCCGGAGTGGGTCACCGTCGATTCGTCGGTCCGCGTATCCGGTTCGTGCACGTCCGATGCTCGGGCGGGGTGCTGCCGGTCCGGGTTCGACGTTGCCTCCGGCGCTCGCATACCGGGAATCGGCGGCGGCTCCGCGCGCACCGCAAGTTCACGGGCAGGTGGAGGTCCCGGATCGGGTAGGTCGTGTTCGGGTAGATAGTCGAGGCTGTCGGGATCGAAAACTTTTGGTGCCATGGGGTTCTGCGGCGCTCCGGGAGGTTCCGGCGGAGTGCCGTCGCGCGATGGCATCGAGCCGTCCGGCTCCGGGGAGGGCGGGGTCGCCGGCAGGTGCGGAATCGGTGTCTCGGAGAGCCGGGGTGCGGGAAGCGGATCGGCCGGCGGTGCCTCGGGACCCGTCTGCTCGTATTCATCCGATACCCCGGGAGGCAACGGATTCCGGACCGGCGCTACCGCGGGCAGCTCCCGCGGCGGGTCGGCGGGCAACCGTGGCACCGGGGGGACAGCGTTGCCGGTGGACTCGTCCGCGGCGCCGGGAAGAACTACCCGATCGCCCGGCGGAGTCCGGTAATCCTCCGTGGTGCCGGAGGGATCGAGGGTGCCGTCGCGGGCAGGGTCGGGAATACGCCCGGGCACCGTATCCGGTGCGATATCGGGCCGCGGCAGGACGAATTCGCTCCCTTCGGTGGGCGCCTCCGTCGCATCGGCCCGCGCGACCGGGGGCGCCGGAACGGACGCGGCCGGACCGGGGGTGCGCTCCGCGGCGTGAGGGACCCCGTATGTGTCCGAGGAGAGTACGGGGGCTTCCGGTTCCCGGTTGACCGATATCGGATCCGCGACCTCCCCGTTTGCCGGATTGGCGGCAGCTGTTCCCACCCCACCGGCATCGGCACTTCGGTCACCGGTGGGCGTGAGCCCTCGTCCGCTACGGATCGGAGTCTGCTCGGTGGCCGGCCGCACCGGCGTTGCGGTCCCGTCGAAATCGATCCCGAAACGACCCAGGTCCCGATAGAACTCGGCTTCGAATGCGGCGCGTTCGGTGGCATCCGGCGGCGCCGGCCCGGCCGGCCGGTCGAGTACCGCACCGTCCAGCGTCCGATAGCCGATCTCGCGTTGCGGGGCATCACCCGCGGCCGGCTCCGGCGCCGGTCCGGTCAGCGGCAGTTCAGCACGCCCCTGGGCGTCGTAGACGATGGCGAAGGTCCCCTCCGAGTACTGCGACATCTCACGTAACCACTGTCCCAATGCAGCAGGATCGGCACGGAACTGCTTACTGCCGGGGTTGCCGTCGCTGTCCACCGTCCACTGCCACACCCCGTCCTCGTTGATCCGGCGGACAAGGTTGCCGACTCGTTCCTGGACCCATAACGGTTCGCCGGCGCTCTTGTTCCCCATGAAGGCGTGCGCGCCGGCGTCCCGGAACTGCACGGCCCCGGCGACACTGCCACCGTTGCGGTTCAAATAGGCCAGCAGAGCCTCGGGCGAGGCGAAGCCGCCGCGATGCCAACGCCCGTTCATCGCGGCGGAGTAGTCCCGGCTGGAATAACCCTCCATACCCGCCTGGCCCAGCCGCGCCGCATCGATTCCGGCGCCCGGATTGCGTACCGCCATCTCGCCGACGACCTCCGGCACACAATTTCGCAGGCCGTCGCCCATATCGATCGAGGACTGGAACAACGGATCCTGGCCAGCGGGGGGTTCGCCGGATGAACCCGTATGTGCGGGCGGGACTTCGCCCTGTGCGGGCGGGGTTTCGCCGCTGGATTGCACCGGTGCGGAATCGGTGCCGGGGGATGTCGTTGCGGCGGTATCCGGGATTCCATGGTGGTCACCGGCCGGGGCCCGGCCGGGCTCGCTTCCGGACAACCCGGTCGCCGTGGGACTTTCCCCGTTTCCGGCCGTCACCGATTGTCCGTCCTGGTGGGTGGGCACGGACTCGTGGGGAGTCCCGACGCCGCCGGCGGGCGGGTCACCCACCGCACCCCGAAGCCATGGATTTGCGCTGTCGGCGCGCGGCGTATTCATTTCCCCGGCAACGCGTTCCGGTCCTGCAATGCTGTTGGACCGCCCCGGGGCCGCGGCAGCGTCCGCAGTGACAGCCCGAGCGGAGGTTTGCTCCCCGCCGTGGACCGGTCGTGACAAACCGTCATGGCCGATCACCCGCGACGGCGATCCGTCCGGATGCGGCCGCCCCGGCACCGGTCCGCTGCCACCGGCCGAGGCCGAGCCGGGCGCTTCGGAGCCACCGCGCAGGAGACGCAGATGCTCGGCGTCGGCCATTCTCTGCAACTCTCCGACCTCGGGCCGACGCCAACGGCCACCACCATCGGGGCCGCCGACGTCGCGACCGGTTCCGGCTGCCGGTTCGGTCCGGGCGCTGACCAGTTGCCGTTCACCCGCCGGCACACCACGCCCGGACAGCGGCCGATCGGCCCGAGGAGCCGATATACGCCGGACCGGTTCCACGCCGGTGATACCGGAAGTACCGGTCCGCATCGACCTGATCATCCGCAACGATCCACCCGCGGCACCGACCAGGCCACCGCCGAACCCGGTCATCACCATGGTGGCCAGATCGCTTTCGCGCAGCGGGCCACCACTGAGCTGCCAGGCCAGCAGGCCGCCCGCGAGTCCGGCGGGGATACCCGCCGCCGCGCCCGTGACGACCACACGCGCGACCTGTGCGGTCACCCCGGATTGCACCGCCGCGGGAGCAGCGCCCCGGATGACTGCGGGAGCAACCGCCTGCCCGACTCGGGCGCCCACCTGCCCACCGACCACCCGCGCGGCTTCGGCACCCGCCAGCCCACCTGCCGCACCCGCGGCCGTCGCGATCCCGGCCGCCCGCCAGTCGACGTCCTTTTTATTGCCGTCGGCGACCTGTTTGTACTGGGCACCTATATGCACCACACCGTTCATCGCGGCCCCGAGGACCGTACTGCGCGCCGCGACCGACAGCCGCGACTGCCCGACCGCGAACATGCGCAGCAACTGCCAGAGGTTCTGGATCAGTTCACGCACGCTCAACTGCATCGCGATCTTGGCCTGCATACGGTCGTAGACGGCCTTGGGCGCATTGGCCATGGCCACATCCACCGCCAGCTGGATGAGCAGGGCCACGGCCGTTCCGTAAACGAGGTATTGCGCGAGCTCGATCTGGTTGGCAGCTTCGTAGAGCACCTTCGCGACCTGGCGATGGAACTCGATCTGAGAGCGCACATCAGTGATCTGCTGGTCCAGCTGAGCCCGGATACCGGTGCCGCCCGCCCCCTCGAAATGGCCGGCGGCCGCCTTGTGCCGCAATTCCTCCAGTCGCGTCAGCGTACGTTCGAGCCGGCGCGCCGAATCCGCCCAGGCATCCGCGCAGCGCCGGATCGCCTCCGGAGCTCCGTTCGGCATCGGGCCGAGCACCATATGCTGCAACCACAGCGGAAACACCGAGGTGTCGTAGGAGCTCATCGATCTCGCGAACGCTGTTCCGCGCTCTCCACCAGCAGCCGGTGCAACACCCGGGCCGGACCGCACGCGGTATCGCCGTGCACCTCGACCTCGGTGAAGGCACGCACCAGCGCGTCCTCCGGAGCGAAGGGCTCACCGGCCCCGCCCAGTTGATCTCGCCAGCCCCGATAACCGGCCACCACCGCCGCCAATGTGACCTCGGCGCCCCAGGGCCCGGTGATCCGCCGGTATTCGTCGATGAGAGCCCGCTGTGCACGCCGGGCGAGCCCGGGCCCGGCCGTGGTCGCGACGATCCGGCCCAGGTCGGCGACCACCATCGCGTAGAAACCGCCGTGGACACCGGCCGAGGGTTCCACCGGCTCGGCCACGGCGCCGCTGTCCAGCAGGATCCAGGCCGCGGCGGGCGCGTCCGCACCGATCCGTTCCCAGGCGGGCCGGGTCACCGAGCCGGCGCCCAGCTCGGTGATCTCGATACCCGTGAGCTGGAGGAAGGAGTGTCTACCCAGAATATCGTCGACGGCTGCTACCAGCTGCCGCACGGTTTCCGGTGCGGCCGGGTACCTCTCGAAACCGCCGGCGATCAAACCGTGCCGAGCCGCGAGCGCTCGCACGGCCGCCACAGCGGCCGTATCGATCTCTCCGGCAACCCCGGTGACACGCTTCTTCGCACCTTCTTCCCGGTCTCGTCGCCGCGGCGACAGGCCGGAGCCCGGCCGCGGCGGGCGATCGGTACGCGACGGCGGTTGCGCTCCCACGGCCGGCGGCGCCCACGGGGTGCCACCGGCCGGTGGCCGGTCGGCGATACGTGCCCACGGCGGCGATTGTGCCCCGGCCGGCCCGCGTGGGGCGCCGGCCTCGCGTGGGGCACCGGCCTCGGGACGGGCCGCGGCGGCACCACCGGCACCCCCGGCACTGGGCGCACTGGGCGCACTGGGCGCACTGGGCGCACTGGGCGCCGAGGGTCGTCCGGAGTTCTGCACGGGCGTAACGGCCTGTTGCATCGGCATCTGCGGACCACCGGGCGGGCCGGAACCCGGCACCGTGCCGTGAGCCGGGTTCGCCGTATCGCCGGTCGGATCGCCCGGTGTCGGCCCGGGCTCGGCTGACGGCCCGGACGTCGATGGAGCGGAATCGGGGAGTGCGGGTGTTCCTGGTTCCCGGTCGGACCAGGTCCCGGGGCGGCGGGCCATGCTGCCGTCCGCCGGCCGGCCGGCGGAAACGGGCTGCCGGATTCCGCCCGACCGATCACCTTGCGCCGGGATCACCGCGGCCGGCTCCGAGCCCGCTCCGTGGGACACCGGCTGTCCGGGAGGTGCGTAGTGTTCGGCAACCCCGGGCGTCCGCGCCGTGATCACACGACCGCCCGAACGATCCGCATCCTCGAAAGCTGCTGCGGCACCGGTTATTCCACGACCGAGTCCCGCGATGTTGTCAGCCAGGTTCCGGTAACCGGCCAACCCGCGTTCAGCTTCCGGCTCATAGACTTCGCCGATCATCCGGCCGGGTTCGTCGTCACCCCAGCAGGCGCCCTCCGCCTGGAGCACGCCACGCAACTCCGCGAGATCCTGCCGAGTACTTTCGGCGAGGGCGTCGAGCTCGGCCACCAACGCCATCGCTTGTGTGGAGTCGAAGTACAGAGAGTCGGTCATAGCCGTTGCGTATTGTGGTTGCCTGGGCTCAGAGTCCCGTTTCCGCATCTGCCCGGTCGCGTAGCGGCGAAGCGCCGGGCAGCAGATCGGGCAGGTCAGGGGATATCCCGGCGGCTTCGGCGAGCGGACCGATGAGCGCGTCGGCCTGTTCCCGGGCGTCGTGTACCGCCGCGGCGTAGGCCTCCAGGACGCGGAGCCGCAACTGGTCGAGGGATCGTCCCTGCGCCGCGGAAGCGAACTGCAGGTCCAGCAGCATTCCGGTGGAATCGACGGTGAGCTCGACCGCGCCGTCCGCGGAGCTGGCCCCGAACCGCGCCTCGGCGAGATCGGCACGGATCTCGGTCATCCGTTGTTGTTGCTCACTCAGGATGTCCAGCATCGAATCGAGTTGGTTGCGCATTCCGTAATTGGCCGAACGCAGCCCCGCCCGCTCCCAGTCGTCCACATCGAACACCGCCTCCGCCGTTACGACCGTAATCCTGACCAGGGGAAAACATTTCGTGAACACATTAAGCCCTCCCCATGGATGAGGACCTCGCAGCCGACGGCGACCGAACGCGTTCGCTGCCGCACCTCCGGCAACAGAGCCGCGGTTGTCCACTCGCGGCCCGAATCGACCGCTGAGCGGGGTGCGCGGCGTTGTCGCTGGTTAGCCGACGTTAGGATTACGGGATGAGCGTCGACAATCGCCGGGTCCGGTCGTCCGCGCCGCCGGTGCGCGCGAACGGGCGCGATGAGCCGGGTAACGACGCCGCCGGGAAGAACGAGAACGCCGCGGTGTCCCGGCCCGTCCGGCGCCGGCCCAAGAACCGGCGGGCCCAGATCGCGGCAGCGGCGGCCAACGCGTTCGGTTCGCTCGGCTACCACAGCGTGAGCATGGAGGATATCGCCGGCGGGCTCGGCATCAGCTCGGCCGCGCTGTACCGGCATTACCCCAGTAAGTACGCGTTGTTCCAGGAGGAATCGCTGCGCGTGGGCCAGGCGATGGCGGAATCGGTGCGACTGCCGGACGAGGCCGCCGGGCTACCTCCTCGGCAGCAGTTCCAGCAGGTGCTCGAATCGCTGAGTGCGGTCACCGTCGCCAATCGGGCCAGTGTCACTCTGGTGCGCTGGGAGGGCCGTTACCTGGAGCCGGCGGACCGGGAAATCCGCGCCGAACAGCAGACGGTTGTGCTGGACGCACTGGAGGGCCGGCTCGCCGCGTACAGCCCGGACCTGAGCAATTCCGATCGCAAGGTCCTCGCGATCTCGCTGCTGTCCGTTATCACCAGCATCGCCGACCACCATGCGGCGCTGCCCACGAAAGCCCTTGTCACCCTCCTGGTTTCGACTTGTTTCGCCCTCGCCGACACCGCCCTTCCGGCCCCGGGAGATATCGAGCCCACACCGCAGGTGGAGATACCGGAATCGTTCAAACACGAACTACTGCTCCGCAAGGGTGTGGAACTGTTCCATGCCCGCGGTTACCCCAATGTGAGCGTGGAGGATATCGCCACCGCGGCGGGACTCTCAGCGGCCTCCGCGGTGTACCGCTTCTATCGCGGGAAAAGTGATCTGCTGACCGCCGCCTTCCGTCGCGCGGCCGAACGGGTGTCCAGCGCCATCGGCCCGGCGGTCGCGGCCGCCGGCGGTCCGCGTGAGGCACTGGATTCGCTGGTCGAACAGTATGTCGCCGGTTCCTTCGCCGAACGGGAACTGACCTTCGTGTACTACACCGAGTTCCAGCACGTCCCCCCGGAGGAACGCGCGGCGCTGCGCAATGTGCAGCGGCTCAGCGTGGACGAATGGGCGCGGCTGGTGCGCCAGGTCCGGCCCGAACTATCCGGTCCGCAGGCCCGGTTCCTGGTCCATTCCGCGTTCGCCCTGGTCGTCGACCTGGGTCGGTCCTTCGGCACGGTCCCGATCGCGTCCCGGCAGCGGGTGACGCTGCTCATGCAGACCGTCTTGTACGGCCACCCCGCCGGTAACTGAACCCCGCGGCGGCGGCCGTACCGGTTCACGGCATAGGTGTGGCCATCGGCGAGGTCATCTGATCGACCAGCCAGCGCCCGTCGGTCTTCTGCATCCGCATCACCATGGCCAGCTGCCCCGGCGCGGGCTTTCCCTGGGTACCCAGGCTGCTGATGGTCTGCCCGATCACCACCACCACCTCCGCCGAGGTCGTATCGGCGGATTTCACCGCGCACTGGATATCGCCGGCGGTCGAGACGACCTGGCCGGCCGCGAGCGCCTCACGCAGTTCGGTGGTGGTGGTCTCGAATTCCTTCTTCCAGTCGCCGGTGGCTCCGGCCAGAACCGCCGAGAAATAGGGGTCCAGATTCTTCGCGTCGTAATTGGCCAGAACGGGCGCGTACCGGCAGGCCGCCTGCCGGACCTCGTCGTGCGCGGCCAGCATTTCGGCCTTGTCCCGCTCCTGCACGAACAGATACCCCGCGACACCGACGGCCCCGATCAACGCGACCACCGCCACCGCGAGAGCCGTGAGTAACACACGAGGGCGCCGACTGCCCGACCGCGACCCATCCGCTCCGGTACCGGGTCCATCGATACTCTTCTCGAGCAGGACGGCCTCGGGGCTACCCGAGTCCGATCGGGGCCGCTCGGCCGAATCCGCTCCAGGCTCCGCCGAACCGGGCTTTTCGTCCTGTGCGGCTTCCTCGGCCACCGCCGAATCCGTTTCAGGGCCGGATTCAGCCGATTCCGCGGTATCCCGTGATATTTCGCCGTTGGTCGCCTCCGCGGCGTCGGGAGCTGTCCCGCCGGCCACTTGTTTCGCGGTGTCTTCGGTATCGCCCGAACCGGTCTCGGCTGCCTTGTCGGTCATTCTCGCTTCTTCTCCTAACGACCCGGAACGGGGCGGGACAGTTCGTTACCGCTGACTCCGGGCGGCGGTCCGGCAGTATTGTCGGGCACATTCGGCCGGGGTGCGTTGGCCGAACCACGCACCTGCAGCGCCGGGTCGTCCGTGACGCAGTAGTTGTACAAGCGCACCCGGGTGTCGGTCACCGGTTCGGTCGGAACCAGCGGAATGGTGTCGTATTCGCAGGTGGGCCGCGGCCAGATATCCACCAGGGTGTGGAACATCCCGTCGTGCACCGGCACGTTCAGCGCCGCGGTACTGGACCTCAGCGCCGGGAACAGCGCCGCTATCGCGGGTTGGCGCAGTTTCGCCGCACGGGTGATGGCCACGAAATTGGTGACCAGATCGGTGATCGGGTCCTGGGTCTCGGAAACGAACCCGCCGAGCGTGGCCAGTTGCCCCGGTGCCAGATCCAATAGTTGACGAACTTCTTCGTCTGCCGCGGTCAGCTGCTGGAACAACGCGCTCCCCGAGCTGGTGAGGGTACCGAGGTCGGGCTGGGCGTACTGCGTGGTCTCGGCGATAACGGTCAGGTTCTCGATGAGTTGCCGGGTCTGCGGTAACAGATCTTCCAATCCGGCCATCGCCCGGCTGATCCCGGAGACCATATTGCGCAGCCGGCCCGGCCCCCCGGCCAGCGCCTTGTCCAGTTCGTCGACGATCACCGTGAGCCGATCCGGATTGAGGCCACTGATCATGGCGCTCATATTCGACAGCAGCGATTGCACCGTGACCGGGATCCGGGTACGTCCGGCATCGACCCGGTCACCGTCGCCCAGATATGGGCCCGTATCCGCGTCCGGGCGGAAATCCAGGTATTGCTCACCCACCGCGGACAGCCGTCCGACCACCACCGTGCCGCCGACCGGAATCTTTACCCCCGAATCGATTTCGGCGACCGCCTCGATACCGGTATCGGACACCCGGACATCGGCGACCCGTCCCACCCGGGTCCCGCGGAAGTTCACATCGTTATCGGCGAGCAGTCCGCCGGATCCGGTCAGTTCCACAGTCACCCGGTAGGTGCTGTCGGGTAGCAGATTGATCCGCAGCACTTCCGCGCCCAGATAGCCGCAGCCCACGATCAACACCATCACGAGCCCGATATTCGCGACGCCGATCCGATGCCGGACCAGCCAGTTCCACAGGGGAATATTCATCGCGGTCCTCCCTGCGGTGCCGGGACGGGCTGTGGCGGACTGGTCAACCGGCCCTGGATCTTCTGTAATACCTGCGCGAGACTGCCGATGAACGCCGGCACATCGGTTCCGTCGGGCAGCCGGCTCCGGCTGGGGTCGGTCAGCGCACCGATGCTCAGGTAGGAAACCCGTGCCGCGACCGCCAGCGTCGGCCCCTCGAACGACTGTTCCAGCGAGGGATACAGGGCATGCAAGCCGTCGAGGGTCTGCCGCAAGTTATCGCCCATCGCCGTAAAACCGCCCATGAGCCGGCGGATACTGTCGAACAGGCTGATGAATTGCGGACTGGTCGTATCAGTGAAATCACCCAGCGCGGACATGGTCACCGAGATCTTCTGGATCAGGCCGGTGATATCCCGGTTGTTCTCCGCCACCAGGGAGAGCAGATCGGGAAACGCGTCCGCCGCCTGCCCCAATTCCTGTTTACGAGCCGCCAGTTCACCGGTGAGCGTATTCACCCCGTGCAGCACACTGTCGATATCGGCCGTCCGCGCGTTCAACGCACCGAGCACCTGGGTCATCTCGCTGATCAGATGCGCCAATTGCGGTGCGCGCCCGGCGAACATCGAATCCATTTCCGCCGTTATCCGCGCCGCCTGATTCAACCCGCCCCCGTTGAGCAACAGCGATACCGACACCATGAGCTCCTCCACCGAGGCGCCCGCACCGGTGTGGTCGGTATCGATGACATCGCCCTCACCGAGCATCACCGCATTCGGATCCTCCCGGGGGAGGGTCATAGCGATGAACATATCGCCGAGCGGCGTGCCCTGCCGCAATTCGGCGGTGGTCCCGCGAGGCAACCGGATATCCTCGCGGATAAGCAGATTCACATCGGCCACGAAATCGGTGGCAGATATATCGGTCACCACCCCGATATCCGTACCACCGATTTTCACGTGCGCACGGTCAGGCAGATTGAGCGCATCCTCGAAACGAACCCGCACGGTATACCCCGGCCCCCCGATCCCCGGCTCGGGCATCGGCACATCCTGCACAGTGATCGCCCCACACCCCGACACCGCGAGTACCACCACCGCCACCACAACGGCCAGTCGCCGCCCACCCCGCTCCCGCAGCGACATACCAAAGTTCCTCAACGCCCAACCTGCGAACCTCAACCTCAGCTTCGATGCCCACCCCCACCACTTCCCCAGTCCGGTCAACTTTTGCGGGTGGGGCCCGCCCGGTTCTGGAGCGACCAGAGCGAAGGAGCGCAGCGACTGAGCGCCGGGAGTGAAGAACCGGGTTAATAGGGCCCCACCCTCGAGCCGCGGAGCGGCTCCAAAATTACAGCCCGCCCCTTCACGAACGGTCAACGCCGTTTTCACCACTCCAGCTTCCCCCCGCCCCCGACGGAGCAACCGAATCCACCTCATCGCGTCATCCCCAGCAGCGCGGCGGTGATCCCGAAATCCGGCCCGAAATCCTGAACCCGCCCCGTGCGACACCCGTCCGCCCGCAACTGAATCCGCTCACAAAAGGTAGACAGCACCTCATTGTCCAGCACCGCCTTGTCCAGCAGCCCGTGCACCCGGAAAGCCTGGTGCTCATAACTCACCCCGTTGGCCAGATTCTCGAAGAACAACGGCCCGACATCCACCAATTCGGTGAGACCTCTTGCATTGGTTCGCATCTGACCGGTGATATCGACAAACCGCTGCAGCGCGCCGGCCAGCTGATCCCGGTTCTCCCCCACCAGCGTCGAGGTGTTGGCGACAAAATCGTTCAACTGGACCAGTACCGCGTGCAGCCCCGGCGACTGTTCCCCCATCAGCTGCACCAATTCCGTCAGACGAGCACTGAAATCCCGCACCGTCTGATCGTTCTGCGCGACCACCTGAGTGATCTCGTTCAGCTTGATGATCGTGTTGGCGATCTGGTCCTTGTTGGCGAAACTCACCTCGAACGCCGCGGACAGATCGTCGAGAGTTTCCCGCAACCGGTCGCCGTTTCCCTCGAGTAGCGGAAACAGTACCCGGCTCGCCAGCGGGCCCACCTCGTTATCCCCCTTCAGCGCAGCCCCGAGCTGGTCGAAGTTCTCCAGAATCCGGTCCAGCTCCACCGGCACCCTGGTGCGTTCCAGCGGGATATGCGCACCGTCGGTCAACTTCGGCCCTTCGCCGCTGTAGGCGGGCGCGAGTTCGACGTGCCGGTTGGTGATCAGCTGTGGCGAGATCAGCGCCGCCATCGCGTCCGCGGGAACCTCGACATCACGGTCGAGGTTCATGGTGACCTCGACATAACTGCCGCGGGGAGTCACCGTCTCCACCCGCCCTACCGGCACCCCGAGCACCGCGACCTCGTTCCCGGCGTACAGCCCGGCCACATTCTCGAAATCGGCGCTGATCCGGATATTTTCTCCCAGGTACTGGTCGGGCAGTCCGGCGATACTGTCGGGCAGTACCGAGCAGCCCGCCGCGCACAGCCCGGCGATACCGGCCGCGAGTACCCGGGTGATCCTGCGCAGGTTCATTTGCCACACCCCTGAACGGCCTGTGCGAAGCACAGCCAGTTGTCCGGTAGGAACCAGGGCGCCCACACGTCGGCGTAGGGCCCGTTGCCGATCACATTGTTGAACTGCCGCAGGGTGACCGGCATGATCTCGTACAGCCGGTCCAGGTTGTCCCGGTTCTTCTCCAGGCCCTGTGTCATGGTGTCGAGGTTCTGGATCAGCGGGCCGAGCTGGCCGTTGTTCTCCAGCCCCATATCCCGCAGCAGCCCCGACAGCGCGGCCACATTGTCCAGCAGCCGGCGCAGCATGTCCTGGCGCATGGCCACCGCGTTGCCGATCGCCTCACCGCGGGTGAGCAGCGTGAGCACACTGTTCTGGTTGTCGGCGACAAGCTGCGATACCTGATCCATACTCTGCAGCAGCGTGTCGACCTCGTCGCGCCGGGAATTGATCACCGCGGCCAATGAGCCGATCGAATCGAGCGCGGTCACCGCCAGTTGCGGCGAATCACCCATCTGCCGCGCGAAAACATCCAGCGCCTCGCGCAGCTTGCCCGGGTCGATCCGTTCGATCCGCTCGAACGACGATTGGTACTTCGGATCCTGGATGACTTTCGCCAGGTTGTACGGCACCGCGGTATTGGCCAGCGGTATCCGATTATCCGCCGATTCGTCGCCCGCACCGGGCACCAGCTCGATATGCAACCGCCCGAGGATGGTCGACATCTTGATCGCGGCGCGCGCGTCGGTAGCCAGCCGGATATCCCGGCTGATCTTCATCACGACCTCGACCTTGTCTCCGGCCAGCCGCACCGCGCGCACCTCGCCGACCTCGATACCGGATACGTCCACCGTCGCGCCCGGGCGCATACCCGCGGCCTGCGCGAATTCCGCGGTCACGGTTTTATCGCCGAGCCGCAGCTGCGACACCACGCTGGACCCGACGAGCAGCAGCGCTACCGCCGCCGCGGCGAGCAGTCCCTGCCACAGGAAGCGGTTCTTCGCGAAAGGCACTCGTAGTTTCGCCATCAGCGGCACACCTCCGACTGCGAATTCCCGCCGATCTGGGAGAACAATCCGGGCGGCAGCAGAACACCCCACAACGAGACGTCCAGGTTGCAGATGTAGGCGTTGCCGTATGCGCCGTAGCCGGTGAACCGGGCCAGGCCGTTGAGCACCGTCGGCAGTTCGGTTGCCGCCTGATCGAGCGCGGCGCCGTTGAGCAGCAGCAGTTCCACCGCGGTGGTCGCCTCGTTCTGCGCCAGCACGATATCGGGTTTGACCGTCGTGATCAGGTTGGTCAGCGAATCGGTGGAGCGGGCCACCGTATCCACCGAACTCTTCAGGGTCTCGCCCTCGGCGTACAGCGCGTCCATCAGACCTCTGGTTTGGGTTATCAGGGTTTCCAGCTCGTGGCTGCGATTGGCCAGCCCGGCGATCACGCTGCTCAGGTTGGTGATCACCGCCCCCAGGATCTCGTCGCGCTGTCCGAAGGTGTTCGCCAGTTCCGCCGCCTGGGTGATGAGCGCGCTCAACGAGACCCCGTCCCCCTGTAATGCCTGGATCAGGGTGTCCGACAGCGAATTGACCTGGTCGGGCTGGAGCACGTTGAACAGCGGTTCGAATCCGGACAGCAGCGCCGAGACGTCGAACGAGGGCTCGGTGCGCTCCACCGGGATATGCGAACCCGGCGCGACCTCCGCACCTCTCACCTCGCCCGGTAGCAGCGCGATATATCGCTGCCCGATCAGGTTCTGGTATCGCACCAGCGCTTTCGTGGTGTCGGTGAGCCGCTGCCGTTCCTCGATCCGCAGTACCAGCCGGGCCTTGTAATCCGGTTCGAACTCGATCGAATCGACCCGGCCCACCCGCACCCCGGCCATCCGCACATCGTCACCGACCCGCACCCCCATCACGTCGGTGAACGTGGCCGAGTAGGTCTCGGACTCGCCCGGTACCGAACGCTGCAACGTGGACCAGATGGTGAAGGTCAGCACTATCGCGATCACGGCGAAAATACTGAAACCGGTAATTGTCCGCGCCAAGCGCATCAGGCGGCCCCCTCGGAGTAGACGTCGACCGTGCCACCCGCCAGAACCGGTGTGAGCAGGAGCAATTCGGATGTGGTGGGTGCCCGGCCGAGCAGGGCGGCGACGGCGGCATGCCCGCGCAACCGGCCGATCGGCTTACCGGCCGGGGCTGCCGCGGGAGCCGCTTGCCCCGGGGGTGCCGGTTGTCCCGCGGGGGCCGGTACGGCGCCCGGGAACAGCGGCACGGTGATACCCGGAATCGCGGGCAGACCGGGCAATGCCGGCAGCCCCGGGATCTGCGGGAGCGCGGGGCCCGGCGCGGGCGTCGCCGGAACCGGCAGTTGCGGTTTCGGACCCGCACCGTCGAGCCAGCCGGGCAGCAGGTTCGGTGGATACTGCTGCGGCGGAGCGGTCTCCGGAACCGAGGCACCACCGCAGCGCGGCCCGGCCATCTCACCGTAGCGAGGGCAGTCCTTCGCCGTGTACTGCTGGAACGGCGTGAACGACACATCCAGGCTCCAGCGCATCTGCCGCTGCGCGCCCCAGCCGAACGCCCCGGACAGCTTCCCGAGCGCGGCGTTGAGATTCGCGACAGCGGTCGGAATCGCCTCCGGGTCCTGTGCGAGGGCTCCGAACAGGCTGTCGACGCCGGGCACCAATTCCTTGGCCGCGTCCGGGCTCCGGGCGAACAGGCTGTTCACCGAATCCACCGCACCACTGGCATTGGCGAGCATCGTGATCAGGTTCTCGCGACGTTCGGTGAGAGTACGCGCGGTCGTCACCGATTCCGATAACACTCCCACCAGCTCCGGAGCCGATTGACTCAGTGCCGTGGTCGCCCGGCCCAGATCACCGAGCAGATCCCCCACACCCTCGATACGCCGCACCTCGGTGACCCAGGTGTCCAATCGTTCGATCGTCGATCCCGGCGCCCGCGCCCCCGGATCGAGCGCCTCGGAGAACGTGGCCAGTACCCTGCCCAGTTTCTCCGGCTGGATTTTGTTCAGCACATCGCGCAGCACAGTCAGCGTGGTCTGCAACTGGACGGTGCCCGCGCTGGTGTCCTCGGCGATCTCAGCACCCGCGGCCAGCCGCCCCGGGGCGGCACCGTTGTCCACGAGCTCGATCCCGGTGACACCGAAGAGGTTGTTCGGCACGACCCGCGCGGTGACATTGTCCGGAATAGCGGGTGCGATACGGGAATCCAGATCGATCCGGATCTGCTGCCGTTTCCCGGCAGCCACCACGTCCACGGCGGATACCGCACCGACGACCATCCCCCGGAATTTCACATCGGCACGCTCCGGCAATCCGTCACCGGTACTGGTGAGCACCGCCCGCACCTGGACGGCATCCTCGAACCGCCCCGTGTAGCGCAGTCCGAGCAGACCGAGCAGCACCGCCAGAACGGTCAGCATCACCAGGCCCGAGACGGTCATATGCCACGGTCGCGGCCCCCGGCCGCTGTGATCGATGATCATCGGCGCCTCACCCCGAAATCCGGAATCCGGGGTCGATTCCCCAGATCGCCAGTGTCAAGAACAGATTCGCGAACACCATGACCACGATCACCATCTTGATCGCCTGCCCGGCCGCCACCCCGACACCTTCCGGGCCGCCCGCCGCGAAAAAGCCGTAGTAGCACTGGATGAACGTGGCCAGCAGTACGAACACCACGACCTTCAGCAGGGAGAAGAACAGGTCCGGGCCGAGCAGGAACTGGAAGAAGTAGTGGTCGTAGGTTCCCGCGGAGGTGCCGCCCAGCAGCAGCACCGAGAGTTTGGTCGCCAGGTACGCCACCGCCAGCCCCACGCTGTAGAGCGGGATGATGGTGAGGGTTGCCGCGATCATCCGGGTGGTCACCAGATACGGCAGTGGCCGGATCGCGATGGATTCCAGCGCGTCGATCTCCTCGGCGATCCGCATGGACCCCAGTTGCGCGGTGAATCGGCAGCCAGCCTGGATCGCGAACGCCAGGGTCGCAAGAATCGGCGCTAACTCCCGGGTGGTCGCGAAACCGGAGATCGCACCGGTGAGCGGGCCCATGGTGAGCAGATTGAGCGCGCTGAAAGCCTCCATCCCCACGGTGATTCCGCCGAAGCCGCACAGGATGAGCACCACACCGACGGTGCCGCCGCCCACGACCAGCGAGCCGTTGCCCCAGCCGACGTCGGCGGTCAGTCGTAGCACTTCTTTGCGATAGTGCCTGAACACGAACGGTATCGCCGCCAGTGCCTGGACGAAGATGATGCCCTGGTGACCCATCCGGCGATTGATATCCACCGGTACCGCCGCCGCCGAGGCGACCATCCGGACGGGTTTGAGCGCCGGCGGGGTGTACGAAGTGCCCACCTCAGATCACCTTCGTCGGGAACACGGTGTTGTACACCTGCGTGATGATGATGTTGGTGGCGAACAACATCAGCGCCGAGGAAACGACCGCCGAGTTCACCGCGTTCGCCACCCCGCCCGGTCCGCCCTTGGCGTGCAGGCCGATATCGCAGGCGATGATCGCCGTCAGGACGCCGAAGATCGCCGATTTGACCAGCGCCACCGCCATATCGTTGGCGACCGCGAACGACGCGAACGAGCCGATGAACGAACCCGGCGTGCCCGACTGCGCGTAGACGTTGAACATATAGGCCGTCGCGAATCCGACGAATACGATGAATCCGCACAGCAGCATGCTCACCAGCACGGCCGCCACCAGTCGCGGCGCGACAAGTCTCCGAACGGGATCGACCCCCATCACCATCATCGCGTCGATCTCCTCGCGGATGGTCCGGGATCCGAGGTCGGCACAGATGGCCGATCCGACCGCGCCCGCGATCATCAGCGAGGTCACCAGCGGGGCACCCTGCCGGATGATCCCCAGCCCGGCGACCGCACCGATGAATGTGGTGGCGCCGACCTGATTGACCAGCGCACCGATCTGGATCGACACCACGACCGCGATCGGCATGGCGACGAATATGGTCGGCGCGGCAGATACGTTCGCCATGAACGCGCACTGTTTGGCGAATTCCGCGAACGGGAAACGGCGCGCGGCGATGGATTTCACCGTTTCGACCACGGCCTCCCGGCCCAGGGTCACCTGCCGGCCGAGGGTTTCCAGAGAACGCTGGGGGTGGCGCTGCCAGAGTCCTTTGAGGTCGTCGAGCGCCTGTTCGAGGTCGGTACGGTCTTCCGGTTCGGTCTTTCCGGTGCTCACCATGGCAATTCCAGTCCGGTCGTATCGAGATCACCGCTGAGGTACCGCTGGAGCAGCACCAGCCCGGCGCCGACGACCGCGATACCGGCGGCGAGCACACACAGCAGGGCGAGCCAGAGCCCGAAGCGCAGGATCGGGTTCACTTTCGTCCGCCCACCGAGGATCTCGAGGCCGATCACCACGATGTCGATGAGCCATACCAGAGCCATCATCAGGTCATATACACATTCGAGAAGGTGAGCACGGGCCAGCACACGATCGAACCGAGGAACGAGATGATCACGTCCAGACCCCGCATCTCCCGCAGATGCGAGGTGTGGGTGAGCGTCCAGACGATTCCGATGAGCCCGTACGGAATGCCGAGAATGATGAGGGTGCCGACGAATTCGGACACCTTCATCTCATAGCTGAACAGTCGATCCAGCTGCTTGAGCATGCTGCTGCGCTCCTTCCTTGGCCGACCACCGCGCGCCCTCCCCCGCGGGGAACGTCTGAGACGGTCGGATCGGAGCGCTATGTTACGCACGATTCACGTATTTACGGAAGGTTTTCACGAAGATCAGTACTCGACGACAGCACCTGGACACCTGTTCTAGGGATTCAACCCATCCAGATCCGGGTGCGTAAGTTAGCGGCAGTTCCGTTATACCCAGTGACTGTTGGAAGAATTTAGAGTAACTTAGACCACACCGGATCCCTGGGGAAGGACACTCATGACCGCCGCTGCACACTCCTGGCAAACCGATGGTTCGCGCGGCTCGCGACCGGCCGGAGGGCAACCGCTCACCACCGAGCAGACGCGTATCCGGATCAGCACCACCCACCGCCCCTTCACCAAACGCCCCCTGCGACTCACCGACGCCCTCGACTTCTGGCAGTTCGCCGGCGCCGCGGCCAACGTCATCATGCAGATGGCACACCCGGGCGTCGGATACGGTGTCGCCGAAAGCAAAGTGGAATCGGGCTCGCTGATGAAGCGCCCGTGGAAACGTGCCCGCACCACCACCCAGTACCTGGCCGTGGCCATCCTCGGCAACGACGAGGAGAAGAAGGCCTTCCGGGAAGCGGTGAACGGAGCCCACCGCCAGGTCCGCTCCGAACCGGGCGCCCCCGTCGAATACAACGCCTTCGACCGGAACCTGCAGCTGTGGGTCGCGGCCTGCCTCTACATCGGTTTCGAAGACACCTACCAGCTGCTCGCCGGCCGGATGAGCCCCGAACAGAACGAAGCGTTCTACCGGTCGTCCTCGTCGCTGGGCACGACTCTGCAGGTCACCGAGGAGATGTGGCCGGCCACCCGCGCGGAATTCGACGAATACTGGAACAAGGCCTGCGAACAGGCCGTCCTCGACGACTACGTCCGCTCCTACCTCGACGACCTACTGAACCTGCGGATGATCCACTGGTACCTGCGCATCCCGTTCCGCGGCCTGCTCCGATTCCTCACCATCGGTTTCCTCGGCCCCTATTTCCGCGACCAGATGCAGGTCGCATGGTCCGATGCCGATCAGCGCCGCTTCGAAAACCTCTTCCTCTTCGTCGGTTTCGTCAATCGCTTCATCCCCCGCTTCCTCCGCCACGGCGGCAGCCACGCCCTCATGGCCGACGTCCGCCGCCGCATCAAGAAGCAAAAACAGCTCATCTGAACCGCGCGGCATCCCGGGTGAGTCGCTGGGATCTATCCGCGCCGCGGCGTTGGACAATCGGCGGGTACCGGAACGGTCGTGACCTGCGGTCGGCGGAGCGGGCGAGCCCGAACGTCCGGTACAGATTCGCGGATCCGGACCGGACGATTCTGTGCGCGCGGGCTCGGCACGGGGACGAGGTGAATGCGGCGTGGATGAGCATGCAACGTGTATGGGACGCCGCGGGTTTCTGCGCGCGACCTGCGGCATCGGCGCGTCGCTGGCGGCGTCGGCGGCGGTCGGCTGCGGTAACGACGACGACGCGCTGACCTTCTTCTTCCAGGCCAATCCCGACGAGGCCGACGGACGCCGGCGCGTGATCGACGAATTCTCCCGCAGATACCCGGATATCAGGGTCCGCACCATATTGTCCGGCCCCGATCCGATACAGCAGATGCTGACCTTCTGCGCGGGCGGTAAATGCCCCGATGTGTTGATGGCGTGGGAACAGACCTTTGCCGGTCTCGCCGACCGAGGCATCCTGCTGGATCTGAACAGCATGCTCGACAGCGATCCGGGTTTCGCGGCCGAACTGAAGGCCGGCAGCGTCGCCGCACTGTACGACACCTTCGCGTTCAAAGGCGGGCAATACGCACTTCCGGAACAGTGGTCGGGCAATTTCCTCTTCTACAACAGAAAGTTGTTCGACGCGGCCGGAGTGTCCGCCCCCGGCCGTTGGGGCGACGCCTGGAGTTTCGGCGAATTCCTCGATATCAGCCGTGATCTCACCCGTCGCGACCGGTCGGGCAGGGTTGTTCAGTGGGGGTTCGTCGACACCTGGGTGCCGTACTATTCGGCCGGGTTGTTCGCCGTCAACAACGGCGCGGAATGGGCACGCCCGCGAACCGTCCCGGGTCGTTCGGCCTTCGCCGACGATGCCTTCGTCGAGGGTGTCCAGTTCTACGCCGACCTGGCCAACAAGTACGGCGTGGCGCCGAGTCCGGCGGATCAGCAGTCGATCTCGGCCATGGATGTCTTCGCGCAGGGTAAAGCCGCACTGGCCATGGGCGGGCATTGGCGGTACCGGACCTTCTCCGATGCCGACGACCTGGATTTCGATGTCACCGCATTACCGGCGAGATCGGGAAGCGCCGGCGCTCGATCGAATATCGGCACAACCGGTCTCGCCATATCCGCCGCCAGTACCAGGAAAGAGCAGGCGTGGGAGTTCCTGAAGTTTGCGGCCGGACCCATCGGCCAGGCCGTTATCGCGGAATCCGGCCTTTTCGTCCCGGTCTGGAAGTCCGCGGCGAAATCCGGTGGATTCTATGCGGCACACAGGAATATCGGCAACCTGGACATCCTCACCGAAGGACCGGCACACTCCGCGCCTATGCCGGTCACCGCCGCGTGGGCGCGGATCGATGCCCTGATGGACCGGTATATCGGCCCCGTTCTCCGCGGCGCCAGACCCGCGGCATCGCTGAAGGACCGACTCGCTCCCGAGGCCGATGAGGTGCTGCGTAATCAATGACTACCGTCGACGAGGACATTATCGAGAAAGCACCCGCACCGGATTCCGCTACTGCACGGGGCCGCTCGGGCCTGGAGAAACGGCGGGCTCGGGCGGGGCGACTGTTCATCGCGCCGAATCTGCTGGCGGTCGCGGTGTTCCTGGTTTTCCCCTTGGGGTTTTCGCTCTATCTGAGCTTCCAGGAGTGGGATCTCATCGGCCCTATCAGATTCACCGGGCTGGATAACTTCCATCGGCTGCTCACCACGGATCCACTGTTCTCCATCGCGTTGCGGAACACGATCGTTTTCACACTCGGGACCCTGATCCCGACCGTCGCGATAAGCCTTGTTGTCGCCGCGGCCCTGAACCGGAGAGTCAAGGGAATCGGCCTGTTCCGGACCGCCATGTTCCTTCCGCTGGCGGTATCGAGTGTGGTGATGGCGGTGATCTGGCGTTTCGTATTCGATACGAACAACGGGCCGCTCAATACGATGCTCGGCTGGGTCGGGATCGGTCCTGTCCCATGGTTGGTCGACCCCGGCTGGGCGATGGTATCGCTATGCCTCGTCAGCACCTGGAAAAGTGTCCCGTTCGCCACGGTCGTACTGCTCGCCGCGATGCAGGGCGTACCGGAGGACCTGTACGACGCGGCGAAGATCGACGGTGCGGGCGCGATACGACGATTCGTATCCGTCACCGTGCCCCTCATCCGGGGTGCGCTGTCTTTCGTCCTCGTTATCTCGATCATCAACTCGGTACAGGCATTCGACCAGGTCTACGTACTCACCGGCGGCAACGGTGGACCGGAGACCGGGACCTACGTCTTCGGCATCATGATCTTCCAGAATGCCTTCGCTTTCGGTGACGCCGGCTATGCCGCCGCGATCGCGTGGCTGGTCTTCGTTGCCCTGCTGGTGCTGACCGTCGCCCAACTGTGGTTCAGCCGCAGAAACTCCACGGAGGAATGATGCCGGCCCCTCGATGGAACAGCCGCGGCATTCTCCGGGCCGCCGCGCTCTATCTTGTACTCATCGCGATGGCATGGTGCTCACTGCTCCCCATCCTGTGGGCGCTGGCCGGTTCGCTGAAGAAACAATCCGAGGTGACCACACCGACCCTGATCCCGCGCAACCCGCAGTGGTCCAACTACGGCGCTGTTTTCGACCTGATGCCTCTCGGCCGGATGTTTCTCAACACGCTCGTGTACGCGGGATGTATCACCGCCGGTCAGGTTTTCTTCTGCTCGCTGGCCGGATACGCGTTCGCCCGGCTGCGCTTCCCCGGCCGGGATGTCCTGTTCGTGGCCTATCTGGCCACGCTCATGGTCCCGCTCACCGTGACAGTCGTTCCGCAGTTCGTCCTCATCCGCATCCTGGGCTGGACGGATACGCCCTGGGCGCTGATCGTCCCCGGATTGTTCGGCAACGCGTTCGGCACCTATCTGATGCGGCAGTTCTTCCGCACACTCCCGGCCGACCTCGAAGAAGCCGCCGTACTCGACGGCTGTTCCCCCTGGCAGATCTACTGGCGGGTGCTCCTGCCCAATGCCAAACCGGCGGTCATGGTGCTGGCGGTGCTCACCTGGGTGAATGTATGGAACGACTTCCTGTGGCCACTGGTGATGATCCAACGCGAGAACATCTCCACGGTCACACTGGGCCTGGTACGGATGCAGGGACAGTACGTCTCGGAGTGGCCGGTCTTGATGGCCGCGTCCATGCTGATCCTGCTACCGCTGCTGATCGTCTATGCCCTGGCGCAGAAAGCATTCGTGCGGGGGATCACCATGTCGGGCCTCGGTGGGCGGTAGCCAGGGGAAACCCGGAATTCCGCGATCGCGGGGAGTTCGCTGGGACCTTCCGCACCGGCGCCGTACCTTCCCCGGTGTTCGGCGCCGGGTGCGGATTCCCGGGGGCCGTATCACGTTGCCGTGACGGGCCTCCCGAGGGACCAGAGTACTTGCTCCGAGGGGGATAACCCGGGAGATCGGGCCGGGGTGTCGAAAATGGATATGCAATATTGCGTGGCGCCACTTGATATTTCGTATACCCACCCCGGTGAGCTGTATCCCCGACCGATACAGCTCACCTACCACGCCGGTTGTCCCAGCGCAGGTGGCCGGGGTGCGCCGAGAGCAGTCGGCCGCACCCGAGGGCGTGCGGTTCGTACCGGGCGCCGGGGGCCGTAGTGGATCATCGGATCCGGGCCACGGCGTACCCGACCGGCGTACCGCACCGGAGGAAAGTACCGTAGCGGAACCGGTCGCGCCAGCCGGAGGAGCCGGGCACCGGCGAGGGCAAGTGGACCGGCCCGCCACCCGTTAGCGAGACAGTAGCCGCTTTATGTCTTGAATAGCGTACGGCTATCGCTAAATAGCCTGTGGCCCGGGCATTCCCACTGTTCGATCAGCGCAGATCCGCCGTAGCCCGTTCGGCCAGCAGGACCACCGTCGCGTGTGGACCGCGGCTCAAAGGAACCGGGACGACCGAGAGATCGACCACCGACACTCCCTCGACCCCGTGGACGCGGCAGTGCTCGTCGACCACCGCCCGGGGATCGTCCGGCCCGCCCATCCGGCAGGTCCCCGCCAGATGCTGAGAGGTACCGAGCCGCTCGTACAACCACCGGTCCGAGATCGCGCCCTCATCGGTCCCGCCGGACCATTGCGCCGACATCACGTCCAGGATCTTGCCCGCCAGCCCCACCGCCGCGCGCAGGCGGGCGCGGTCGGAGCCCGTCGCGAGATAACCCTCCTCGATCAGCGGCGGTACGAGCGGATCCGGGGCGGCCAGCCGGAGCCGGCCGGAACTGGTCGGCCGCATCAGCGTCACACCCATCCGGTGCACCCCGGGCGCGAAGGCCACCGCGTAGGGCCGGATCTCGATATCGTCGAACTCCAGCACGTATTCGAGCGGCACCGCACCGGCCGCGGGAGCCGGATGCCGGTATTCGATCCCGATCTCCGGGTGGTCGGTCACCCACTGCCCGACCGGAGCCGGGGTGACAAGCGGTATTCCCAGGGCCGCGAGATGATCGGCGGGACCGATACCGGAACGCAGGAGCAGCGCGGCGGATTCGATCGCGCCCGCGCACAGCACCACCCGATCCGCCCGGATCGTCTCGAGCTGCCCACCGGACACACAGTCGGCTCCGACCACCCGGGTGCCGTCGAACCGCAGCCGCGTGACCAGCGTGTCACCCCGCACGGTCAGGTTCGGGCGGGACAGCGCGGGCAGCAGATAGGAGAGCGCGGGTCCGATCCGGTGATGCCGCCCGGCGGCGTCCGGCGGCCCGATCGTGCACGGCACCGGACCGACGCCTGTATCCGGTCCGCCGGGCATCGCATTCCAGTCGGGTACCTCGCCGAACCCGAGATCCAGGCAGGTGGCGGCGAATTCCTCGACCAATCGGGAGGGCCGGGCGATACGGCGCACGGGTACCGGACCTGTTCTGCTGTGCCCGGCGTAGTCGCCGAAGTCCGCGTCGTTCTCCAGCGAGCGGGCATACGGCAGCACGGCTTCGAAGTCCCACGCCGTGGAACCCGTCTCCCGGCTCCAAGCCGCGAAATCGCGGGCCGCGGCGCGGATGAAGTAGCAGCCGTTCACCGAGCCCGAACCGCCGATACCGCGACCGCGCACGATCCGGCCGGGCCGGTCCGGGGTGAGCGCCACGGGATAACGCCACAACCAGGGCGCCTGATCGTCCACGGGCAATGCGGCGCTGTCCGAGAGTTCGGGCGGGAAATCGGCCGCCGAATACCGATTGCCGCCGGCTTCCACGAGACGAACGGTGTGTCCGGGGTCCTCGCTCAGTCGTGCGGCGAGTACCGAACCGGCGCTCCCGCCACCGATGATCAGCGTGTCCACCATGGTGCCCGCTCCCGTTACCGGGGCGGGGCGGTCGGTCTCAACGCGGCCGGGCTGCCCGCCCGCCACGCGCCGAGCCACAGGCCGGTGCCGTAGCCGATATCGTCGATCCGGCGGAACGCGATATATCGCAGCGGGTCCAGACCTCCGGGCTCCCGATGGGTGTACCAGTCGACCGCGCCCTCGGCGAGCGCGAGAGTCAGCGCGGTCTGCCGGATCCGGCGGGAGAACACCATCGCCGCCAGGGTTATCGGCCAATAGTGGCGGAACATGGCCGAAGACAGCCGCCACAGCCCCGCGAAGAAACCCCGGGCCACATAGATCGCCGCGACTCCGGTCGGGTTGTCCACGCCCGCGAAGGCGATCCGCAACCGGCGTAGCGGGACCAGCAGGGTCAGCATCGCGGCCAGCAGACCCCAGCGGGTGCGGGTCGCCAGGAACAGCGCGGCCAGCCCCGTCCACTTGGGTATCTGCAGTGGCGAAACCTTCCCGGCGTGCCGTTGACTCAGCGGCGCGGCGCCGGTGCCGTAGAAGAGTTTGCGGCGGAACCACTCGCGGAACGAAACCCGATGGTCGTGCGCCACATGCGCGGCCGGTTCGTAGCGCAACCGCCAGCCCGCCCGTTCGAGCCGCCAGCACAGATCCACATCCTCGGCGACCTGCATACTTTCGTCGAATCCGCCCTCGGATTCGAGTACCTCGCGTCGCACCAGCAGCGCCGCGCTCGGCACGTACGAGACGACACCGCCGGATCGCACCGCGGATTCGCGGCGGCCGAGGTCCAGCGAGGAGCGGGTGTGCTCGTAGCGGGCGAGGGTGGTGGATTCCGGGTCCAGCGCGACGATCCGCGGGGCGACCAGCGCCACCTGCGGATCGCTGAAATGTCCCAGCATCACCTCGAGCCAGCCACTGCGCGGCACCACATCGGAGTCCAGGAACGCGACGAACTGTGTCGAGGCCTCCCGCAGCCCGGTATTGCGCGCGGCGGCGGGACCGCGCTGCTGATCGTGGCGCAACACCTTCACCTGGCCGCGGCGGCCGTGCTCGTCCGCCACCTGGACGGGCTCGTCGGATCCGTCGTCGACCACGATGACCGTATGCTGGCGCAGCGTGGCCAGGAGACGGTCCAAGCCGTCGGGGTTGTTGTGCAGCGGCACGATAACCGTCACGTCCTCCGGCGACGGCAGCAACCGCGGCCGCGGATTGGCGACACCGGAATCCAGTAGCCGTCTGGCTACCATCGCGGATTGCGGACTGTTCACTTCGAGGTAGCCGTCGCCGATCATCTGCGCGGCCTCGGGAGCAAGGCGCAGCAAACGAGCGGGTGAGCCACCGATCAGGATGCGTCCCCCCGAGTATGCGCGTACCCGTGGGTCGATCCGCACCCCGAATCCGTCGGGCAGGCGATCATGGCGCATTCCACGGATGGTAACTGCCGATTCGATACGAGACATCAGCAGTCCGGGAAAAAGTGTTTCGTTCCGAAGAAATTCCCGGAACGACGGTGGTCACGAGCATGAGAAAGGCCACCGGGACGGTTGCGCCGGTATGGCGAACCGCCCCGGGCAACGATTCGGCTATCGCTGTCCGGGGCGGTGTCACACAACATTTCTCACACGAGTGGACTCTCGTCACACGCACGCGCCGGCGGCTTCGACGGGGGCAGCAGCGTCAGCGGGATGGGACCGCTGGAACGCGACTTACGCGAGGTCGTCTTGCGCGAATGGTCCACCGCCGGACGCGGGATGACCCGCCCCGTGTTCGCCAATGCCGCTTCTCCGTAACCCTGAACGCATTCCGGGTCCGGACCGTCGGCGGGCAGCCCGGTGAAAAACTTCGCCGCCATACAGCCGCCACGGCAGGAGTCGTAATGCGCGCATTTCGTGCACGCACCGCCGTCGGTGGGCTCCCGCAACTCGTTGAACAGCTCCGAATCCCGCCAGACGGTGGCGAAACCGCCGTCGGTGACGACATTTCCGGCATGGAACCGATCGTGAATCGCGAACGGGCAGGCGTAGACGTCACCCAGCGGATCGACCAGGCAGACCACCCGGCCCGCCCCGCACATGTTCAGCCCGGGCAGCGCCTCACCATAGGCGGAGAGGTGGAAGAACGAATCGCCGGTCAGCACACCCTCGCCGTTACGTACGAGCCAGTCGTACAGCGTGCGCTGCTGTTCCGGCAGCGGATGCAGTTCGTCCCATACGTCCGCGCCACGGCCCGACGGCCGCAGCCGGGTGAGCCGCAGGGTGGCGCCGTACCGGTCGGCGATCTCCTTGAACTCGTCGAGTTGATCGATATTGTGCCGGGTCGCCACCACGGACAATTTCGCATCCCGGAAGCCGGCGTTCGCCAGATTCTCCAGCGCCCGGATCGCCGTATCGTAGGAACCCGGACCGCGTACCGCGTCGTTCACCTCGGCGTCGGCACCGTCCAGCGAGATCTGGACGTCGACATAGTCGCTGGCGGCCAGCCGCTGCGCGACCTCCGGCGTGATGCGCACACCGTTCGTCGAGAACTTCACCCCCACCTGGTGGGAGGTCGCGTAGTCCACGAGTTCCCAGAAGTCCGGGCGCACCGTGGGTTCACCGCCGCCGATGTTCACGTAGAACACCTGCATCTTCTGGAACTCGTCGATCAGTGCCTTGCACTGCTCGGTGCTGAGCTCGTTCGGATCCCGCCGGCCCGAGGAGGACAGGCAGTGCACGCACGAGAGGTTGCACGCGTAGGTGAGTTCCCAGGTGAGGCAAATCGGGGCCGCCAGCCCGGATTCGAACCGATCCACCAGCCGGACCGCCGGATCGGCCGGGCCGACACCGGTGAACGGCGCGGACTCGGTGAGCCCGGCCGTCTCCGGCGCCCGCTGAATCATGTCCGAATCGGCCAGATTCGCCAGCGCTTTCACATACGGATCGGCAGCGGAGTCCCCGATTCCGGCGGCCCGGATGGCCGCGCGGGCCGAGGTGTGCCCGGGCAGGGAGCGCACGATCTCGACGATCCGCGGATTCTTCAGAAAGGACAGTTTGCGGGTCCCGAAGTGATACAGCAGCGCACCGAAGGGTTCCGGGCGCAGCGCCACGCGGGGATGCAGCTGCCAGCGAGTTTCCAGATCGAGCATCTCTGGCTCCCGCCCGATCAGTAGACGCCGCACATACCGTCGATGGACACCTCTTCGATCAGAGTTTCCTCGACGACGGGAGCGTCCTCGGTCGCGTGCTTGTCGACTGTGCCGATCGGTCCGCGGTGATCGGTTTCGGCCGGTCCGAAGGAACGGTTGTCCGCCATGGCTACCTCCACTGATTGGCGCCTGCGCCGGCCGGGGGGCTGCCACGGCGCGAGCCGCGCGGCACCGCGTCGAGTACCGCCGGTGGGCCGTGGCACAGTGCCGGCGCTGCGATCGCCGGATGCGATCGCTGTCACACCATATCGTCATCCACTGACAAAATGGAACAGTTTTCCAGTAATGTGCGCGCTCACGCCATAACGCGACCTCTAGACTGCGGGGCAAAGCAGCTGAACAGAACGTAACGGGCGGGTACCGCCCAGCGTGTAGAGGTGGCAATGGGAGTCGTGCGGATGCAGACGAGCGGGGGCGGGGGCGGCAATGGCAGCACCCTCTCCGAAACCGAGATCGTCGAGGCGGCACTTCGGGTCGTACGCGCCGATGGAGTGGAGAAACTATCCATGCGCCGGCTCTCGCGCGAGCTCGGCGTTTCCCCCATGGCGCCCTACTACTACGTGGCCGATAAGCGAGAACTACTCGACCTGGTCGCTACGGCGGCGCTCACCGGTGTGCGGAAACCACCACCGGAATCGGGGCCGTGGCAGGACCGCCTGGTCGGCCTGCTCGCCCAGATCGATGAACGCTTGCGTCGCCATCCCGGCCTGGGTGACATCCTGATCGAGCAGATGCTCGGCAAACAGCTCGATCTGATCGCGGCGATCATGGAGATCCTCTACGAAGCGGGTTTCGACGATCGCAATGTGCTGGCCGGTTACGCGACCATCCACACCTACCTGTTCGGCCGTCGCCGGGTGAATCCACGCAACCTCGACACCCCGCCCGATGTCGTGATGCCGGAGCGAGTGGCCCGCGCAATGGAACACCTGCCGGATCTGCGCGGCAAGTATTCCTACGATTTCGGAGTCGGTGTACTGGTCTCCGGATTGGAGGGCCAGCTGACTCGCCAACAGGCGGCCGACATAGGGTAAAATTGGAACACGTTCTAGTTTTGCCGTAGGCTGGATGCCGTCGGCTACCAGGTGTCGAGAGGACGAGATGACCACCGTCGAAGTGCCCCATGGCTCGCGATCCGTCGTATTGCGGGTTGCCCAGGTCATCGCGGAAACCACCGACGCGAGCTCGCTGGTCTTCGAGGTCCCCGAGCAAGCGCGGGACAAATTCGCCTACCAGCCCGGCCAGTTCCTCACGCTGCGCATCCCCAGCGACCGGACCGGTTCGGTGGCACGCTGCTACTCGCTGGCCAGCTCCCCGTTCACCGACGACCTGCCCAAGGTCACGGTCAAACGGACCCAGGACGGCTACGGCTCCAACTGGCTCTGCGACAACGTGAAGCCGGGCGACCAACTCGAAGTACTACCGCCCTCCGGCGTGTTCACGCCGAAGGACCTCGACGACGATCTGCTGCTGTGCGCGGCCGGGAGCGGGATCACCCCGGTGATGTCGATTCTCAAATCCGCACTCGATCGCGGCACCGGGCGGATCGTGCTGTTCTACGCCAACCGGGACCCGGAATCCGTCATCTTCGCCGCGGAACTGCGTGAACTCGCGGAGAAGAACCCGCAGCGGCTCGTCGTGGTGCACTGGCTGGAGACGCTGCAGGGCCTGCCGACGGTCGCCGCGCTGGCCGAACTGCTCCGGCCCTACACCGGCCACGCCGCCTTCATGTGCGGGCCGAAGCCGTTCATGGACGGGGTGCACGACGCCCTCAACCAGCTCGGGGTCCCGCGTAACCGCACCCACGCCGAGATCTTCAACTCGCTGGCGGGCGATCCGTTCGCCGCGACGGCGCCCGCCGAGATCTCCGACGAGGAAGCCGCGGACGCGGCCACGGTGGAGGTGGAGCTGGACGGGGAGACGCACAACCTCAGCTGGCCGCGGAAACAGACGCTGGTCGACATCATGCTCGACAAAGGTATCGATGTGCCGTACTCGTGCCAGGAAGGCGAATGCGGATCCTGCGCCTGCACGGTGCTGGAGGGCAAGGTCGAGATGGAGAACTCCGAGATCCTCGATCCGGAGGATATCGAAAGCGGTTATATCCTGGGCTGCCAGGCGAGGCCGGTCACCGACCACTTGCGTATCCAGTTCTGAGATCTCGAGGCTCGGCGCCGGGGGCGGGCCGGAGGACCTGCGGTCTTCACACTCTGGGTGTCTTTGGCGGCGCTGGTCGGCGGGGCGAGTCGGGGTGCTGACCCTGATCTCGAGGTAGACCATCCGTGAAGGGGCGGGAGACAATCCATCCCAGAAGGGGCTCGGGATTGACCAGCTGTGAGGGGCTCGGGATGGACCGGCGCGGTGAAGCAGCGCGGGATAGACCATCCGTGAAGGGGCTCGGGATAGAACAGCGCGGTGAAGCAGCGCGGGATAGACCATCCGTGAAGGGGCT
>NZ_JBEYBT010000008.1:219021-237271 GCF_040632335.1 Nocardia sp. NPDC019395
CAGCGCGGTGAAGCAGCGCGGGATAGACCATCCGTGAAGGGGCTCGGGATAGAACAGCGCGGTGAAGCAGCGCGGGATAGACCATCCGTGAAGGGGCGGGCTGTAATTTTGGAGCCGCTCCGCGGCTCGAGGGTGGGGCCCTATTAACCCGGTTCTTCACTCCTGCGCTCCTCCGCTTCGCTCCCCCGCTCCGTCGCTCCAGAACCGGGCGGGCCCCGCCCGGTGGGGTGATCCGTCGGTTGGGGGGGATACGGGGTGAGGTGAGGTGGGGTGGGGTGCACGAACACAGGGGGTGCTCGACAACGGTTAGTCTGCGCCGAGGAGGCGTCCTGGCTCGTAGGCGGCGGCGCCGGGGGGGAGTTCGCCGGGGCGGCCGCTGAGGTAGACGTTGACTGTGCCGTTTCCGCTGCCAGGGCCGCCTAGGTCGTTCATCCGGCGGATGGTCTGGGCGGCGACTGCTTGCGCGCTGTCGAACAAGCGAACGCCTTCCGGCAAGGCGGCGACGATCGAATCCAGCACGAGCGGATAGTGCGTGCAGCCCAGCACTACGCCCTCGATATCGGCGGGGGTCCGGGCCGCCGCGTCGGCGACCGACTCACGGACCGCGGTCATATCGCCACGGTCGACCGCCTCGGCCAAGCCGTGGCAAGCCACACCGGTGACGGTCGCCTGGCCGCCGAAACGGGCGATGAGATCGGCCTGGTAGGGACTGGCGGTGGTCGCCGCGGTCGCCCATACGGCGACCGACCGGCACACCGCGGCCGCCGGTTTGATCGCGGGCACGGTACCCACCACCGGCACCTGCGAACCCAGGTCCGCGCGGACATGTTCGAGTGCGGTCACGCTGGCGGTGTTGCACGGGAGGACGATGACCTCCGCGCCCAGATCGCGTGCGGAGCGCGCGGCGGCCACGACCCGGTCGACGACCCAGTCCTGCGGTTTCGGACCCCAGGGTGCGCCGTCGGGGTCCAACTGCAGCAGCAGATCCACATCGGGGCGCAGCTTGCGCAGCCATGCCGCGGTGGGCAGTAGCCCGAAACCCGAATCGATGAGCGCGACGATCACACCGAACAGGTTATTGAGTCGCGCCCAGCAGTTCCTCCACCGGGGCGGCCGCGGCAATCTTGGCCCGCATCTTCATCACCTGTCCGGTCATCCCGGCACCGACCACACCGGCCAGCCGGCCCTCGCGGATGTAGTAGGCGAGGAACTTGCGGCCGTCGTCGGCGAGGATCCGGATCTCGTCCGACGCGCGTGGAGTGCCCAGCGCCTGGATTTTGAGGTCGAACTGGTCGCTCCAGAAGTACGGTACCTGCGGCACGCTGGGAGCCTCGACACCCAGTAACGCGCAGGTCAGCAGTTTGGCCTGCTCGCCGGCATTGGTCCAGTGTTCGATCCGCCGATGCTCGCCGGTCGGGGTCCGCCAGGCCGCCACATCGCCCACTGCCCAGACTCCGGGCACGCCGGTCCGGCCGGCCTCGTCGGCGAACACGCCGCCACCGGCCGCGGGCTCGGCCAATTCGATACCGGAATCCACCAGCCAGTCGGTAACCGGGCGGGAGCCGATACCGGCGACCACCAGTTCCGCCGAGACCTCGGAGCCGTCGGCGAGAAGCGCGCCCCGCACCCGGCCCGCGGGATCGGCCAGCAGGGTGTCCACTCCGATACCGCAGCGCAGATCGATCCCTTCGGCGCGATGCAGACGGGCGACCAGTTCGCCGACCTCCGCGCCGAGTACCCCGGCCAGCGGGGCGGGCTGCGGCTCCACCAGCACCACGGACAGGCCTTCCGCGTGCAGGCTGGCGGCGAGTTCGCAGCCGATGAAACCCGCGCCGATGATCAGCGCGCGCTCGGCGGTGCGCGCGTTCTCGCGGATCGCGACCGCGTCATCGTGGCTGCGCAGCACATGCACACCGGTGATTTCCTCGGCGCCGGCCAGCCGGCGGGGTGTCAGCCCGGTGGCGATGACGAGATGTTCGTAATCCACGGCCGAACCGTCGGCCAGCCGGACTTTCCTGGCCGCGGTGTCCACGCCGACAGCGGCGGTGTTCAGGCGCAGATCGATCTCTTTCTCGCCGTAGAACTCTTCGGGCCGCAGTGGGGTCGCATCGATTTCTCCCCGCACGAACTGTTTCGACAGCGGGGGACGATCGTAGGGCGCGTGCGCCTCGTCGCCGAGTACTACCAGTTCCCCGGCGTACCCGGCCCGGCGCAATTCCTCGGCGGTGCGCAGCCCGGCCAGGCCGGCACCGGCTATCACGATCGGCGCGGACATACCGAACTCCCTCCCGCGGCCCGCTCGCGCCGCGCCTGAAACAGGTTATAGAAAATGATGTAGCCCACCCTAACTTGCGCGGGGCGACGAGCGGAAGCGCCTCGATTCGCATCGTTTCGCCGCGCAATCGTGTCCATCGCGATATCGACCACCCGCCCACGGGACGCTATACCGAGGTCAGGCCCTGTCTATGGACCTGTTTCCAGCCTCAGGAGGCCATTATGTTCACCGAAAGCCGGACCCAGGACTTCCTGGCCGTGGTACTCGGAGCCTTCACCGCCCTCTCGCCGATCTGGGTAGCGACCAATGATCGGGCTGTGTGGACGATGATCATTCTCGGGGTGCTCATCGCGCTGACCGGGCTCGCCCAGATGTACCGGCCGGCGATGGGGTCCGCGGATTACGCCATGGGCCTGTTCGGCGCGCTGCTGTTCCTCGCGCCTTGGGTCATGGACTACACCTCGTACAACGGCGCCGCGTGGACGTCGTGGGTCGTCGGGCTCGTGACCGTGGTCCTCGCGGTCGCGGCACTGCCGGCCGTCGCGGGACGTATGCACCGGGCGGCACCGCACCACTGACAGCGCGCCGCATCGGTAACCCACCGGACAGGTCCGGCGGGCGGATGAATATGTGCCACCGCTTCGCTCACGCCGGAGTGTGAACGGCCCGGCTCGCTGCCACCCGGTAGGCGCAATTGCGCCATCGACACCGCCGGGAAATGTACGGCACAACCACGAATCCGCGGTCGAGTTGCCCGGCGCTGATCCGATCCGCCGCGTTGCCCGGACATCTCGCCGTCGGAGCACGTCAGCGAGTCGCGCCCGGGAAGCGGCGGCGCACGGGCGCGAACACGAGCGTCGCGGCACCGGTGTAATCCTGATCACCCTGGGCCCCGCATGGGGCGGCGAGGAGCTTCGCGCACTAGAACGAAGCCCACCCCGGTGGGTAAGAATGAGCGCATGAATGCCGAAAACGCCAGCCTCGGAGACGAACGCCGCGCCCGCCGGGAGGAGTACGGGCACGGGCAGTGGGACTCCGAGTCGAGGGGCTTCGCCGGCTTCGGATCGAATGGATTCGATTCGGCGGATGGTTCGAACGGCGCCACGAACCGGACCGAGTCCGTCCCGGACCGCGGTTACACCTGGACCCCCGCACCACTGTCCACCCAGCAGCAGAACCCGCAGAACACCGGCGGTGCAGCGGCTCTCGATCCGTTCGCGGCCTGGAACACCTCGAGCGGCACCGGTGACGACCCTGTGATTCCGGCCATGAACCCCGCCGATCACGAACCGAATCCCCGTTTCACCACAGCCCCGGCCGACGACCCCCCGTACCTGCCCGACGACGGGGTCGAGACAACCGCGCTGCCCACCCGATCCACCAGGCCGAACCAGGCGCCCGGACAAGCCGATTCCGCGGCACTGCCGCGCATCTCCCAGCCCGGTGCCCCCTCGCCCACATTGTCGTCCTCGTCGCGGATACCCGCTCCCGGTGCGCCCTACCAGGCGGATTCGCCGTCTTCGGGCGAGCTGACCGTTCCGTCCGGCGATCCCCGGTCCGGCGGCCCGGCACAACTGTCCGGCGCCGCGACCACCCAACTGCCGACAACGGAGCAGGCCGAAACACCCGGCTCGGGAATGTCACTGCCGGCACCCGGCGATCCCGGCACCTACCAGCCGTCACACAGTGAAGCCGAATCGTTCGGCTCACCGTCCGCCGATACCGGTTCGCTGCCCAGCTGGCTCAGTTCGATCGGCGAGGAGCCGGTGCCGCATCCTCTCGAAAGCGGTGGCCGCCGCCGGAAACTGGATCCGGCCGAGCCGGCCGAATCTGCCGACCAGTTCAATCCGTTCGAAGACCAGCATCTCCCCGAACGAACGGATGACCCGGCCGCGGGCGTCTCCGATCCGTACGAACTGCCGGGCCTGCCCGACGATCCCACCCCGCCGGAGCAACCGGCCGCCGTCCTGCCCACCCGCGCATCGCGGTCGCATACCGCCGCACCGAGTGGCGAAGAAGATTCCGCCGCACCGGCACTGCCCGCTCGCCGCCTGCCCCGTTCCGCGGCGCGGCACGCACCCGCCGAGAACGAGGACACCGGTGCCCGGGATGCACACCTGCCCGATATCGGCACGGGATCCGATCCGGTGGACGTAACTCGGGCCCCGCTGGGGCCGGACGACGCCGAGCCCGGCGCCCCGGCAGAACTGCCGGCGCGCCGGCTGCCGCGGTCCGCGTCGCGGTACACCCCCGGCACCGACGATGCCTCCGGTTCGGACTCCCGCGAACCGGATTCGTCCGCATTTCGCGCTGTGGGTCCGGTGGAGCTCACCGATTCCGGTACGGAGTCGGCCGATCCCGCGACCCCACCGCGACTCGCGCCACCGGCGGACAGCACTCCGATACTCGATCGGCTGCTGGACCCGGAACCGGCGCACAACGACATCTCCGACGAGGAAGCCGGCGCGCCCGTCGCCGAAATACTCTCCCGGATCCTGGAATCCGAACAGGAACCCGCCACGACTCCGCGGCTCACCGAGCCACGCGACCCGGCACCGGAAGACACCGCCGAGACGGCATCCGAATCGCCGAACCTCCCCCGCCGCGGCACGGGTTCGCCGCTGACACTGGTCCCCGACGACGAGTCCGGCACCGCATCGGATACACATACCGGCGCGGACGATTCACGTCCGCCGCTGGAAACACGCCGCTCCCGGCGCGCCCGCGAGGCCGCTGAAGCCTCCACGGCACCGCTGCCCGGCCTCCCGGAGCAGGCTGCCGCGGAACCCGCTCCCGCACTGTCCGGAACCGGGCCCGCCACACCGGCCGAGCCCATATCCCGGCACAGTCGCAGCGAGGAAGGCGCCGATATCGATATCCACCTCATCATGCGTTTGCTCACCGCGAGCGATGATCTCGAGATCTTGGCGGGTAAAGCCGAAAAGGGTGAGATGTCGGCGGACGAGGTCGCCCGAACCGCTCGGGAGGCCCGGTCCGCACTCCTCTCGGCAATATCCGCCTGGTACGGCGGACCGGCCCAGATGGTGAAATTCGCCAACGCCCTGCTCCAGGCGGCCCGCGAATCCTGATTCCGGCAGACGGGCACCGGCGTAGCTCACTCTTCGACGGTGCCCGCCACGGACTTCCACCGCCGCGGCCGGGTACGAGCTCGTACGGCCAACCGGCTCGCGCGGAGACGCTGACGCAACCGACGTGGTCAGCCCAGCGATGCGCTCGCCGCGCGCAGCTCGTCCAGGGCAGCCAGGACGTACCCGGCGAGCTCGTCCCCGGCGTCACGGTCGCCCTCGGACCATTCGGCGTATCCGCGTTTGAAGGCGAGGACGCCGAACTCACTCGCGAGAGCCGCGGTCGGATCGGGCACACCGCGGGCGACCAGGGCGGCGGTCATCGCAGCCGCGAGGCCCACGCTTTTCAGGGCGTCTCGCTCCCTGAGTTCGCTGCTGGCAGCGACGGCCGCCTTCAAACGGGGTGCGAGCTCGCGGCTCTCCGGGCCCAGCGCCGTCGAGGCACGCTCCAGACCGGCAGCGACCACTTCGAGAGGGCCGGCGTCATCAGGCGCCTCGGCGATTCCCTCGGTCAACAGCCGGCTCAACGTCTCCTGCCCGGCCACCAGTAGTTCGCGCTTATCGGGGAAGTACCGGAAGAAGGTGCTCTTGGTGACCCCGGCACGCTCGGCGATCTGCGCGACTGTGGTGGCGTCGTATCCCTGTTCGGTGAACAGGTCGACAGCAGCCACGACAAGCCGTTCGCGCGCTCCCGGTTCCCACCGACCCATGGGTCCATACTAAGTGACGGGACTTTTATCCCGTCACCCTGCTATTGTGATGGGACAAAGGTCCCATCACTCGGAGGAGTGTCTGTGCATATATTCGTCACCGGTGGCACCGGCCTGATCGGATCCACCGTCGTCGCCGAACTCCTCGGCAACGGCCACACCGTCCTCGCGCTCACCCGCTCCGACACCTCGGCACTGGCCGCCGAAAAAGCCGGTGCCGAGCCACTCCGGGGCACTCTCGCCGATTTGGACATCCTTCGCACCGGCGTCGCTCGCGCCGATGGGGTCGTCCACTTGGCCTTCGGCAACGACTTCAGCAGCCCCGAGGCTCTCTCGGCGGCGGTCGCCGAGGAAAGCGCCGCCCTCGCGGCCCTCGGCGAAGAACTCGCCGGTAGCGACCGGCCCCTCGTCACCGTCTCGGGCACTCCCCGCGTGGAGGGCCGCCCCTCCACCGAGGCCGACCCGGTATCCACCGACGGGCCGGTCGGCGGCCGCAGCCGCGCGGTCACGGCCATCCTGGCGCTGGCCTCGCGCGGCGTCCGGAGCACGGCTGTCCGCCTGCCGCGCACAGTGCACAACCAGGGTGACGGCGGATTCGCCGGTATGTTGACCGGTATCGCACGCCGGACCGGTGTGTCCGGCTACCCGGGCGACGGCACCCAACGCTGGCCGGCCGTGCACGCTCTCGACGCGGCCGTCCTCTTCCGGCTCGCCCTCGAGCATGCGAAACCCGGCACCACCTGGCACGCCGTGGCCGACGAGGGGGACAAAGTACGCGATATCGCGGAAGTCATCGGCCGCCGACTGGGCCTACCGGTAGAGCCGGTACCAGCGGAGACCTACGGCCCGCTCGGCTCCGTCTTCGCCACCGACCAACCTTCGTCCAGCACCCACACCCAGCAGACCCTCGGCTGGAAACCCCAGCACCCGAGCCTTCTGGACGACCTGGAGAACATCCAGCCCTGACGGGAATGGGAAACACAGCCGACTGCCGCTGCATTCGCATACGGGCAGCGGCCGATGCATCAATCTGCGGCAGCAAACATCAGATATCGATATAGCTTTTCACCGTTGGTGATCCGCATCGCGCTCACCCTGCAACAATGCCACGGGTGGGATTCCCGGAGGACAAACCCAGCTCGAGGAGGGAAGCGGAAGCGGCAGTAAAGTCGGGTTCGCTTCGGCCGAAGTCCGGCCGGCCGGGAAAACTCCCCGAACTCCCCGATGCCCGGCCCGCCGTGCAACAGACCATCGCGCTGGCCGACGCCGTATTCCGGCTGATGTTCGACCAGCTCGGCGCCGGCATCCCCGAGCTGATGCCCGATATGAACGCGCTGCTCGCCGACGCGAAGATCAATGACGCGATCAACGAATCCTTCGCGGTGGACAAGCACAACGAGAGCGCGGGCAGGCTCGCGGCGGTAGCGAAGGATCTCGGCATTCAGGACAAGGCAATAGCCGACAAGGTGGCGGACGCCGCCCAGGAGAACGCGACGCTCACCGAGTTCCTACGGAATACCGTCCAAGGTCTGAAGAAGACAATTTCTTCACTACATCCCGGCAAATTGCCTCGCATCATGGAAACGGCACTTATTTGCCATATAGCCGCCGTTCTGCAACAGGCAGGAGAGAGGTACAACGCGGTAGCGAGCGGCAACAACGAGAGGGGCGGCCAGATGGCGCCATTGAGCCTGACACGGCTCAAAGAGATTGTCTCCGGCGGGAAATCCGAGCTGACTCCGAAGGACCTGAAGAGACTTGCGGAATACTTGCCGTATATCAACGAAGCGATGCTCGAGGGCGGGATCACGAGCCCGAAACGCCAAGCCGCGTTCCTCGCCCAGATCATCCACGAGACAGACGATTTGAAAACCCTCGAGGAATACAGCGAAGGTCCCGGCTACTTCGATAACTACGAGGGCGGTGCAGATTTCCACGGCCGGGGTGCCATACAGCTGACACACCGCTCCAACTATGCGGAGGCCGGCAAAGCCCTGGATCTGCCCCTCACCCAGAAACCCGATTTGGCGAAGAAGCCGGAACACGCTTTCGATATCGCCCAATGGTACTGGAACGAAAACAATCTGAACGACCCGGCCGACGACTCCGAGTTCAAAAAGATCACCAAAGCGATCAACGGCGGATACACCGGCGAAGCCGACCGCGAGCAGCTGTACGACAGAGCCCGAAAGACTCTGGACGCGGACTGAGCCGAGCCGGAAGTAGAACTGCCGACAAAAGTTTCAACGGACCTCGATGACGTTCTCACCCGCATTCGATATGTCGACCATCGTGGGAAGAAACGAAAATGGCGCCGCTCCTTCCGGAGCGACGCCGTTCTCAGCGATTCAGCGAATCACTTCAGGATCTTCGTAACCCGACCGGCGCCGACGGTGCGGCCACCCTCGCGGATCGCGAAGCGCAGACCCTCGTCCATGGCGACCGGCTGGATCAGCACGACCGACATTTCGGTGTTGTCGCCGGGCATAACCATTTCGGTGCCCTCGGGCAGGGTCACAACGCCCGTCACGTCAGTCGTACGAAACTGCGGACGATAGTTCAGCGGATCTCAATGACCTTCTCACCCGCATTCAACATCTCGACCATAGTAGGAAGAAGCGGTAGAAAGGCCTCGAGCATAGCCTTGCGAGAGCAATTCCCGATCCTCATCCAAACAACCGCCGGAACTTCGACGCCACCGGCGGCCAGTCCCAGCTGGATGAAGTCTTCGTCCTTGGTGACGATGACCGCATCTCTGCGCAAGGCTTCCTGCCAGACTTCCCGATCGGATGCCGCGGTCATCGAAATATCACTCACATGGACCGCGTCGAACCCTTCGGCTGCGATGGCACGAGCGAGTGCGGGCGGCAACTGAGCATCGACCAGAAAATTCACGACGCAGTTCGGAGCACAGGATGATCAGCTCCTGCCGCGGCAAACATCAAGCAGGCTCTGATGTCTTCACGCTCGAGATACGGGTAGTCCTCGAGGATCGAGTCCTCGGTCTCGCCAGCGGCCAGAAGCTCCAGTACATCCGTTACCCGGATACGCATACCACGAATGCACGGCCTACCACCGAGCTGGTTCGGATCGAACGTAATCCTGGACATACCGGAATCATACGCGTGCCGAGGTGCATCGGGGGTCCGGAAACAGCGAACGGCGCCGCCCGGAGGCGACGCCGTTCGAAGTGACCTGAGTCAGGACATCACTTCAGGATCTTCGTAACCCGACCGGCGCCGACGGTGCGGCCACCCTCGCGGATCGCGAAGCGCAGACCCTCGTCCATGGCGACCGGCTGGATCAGCACGACCGACATTTCGGTGTTGTCGCCGGGCATAACCATTTCGGTGCCCTCGGGCAGGGTCACAACGCCCGTCACGTCAGTCGTACGGAAGTAGAACTGCGGACGGTAGTTGTTGAAGAACGGGGTGTGGCGGCCACCCTCGTCCTTCGACAGGATGTAGGCCTGACCCTCGAACTCGGTGTGCGGGGTGGTGGTGCCCGGCTTGATGACGACCTGGCCGCGCTCCACATCCTCGCGCTTGATACCACGGATCAGCAGACCCGCGTTGTCGCCGGCCTGAGCGGTGTCCAGCATCTTGCGGAACATCTCGATACCGGTGATGGTGGTCTTGGTCTTCTCCGGCTTGATGCCGACGATCTCGACCTCTTCGTTGAGGTTGACCACACCGCGCTCCACACGACCGGTGACAACGGTGCCACGGCCGGTGATGGTGAAGACGTCCTCGATCGGCATCAGGAACGGCTTGTCGGTCTCACGCACCGGGTCCGGGATGGACTCGTCGACCGCGTTCATCAGCTCGACGATGGATTCGCTCCACTTCTCGTCGCCCTCCAGCGCCTTCAGGCCGGAGACACGCACCACGGGGGCGTCCTCGTCGAACTCCTGCGAAGCCAGCAGCTCGCGGACCTCCATCTCGACGAGTTCGAGGATTTCCTCGTCGTCGACCATGTCCGACTTGTTCAGCGCGACCAGGATGTACGGCACGCCGACCTGACGGGCGAGCAGCACATGCTCACGGGTCTGCGGCATCGGGCCGTCGGTGGCCGCGACCACCAGGATGGCGCCGTCCATCTGCGCCGCACCGGTGATCATGTTCTTGATGTAGTCGGCGTGACCGGGGGCGTCTACGTGGGCGTAGTGGCGCTTCTCGGTCTGGTATTCGACGTGGGAGATGTTGATCGTGATACCACGAGCCTTCTCCTCGGGAGCCTTGTCGATCATGTCGAACGCAAAGCTCTCATTCAGATCCGGAAACTTCTCCGCCAGCACCTTGGTGATCGCTGCGGTCAGCGTGGTCTTGCCGTGGTCGACGTGACCGATGGTGCCGATGTTGACGTGCGGCTTTGTCCGCTCGAACTTCGCCTTCGCCACTGTGTGGTCCTCCTGGACTTGTTGGTGCTTGCAGTTGCAGCAGTGCGGGGGTCTCCCCACTTACGCGGGGAACTAACGGTTGAACAAACTCCCGGGAGATCCGGGGCAGGCGAGCCACCTGCCCCGGAGGGGTATTTACTCGCCGGTCGCCTTGGCGATGATCTCCTTCGACACGTTGGCCGGAACCTCCGCGTACGAATCGAACACCATGGAGTAGTTGGCCCGGCCCTGGGTCTTCGACCGCAGGTCACCGATGTAGCCGAACATCTCCGAGAGCGGAACCAGCGCCTTGACGACACGGGCACCACTGCGTTCCTCCATGGCCTGGATCTGGCCACGGCGGGAGTTCAGGTCGCCGATCACATCGCCCATGTAGTCCTCGGGCGTGGTGACCTCGACCGCCATCAGCGGTTCGAGGATCACCGGACCGGCCTTGCGGGCCGCTTCCTTGAGTGCCTGCGAGCCGGCGATCTTGAACGCCATCTCCGAGGAGTCGACGTCGTGATATGCACCGTCGAGCAGGCTGACCTTCAGGTTGACCAGCGGGTAACCGGCGAGCACACCGTACTGCATGGCGTCCTGCGCACCCGCGTCGACCGAGGGGATGTATTCCCGCGGAACGCGGCCACCGGTGACCTTGTTCTCGAACTCGTAGTGGGCACCGTCCTCGCCCACGAACGGCTCCAGCGCGATGATGACCTTCGCGAACTGACCCGAACCACCCGTCTGCTTCTTATGGGTGAATTCGAGCTTCTCGACCTTCTTGGTGATGGTCTCGCGGTAAGCGACCTGCGGCTTGCCGACGTTCGCCTCGACCTTGAATTCGCGCTTCATCCGGTCCACCAGGATGTCCAGATGCAGCTCGCCCATACCGCCGATCACGGTCTGGCCGGTCTCGTCGTCCAGCTTCACCGTGAAGGTCGGATCCTCTTCGGCGAGCTTCTGGATCGCGGTGCCCAGCTTCTCCTGGTCGGACTTGGTCTTGGGCTCGATGGAAACCTCGATGACCGGGTCCGGGAAGGTCATGGACTCCAGTACGACCTGGTTGTTCGGATCGCACAGGGTATCGCCCGTGGTGGTGTCCTTCAGGCCGATGACCGCGTAGATATGGCCGGCGCTCACCGAAGGAACCGGGTTCTCCTTGTTGGAGTGCATCTGGAACAGCTTGCCCAGCCGCTCCTTCTTGCCCTTGGTCGCGTTGATGACCTGGGCGCCGGAGTCGACCTTGCCCGAGTAGACACGGACGTAGGTCAGCTTGCCGAAGAACGGGTGCACGGCGATCTTGAACGCCAGCGCGGCGAACGGCTCGTCGGCACTCGGCTTACGGGTGAGAACCTCGTCCTCTTTGTTCGGCGCGTGACCCTGCACCGACTCGACGTCCAGCGGCGAGGGCAGGTAGTCGACCACGGCGTCGAGCATGGGCTGCACGCCCTTGTTCTTGAACGCCGAACCGCACAGCACCGGGTAGAGCTCGGAGTTGACGGTCATCTTGCGGATGGCGCCCTTGATCTCGTCGATCGTGAGCTCTTCACCGCCGAAGAACTTCTCCAGCAGCTCCTCGTCGGATTCCGCGACGGTCTCCAGCAGTTCCTGCCGGTACTGCTCGGCCTTCTCGACCAGATCGGCCGGGATGTCCTGCAGTTCGTACTTCTCGCCCAGCTTGGTCTCGCCGGTCCAGACCTTGGCCTTCATCTCGACCAGGTCGACGATGCCCTCGAAGGTGTCCTCCGCGCCGATGGGCAGCTGGATGACCAGCGGCTTGGCGCCGAGGCGATCCTTGATGGTCTGCACGGTGAAGTAGAAATCCGCACCGAGCTTGTCCATCTTGTTGACGAAGCAGATCCGGGGCACGTCGTACTTGTCGGCCTGGCGCCACACCTGCTCGGACTGCGGCTCCACGCCCTCTTTGCCGTCGAAGACGGCGACGGCGCCATCGAGCACGCGCAGGCTGCGCTCCACCTCGACGGTGAAGTCGACGTGGCCGGGGGTGTCGATGATGTTGATCTGGTTCTGGTTCCAGAAGCAGGTCACCGCCGCGGAGGTGATGGTGATACCACGCTCCTGCTCCTGCTCCATCCAGTCGGTGGTCGACGCCCCGTCATGGGTTTCGCCGATCTTGTAGTTCACACCGGTGTAGAAGAGGATGCGTTCGGTCGTAGTCGTCTTGCCCGCATCGATGTGGGCCATGATGCCGATGTTGCGGACCTTGTTCAGGTCGGTGAGCACGTCCTGTGCCACGGAAATCTTCCCCGCTCGTAGCTAGTTGGGATTCTCGCCGACGACCTGTGTGGTCGTCATCTGTTGTCAAAGCCGGAAGCAGAGCTTCCGTACGCCTCCCGAGCCCGTAGCGCTGGGCCGGGCAGACATCACCAGCGGTAGTGCGCGAAGGCCCGGTTGGACTCGGCCATCTTGTGGGTGTCCTCGCGACGCTTCACCGAGGCACCCAGACCGTTGCTGGCATCGAGCAGTTCGTTGGCAAGCCGCTCGACCATGGTCTTCTCCCGGCGAGCCCGGGAGAAGTTCACCAGCCAGCGCAGGGCCAGCGTGTTGGCGCGGCCGGGGCGGACCTCGACCGGCACCTGGTAGGTGGCGCCACCGACGCGGCGCGGCTTGACCTCGAGCGACGGCTTGACGTTGTCCAGCGCGCGCTTGAGGGTGACAACCGGATCGGTACCCGTCTTCTCACGCGCCTGTTCCATCGCGCCGTAGACGATGCGCTCGGCGGTCGACTTCTTGCCGTCGAGCAGGATCTTGTTGACCAGCTGCGTGACCAACGGCGACCCGTAGACCGGGTCGTTGATCAGCGGACGCTTGGGAGCGGGGCCCTTGCGCGGCATATCAGCTCTTCTCCTTCTTGGCGCCGTAACGGCTGCGGGCCTGCTTGCGGTTCTTCACGCCCTGGGTGTCGAGCGAGCCGCGAATGATCTTGTAACGCACACCGGGGAGGTCCTTCACACGACCGCCGCGGACGAGCACCATCGAGTGCTCCTGCAGGTTGTGACCTTCACCGGGGATGTAGGCCGTAACCTCGACCGCGCTGGTCAGGCGAACACGCGCGACCTTACGGAGCGCGGAGTTCGGCTTCTTCGGGGTGGTGGTGTACACGCGGGTGCACACTCCACGCCGCTGCGGGCTCCCCTTGAGGGCCGCGGTTTTGGTCTTGGCGACCTTGTCGGCGCGACCCTTACGGACCAGCTGGTTGATGGTTGGCATAGACCGGCTTTCCTTTAATCGGTTCTGGCGGTGTCAGGTCTGTTCATCGAGCTTTCACCCGCACGTCCAACCACGTTTCTCGCGTCCCGAGGTCGGGCGTGTCGCGCGCAGGTCAGGGCCCGATTTGCAGGCACGCTGGAATCGTCAGCCGCTCTCGCTGGCCTACGTCTGCGCTCGAACTTGCCCGTATCCTTCCGGGCACAGCCGTCCACTGTACTCGGACGTAGTCAGAAGGGTCAAAACAGGGGTGGGGTGTGATATGGACTGCTCACCGCGGGTGGGCCGGGTGGCCGGGTTTTGCGGTGAGGTGAACTGTACCGCGCAGGGGGAAGCGGGGGGCGTTCGCGCGGGGGAAGCGGGGGGCAGTTCGCGAAGGTGGGGAGCAAGACCGTTCGTGAAGGTTCCGTGTTTTTTGGCGCCGCCTGCGGCGTCGCGGGTTCGGGGCCCCCTTGGTCTCGTTCTTCACTCCCGGCGCTCAGTCGCTGCGCTCCTTCGCTCTGGTCGCTCCAGAACGAGACGGGCCCCGAACCACCAAGGTGGACCGCCGCATGCGGGAAACGGGGGTAGGGGTCGGATGCGGACGGACTGGCGGTAGGGGGATTAAACGCGCCGAGGGCGACGGCAGGAACAGAGTGGGGGCACCTGCCGACTGACCGGCGGTAGGGAGACCGAACGCGCCCGAGGGCGACAGCAGGAACAGAGTGGGGGCACATCCGGACCGGCTGGCGGTAGGGAGACCGAACGCGGCTGACGGCGATGGTCGGCCGGCTGGGCGTGGGGTTCCTCAGCGGGCGATGTTCAGGGTCAGTTCGAGGAGTTTCTTCGCGGCGGCGCATGGGTCGGTGCCGCCCGAGGAGTTCACCCACCAGCCGATGACGCCGGAGTCGGCGGCGCTGGCTGTCATACCGCAGGAATTAGGGTCGTTCGGGCGGTGTACTTCCAGCGCGATGGTGCCTTGAACGGTTGTCTTCGTGCTGGTGTAGCCCAGTTTGTCGTTGGTGGCCTGTTCGTTGCGCAGTGAACCGTTCTCGTACCAGTTCAGGGTCAGCATGCCGGAGCCGCCGCCGATATCCCACATACAGACCGCGCCGAAGAAGGAATCGGTGATGGAGGTGTTGCCGCCGAGGGCGTCGATGATCTGCTGATCGGTGACCACGTCGCATTCGCGCAGCAGTTTGTCGATCTGAGTGGTATCGACGGTTTCGCCGCCGCCGACGGGTACTGCCGTCCCCTCGACACTGCTGCCGCAGCCGGCGCCGAACGCGGCCGCCAGCAGCACCGCGGCCGATGCGGCGACGGTACGGATCCGGCGGCCGCCGGTGATTCGTTCACGGAATGTCATCGCCTCACTCCAGCCGCTCGATGGTCAGTTCGGCGAGTGCCCGGCTGCGATCGCACGGGTTGCCGCCGTTATTGCTGAAGCTGCCGAACGCGGTCGACCATTCGAAGAAGTCATCGTCGAGCTGTACCGCCAGATCGCAGATCTGGCCCCGGGGGTCCAGCGCTGCGAACCCGGTACGCCCGCCGACGGTGATCGGTTCGGGCGGCCGGCCGTGGGTGGTGACCCATGCCTTCTCGCGTTCCAGCGGGCTACCCCGATACGACGCGAACGTTATCGACGCGCCGCCCATCCCGCCGGACTGCCAGTTGCAGCCGACCGCGTTCTTGAACGACCCGGCGATCTGGCCCAGCCCACCGACATCACGGACCTCGTCATCGGTGACATGCCCGCATTCCCCCACGAACGGACCGAGAGCTGCCACCTTCGGGGCCGGCCCCCGAGGGCCTTCGGCTTCTTCGGAGGAGCCTGCGTCGGAACCACACCCCGTCAGAGCAAATGCCGCGGTTAACCCGAGGACTATCGCCGACCTGATCCGCATGGTGTGAACAATACCGACCGAACAGCGTGCCCGACGGCGGCGCAGGTCGCCGGTGGATCGAGGCGCCGACGACCCCGCTCGGCGGAGCGCCGCCGGCCGCGCCTCAGCGGAGGGTGACCACGACCTTGCCTGTCGCCGCACGGTTTTCCAGCGATGCCACAGCCTGCGCGGCCTGCTCCAGCGGGAACAGCACCGGCTTCGGCGGCGCGATCTTCCCGGCCGCGAACAGCGGTTCCACCTCCGCCCACTGCTCGGCCAGATAGCCCGGGTGCGACAACACCCACTCACCCCAGCCGGCACCGACGACCTCGACGTTCTTCAGCAGCAGCCGATTCACTTTGACCGTCGGAATATCACCGCCGGTGAAACCCACCACCAGCAGACGGCCGCCACGGGCCAGCGAGCGGATGCTGTCGGTGAAGCGGTCGCCACCCACCGGATCGAGAACGATATCCACGCCGCGGTTCTCGGTGAGCTCCTTGACCCGGGCCGCCCAGCCCTCGGTGAGCACGACGTCGGTGGCGCCGTGCGCACGCGCGACCTCGGCCTTTTCCTCGGTACTCACGACCGCGACAACCCGGCCGGCACCGAGCGCCGCCGCCATTCGCAGTGTGGAGGTACCGATACCGCCCGCCGCGCCGTGCACGAGGACCGATTCCCCCTCGATGAGCCGACCGCGATTACGCAGGCAGAAATGCACGGTGAGGTCATTGAAGAGGATGCCCGCACCCTCCTCGAAGGAGATATTGTCCGGCAGGGTGAAAACCATATCGGCAGGGACCGTCGCCACCTCGGCCATGGCATTGCCCAGCATGGTCAGGGCGCAGACGCGGTCGCCCGGTTTCACATGCGCGCCGGCCGGGGCTTCCCGGACCACGCCCGCGATCTCGCCACCGACGACGAACGGCATCTCGGGTTTCATCTGGTACAGACCGCGGGTCATCAGGACGTCCGGGAATGCGACCCCGGCCGCGTGCACGTCGATGACGACGCCACCGGGCAACGGCTGCGGTTCCGGGATGTCGACGATCTCGATCGCTTCCGGCCCCTCCAGTTTGCTTACCTGAGCTGCACGCATATGCCGACCTCTCTCTGTTTCCACCGTCGCCTATAGAGACGCATCGGTTTATATGTACCAATCCACCCGTCCACATCAAACTATCCGGCACGCCCGACCGAAGTCCATAGGACAGGCACCTGTGGGGCATGCCCCCACGTCCGCCGCGACAACGCGAAGGAGCACAGCGGCCGGCTGCCAGAAACGAAGCCCACCGCTTCCCGACCCACCCCACCTCCCCACTCGGTCAACCTTTTGCGGTCGGCGCCCACCCCGTCTCCAGCGCCCCGCGTAAGCAAATCCCGTCACCCCACGTCCCAGGTCGGTCAACTTTTGCGGTCGGGGCCCGCCCCGCGTCTGCAGCGACAGAGCGAGGGAGCGCAGCGACCGAGCGCCGGAGTGAAGACGCGGGGTTAATAGGGCCCCGACCCCGCGACGCCGGAGGCGGCGCAATAAACAGAGCACCGTAAAGTCATTTCACAGGAATCTGGAAGAAGTACCGCGGCCCGACCCGCCGCGCGAGGAGCACAAGTGTCACTCGATCAGCCACTCGCCCCGCTTCCCCAGGAGGGCATGGGGTTCGCTTCGGCGTGGCCGGTGCGGGCCGGCGACGTGGATCCGTACAACCGCGTGCGTCTCGATGGCATCGCCCGCTATCTCCAGGACATCGCCTGGGAGCATCTGCAGGCGTCCATCCTCGAGCAGAGCGACCCCAGCTGGATAATCCGTCGCACCGTTATCGATGTGATCCGGCCGGTGCAGTGGCCCGATAATGTTCATCTGCTGCGCTGGTGTTCGAGTATGTCCACCCGCTGGGCGAATATGCGTGTCCGGGTGACCAGCGATCGCGGCGGTCTGATCGAGACCGAGGGCTTCTGGATCAATATCAACGAATCCAACAATATGCCCGCCCGGATCAGCGATGCCGGCCTCGCCTATCTCGCCCAGACCACCGCCGAGCGACGGCTGCGGTGGCGGCCCTGGCTCACCGATCCCACGCCACCCGAATCCGATACCGATCTGCCGTTCCCGCTCCGCGCAACGGATATCGACCAGTACAACCACGTGAACAACGCCTGCTACTGGCAAGCCGTAGAGCAGTACCTCGTCGATTACCCCAAGCTGGTGAGCGGCCCGCACCGGGCCGTAATCGAGTACGTGGCACCGGTACTGGCCCGCCAGCACATCAGCGTCCGCAGCCGATACGAACCGGGTGACCGCACCCACGGCCGACCCACCCTCCGGCTCTGGTTCGTAGTCGACGGAATCACGACAACCATCGTTCGGATAGCACCGTTGTAATCGCACCCTCGTGGCCAACGGCGGCGCCAATGTACAAAAGCACATCCACGGCAGCCGCCCCCGTCGCCATCGCCGACCCCCCACCGCCGCCAGGCGCGTTTCGATTTCCCTACCGCCAATCCCGTCCGCATGCGCCCCCTCAGCCGAACTCGCCGCCGCCCCCGGCGCGTTTGTTCCCTACCGCCCATCTGTCCGCATGCGACCCCACCCATTTCTCCGCATGCGGCCGGTCAGCCTTGGTGGTTCGGGGCCCGTCTCGTTCTGGAGCGACCAGAGCGAAGGAGCGCAGCGACTGAGCGCCGGGAGTGAAGAACGAGACCAAGGGGGC